>NZ_SNTY01000014.1 GCF_004377485.1 Alkanindiges illinoisensis
AAAATGGACAATGCCTGTCACCAACTGGGGACAGACTATCACTCAATTATCTATTTACTTCGAGGGGCGTTTAGACGATATAATTAAAATCTAGTAATTTGGCTGACACAGATTTTTGAACGCCCCCTCCAAGAACATGGTGTTGCACTTCAAATGCTAATCTAAGAATAATTCTACTGACTTTCCCCTAGTCTATTGCTGAATAAAACAATTTAACTCCTTAACAAATTACCTCTTAATTAAGCCGGTTAAGCACGCTAGGTTAATGCTTTGCCCTAAAGCATTCATCGAAAATTCGCAGGGTAACCTGCACCTGCATTTTTGTGATACTGATTCATGAGTAAAAACTAGCATGGCAATCTTCGAGCATGCCCATAGCGAACGAACAGCAAAATTAGGAGCTAACGATGTCAATTTCTGATACTGACCAGTATGCCAACCTTAAACAGCCCGGCACCGTGATGCCTACGCAGGGTTATCAGCATGGTACAGCACAAATACCGCGCAATAATACAAGCAAGAACAGCACTGCAAATAGCTCAGCCAGTACACGCTGTCGCCCTATTACCCGTTTGGGCTTAGGCGGTGTGGCGATTGGCAATGGCTTTACCCCAACCTCTGATGAAGCAGCCCAGCACACCTTGCAGGCCGCCATTGATGCCGGCATCCGCTATTTTGACACATCACCGTGGTATGGACTGGGCTTAAGCGAGCGGCGCTTTGGCCATGCTCTGCATACCTTAAAGGCTGAGCATTACACGCTATCGACCAAGGTTGGGCGCGTCCTGACCGCAACCCATCAGATTCCGGACACCATGTGGACTGACCCAGCGCCATTTGACTATCGCTATGATTATTCGGCAAATGGGGTCAGGCGTTCCATTGAGGACAGCTTGCAGCGTTTGGGGGTTTCGCAAATTGATATTGTGTATATCCATGATCTGTCGCCAGATAATGAAAAAGACTTAGGCATGCCTTGGGAGCAACGTTTTGAAGAAGCCGTGAAAGGGGCCATGCCTGAGCTAAGCCGCATGCGTGAGGAGGGCATTATCAAGGCATGGGGCTTTGGCGTGAATAGTCCTGAACCCGTACTAAAAGCGCTGGAAGTGGCAGACCCGGACATCTTCTTGCTGGCCTGCCAGTATTCCTTACTGGATCACAGTCGGGCACTGCATGAAACCCTGCCAAAAATTGCTGAGAAAGGCGCTTCTGCGGTGATTGGTTCACCGTTGCTGGCAGGCTATCTGGGCGGGCGTGAGCGCTATTTGTATGACGGCACCATTCCTGAGTGGGCACCGGGCAAACGCGCACGGGTACAGCGCGTGCTGGATGAATACGGCATTGATTTACGCACAGCGTCATTGCAATTTGCTGAAGCCCATCCTGCAGTGGCTGCCATTATTCCAGGTGCACGTACTGCCGCGCAGGTGGAAGCCAATGTACAGTCACTGGGCGTTGAAATTCCGCAAAGCTTTTGGGATGAACTGAAGTCTGAAAAGCTGATTGAGATTGATGCGCCTGTACCACGATCCCGTCAAGGCAATTGATCGGCACCTAATTTGCGATCAACTGGCATTGAGTTAAAGAGGGGCAATATTGTCCCTCTTTATTTTTTGGTTGATTTATAGCTTAAGCCGCTTTAGCCATCTGATCCTGCTGGCAAGCCTGCCAAAAATAGCGGGCAATGCCTTTATGCCGCCTGCCATGTAAATCAGGGGCAATTTCTGCCACGCTAATGATTGAATAGCCCTCGTTACGCAAGGTCTTAATCCGTGCAGCAAGGTGGCAGACATTAAGTAACGCATCTGCTTCAAAACGATTTAAGCCTGTAGCTGGATTTTGTTGCAAGTACTTTAGGACATGCTGTTTTTGCGCATCTTGAGTTAGGTTAGATACATCAACAGTTTTTGGAAATTTAAGAAGTGGTTGCATTGCTATAGCTCCAGTTGGGTATGGAGCTAGTTTAGATTTAGATTTAGATTTTTTATTAGAAAAATACGGAATGATTTAAAAAGCTGGTATTTGTCGTTTATTCTTCAGCAATTTTCAAGTTTAGTTTGGCTTCTTTAAAATCTCTTGTAAAGGTATTAACTTCTATTTTTAAAATCTCGTATATAGTGGCAATAGCATCAACAAAAACCCCTGCATTGGCATCTTTAAATGGTGCGTTACAGTTCTTAGCTATATACATAAGAGTGGATAGCATTTTCAAACGAGCTTGCCTTTCCCTGCTTTTATTTCTACCCCCTTGCGGCTGTATTTTTTGTAATTTAGTTAAAGCTAGAGATTCTATAATCCCCAATGAATCTAAATGATCAATTGTTCTCTTTCGCTCGCGTGTTAACTGCATTAAAATAGATTCACAAGCTTCAGTTGTATGTAGTAATTTTTGAATTTCCTGAACAAATTTTATTAGTTTTTCTAGGTCTTTTTTTTGTTGTCCTACAGCTCGGCTTTTATTAGTTATCATTCCGCTAGAGAATAAATCATCTATTTGTTCAGTTTCAAATTTTGCCTTAGAAGCTTCTAATCCATAAAAAATAAATGTTCTATGTAAATGCGCTTGCATTAATTTTAGTTGACCTATTCCTTCAATGTTTCCGTATTCTTTTAGATAATCAGCAAAAACTTTTACTGCTTCGTCATACACCATTAAACCTTGTGAGTTTACATAAGCCTCGTCAATTGGTTCATCATTTTCTGATATTACATGTTCTAAAATATAATTAAGTACAAAAAGCTGTTTACTATTCATAATGCCCCTACAGCCTCTCCCCTAAAAATAAATATCAGGTAAATAATATTTTAGGGGTTGCTTACTTGTCGGCTGGCCTGCCTATACCTAATAAGTAAATATAACCTAGTTGTTTTATCATCAGCCATAAAAAAAGGCCTAAACCGTGAAGTTTAAGCCTTTAATCACCATATCATACCTTGCGGCACATATGGTTTTGGGTATATGGTGGGTCGTCCGCGACTCGAACGCGGGACCAACGGATTAAAAGTCCGCTGCTCTACCGACTGAGCTAACGACCCATAACACAACGCTTCGTTGTGGCGCACATTCTATCAGCTTATTGAAATATGGCAAGCGCCAATGTGGCTTTATTTCATTGTTTGGTCATAAAAAAACCGCCGAATGCATTACACACGGCGGTTTGCTGGGTTTTTAGGCAATTTGGGCTTAAAAACGATACTTGGATGCCTGAATATTGGCATGAATATCAGGTGTTACGACACAGTACTGCTTTTCACCCGGCAACCACGCTAGGATGGTTTCATCCGTTTTGCTTGGATCAAACGCCTGAGTTTTTAAAGTATTTTTCTGGTATTTAAAGGTTCCCGTGGTTTCCATTTGCTTCTGGATACGCAGAAACACGGGTACTGCGTAAGCAGGCATATTTTGCTGGAAGAAACTGAGCAGTTCGGCATAATCACTTTCTGTGATGCTATCACCTTCATGCGGGGTAATGGCACACATACCAGCGCGGCCATTGGTGTTTGGAATTTCCACGCCATACACCACGGCTTCACTGATTTTTGGATGCTCTGCCACCAGATTTTCAACTTCAGTGGTAGACACGTTTTCACCTTTCCAGCGGAAGGTATCGCCCAGGCGGTCAACAAACTGGGCATGACGGTAGCCAATATCCCGTACCAGATCACCCGTATTAAAATAGCGATCGCCTTTTTTAAAGACATTTTCAAACACCACGGATTTGTTTTTTTCTGGGTCAGTGTAGCCATCAAACGGTGCACGTTTGGTAATCTTGCCAATCAGCAGACCGGTTTCGCCAGTTTTAACCTTGATAAACCGGCCTTTGCTGTCCTTAATGGGTTGGTTCTTTTCCTTGTCAAATTGAACAATGGCATAAGGGGTAGGAGAGAAGCCAACCGTATTGTCAAAGTTGAAAATATTGCTAAAGCCCACGTTGCCTTCACTGGAGGCATACAGCTCCATCACTTCCTCTACACCAAAGCGCTGCTTGAATTTGTTCCAAATGGTGGGACGCATACCGTTGCCAATCATTTTGGTCACACGGTGGTCTTTATCCATAGAGGTGGCTGGGGTTTCCAGCAGATAACGACACAGCTCACCCACATAACCAATGGCTGAAGCATCAAAGCGCTGCACATCTGCCCAGAATTCACGGGCAGAAAACTTGCGTCGAATGGCCAGCGCCGAACCACCGGCCAGTACCGCTGCCCAGCACACCACCATGGCCGTTGCATGATAAAACGGCAGGGTCACATACATGACGTCGTGCTGGTTTAAATCCATGATATGGCCATACGTCCCGTAAGCACGCATCCAGCGACCGTGGGTGAAAATCACTGCTTTTGGCAGGCCAGTCGTGCCTGAGGTATAAATATAGAACAGGCCGTCGGCAAAATACACGCTATTGGTGGTTGGCGGGTTAAAGCTGGGGTATTGCTGGATAATACTGGCCAGATTCTGGTAGCCTGCGGGTGCAGTGCCAGCGTCTTTTAAGGTATCCTGATCTGCAAACCAGTACACTTCCTGCTTGTTCACATCCAGATTTTCCAGCACTTCATGCAGGGAAGACTGCACTTCTGCACCGACCACAATCGCGCGGGGCTGTACCAGATTAATACTGTGGCACAGTACTTTGCCTGTTTGCGCCGTGTTGACCAGCGCGGCAGTCACACCAATTTTGGCCAGTGCAACCACTGTGGCCAGCAGTTCGGGGCGGTTTTCAACGAACACGGCAACCACATCGCCTTTTTGCAGACCCTTGGACAAAAAGAAATGCGAAATCTGGTTAATCCATTCATTGAACTGCACATAATTCAGCTCAGTTTCTTTATATAAAATGGCTTTGCCATACGGGTTTTGCCGAACGGTTTTTTCAAATGCCCAGCCCAGACCCATTGGTTTGCTGGCCCGGGTATCATTGGCCAGGATCAGGCCATTCAGCACATGAGGCAGTTTTTTGAGTAAACGCGGGACCCGCTTTGCCACTTCGCTTAAGGTAATAACATCTTTCTGATTAGACTGGCTCATGGATAGCGATCCTTTATTTTAAGTCGGTACAGGGTTTTAAATTGGCAGCGCTTGTTGCCGGGTTGCCACAACAGGCCAGCAAATCGTACATGGGTAACAAAAATATGCCCGATTATCCGTTAAATCTGGCGCGGGTCAAGAGCCCATTACGACGAATTATCAGACTGTTTTAGCACATGGCTCACCATGTACTGGGTCATTTGCTGTTTTAGGGCACGTGACAGGGCATTATTCAGTTCAATGGCCACTGTGGCTGCAAAGAGTGGGCGCAGCTGATCAACCAGCGTAGTGGCCTGATTCAGCTCAAGCGGTGGCGCAGAAGGTACTTGGGGGAAAACAATAGACAGGCCAATTTCTGCAACAGAAATGGCGGCAGTGTCCAGATTCTTGCGCAGGTTTACCACAATATCTAAAAGCTGGCGAAAGCTGAATTGATAGTCAATCAGGGTGGTGGCCAGTTGCAGCAGACCCGCATGGCTGATTTTAACCAAACCATCTGGCGCTGGCTCAAGCACACCCACTTCAAATGCATACTGGATGTCCTGCGAGGTGGGTGCCGTACTAAAACGGCTGGACAGCGCATCAAGGGTTAAATACACTGGTTGTTCTTCAGTCCAGATGTTGGCAACGGCGGTATTCAGGCCAATTAGCTGGTTTAAATTATGGCCCTGTTCATGGGCATGCAGGATTTCGCTGATATTGGCAATCGAATAGCCACGGTTCAGGAGTTGCTGGATCATGCGCAGGCGAATCAGATGATCTTCGCCGTAGATGGCAATGCGTCCGCGCTTAACTGGCGCAGGCAAGATGCCTTTTTCCTGATAGGCGCGGATATTGCGGATGCTGGCAAGGGTTAGCTCAGCCAGTTGAGTAATGGTGTACTCAGAACTGGCTGGCGTATCACTGTCCGGGAAGTGTTTGCCCATGACGGTGCATGCTTACGAAGAAGCACCCTGCTTTTTCGGTGGACGCCCCCGTGGACGACGTGGTCGGGCTGGTTTTTCCTTGTCAGCCTTGGAGTCAGCGTCAGCACTGTCCGACTGTTCATCAGCTGCCAATTGGTGAGACGGGTCAGTTGATGTGTCATCGGATGGCGTGGCAGTTTCAGCATTGGCTGCAACCACGGCTTGCAGATTGGCTTCGGATTCACCCACAGGTAGTACAGCCTGCTGGTCTTGCTCAGCCGATGCATTCACCTCGGTGGTCACCACCGGATTGGCCTGGATTACTTCAACTGACGGGTTATCGTGAGTTACCTGCTCAGGCTGGGTTTCAGCAGTGCTGCCATCAACAGGCTCAACTACTGGTGTTTCAGTCGCTCCTGATTGTTCAGCGGCAGCTTGCTCATCAGCGGTAGCCTGTGACTCGTTTATCGAGCTGGTTTCAGGCACTACAGTACCAGCCTGTGCTGCTTCAGCCGCCATTCTGCGCCGCATGCGCGGGTCATTGGCTGCACGCTGCTTGGGTGCAGGAGGCGTTGTCGGTAACAACTCTACTGGCTCCTGTGGTTCTACAGGTGCAGTAGGCTGCTGGACTGGCGCTGGCTGTTCTACCGGGCTAGCCACTTGATGACGCTGTTGCAGGGCTTGCAGGAATGCAGCAATCACATTGCCATCTTCCAGCAAAGCCTGAGCGGCATCACCCAGCACAGCACGGATAAATTCACCCGTAGTGCCCTGTACCGGCAGTGACTGAAGCTGCTGTGCACTGCTACTGGCCACTTCGTCTACCTGAGCGGTGATTAAGGCTGGGTCAACTGCAAATTGCAGCGCTGGCTCTTCCAGGCCCAATTCACGACGACGACGACGCTCACGCGGGTCATTTAACGCGCGCTGAGGTTCGGCTGTGGTGACAGCATCTGCGCCTGGCAGGTTACTGGCAGGATCTTCACCAACATCAACGGCATGATTGGGCGCGGCTTCATTCACTACCGGCTCAGGCTGATCGAGACTAATCAGGCTGGACTGGTGAGAATCCACATTGATGACCAGTGCTTCTACCATCTGTACCTGAGTTTCATGCTCAACTGCCAGCAAACGTGGCGCTTGGTCAGCATGATTTGCCTCAGTTGCAGGCTGCGTTACAGTTTCAGTGTGTGCAGCATGCACGCTACGGGTTTCAACCACACTGGTTACAGGCTGCTCAACAGCGTCGGTCAGTACGCTTTGATCACGGTGACGCGGGCCACGGCCAGGACGGTTGCTGGCCTGACGGTCACGACGTGGAACAGCCGCTTCTTGGCTATCGGTTCTTTCCGGACGGTCCTGACGCTCTGTGCGCTCCTGTCTGTCCTGATTGGGCTGCTGGCGACGACCACGGCCACGTGCTTGTGGAGCTGCGTTGTTGTCTTCAGCGATTTGAGCAACGTCTACGCTTTCAACTACCTCGCGTTCACGAGGACTATGCTCACGTTCACGCTGCTGATCGCGCTTGCGGTTATTGTTGCGCTGGCGACCATTGCCTGTGTTACCACGACCATTATTGTCATTACTGACCGCATGGCTTGCCGCTGTACTGGTGTCCTGTCCTACAGCACCCTTGCTGTATACATTTACTACTTCGGGTTTTTCTTCTTTAGCCGGTGCCACCTTGTTCAGGCTGCCATAAACACCCTTGCTGACTGCACCTTCATTGACCAGTTGTTCAATGGCCGAGGCTGCATCTTTGGCACTTACCGCATCCTGAGTTTTGGCCTGCTTGGTAACAAACAGGTTTTCCAGCCAGGCACAGGCACGGTTGTCTGCCTTGGCGGCTGGAGCAGGCTGACTGGTTGGTGCTTTTGCGGTAGGCTCTGCATGGCGGGGTTTTTCAGTAACCACGGCAGGTTCAATGGCCGCAGGTTGCTGTTGCCAGTCTGTGGCTTCATAGCCCAGTTCTGATTCGCTGGCGCGGGTGGCTTCGGTGCGCTCATAGCTGGCCGGGCCAAAACCATCACGGTTGTACTGGATATGGTAGTGCGGCGTTTCCAGATGCGGGTGTGGCAATACGGTAATGCGTACCTGACTGTTTTGTTCCAGATACACAATGGCATTGCGTTTTTCATTGAGCAGGAACGCTGCAATTTCAACCGGTACTTCAATTTGCACTTCACCCTGACGTTCACGCAGGGCAATTTCCTCAATCGAGCGCATAATTGACAAGGACAGCGAACGCAAGTCACGCACCATGCCTGTGCCATGACAGCGCGGGCACACATAACCTGTGGCTTCTTCCAGCGACGGACGCAAGCGCTGGCGGCTCATTTCCATCAGGCCAAACCGTGATAACTGGCCAAACTGAATGCGCGCGCGGTCGCTTTGAGTGGCTTCACGCAGCTTGTTTTCTACCAGACGCTGGTTGCGGTCTTTGGTCATGTCAATGAAGTCAATGACAATCAGGCCACCAATATCACGCAGGCGTAACTGGCGGGCAATTTCTTCAGCGGCTTCAATATTGGTATTAAGGGCAGTGTCTTCAACATCATGGCCGCGGGTGGCTTTGGCCGAGTTGATGTCAATGGATACCAGCGCTTCGGTCTGGTCAATCACAATCGAACCACCGGAAGGCAGTTTAACTTCACGCTGATAAGCCGTTTCAATCTGGCTTTCAATGCCAAAACGGGCAAACAATGGTTCGCTGGCGGTATATTTTTTCAGCTTGTCGATCTGGTGCGGCATCACCTGCTGTACAAAATGATAGGCTTCATTGAAGGCCTGTTCATTGTCAATCAGGATTTCGCTGATATCATCACGCAGGTAATCACGCACGGCACGGGTGACCACACCAGCTTCCTGATGCACCAGAACAGGTGATGGACTATTGCTGGCAGTATTCTGGATTTGTTGCCACAGGGTGAGCAGGTGTTGCAGGTCAAGCTGTAGCTCTTCCGGTGTGCGGCCAATTCCGGCAGTGCGTACAATCACACTCATGCCACGCGGAATATTCAGGGTAGCCAGAATTTCCTTCATTTCTTCACGCACAGAACCGGCGATCTGGCGGCTGATACCACCCCCTTTGGGGTTATTGGGCATTAATACCAGATAGCGGCCAGCCAGTGAAATAAAGGTAGACAGGGCAGCACCCTTGTTGCCGCGTTCTTCTTTTTCAACCTGAACCAGTAACTCAGTGCCCTCACTAATCAGGTCACGAATATTGTGGGTAGAGCGGGCATCGGCCTGCAGATAGCTGTTGGCAATCTCGCGCATGGACAAAAAGCCCTGACGGTTTGCGCCATATTCAACAAACACGGCTTCCAGGGAAGGCTCTACGCGGGTGACATGACCCTTATAGATGTTGGATTTCTTTTGTTCGCGGGTGCGGTTTTCAAGGTCAAAATCGTATAGACGATTACCAGTGATGAGTGCAACGCGAATTTCTTCAGCATGCGTTGCATTGATCAGCATACGTTTCATGGGTGTGACACCTAATAGTGACACACACACACAGATCGGTTCGCCATATAATCGCGCGAACGGCGAGCTTTTTAGTACCTATCGGCTATTGGGTGTCAACGGGACAAACCGCATTGACCAATAGGGACTAATTCCTTTTAATTAAAGGTCAAAGTCTTGCTTTAACACCGGATAGCGGTGCCTCGTCCAATCAAATGGATTGGCGCTACCTGTAGTTTGGCTAAAATCGCAAAGCGCTTACCGTAACCAAATCAAGTCATTCCTTAAGACTGCATCACCATGTTCACTATGGTGTCTGCCGCAACTACGGATCACGTAATATGGCGCAAGGCAGTTTGCATGACACGGTAAACTGTTTTGTCTTCTGATTTTAAAACACCAAAAACAGCGGATTGCGACCTGTTATGTGTGCATCAGTTTTCATTTAAACCTGCATAAAGGCAGGGTTCATTTAAACTTGTCAGCCAGATTGGTTTGTATTTGATAAAACCCATACAGGCTGACAAGATTTGCCGATATACTTAACCCTCGGCGAGGATGTATTCCTTAAGGTCGTGCTGCGCATTATCTAGGGATAACCATTTGGCATTTACAATCAGGGTGCAATTGGCACAACTGAACCGGTAAAGCAATGGGCAAACACCACCGTGCGCTGACTATATCAGACCTTTTCGTTTAAGCATACGGGAAGTCAGGATTTTTTCAGGCTTGTTTGTTATTTTTTCTCACAGGCCCGCATGGCTAAATATGTGCCTTGCAGCAGCAAGCAGGTTGAGCTTTTTTTAAAGGCAATCCAACTGTTGCAAGACAGGCCGTGAATTCACATTTTTTTTATAAATACAGGTTAGGTATGGCTGAACAAAGCTGGCAGCAGGTAAGTTGGTTTGAGGTTGATGAGCACCAGGATGGCCAGCGCATTGATAATTATTTGTTTAGCCGTTTAAAGGGTGTGCCCAAAAGCCGTATTTATCGCTTGATTCGTGAGGGTGAAGTGCGGGTGAATAAGGGTCGTGT
Organism: Alkanindiges illinoisensis; assembly: GCF_004377485.1. Classification (GTDB taxonomy): domain Bacteria; phylum Pseudomonadota; class Gammaproteobacteria; order Pseudomonadales; family Moraxellaceae; genus Alkanindiges; species Alkanindiges illinoisensis_A. The sequence continues at coordinate 10,432 of NZ_SNTY01000014.1, forward strand.
AAAGGCTGAAACCCGCCTGAAAACCGGAGACCAGATCCGGGTGGCGCCCATTCGCCGGGTAACTGCTGATGAGCAGGTTCAGGTCAAGGTGGGCGATGAGCTGGCGCAAAGTCTGGCAAACCGGATTATATTTGAGGATGAAGGACTGATTGTACTGGACAAGCCGGCCGGAATTGCGGTGCATGGCGGCAGTGGCGTGGCCTTTGGGGTGATTGAGGCGTTGCGGCAGGCACTGGGCAAACCGTATCTGGAACTGGTACACCGCATTGACCGGGATACTTCCGGCCTGCTGATGATCAGTAAAAAACGCAGTACCTTAAAGCTATTACAGGATTACCTGCGCACTGGAAAAATTCGCAAAACTTATCAGGCACTGGTGAAGGGTAATGTGTTGCTGGACAGTCAGATGATTGATGCACCATTGCTACGCTATGAGCTGGCCAATGGTGAGCGCCGGGTACGGGTGTCTAAAGAAGGTAAGCCCAGCCAAACCCTGTGGCAGGTGGCAGAACGCTTTAAGCAGGCCACGCTGGTGAATGCCAGTCCATTAACCGGACGCACCCATCAAATCCGGGTGCATGGGCTGTTTATTGGCCATCCGCTGGTGGGCGATGACAAATATGGCCATGATGTCTTATGGCAGGGTACACCGGTGCGCCGCCTGTGTCTGCATGCTGCCCAGCTTGAAATTCCAGGTTATTCAATTATTAAGGCAGAGTTACCAGCAGATATAAAAAATTTGATCCAGCAGTTGCGTTTTTAGGTTTAGGTCGGCATAGTCGGGAAGAATTAGACTTTAGTCAAAATGGAGCTACAGAAAATTTGATTACTTCATTTGGTTCATTTGACTTAATTATTTTTGACTGGGATGGCACGCTGTTTGATTCGGTCTCGCCCATTATCGACCTGTTTCTGGATGCTAAAAAAGAACAGCCGGAAAGTACACAGGGCGAAGCCTTAAAGGAAAGTGGCATGGTGCCGGTACTGGATCAGATCATTACCGCTGACCATGCCGTGCAAGTCAATGACTTAAAAATGCTACTGAATCTTGAAGGCTTTACTACTTTTCGCAAGCCGGCCACGCTCTATGCAGGCATTGCAGAATTACTGGAACAGTTGTGGTCCTCAGGCCAGAAAATGGCAGTGGTTGCGGGCCGAGCCCAGGCTGAAGTGCTGGCAGAAATGCGTACACTAAACATTGACCATTATTTTTTTTCTGTTGTGGGTTCTGATCAGGGGCCGGTCAAGCCCAATCCAGCCATAATTCATGCCATTTTGGCGCTGGCAGAATGTGTACCCAACCGCGCACTGATGATAGGCGATTCTGCCATGGACATGGAAATGGCCACACTGGCACGGATTTCCATGCTGGGCACAGCGTATGTGACCCGTGATCATGAAGAATACTGCCTCAAGCGGCTGGAACCCTGGCAACCACTGGCCATTGCAGAATCAGTGGATGAGCTTAGCCAGTTTCTGCTGGGCCACTAATCACAAGTAGTCCTTTAAATATTGTTCTGGAACATTAATGACGGCTTTATCCCAATTACCTTTTGAACTGGTTATTTTCGACTGGGATGGCACGCTGTTCGATTCGGTCTCGCAAATTGTGCAAAGCCTGCAATGGGCGGCGCAGCAATACCAGATTGACCTGACTGCCGATGCAGCCCGGAATATTATTGGTTTGGGGCTTCCGGAAGTCATGCAAACCCTGTTCCCGGAACATGAAGCATTACACCCGCATATTCAGGCTGAATATTCACGGCATTATGTAGCCAACTCCAGCACGCAACGCTGGTTTGGTGGTGTAGATGAGCTATTAACCCAGCTCGAGCAACATGGGATTTTGCTGGCAGTGGCCACCGGAAAAAATCGCATTGGGCTGGATCGGGTCTTGGCACAAACCCAAAGCCACCACCGTTTTATTGCCACGCGGTGCGCCAATGAAGCCCGTTCCAAGCCGCATCCGCTGATGCTGGAGCAATTGCTGCAAGAAACAGGCATTCCGCTTGAGCGAGCAGTGATGGTGGGGGATACCACCTACGATATGCAAATGGCACAAAGTATTGGTATGCCACGCATTGGCGTCAGCTACGGCGTGCATTCCGAAGCTGAGCTGGCTACCTATCAGCCACTGGCAATTGTGCATTCAGTGGCTGAGCTGGCGCAGGTATTAATGCCTTAAGGTTTGGGTTTCATTTAACTTTTTATCAAAGCATCTTAATTAAAAACGCATTAGCCATTCGGTAAGGCCAGATTGGATTTCACCATGTCGCCCAGACCCTGTTTAATCAGGTAATGCTCCAGCCAGCTTTTAATCACGGGCGCGCTATCCATCTTAAGCACTTCGTGCAATAAACTCTTGGCATCGGCAAGCGGCACATGGCTTAAGGTCTTGCGAATCCGCAAAATATTGCTTGAGCTCATCGATAGCACATTAAAGCCCATGGCCATCATCAAAATGGCAGTCGTGGGTTCACCGGCCATTTCACCACAAATACTAATTGGCTTGTTTAAGTGATGGGCTTCACGTACCAGAAAATTCAGTGCCCGTAACACGGCCGGATGATAGCTGGAGTACAGCCCGGCCACGCGTGGATTATTGCGGTCAACCGCCAGTAAATACTGGGTGAGATCGTTAGAACCTACCGAGAAAAAGTCCACCAGTTCTGCCAGATCACGCATTTGCAGCAGGATACTCGGCACTTCAATCATCACACCCACCTTGGGCATGGCAATTTTAACCTGTTCTTCTTCCTGTACTTCAGCCAGCGAGCGGTATAGCAGGTACAGCGCTTCTTCCACTTCAGTCACACTGGTGACCATGGGCAGCAAAATATGCAGATTATTCAGGCCAATACTGGCTTTTAGCATGGCCCGAATCTGTGAGGAAAAAATCTCCGGGTGATCCAGGGTAAAGCGAATGCCACGCCAGCCCAGCGCCGAGTTTTCTTCTTTAATACTAAAATAGGGCAGGTCTTTGTCCGCACCAATATCCAGCGTGCGCATCACCACCGGTTTATTGGCAAAATGGCTGAGCTGCTGGCGATAAATAATGCGCTGTTCTTCTTCACCGGGAAAACGCTCGCGCAGCATAAACGGAATTTCACTGCGGTACAGGCCAACACCTTGCGCCCCACGCTGCACGCCGCGCACCACATCAATCATCAGGCCGGTATTGACATATAGGGTTACCGGATGGCCATCGGGTGTAATGGTTTCGCGGTTTTCATAGCTTTTTAAATCTTTGGCGGCCTGTTGTTCTTCTTTTTGAATTTCCTTGTAACGCTGGCGCAGGCGACGGATCGGATGCACAAAAATGCGGCCCTGATGTGCATCGACAATCATCTCGGCATCATCCAGTGCAGTAACGGGTAACTCGGTTACGCCCACCACCGTCGGAATACCCAGCGCACGGGCGACAATCACCATATGTGAGTTGGCAGCCCCTTCTGTGGTTACAATGGCAGCAATATGATTAAGCGGCATTTCCACCAGTGCTGCCGTGGTAATTTCCTCGCCAATCAAAATGCTGTCTTCGTTAAATTCGCGGTGCTGATCATCGGCAGTTTGCAGGCGTGCCAGAATGCGGCGGCCCAGATCGCGAATGTCAGACACCCGTTCACGCAGGTATTCATCTTCCATTTGGGCAAAATGTGCGGTATGGCTTTCAATCACCTTGCGCACTGCACCTTGCGCCCAGTTACCGCCACGAATCAGCGCATTGATTTCTGCGGGCAGGGCATTGTCATCCAGCATGCGCAAATACACGCTGAACAAGGCCCGCTCTTCTGCCATCAGCGATTCCTGCATTTTGGCATCCAGCTCGCGAATATCCTGCCGTACAGCAATAATTGCCTGTTTTACCAGCTCCAGTTCTTCGGTAATGTCCTCAGCCTGACGATCTGGCACAGCATCAAGATCCGCAGGAGGATAAAATACCACGGCACGACCAATGGCAACGCCGCCCGCACCGGGCACGCCCTGAAACATTTTTGAGGACTTGGCCAGACTGGGCTTACGGAAAACATCAACCTGACCCACGGCATGCGCATGCGCAATGGCACCAGATAACTGGGCGCATAGTGTCACCAAAAACGACTCGGCAGCTTCGCTATAAGCACGGCGCTCACGGTTTTGCACCACCATCACACCCATCACCTTGCGGCGATACATGATAGGCACGCCCAAAAATGACTTGTACAGGTCTTCGCCGGTTTCCGGTAAGTAATAAAAGCGGGGATGGCTGGCAGCATCTTCAAGGTTGACAATTTCTTCGCGCTGGCCGACCAGACCCACCAGGCCCTCACCGGTTGCCAGTGACACCACGCCTACCGATTCAATATTCAGGCCCTTGGACGCCATCAGCACGTAACGCTGATTGCGCTCATCCAGCAGGTACACCGAGCAGACTTCCGAACCCATGGCCTCAGCAACCTGTTCCACCATCACTTCCAGTGCTTCATGCAGGCTGGCAGCCGCATCGACCTCCTGGACGATACGTCTTAATGTTTCCAGCTGCATTGCCGACATGCTTATTCTCCATATTTGTGCACTGGCTTGTTAGTACTATATCTTAATGATAAACAATGTGAATGATTAAACAGATTTAAAGGTTGCCTGTTTTAACAAGCAGGAGCTAATTTAAAGCTCCTTGCTTCTCAATGGATTAAGCGCTTTTCCCGGCAGGCGACGGCACAGTTCAATCATGGCCTTGCGATAGACATCACGCTTGAAAGCCACCACCTGTGTGAGCGGATACCAGTAACTCACCCATGTCCACTGGTCAAATTCTGCCGGGGCGCAGGCATCCAGCCGGATCAGTTGCTGCGGGGCCTTAAGCTGCAACAAAAACCACTTTTGTTTTTGGCCAATACAGACAGGATTACTATCCTGCCGGACATAGCGATGTGGCAAACGATAGCGCAACCAACCCCGGGTTTGCGCCAGTATTTGGACATGATCGGGAAGTAGTCCGACTTCTTCCCAAAGCTCACGATAAACGGCCTGTTCGGGGGTTTCACCAAACTGAATGCCACCCTGAGGGAACTGCCATGCATTGTGGCCAATTCGCTTGGCCCACAACACCTGTCCATCTTCGTTTGCCAATATGATCCCGACATTGGGTCGGAAACCTTCGGAGTCGATCATTTGGCGTACCTTAATTTTGTTAAATGCATTTCCTTGATTGTTGGGATTTGGCCTTCACACAAATCATCACATGAGAAATCAAAGAATAAGCAATGAAATTTGCTATGATCTTACCGAATTTCTGGCCTATAGCGGTGAGAGATTTACATTTTTTTGTGAGCAAATTATCAAAAGTAGGGGTTGGGGGATGAAGCTGGCGTTATTTGATCTGGATCATACATTGCTGAACATTGATTCGGATCATGCATGGGGCGAATTTCTGATTCATAAGCAACTGGTGGATGAAGCCCAGCACCGTGCCCGTAATGATCAGTTTTATCAGGATTATCAGGCTGGTACGCTGGATGCAGTGGCTTATAATGAGTTTGTCTTTGAATTCTTAAGCCGCCATGACATGGACTATTTAAAAACCATTCATGCTGAATTTATGCAGCAGGTGATTTTGCCTGCCATGCGGCCCAAGGGAATGGAAGCCATTTCACGACATCAGCAGGCTGGCCATCAGATTGTAATCATTACTGCCACCAATAGCTTTGTGACCCGTCCCATTGCAGATGCTTTTGGCGTGATTGACCTGATTGCAAGCCAGCCTGAAATCTGTGATAACCGCTATACAGGACGTTTGCAGGGTGAGCCGTGTTTTCAGGCGGGCAAACTGCATCACCTTAAGCAATGGCTGGCTGAGCGTGGTGCAGACATTGAAGAAAGCTGGGGCTATTCTGATTCGTTTAATGACCGATTTTTGCTGGAGTTTGTGGATCATCCAGTGGCTGTCAATCCGGATGCCCGTTTGCACGCACACGCGCTGGCGCATGCGTGGCCAGTGGAAGACTGGTCGATTGCACTAACTGCCTGAACGGATATTGGTAAGCTACCTTTATTTTAAAGCTTTATGCACTTGTCACAAAATGGTCATCTTTAGCCATTAAAATGAGTGCATAAAATAAAAATACTGGTTAATAACAACCTGCAACAGCGCCAATAATAATAAGAGCCGTTAAGCAATAACTGAAAATAATAAGCTAAAACAACAATCAGGGAGTGAAGCATTTTTTATGCTGGAACAACAACGAGAAATTAACTTATTAAAACTAAAACGTGAAGTCCCCGTCATGCCATTTTACTGGGTACTCATTCCTTTAGTCTGCATGCTGCTGGCTTATCTGGTGTGCGATGCTTTCTGGACTGGCTGGTTTTTAATTCCATTTATGTTTTTTATGGCCAGTGCTAACCTGTACGCAGAATCAATTCGCCGCCAGCGCTGCCTTGCCCGGATTGCTACCATACGACTAGATCCCCTATTCTGGCAGCGCTTTGGCCAGCTTTATCCGGATGTGGGCTTGCGTGAGCGACGCTTGATTGAACAAGGCTTTAAAGATTACCTGAGTTTGCATGGCATGAGCCGTAATCCCTATGCCATGCCTTCCCATGCCGTGGATGCGCTATGGCATGTCATGCTGGAGTTTCCGGTGCCGTACCAGCAGTTATGCCGTCAAGCGATAGGACGTGTGTTGAACCATCGGCCTTATGATAGCAACAGTCAAAATAACCAGAATGAGCAGCTACAGCAATTGTGCGAAGCATGGCGCTATAGCTGTATGTTAAATGGGTTAGATCCACGCACAACCACCATGCTGCCCCGGCTGTTTGCCATCGATAGTGCGCTCAACTGGCCGGATGGACAGATTTATACGGTAGAAAGCATGCAGCAGCAGTATCGGCAGTATCTCAAAAACCAGTCTGATTCATCCAGTAGTGATGGTTGCAGCTCATGCAGTAGCTGCGGTGGTGATTAAGTATAGAATAAGATCACAGTGCTGAGGTTAAATTGCTTGAGCACAATGCAATCAAGGCGGCGGCGGCTCGCGACTGGGTGCGTGCTGGATGCGTCACCATTCCGAGTTCACGGCGTAAAACCAGCGGGACAGGTAATGCCACCAGCTCATGATTAATCAGGGTGCTGGGTAATACCGACCAGCCAAGGCCAATCGACACCAGCATGCGGATGGATTCCAGCGGATTGGTGCTCATGTTGGCCTGTGGCTTTAAGCCAAGCTGTTCAAATGCTTGCAGGGTAATCTGACTGGTATAGGTGTGAGCAGCAGGAAGTAGACAAGGATAACTCACCAGATCTTCCAGCTTTAAATCTTGCTGTTGGGCCAGTGTATGAAATGGCGCCACCACAAATTGCAGTGCATCCTGCCAGAGTGGCTGGTAATTCAGCCGGGCATCAAATTGCGGCGGCAGGGTTAAAAATGCCAGTTCCAGCTCGCCACTCAGCACCGCCTGATGGGCTTGTTCCGAATCAACAAAATGTACATCCAGTTGCACGTCGGGATATTGCTGCACATACTGCTTTAACATGGACGGTAAATGATGCAGGCCAATATGATGGCTGGTGCCAAGCCGCAAAATGCCGCCAATCTGGCTTTGTGCATGGCTTAATGCATGCTTGATATCCTCATATTCCAGCAGCCAGTGCTTTACGCGCGGCAGCAATTCATGGGCGGCTTGTGTGGGCTGAATACCCCGGCCAGCCGGTTCAAACAGCCGCACGTTCAATTCTTCTTCCAGACTTTTTAAGCGCTTGGTGATGGCAGGCTGGGTTAGAAACAGCTTCTCGGCGGCTAAGGATACCGAGCCGGTTTGCATCACGGCTAGAAAAGCATCAAAGTTGGAAAGGTTCATGATGATTTATATTGTTTTTTTTAGACGAACATATAGGTTCTTGTGGTCATTAGTTGCTGATTTTCTCTCCTCTACTTCGAAAAAATCATCGTATTTTTTTACTAAGTCACTTAATTTTTTATAACCATAGTTTCTGGGGTCAAAATCGGTTTGCAGTAATTTCCATTGGGAACCAAATGCTGCCACTGTGATCCAATCTGAGTCCTGATTATCAAAAATCTGTTTAATTTTATCTAAGGGTAAGTTTTGCTCTGTCACTTTTGACGAGAGTACAGAAGTAGTTGGAGGAGTTGCTATTGTTTGTTCAGATTTTACTGTTTGATTAACAGGTTGTTCAACAATCTCCTCATCTCTTAAATTTTCAACATAAATGAATTGGCTACAAGCATTTCTAAATGAAGCAGGAGTTTGTTTTTTGCCAAAACCGTAAACTGTTGCGCCTTGTTCTTTAATACGGATTGCCAAAGCGGTAAAGTCGCTATCACTGGATACAATGCAAAAACCATCAAAACGGTCTGTATAAAGTAAATCCATTGCATCAATAAACATAAAACCATCAGTCGCATTTTTACCAGTTGTATAAGTAAATTGCTGCATGGGTTTGATAGCAAGTTCATTAATACACTGTTTCCAAGCACTGCCTACTTGGTCAGTAAAATTACCATAAATGCGTTTTACGGTAGCTTCACCAAACTTGGTAATTTCATCAAGAATATTTTTAATGTCCTTAGCTGAGGCATTATCCGCATCAATGAGTACAGCAAGTTTAGAAATTTTTTCTTCAGAAATATTAAATACAGTTTTTTTCATAATTATCTCAATGGGCAAATTTATGGATACTATAATAAGATTAAGTAAATAAAAATATATTCCAAAAAGTTTGTTAAATGATAAAAATGATAAATTAGTGTTATTTAAAAAACATCTTATAATGATCCTATAGCAATTCTTACCCAGCATTGGCGAGGCAAATAACATGGCCGGAAAAACACTTTACGACAAATTGTGGGATGACCATTTGGTCAAGCAGCGCGACGATGGTTCATGCCTCATTTACATTGACCGCCAGCTATTGCACGAAGTCACCAGTCCGCAGGCATTTGAAGGCCTGCAATTGGCTGGCCGCAAGCCATGGCGTCTGGATGCCAACATTGCTACACCCGATCACAACGTGCCGACTGATAAGGCCGAACGTTCTGAAGGTATTGCCGGCATCAAGGATGACACCTCGCGCATTCAGGTGAAAACGCTGGATGAAAATTGCAAGGCTTTCGATATTGTTGAATTTGACATCAATGATGTACGTCAGGGCATTGTGCATGTGGTTGGCCCGGAGCAGGGTTTAACCTTACCGGGCATGACGGTGGTGTGTGGTGATTCGCATACCGCCACGCACGGTGCATTTGGCTGTCTGGCGCATGGTATTGGCACCTCTGAAGTGGAACACGTACTGGCCACCCAGTGCCTGATCCAGAAGAAATCCAAAAACATGCTGATCCGTGTTGATGGCGTGCTGGGCGCTGGCGTGACCCCTAAAGATGTGGTATTGGCCATTATTGCCAAGATTGGCACGGCGGGTGGCACAGGTTATGCGATTGAGTTTGGCGGTCAGGTTTTCCGTGATATGTCCATCGAAGGCCGCATGACCGTCTGTAATATGGCCATTGAAGCCGGCGCGCGCGTGGGCATGGTGGCTGTAGATGACAAAACCATCGCCTATGTGAAAGACAAGCCGCATGCACCCAAGGCCGAGCAGTGGGATCAGGCGGTTGATTACTGGAGCACCCTGCATTCTGATGATGATGCGGTGTTTGATGCCGTGGTTGAAATTGACGGCGCCAGCATTGAGCCACAAGTATCGTGGGGCACGTCACCTGAAATGGTAATTCCTGTGACCCAGCCAGTGCCGACATTGGCGCAGGCCAAGGATGAGGTTCAGCGTAATGACTGGACGCGTGCTTACCAGTACATGGGTTTAACCGCAGGTCAGGCCTTGAGTGATATTCCGCTGGATCGGGTATTTATTGGTTCTTGCACCAATTCACGCATTGAAGATTTGCGTGCTGCGGCTGAAGTTATTAAGGGCCGCAAAGTAGCTTCAAGCATTAAACAGGCGATGGTCGTTCCCGGTTCGGGTTTGGTGAAGCAACAAGCCGAAGCCGAAGGGCTGGATAAGGTATTTGTGGAAGCGGGCTTTCAGTGGCGCGAGCCGGGTTGCTCGATGTGTCTGGCCATGAATGCCGACAAGCTGCAACCAGGTGAGCATTGTGCATCTACCTCAAACCGTAATTTTGAGGGCCGTCAGGGCAATGGCGGGCGTACCCATCTGGTCAGCCCAGCAATGGCAGCCGCAGCCGCACTGGCTGGTCATTTTGTTGATGTCCGTCATTTCTAAAGGCACTTTATTTCTAAAAACCCCTAAATCCCCTTGTTTAAGGGGACTTAAAATTCTGAAGATTTTTTAGGAAACAGACATGAAACCCTATACCGTTGAACAAGGTCTGGTTGCGCCATTGGATCGTGCCAATGTCGATACCGACCTGATTATTCCCAAGCAGTTTTTGAAATCCATCAAGCGCACTGGCTTTGGGGCCAACCTGTTTGATGAATTGCGTTATCTGGATGAAGGCTATCTGGGTCAGGACAACAGCAAGCGTCCCAAAAACCCTGATTTTGTGCTTAATCAGCCACGCTATCAGGGGGCTAGCATTTTGTTGACCCGTGCCAATTTTGGCTGTGGTTCCAGCCGTGAACATGCCCCGTGGGCGCTGGAAGAATATGGCTTTAGAACCGTTATTGCGCCAAGCTTTGCTGATATTTTCTTTAATAACTGCTTTAAAAACGGCATGCTGCCGGTTATTTTGCCGGAAGACATCGTTGACCAGCTGTTTAATGAATGTCAGGCACAAGAAGGCTACCAGCTCACCGTAGATCTGCCTGCTCAGGTAGTCCGCACGTCTAATGGTCAGGAATTTGCCTTTAGCATTGATGAATTCCGCAAGCATTGCCTGATTAATGGTCTGGATGACATTGGTTTGACATTACAGGACAGTGCGGTGATTTCCGAGTTTGAGAGCAAGGCACAGCAATCGCGTCCCTGGGTTTTTAATAGCCTGCGCCCTTAAGACCGGTAGATTGGAAGTGCGCAATAAGGCAATCTAAGGTATAGTTGGCCGGTTTATAGTTTTGGTATTAAGTATTCACCAGACACTATTTTGGTTCGTGTACATTGGGGTACACCCATTGATGGAGCACTTGGTTGCCATGTACAAAGCGGGTTTAACAGGTTTTGCAGTAGGGCTATTGTGTGCCAGTCTGGCCGGATGCCAGCTGGCGCCAAAATCAACAAAAACATCAGGTATGGCACCGCAGCCGCGCCTTTCCACGGCCAAGGTTAAGGTGCTGGAAAGTCCGCTACTCAAAGGGCTGGTGAGCTTGCACTGTTCTGGTGTAGCTGGCTGTGAATTTGCCAAGCTCAACAATATTGTGGTGATCAATGAAGTCACCCGGCAGCCAACTGATGATGCAATTCATGCCTCGATTGTGCGGTTTGAAGACAACAGCCTGAATACCGGGCATCCCAACCGCTACTTTATTGCCATGCGTCCGGGACGTAATGAAATCAAGGTGCGGTTTTATCCGGTCACGCCCGACCGTGCTGAAAACTTTGTCCTGATTCATAATTTTCGCGCAGACCGCAATTATCGCCTGAACATGTTCCGGCAGCGTAGCGCAGATGCCGCTTCCAGCTTGCTGAGTGCTGCAACGCCAGATCCGCTATGTGTTGACTTGCTTGAAAATGACAAGGTATTGCGCCGCTTTTGCCGCCCGTTTGATCCGGCAACCGGAATGGGTGAATTTCTGGAGCAACGGGTAGGCAATTAAGGGCAATTTATATGCGTGCATGGCTAAACCTGAATCCGTTAAAAGGAATGAGGCAAAGGCCTGATTCCTGATTTTTACATAGATTTTTATACAGGCGTTTTATATCAATCCGTGGTTCTGACACATTGGCAGGCTGCTGGATATATCGCTAATAAATTGATGAGTGGAATAAGACAATGTCAAAACAGATTTTAATTTTGGCGGGTGATGGAATTGGCCCGGAAATCATGTCAGCAGCGGAACGTGTGCTCGGTGTGGTGAATGAAAAGTTCAATCTGGGCTTAAGCTGGGAGCATGGCCTGCTGGGTGGCTGTGCCATTGATGCGCATGGCGTACCGCTACCCGATGTTACCCTGAAAGCTGCAAAAAAAGCCGATGCAGTATTATTAGGCGCAGTGGGCGGGCCAAAGTGGGACACCATTGAACGCTCGATTCGTCCAGAACGTGGCTTGCTCAAAATTCGTAGTGAGCTGAACCTGTTTGCCAACTTGCGTCCGGCCATCCTGTATCCGCAACTGGCCGATGCATCCAGCCTAAAGCCCGAAATTGTGGCAGGTCTGGATATCCTGATTGTCCGTGAACTGACTGGTGGTATTTACTTTGGCCAGCCGCGTGGCATTCGTACACTGGAAAACGGTGAAAAGCAGGGCTACAACACCGATGTATATTCAGAATCTGAAATCAAACGCATTGCCAAAGTTGCTTTTGACATGGCTGGTCTGCGTGGTGGCAAGGTCTGTTCGGTAGACAAAGCCAACGTGCTGGAAGTCACTGAGTTGTGGAAGCAAACCGTGACTGAACTCGCGGCCAGCGAGTATCCCAATATCCAGTTATCGCACATGTATGTGGATAACGCCGCCATGCAACTGGTACGTGCGCCCAAGCAGTTTGATGTGATTGTAACTGGTAACCTGTTTGGCGATATTTTGTCAGATGAAGCCGCCATGCTCACTGGTTCAATTGGTATGCTGCCGTCTGCTTCGCTGGATGAAAATGGCAAGGGCATGTATGAGCCATGTCATGGTTCAGCGCCGGATATTGCAGGCAAGAATATCGCCAATCCACTGGCCACCATTTTGTCTGTGGCCATGATGCTGCGCTATACCTTCCGTGAAGAAACCGCAGCCAAAGCCATTGAAGATGCAGTAGGCAAGGTACTGGATCAGGGTTTGCGTACTGGTGACATCATGAGTGATGGCATGACGCAGGTGGGTACGCAAGCCATGGGTGAAGCCGTAGTAAACGCACTGGCCTAATCTTAGTTGGTACATGAAAAAGCTGATAGAAATATCAGCTTTTTTTATGCCTGCGTTTTGGTAGGAGTTTTTGAATATGATGTCAACGCTTTAAAGGAATTTGCTTTACCTAAAAATACATTTTGAAAATAAATCGGCATGTCATTCTCTGGACTGGCTTGCTAGGGTAATAACAACATTAAATGAGCAAACCCCTCACGGAGAATATCATGGCAAAGATTGCATTTCTGGTGCATAACTATTTTGAACAGGTGGAACTGACTGGCCCGCGTGAAATTCTGGAAGACCGTGGTCATAGCACAGTGCTGATTGCTGCGGAAGACCAGACCCTGCAAGGCATGGAAAGTGACGTGAATAAAAAGGATGAGTTTCAGGCCGATTTATTGCTCAAAGATGCCAACTATATGGATTATGATGCGCTGGTACTGCCAGGCGGTACAGTCAATGCGGACAAGATACGGGTAAATCCAATGGCACAAAAAATGGTTAAGGATTTTTTAGATGCCGACCGTCTGGTGGCAGCCATTTGCCATGCACCATGGTTGCTGGTTTCCAGTGACGTGGTAGCAGGCAAGGATATTACCGCTTACGAATCACTGAAAGATGACCTGACCAATGCAGGAGCCAACTATCAGGATGAACCCGTGGTGCGTGATGGCGATATTATCACCAGCCGCAAGCCGGATGATATTCCCGCGTTTGCACAGGCCATTGATGAGTTTTTTATCAAGCATGACTCCAAGTAACCAAAGCAGCTACAATCTGCTAAGGCCACTTAAAGCGTTGCTGATAATTTAAAACGGCTGGGTTATCGTTACCAGCCTGAATTGATGGCTTAAACCTGATCCGTTTCGCTATTGTCGCTACCAAACAGCGACCGGCGCTGTTCACGGGGAATCGCTGGGCACTGGCTGGAAATCTGGTACAGCACGTTACCAAGGCTTGGCAAATGCGTGCCCACTACCGATTTACCAGACGTCAGCAATGACACACTAATGTCACGTGCCGGGTCAGCCCAGCACAAAATATTGGAAAAGCCAATATGCCCAAAGGCCTGTCCGGTCATGGGGCCAAACAAGCCAACCGGATTACTGCCCAGCATTGGGCCAAGGGCATAACGCATTGGTGCCAGCAGCGTACGATCCAGACTGGTGCCGGAAGTGGGTAGGGTAGCCCGGAACACCGTACGCGGCGATAAAATCTGCTTACCATTATAGCTACCGCCACTGAGCAGCATTTCAAAGAAACGGCCAGCCTGTTCCGCGCTAGTGTAAATATTGCCAGCCGGGCAAATGGTTTCCATAAAGCGCGGGTCATTGGTCACGTCCACCGCCAGTTGCAAGCCACTACCCAGCACGCGATTCAGGTATTTATCTGTACCAAGGCCCGGATGCAGGCCAGTGGCGTAATTCATGGCGACCTGATCGCGCATTTCGGGTTTTAAGCCGTAGTTAAAATAATGCAGGCCCATGGGCTGTTCAATTTGCTCATGCAGGAAAGTGCGCAAATCCTGTCCAGTCACCCGTTCAATAATTTCGCCCAGAATATAGCCAGCCGTAACCGCATGATAGGCTAGCCGTGAACCCGCAGCCGATACGGGCGCTGCCTTGTATAGCCGCTGCATGATTTCATCATGGTTAAACAACAGCTCTGGCGTCACATCGCCTTCGATCTTGGGAATGCCGCCACGGTGCGCCAGCAAATGAAAAATTGTGGCACGGCGTTTACCATTCATGCCGTATTCGGGAATGTAATAACTGACCGGATCAAGCAGGTTAATGGCGCCCTGTTCATCCAGCAAATGAATCAGCATGGCCGTGACAATCTTGGAAGCCGAAAACAGGCACACGGGTGTGTCCGGATTGGCAACTTTTGCATCAACAGCCAGTCCTTCGGCAGAGTTGCCGTGCACATGACCCAGTGAGCGGTTCAGGATAATTTGCCCCTGTCGGCGCAGACAAAATGTGATGAGCGGATAGTTGCCGGTTTTATACAGTGACTCAATACTGTGCCAGATTTTATTTACCTGTTTTGTGGTCATGCCACCTGCTTCAGCGGGCTGTTCATCCTGCTGGCGGATAATGGCCGATAGGTTTTTTGGAACATGGCAGGTATTGGTAGACAGTAGTTTCACGTTCAACTCATCGCGTGCTGGCAATATTGCCGTTGAGTGTGCCAATGACCGGGCAAAAAGTCAGTGTCCAAAATGACAGGGTTTTGAAAACAATTTTGCAATCATGCAGCATTTACTTTAAAATATGCGACTGCTGTAGTGATGCACGGCATTCATTGAAGGTGATTGCGCAAGTAAGGCGCCTTTTGTGAAATTTTCGCATCTTTTATTGAAGCATCTCGGAGAGTTCTCATGGCTTTAAACAACGCAGACCGCGCTGATATCATAGAAAAATTTGCCCGCGCAGAAAATGACACAGGTTCACCAGAAGTTCAGGTTGCCCTGCTGACTGCACAAATCAATGACCTGCAAGGTCACTTTAAAGCGCACAAGCATGACCATCACAGCCGTCGTGGTTTGATCCGCAAAGTAAACCAGCGCCGTAAATTGCTGGACTACTTAAAAGGCAAAGACAGCGACCGTTATCAATCGCTGATTGGTGCACTGGGTCTACGTCGCTAAGACGAGCCAGATGATCAACTGTTCAAGCCGCTATAATTTAATGGTTATGGGCAATCGGTCGTATCTAATGAATAACTTTCATTAGAATTGGGGAAGGGGCGATTATTCGCTCCTTCTTTGTATGTTCACTGTACGGCGTAAAGCGGCTTCTAACGCCTGTTATTCAAACGATAAATAAAAAATCATTATAGATAACAGTCGTTAGGGGCCTTGCGCCACCAAAAAATGTATTAAGGAAAAATTATAGATGTCGATGTTTAATATTGTTCGTAAAGAATTTCAATATGGCCAGCATACCGTAGTGCTGGAAACAGGCCGCATTGCGCGTCAGGCCAATACTGTATTCATCACCATGGGTGGTGTAAGTGTACTGGTTGCCGTGGTTGCACAGCCAACTGCCAAAGCAGGTCAGGATTTCTTCCCACTGACTGTAAACTACCAAGAGAAGCAATATGCGGCTGGCCGCATTCCGGGTGGTTATGGCAAGCGCGAAGGCCGTGCGTCTGAAGCTGAAACCCTGATTTCCCGCCTGATTGACCGTCCGATTCGTCCACTGTTTCCGGAAGGTTACTACAACGAAATTCAGGTCACTGCATCAGTAGTTTCTTCTGACAAAACCATGCATGCTGATATTGCTGCCATGCTGGGAACTTCTGCGGCACTGGCCATTGCCGGTACACCGTTTAAAGGCCCGATTGGTGCAGCCCGTGTGGGTTTCATCAATGGCGAATACATCCTGAACCCATCCATTGCGCAGCTTGATGCCAGTGAGCTGGATCTGGTGGTTGCTGGTACTGACAAGGCGGTACTGATGGTGGAATCAGAAGCCAAAGAGCTGTCTGAAGACCAGATGCTGGGCGCCGTATTGTTTGGCCATGATGAAATGCAGGTTGCTATTGCTGCCATTAATGATTTCGCAGCGCAAGTGGGTGCTCAGCCAAGTAACTGGACTGCGCCAGCGGTTAATACTGAACTGAAAGACCAGTTAAAAGCCCGTTTTGAAGCGCAGGTTTCTGAAGCCTATACCTTAACCGTTAAGCATGAACGCTACACTGCACTGGATGCCCTCAAGGCAGCAGCACTGGCTGAGTTTGCGCCAGAAGGTTCTCAAGATAGCTTAAGTGATGAAGTGGCTAACCTGTTTGAAGACCTGAAATACCGTACCGTGCGTGACAATATCCTGTCTGGCAAGCCACGTATTGATGGCCGTGATACCAAAACCGTGCGCGCGCTGGATGTACAGGTAGGCGTACTGCCGCGTACCCATGGTTCTGCATTGTTTACCCGTGGTGAAACACAGGCACTGGTAACGGCTACTTTAGGTAATACCCGTGATGCGCTGATGGTTGATACCCTGGCTGGTACCAAAACCGACAACTTCATGCTGCATTACAACTTCCCGGCGTATTCCGTGGGTGAAACTGGCCGTGAATCCGGCCCGAAACGCCGCGAAATTGGCCATGGTCGTTTGGCGCGCCGTGGTGTGCAGGCCGTGTTGCCAGCGCCTGACCGTTTCCCGTATGTATTGCGTATTGTGTCTGACATTACCGAGTCCAATGGTTCATCTTCCATGGCTTCTGTATGTGGTGCCAGCCTTGCGTTAATGGATGCCGGTGTACCTTTAAAAGCTCCGGTTGCTGGTATTGCCATGGGCCTGGTGAAGGAAGGCGAGCGCTTTGCTGTATTGTCCGATATTCTGGGTGATGAAGATCACCTGGGCGACATGGACTTTAAAGTAGCCGGTTCTGCCAATGGCATTACCGCACTGCAAATGGACATCAAGATTGAAGGCATCACTGAAGAAATCATGGAAGTGGCACTGAATCAGGCCTATTCCGGACGTATTCATATCCTGAATGCCATGAATCAGGTACTCAACCGTGCCCGTCCAGAAATCAACATGCATGCCCCAACCTATGCTGTTATCCAGATTAATCCAGATAAAATCCGTGATGTGATTGGTAAGGGTGGCGCAACCATTCGTGCCCTGACCGAAGAAACCGGTGCATCTGTTGATATCGAAGACAACGGTACCGTGCGTGTATTTGGTGAAAGCAAGGCTGCGACTCAGGCCGCTATTGCCAAGATTCAGGCGCTGACTGCCGAAGTTGAGCCAGGTACGGTTTACACAGGTACCGTGGTGCGCATCGTGGAATTTGGTGCATTTGTGAACATTCTGCCGGGTACTGATGGCCTGCTGCATATTTCACAAATTTCCAATGAGCGTATTGCCAATGTGGCTGATGTACTGACCGAAGGCCAGAAAGTTCAGGTTCAGGTTCAGGACGTTGACCAGCGTGGCCGCATCAAGCTGTCCATGAAAGACATTCCACAGGCATAACAACAGGTCGTCTGATCTGTCATTGCTGGAATTGCTTTAAAAAGTCCGCTTCGGTGGGCTTTTTTATTGGTCGGTCACTCAACAATATAATTGTACCTTGATTAATCTTCGTGCTATCTTTTGCAGGTTATTAGGACAAAAACAAGATTGAGGACCGCATAAATGTCTACTGCCCGTAGAATTCGCCAAGGCATGGTGACAGCTGCAACCGCTGCTTTTTTACTTTCAGGTTGCTCTCAGATTATCAAAGGCGGGGCCAATATTGCCCTTGGCTTTGCCGAAAGACATATTGTTCCACCGATTATTGCCATGGATGACGCCGATATGGCTTGCGCCAGCGGCAATGCCACCACACCGCTGATCATGTCAACCAAGGCCATGGGTGCTGATCCTGCCAAGATTGGGGTTTTACTCTATACTTCAGCCGGGGTATGTGCCGAAAACAATGCATTGAATGCTGAGCTGCGCTACATGCGTGCTGCCAAGGCCAACCAGATTGAAGAAGCCAAGGATGCACGGATTGAGCAAAAACGCTGGGCCGAAACCGCAGCGCGCCGCCAATATGCCTCTTACTTGTTATTTGCCGAACACTACGAAGCCAAATATAAAATCAAGCTGGGTGATCAATGCCCCAGCATGAAAACCGATCTGGACAAAACCGTCTATCTGATGGGCATGGTCAGTGGCCTGCAGGCAGTGACCAACGACATTAACGCCGGTGGTGCGGTTAACGTCCCGAAAGATATTGCGGCCATTGTTGAACGTGGCATGAACTGCATTAACAATGAACAGTTCTGGGGCGCCCCCAATGCCATCCGTGCAACCATCTGGACACTGTTACCGGGTGCTGGCGATGGCAAGCCTGATCCGTGGCAAGTGATGAAAGAATCGTCTGCCATTGGTGAGCGTGGTGGTGTTCGCCTGCCACATGCCTTGTATGTCATTGCAGCACAGGCAACCGGTGATAAGGACAAAATTCGTGACGCCCTGCGCACCTATGGTCGTTCTATTGAGGAAGGTAAACCCGTTAATGAAAATTATCGTCTGGTTGATGCGATTGCCCGGCAGATGATCCAGAACGCTTCTGACCGTTACTGGACTGAAAATACTGGCATGCGTACACCGGAAGATGGCTATAACCATTTCTGGGATGAAAGTGCAGCCGATGATTCTGGCCTGTCACTGGATAATCTGCTGGATGATTCAGCAGATACCAGCACTGCACCAGCTGCTGATACAACTGCGCCATCAGCCGATACCTCATCAACTGACAACACGACAGACAGTGCTGTACCGGCTACTGATGACGGCATGCCAGCCAGTGACACAGTGCCTGACACCAGTAATAATGCTGACCTGGCGCCAGATGCTACTCAAGCACCAGCCAATTAAAACGCGATAGCAAAAACCGCCCGAATTCAATCCGGGCGGTTTTTTTATGGCAGGAGCACTGATCTATAATGTGGCCCAAACAACTGCCTTCGCTGCTACCCATCATCTTGGGCATTGGTCTGGTCTGTGGCTTGCTACAACTGGACATGAACACGTTTATTTATCAGCGTGACGTGATGACGGGTGAACCGTGGCGCTGGTGGACTGCGCACTGGGTACATGTGGGCTGGCGGCATTATGCACTGAACATGCTGGCATTTTTAAGCCTGCCGTTTATCTTTCCGCAGCTTCAGCGCCAGACATTATTACTTGGTCTTCTGGTATTACCGCCTCTTCTGAGTGCAGGGCTATATGAGCTGCTACCAGCAGTACAAGCCTATGCCGGTTTATCTGGCATTTTGCATGGCATCTTTGTAGTGGCTGCAATTGAAAGCCTGTTTATACAGCGCGAACGCAAGTTTGCCATACTGGTATTGGTGTGTATTGCTCTAAAAATTGGTGTTGAAAAATGGATGGGCTACAGCGAAACTGCCCAGTTCATTCAGGCACCTGTACTGATTGAATCGCACCAGATTGGGGTGTTAACAGGTATTATTTTTATTTTGCTTAAAACAGTAATTTGTTATTTAAAACATAAAAATAGTTTAACTAAACTGTAGATGGGCTTAATTTTCTGGCAAAAAAAGTGATGAATTTGGCTTTTTGTATCGAATTCCGATCAAATTGATCAAATTTAATTAAAAAAATGTTCGTAATGTCATAGTCGAGTACAAGTTAAATGGTGCATCATACTGACAAAATGCGTTTCAGGAACGATTTTCTGTCATACAAAACGACAAAAAATGTATCGTGATTTCGCCGTGAGGGTGAGAGGACTAACTCTCGTAAGATTTATCGTACAATAAGGGCAGAATGCCTATGCAATCCAATCCTACGCCAGGAGCCAAATCTGGCTTTTTAAACCGTACATGGTCGGAATGGTTTTCAACCCTTCCGATTTTTCTCATATTGGTATTAACACTCATTATTGGCACTGGCGAGATGATTCACGGCCAGCTCCTGCGTGTGGGTGAGCATCTATATGGGGATCCTGCCACTGGAGTTCAGTACTCATTCTTACGTGCAGATCCTGTAGCACCAAAATGTGAACGTCATCCTGACATTGAAGCGCAGGTTCAACAGCAGATGGCTGGTGGCGGTGCGGCCAGTGATGATGAATTTGCCGACCTGTTTGGGCCACAAGACCCGGCGCAGGTACGCCAGTCATTACTGGCAGCGCAACAGGTCTGTGAAGAAAAATATCAGTTTTATGAAAATACCCAGAAATACATTGATGCGCATCCTGGCGTAAAAGTATTCCGTGCCATTGAAACCGGTTTTTTTGCCATTTTCCATTTTGGTACTGAAAACCGCAATTTGTTCCTGGTCATTATGGTAGTGATTGCAGCGCTCACTGCGACCTTGAACAAGCACCATATTGGCTTGCGTCCTGCCGTAACCCGGATGGACTATCTGGTGCATGATGCAGCAATGCTGCTGGCCAACGGCTTTCTGTCCTATTCTGTGATTAGCTACATCCAGTCTCTGGCTAATTCCGGGGTTGCGGTTGATCCCAATGCACTGATCATTAATTACCTGTGGGCTACATTATTTATTGCAACCACCTTGATCAGTCTGTTCCGCCTGATTAAGCCACAAACACCCAAGCAGCAAGGTGGCAGTTTTGGTCTGGCCCTGATGGCTGTACCGTTATATGCCTGGATGGCAATCATTACCGGCATTGCCTTTATTTTCTTTATGGATTATTCGGTTGGGCAGGCCATTTACTTAGGCTTCTTAACCGATTACGTAGCAATTTTCCTGGCATTGGGTTTATTCATCTGGGTAGGTATGCTGTTAACCCAGACCCGGGTTATGGATCTGTTCCTGAATATTTTACGTCCATGGAATTTCTCGCCTGAAACCTTAACCTGGTTAATTCTGATTGGGGCTTCTATCCCTACCGCTTATACCGGTGCATCAGGTATTTTTGTGGTGGCAGCCGGTGCGCTGATCTATAAGGAAGTCTGGAACTCTGGAGCGCGTCGCCAGTATGCGCTGGCCGTTTCTGCCATGTCTGGTACACTAGGTATGGTGATCCGTCCATGTTTGCTGGTGGTGTTAATTGCCATGCTGGACAGTAAGCATGTCACGTCGGATGAACTGTTTGATCATGGCATTTACGTGTTCTGGTTTATTTCACTGTTCTTCCTGACCGTTTCACTGTTTTTTGCCGAGTCAAAATTCCGTATCAACTCCCCAACCGTTGCAATTCCAGGCATGGTTCGCGCGCTTGGTCCTGTGATTCCTTATGTCATCATTACTGCGGCTGTGGTGCTGTTCTATCGGTATGTACTCAATACCGAGATGAATGAGTTTACCGCGCCAATGATTCTGCCGCTGATTTTGCTGGCCATCGTCCTGTTTGACAAAATACGCCGTGAGCCAAGTTCGGCTGCCATGGCTTATGGCCAAACTGCTGATGACCATGAAAAAATGGTTCAGGAGCATCAGAAAACGTCACCATTCCTGCGTACGCATGACGCGCATGGGATTGAGCGCCGTTCTGGCTTTGAGGCTGCCATTCGTTTTGCAACTTCCGAAACGGTCGGTCACATTGGAGCCTTGATTATTCTGATGGCACTCTCTGCCAGTGTGGGTGGTCTGGTCGAAAAAACCGAGATTGTTCACCTGCTGCCAACCCATCTGAATAATATTTACATTTCCCTGCTGTTTATTGCCCTGTTGCTGGCGGGCATTGGTATGACGACCGATCCGTTTGGTGCAGTCATTCTGGTGGCAGCATCCATTGCACCAGTAGCGTATGCCAATGGCATTAATCCAATTCACTTCTGGATGATCTGTCTGGTAGCGTTTGAGCTGGGTTATGTTACACCGCCTGTGGCGCTTAACCACTTGCTCACGCGGCTCTCGGTGGGGGATGAAGAGGTCATGGCGGCTGATGCAGAAGCCAGGGCCAAGTACACGAAGTTCTACTATCGCTATGAGCGCTGGCTGCTACCGATTATGGTACTGTTCCCAGCCCTGATGATGGTGACCTTCGCGCCTTATATCTTCAAGATGTTTGGCTGGTACTAATTCATCCTCTATGTAATAAGTTTAAAAAAACGGCATCTTTAAGATGCCGTTTTTTTATGGCGTGATTTTATCGTGTGGCTTTATGCTGCCGTTTTGGTATCAGGACAGGTTAGCGTTAAAGTTTTTAGACTTAACATTTTCAGCTTTAGGGCAAGCGAATCAACTGGGAAAAACGTGGCATACATAAAATCAGCGCCAGTAAAATAATGCTCATGCCAATAATGCTTAATGAATCTGGGTATTCCTGCCATAAAACAGCAGCCCAGATGCCCGCAAAAATAATTGCCAGATAATTGGCTGGCCCAATTTGGCCGGCAGGCGCATAACTATAGGCTTTGGATAGGCAAATCTGGCTAAGCGTGGCTAGTATGCCAGCACCGCATAGCAACAGGATTTCATGCACGCTATACGTGCGCCATAGCCAGAACATTGGAATCGCAGACAGCAGCGTTCCAAACAGGCAAAAATAAAACACAATCCGGGTGGCAGGTTCAGTATCGGTTAGGGCACGTACCGTCACAAAGGCCATGGCAGCCAGAAAGCTGGACACCAGCCCAATGCCAGATAAGACATTAAACATGCCTGTATCAGGTTTGGCCACCAGCACAACGCCCACCAATCCCAAGCTGGCTGCTATTGCCATCATGGCTGTAATTTTTTCCTTTAAGAACAACCAGGCTACCAGTGGAATAAACACAGGGGATGAATAGGTAAACACCATGGCATTACTCAGCTTTAAATGAGCAATGGCGTAGAAAAAGCCATACATGGCAATTAAGCCAACAATGGCACGCCAGGCATGCATCCAAAAGCGCTCTGTTTTTAAGGAGTATTGACTGCGTGTTAACAGAATGGGCGTAAGGACTAAAAGCCCGGTTGCATTGCGGAAAAACACAATAGTTGGGTTGTCAACGGTGTGCGAGGCGAGACGAATCAGCACGCCCATGCTGGCAAATAAAAACGCGGACACCGACAGCAGTAACAAGCCTGTCATCACTGAACGCGACAAGGCAGGAGAAATAGAAATGGGAGAGGAAGTCAAAACCAATGCCTGTAGCCTGTATACGCAGCAGTATAAGAGCAAAGCATCTGGGGTTTAACACTACAAAGCCGATAAACTAAAAAATCGGCAAAATAAAAATCCTGCCTGACCAAGCCCTGGAATGCAAGGCTTGGTCAGGCAGGAATCAGAAATGCCTTAAAGGAAAATTATAAAACACAACCTTAAGCGTTTGATTTATCCAGCTGGGCCTGTAGGTCAGCCAGATATTTCTCTTTTAGTTCAACCAGCTTGTCAGAATCTTTAAGCTGTTGTTCCTGTAATGCCTTACGCTCAGTTAACTGGGCTTGCTGATCCTGTAAACGGCTAATTTCTTCACGCGCTAATGTTGCATCCTGTGGTACAGGCGCAGTCAGCAGATTAGTGTCAATGATAGAGTTGCCGGCAGGTTGCTGATTCTGGCTGGTTTCATTAGTAGAAGGCGCCAGTGGTGCTTCATTATTACGGTCAATATCAGTGGTACTTTTTTGGGTATCCTGATTAATGGAAGAACCAGGCTGCGGGTCTTTCTGGTCTCTGTCCAGGCTTTTACCATTGATCGCGTAAGAGGCAATGTAATACAAAATAAACAGTAAAATGACAACGCCCAGCATAATCATCCAACGCTTACTTTTTGGTGTTTGTTCTGGATCTTGCATGTGTGTTCTCCAATGTTCTGTTCTCTAATCACTTGAATCTTTAATGATTTGAGTCTAGCGAAGCGGTTTGAACTGCACTACACCCACTTCATCAGCTTTTGATGGTGAATTTGTAACTGTGTTTTCCAGCTGATCAATACTGGTGGGACGACGCTCGCTGGCACCACATTCCACACATTCAATCCATTCATCATCAGGCGTGGTCAGCAGCACCACACGATCCAGAGCATTGCATTTTGTACATTTTGCCCCGGCAATGAAACGTTTTTTGGGTGTCATACCGATTCTCAAAAATAGGTTGTCAACAAAACGGGTCTATTACAATGCAGGTCACGATGCAGAAACAGAATCTGGCTGATGGCTTTCAGCAGATTGCGCATCCCAGCCATTATGCCGTAATAAGGCATCCAGTTGGGGTTCGCGACCACGAAAGTTTTTAAACGCCGTTAGTGCATCTACACTGCCGCCCACTGCAAGGATAGCATTACGGAAGGCTTTGCCTGTTTCCGCATTAAACAGCCCTTCCTTTTCAAAGCGGTCAAAGGCATCACTGGCCAGTACTTCAGCCCATTTATAGGAATAATAGCCTGCAGCATAGCCACCTGCAAAAATATGGCTAAAGCTATGCTGGAAACGGTTATAAGGCACAGTTGGCAAAACGGCCACCTGCTGGCGCACTTCATCCAGAATATGCTGAATCTGCGTAGTATCCGGTGCAGGGACTGTGCTATGAATATTCAAATCAAACAGGGCAAATTCCACTTGCCGCAAGGTTTGCATACCAGTCTGGAAATAGCGTGCAGCCAGCAAGGCATTCAGTAGTTCGCTGGGCAGGGTTTCATCACGTTCAAAATGACGGCTAATCAGGCTTAAGGCTTCTTCATCCCACGTCCAGAATTCCATAAACTGGCTGGGTAGCTCTACCGCATCCCACGCCACGCCATGGGTTCCTGCTACGTGGATGACCTCAGCCTCAGTTAGCAAGTGGTGCATGCCATGACCAAACTCATGGAACAGGGTGACCAGTTCATCGTGGGTAAGCAGGGCGGGCTTGTTACCCACGGGCGGGGTAAAATTTCCCACCATAAAGGCAATGGGAAGCTGAATGGCATTACGGATCTTCATGCGTGAACGGAAACCACTCATCCAGGCACCGCCGCGTTTGCCACTGCGAGCAAACAGGTCAAAGTAAAACCCGGCAATTACTTGACCATGTTCACTCACTTCATAGTAATGCACATTGGAGTGCCATACAGGCGCCTGCTTTTCCTCAATCTGAATACCGTACAGGCGCTCAACAATTTTAAACAGCCCGGCAATGACCACAGGTGCGGGAAAGTAAGGCTTAAGTTCTTCCTGTGACAGCTTATATTCACGCAGCTTGATTTTTTCAGCCAGATACGCCATATCCCACGGTGCAACCTGATCAATACCATGGGCACTGGCTTCCTGCTGAAGTTGTGCAAGCTCGGTTTGTGCGGGTGCACGGGCTTTATCAGCCAGATCCAGCAAGAACTGTTTTACTTCATCGACTGAGGGTGCCATTTTGCTGGCCAGCGAATATTCAGCATAGTCCTTAAAACCCAGAAGCGCTGCCATTTCCTGCCGCAATTGCAGGATTTCCTGCATCAGTTCACTATTATCAAAGTGAGGATCACCCAGCTCTGAAGCACGGGTTACATAGGCACGGTAAACGGTTTCACGCAGATCGCGGTCGTCGGCGTAGGTCATAATGGCGAGATATACTGGAAAATCCAGCGTAGCCAGTGCGCCGGTTTGTTCACGCTGCTCGGCCAGTTGTTTGAGTAACCCAATACTGCTTTCGGGCAGGCCTTGTAATTGTGCATCACTAAGCGGCATGCTCCAGGCCTGCGTGGCATCCAGCACATGATTGGAAAAGGTAGAAGACAGGTCAGACAACCGCGCTGAAATTTTGCCATAACGGATTTTGGCTTCGCCTTCCAGTGCAACACCAGTCAGCTTGAAATCACGGATAGCCAGATTAATGGCAGCTTGCTGGGCAGGATTTAAGCTGGAAAAAGCAGGTGATGCCTGTACCATTTGATAGGCCTGATAAAGACCCTGATGCTGGCCAAGCTGGGTATAGTAATCACTTAAAGTCGGCAAAATATCCTGATAAACCTGCCGAATCTCAGCATTATTTTTAACTGCATTTAAATGGGACAACACGCCCCAGTGCTGCTGAAGCGCATTCTCAGCATGATCCAGTTCAAAAATCAGTTCAAGCGCGTGTTGGGCGTCTTGGAGCTGTTCCGGAAATTGCTCAATTTGTTGTTGCGCTTGTTGTAGCGCACTTTCAACATTTTGTTTTAGTTCATCCACCCCGAGCTGGCTAAAGTCCGGTAAGCCAATGCTGGCCAAAGGCAGGCTGGAAACAGCAGTATTCATCATCAATCATCTTGTTATCTAAAAACATAGACTAGATGTAAGGGCAATTGATAATTTATGCAAGCCACAATTGTTAATGAATCATCTGCAAAACCTGTCTTGTACAGCAATCGCTGTGATCCCCTTGGCAAGGGAAACGACAAGGATTTTACAAAACACCGAATTAACGGACTGGTCATTCAGCATTAGCGTTCAGGATTTGGCGTCAGCAGTGCTTCAATCAGTTTCTGATGGCGCTTGGACTGCTGGCTAATGGTCAGGCGGCAGGAATGAATAATGCTTTCAATATCATGCAGCGCACGATCAAACACATCATTAATCACCAGATAATCAAAATTGATATATTGCTGCATGTCAGTAATCGCACCGGCCAGACGTTGCTCAATCACTTCCAAGCTATCCTGCGCACGGGCAGACAGGCGTTCACGTAAATCATACTGTGAGGGCGGCATAATAAAAATCTGCTTGCTGTCCGGAAACAGGCGACGCACCTGTTCAGCCCCTTGCCAGTCAATTTCAAGCAGCACATCATGACCAGCTTCCAGTTGTTTTTTCACCTCGGCCTGACTGGTGCCATAGTAGTTG
The DNA here is from genome assembly GCF_004377485.1 of Alkanindiges illinoisensis. Classification (GTDB taxonomy): domain Bacteria; phylum Pseudomonadota; class Gammaproteobacteria; order Pseudomonadales; family Moraxellaceae; genus Alkanindiges; species Alkanindiges illinoisensis_A. The sequence continues at coordinate 37,610 of NZ_SNTY01000014.1, forward strand.
CCGAACACCTCGGCATACTCAATAAAACCCCCTTCATTCACCAGCCCTAAAAAGCTGTCTACCGTGGTAAAATGATAATGAATTCCGTTTAGCTCACCGGGACGCTGCTGGCGTGTGGTGTGTGACACCGACACATGAATATCACTCACCCGGTCCAGCAGCGCCTTAACCAGAGACGTTTTGCCTGTGCCGGATGCCGCAGCAACCACAAACAATAAACCAGACATAAGCGCTTTCCTGTATGATGAGCAATATGGGCTAGTTTAGCGAAAATCTGGCGGCCAATATAGTATGGCAACCCAGATGACGCTGGAAACCAGCGCCAAACCAATATTTTTGGATAAAAACAGTCAGTCGCCCATAATCTGGCTTAAACTTGCAGTCTGGCCAATCCGCCTTATTTAGAACGGTTATAGTGCATCAGTAAAGGTATAACATGGACATTTTATTAGCCAATCCCCGTGGTTTTTGCGCTGGCGTTGATCGTGCCATTGCCATTGTTAACCGTGCACTGGAACTGTTCGAGCCACCCATTTATGTACGCCATGAAGTCGTGCATAACAAGTTTGTGGTCGATGATCTGCGCAACCGGGGTGCAGTTTTTGTTGAGGAACTGGATCAGGTGCCGGATGATGCCATTGTGATTTTTAGTGCGCATGGTGTGTCCAAGGCAGTCCAGGCAGAAGCCAGCCGCCGTGGCCTGAAAGTGTTTGATGCGACCTGTCCGCTGGTAACCAAAGTGCATATTGAAGTCACTCGCTATGCCCGGGACGGTATCGACGCCATTTTAATTGGGCATCAGGGCCATCCTGAAGTGGAAGGCACCATGGGGCAATATGATAAAAGTGCTGGTGGCACTATTTATCTGGTTGAAGATGAACAGGATGTTGCCCGCCTTGAAGTCCGTGATCCTGAGCGCATTGCTTTTGTGACCCAGACCACATTGTCGCTGGATGATACCGCGCGTGTAATTGATGCCTTGCGTGCCCGCTTTCCCAATATTCAAGGGCCGCGCAAAGACGATATTTGCTATGCCACCCAGAACCGTCAGGATGCAGTCCGTGATCTTGCTAATCGCTGTGATGTGGTGCTGGTGGTAGGTTCACCCAACTCATCCAATTCAAATCGCCTGCGTGAACTGGCAGAACGCATGGGCAAGAAGGCTTACCTGATTGATAATGCAGATCAGCTCAATCCAGAATGGTTTTTCAATGACTGTAAAATTGGTGTCACAGCTGGCGCATCAGCACCTGAAGTATTGATTGGCCAAGTGATTCAACGTTTGCAATCCTGGGGCGCTACATTGCCACAGGAGCTGGCAGGCCGTGAGGAAAATATTGTATTCACCTTACCCCGTGAATTAAGGATAACCACCCATCAAGTTGACTGATTTCACATTTTTAAAAATATAAAAGATAAAAATAGCTAGAACTTGTAACTCATCATGCTTTTGGAGGCGTCAGTCGCCTGCTGCTTGTGTTATGACCTTGACCTGCATAATCTAGATGATAGAGAAGTGTTTGGGACGAACCTGAACAAGCTAGGGTGATGGGTATGCAAAGTCGTCGGGGCTTTACGCTGGTTGAGTTGATGGTCACGATTGCAGTAGTTGCCATCTTGGCCATGATTGCTGCGCCTTCTTTTACAGTAATAATAGCCAGACAACAATTGAATAAGGCAGTTAGAGATTTAGGCACCACACTGTCAGAAGCTAGAAGCCAAGCGATTTTGCTTAGGAAGGATGTCACTTTAACTTTAAATAGTGCTGCCATGAATACAAAAGATAACTTTTATTGGCAGCCTTACTCAGATTATTCAACTGATGATGTAAATATGAGAGCTAAAAATAATAAATTGACTAGTACGACGACAACTTTAACTTTTACTTACACAGGTGCAGTGAAAAATACGACTACTGATACTGATTTCGTTGTTTGTAATCCAATAGCTAGAGTTAGCAAAACACTAAGTGTAAGTCGCTCAGGTATTCAAATTTATAAAGCAGACGGAACCTGTTCATGATGAATAAATTTCAGAAGGGTGTTGGCTTAATAGAGGTATTAGTAGCTATGTTGATACTTTCTATTGGTATTTTAGGGTTTGTAGCATTACAGGCGCGAGCCACAGCAGCCACTACTGAAGCATTAAAACGTTCAGAGGCTTTATTAGTACTACAGGGTTTAGCAGAAAGAATACGTTTAAACTCTCAAGGTAATTATTTAGCGAGTGCGGCTAACAAAAATTGTATTACTAACATTTGCAATGCTAATGATCAGGCTCAAGATGATCTGTACTTTTTTAATAAAGAAGCAACCACTAAAAATATGAAGGTTTCCACTATTGAATGCCCTCAGACATCCACTGAACAACCAAGAACCTGTCTAATCGCGGCTTGGGATAAAACAGAACCGAATAAAGGCGCTATGCCAACCGATACTACTCAAAATATACCTTGTTTAGTTGCCGACGGTAGCAAATATCAAGATGGGGCCACTTGTTTGCTTATGGAGGTATATTGATGAGTTATTTCAATACTACCCATACTAAAGCTAAGCAGACAGGATTTACGCTAGTTGAGTTGATGGTATCTATCGTTTTAGGATTGCTTTTGGTTGCAGCTGCAGTGCAATTGTTTATAAATGGACAAATTGCATATAAAGTGCAGCAGGCCGGTGCAGCAGTACAGGATAGTGGAATTTTTGGGTTCTCTTATATTAGCCAAAGTATACGTCTTGCTAATTATGGCAACATTGGAGCAATGAATGATGAGACATTATTTGGTGGTATCGTTTTAAGCGGTGCAGTTGCAAGTACAACTCCAGCACGGGATGGTAATTTAAAAGGTTTGAAAGTAAATAGCGCAGTAATTAGTGGTGACAATTACTTAACTACCAATGCCCTGCAGGATAGTGCTTATGGAGATAAAAGCGACCAGTTAGTTATTATGTATCAAGCACCCCGTGATATGCAAAACTGCAAAGGAGAAAATGTTACTGGCCCAGTTAGAACTGTCACCACCTATACACCCGGTCAATATGTGATTGAAAGATATTACATTAAAACTACTGGAACACTCACTGCACCAGATGCTGCACTATATTGTGATTCAGCCATATTTACAGATAACGAAACCACTAGGAAAAGCACTGGGATAGCCATAAGTGATTATGGTAGTGGGGGAGTAATGATAATTAATCATGTGGATATGATGCGTATTCAGCTTATAACTAGAACTACAAGTGGTACTCAAACAATGCCTATAAACACATATCGAAGTCTTTCCATACAAGATAAGGACGACACCACTACGCCTAAAAAACTTAAGACATCCCGGCCAGCTATAGTAGGAATTAATTTAGGTTTATTAATTCGTTCAACTGATAAAGCAGGTAATGCTGATGGGGCCAAAACCTATACAATTCTAGATAAGTCAGTCACAGCCCCTGACGATGGTTATTTGCGTAAGGCTTACATTACTACGATTGCGCTTCGTAATGGGGGTATCAACGGTGAGGTAATCGTCAATGACTAGCACCCGAGTTTCACAAACTGGAGCAACGCTTATTACCGTGCTAGTGATGCTCCTCCTAATTACCATTGTAGGGACTTACGCTATGAGTCAGGGTTTGATGAATTTAAAGATTGCTACCAATAGTCAAATACAGAAAATTTTAATGCAAAGTTCTGATGTTGCTTTAAACAGTCTTGAGAAAAATTTTGCTTTGAACCAAAACGTGCGGCTCGATGCGACTCCTATAGGTCAGATTCTGCTACCAGGAAATGAAGACTGGGAGTTACAGTTTTGCTTTAAACCTTCAGAACTAAATGCCACTAAAACACTAACCAATGCCAGTTTTTTTGATTTAACTGATTATCGAATTATACAGCGTAAAGATAATACAGCAACTGGAGTTAGTGATGCTCAATCAGGTGATAAGACCAAAGGATATTGTGATATTGATACAATGTTTGCTATTGGACGTAAGGCTGTAGTAACACAAATAGCATTATCACAACCTGACGACTTGGCTGGAACTACTAAGAAATATCAATTATCTGCCAAAAAAATTGATTTAAAGCAAGGTAATACTGAAGTAAAACGCGTTAAAGTGACTGTGACATCACTATCTCCCAGTTTGGCCGCAGGTGTAAATGATGATCAAATCAAGACTTGCTTAAGTGACCGAATGATGGATGCCACGGCGATTAATAATCTAAAAGATGCTACTACAAAAGTGGCAGTAGAAACGGTAGATCAGTGTTTACGTAATCTTGGGGTGCCTGTTAATAGCCAGGTGAGTGAGTATGTAGTGAATGTGGATGACTCCAGTAGTAATCTCTAAATCATGGTTAGGAACGTAGTTAAGGACAAAGATCATGAAAACATTTAAGTTAAATATGATAACACGGACAATATGGTTACCATTCTTACTAATTCCTACAGCTACAACTTTGCATGCTAGCGATTTAGAAATTTATAAGGCCAGTACCGGTGGAACAGCAACTATCATGTTGATGCTGGATACATCAGGGAGTATGGGCTATGGAGATGGTTATCAAACTAGATCCTATAGTGGTTCTATGAGTATTGAAACTGACTATGGAGTTTGTACGGATTCTACAGGTTATAATACTGTTGCCAATAACCCGGTAGACAGTGGTACTTCACCTTCTTATAAAAGATATTTCTGTCCAGTCACTGTCTCTGCGGCAAGTGCCAAGGTTAAAGATCCCACTACAGGATGCGAACCACAAAAAAATTCAACTGGCACTGTGACAGGGTATCGCTGTTATGATCGCCTGACACGCCTTAAGGATGCCTTATTTAAATTAATGGATGATTCAACCATCAAAACTGATACAGCAATAGGATTGGGTAACTTTTCAGCTCAGGGAGATGGTAGAAGAGGTCAGATTCTGGTTCCTGCAAAACCACTTAACACTCTAGGTCAGCGTACAGCTATCAAAACCCAAGCTGCTCTTTTATCTGCTAATAATGGTACTCCTTCAGCACATGCTTATGCAGAGGCAGCTGCCTATTTACTAGGTAATGCCACAGCAACATTTACCAGATCTACTAACGCGCCCAGAATTGTATATCGTACTTATACTTCTGGACGTCTTAATACTCGATATTATAATGCCTGTAGTACTCCAGCTGCTTCGGTAACTTATGCTTCCAATGGTTCTGCTTATCAGGATTGTGCTTCTTATGGTGGCGATACGACCACTAATCCAAATAGCAGTGCTACTAAATATGGTAATGACAATAATTATGATTACTATACTGTTTCTGGAAGTTTACCTTATGCTTCTAATATCAGTGATGTAAATAGTGGGATGCCTTATGCTTACACTGACTCAACGATTGTTAATAGTTCAAATAAATATATTTCTCCGTTATCACAAACAGATAAGAGTTGTAATGGACAAGGAATTTATTTTTTAACGGACGGTTTTCCTAATTCATCTTCTCCTAGCGCAGCTTCTACAATTATGAAAAGCTCATTAGGAAGTGCGGGAAGTGGTTTTAGTTGTACAGTAACTACTTCACAATTTCCTAACCCTAAAAATAGTGACGGTACGGATGATACAACAGGCGCTTGGCAATGTATTGCAAGTTTTGCCAAAACGTTAAATGATACTGCCAATAACTCCTTTGGTCAGCCTATTAAAACAGCAGTGGTCGGATTTGGTTCTGATCTAGCTGGTGTACCTAAAAATGCTGACGGAACTTATAATTGTAATGCTGCATCTAATAATGATGCTAGAAATGCATGTAATTGGGGTAATAAAGGTAGCGGTTATGGTGAAGGCGGTTTTTATCTGGGCAGTAATTCCGAAGATGTAGTTAGTAGTATTAAGCAGTTTGTATCGGAGGTAACCCCACCATTTAAAGCGTCCAGTATTGGAACAATTTCTATCCCACGTGATCCATTGGATGCGACAAAATCCATGAATACGGGTTTCTTTCCAATGATCCAACCTACCACAGATACCAGTCGCCGTACATGGCTGGGTAATCTAAAAAAATACTATGTATTAAATGGTGCCCTTAAGGATAGCGTATCCACCACTGGAGGAAATAGTTTATATAACAGCGACCAAAGCATTAATTCTGCCGCTAAAGATATTTGGTCTATTCAGTCAGGTGGAGACCATAGTTTAATCACCAGTGGTGGGGCTTTAAACAAAATTCCTGTGCCATCTAGCTTAAGCGTGACAGGTGAGCCCAGTAATTCTACCAGTGAGCGGCGTGTATTCATTATTGATAATAGTGTCCTTAAGCGTGTAAGCAGAGAAAGCTTGGCAGTAGATTATCCCTCTACAAGTACCAATCCAGCGCCACTAACCAGTACAACTACGACTAGTATTGCACAGCGTTATGCCTTATTAAATTATCTGGGATACAAAACTACATATCCACCAGCAGCAGATGCTACTTTAAATACAGCAGACCTCGCTACATTGGCGCCCGTACCGGCTAATCCTTACCGCTTTTTGGGCGGAGTTGTGCATTCATCACCATTAGTGGTGACCAAGCAAGCTAAAGTATATTCGACAGTATCAGGCGGCCAAATTACTGAAAGTGCCACCAGAGATAAAACAGAGTATGTGGTATATGGTTCTATGGATGGCGGCTTGCATATTGTTGATGCTGCTAGTGGCCTTGAGCAATCGGTTTTTGTACCAAGGGAAATACTTGATAATCAACCTGAAACGCTAGCAAGTACTGAAGCAACAGGTACTATTCCGACTGGTTTGAATTCGGCATTAGCTTATGGGGTCGATGCGCCTTGGGTAGCTGATAACACATTTAAAGCCACTAGTACTAAATCCAGTGGTACCACTACAACCACATACACAGCATTAACTATGAATGTGTATGGCGGTTTACGGATGGGCGGTAGTGCTCTGTACGGCTTAAATATTTCAACACCTACTAGTCCTACATTGCTGTTTAGAATTACACCTTCGACTAGTGGCTTTAGTCGTATGGGCCAAATCTGGAATAAACCAGTTGTCGCTTATGTGCGTTACAATAAGGTTAGAACTAAGGTACTGATTTTTGGTGGGGGATATGATGAAGCTTATGAAACTACTTATAAGACTTCTAATCCTACAGGTAGTACAACCACCAAAGGCAATGCTGTATATATAGTAAAAGCTGATGATGGAACCCTGCTTTGGTCTGGAAGTTCTGATTCAACAGCAGGTAAGAATTTGCAAAATAGCAATATGAAGTACAGTATTGTAGGTCAACCTGCAGTACGTGATTATAATGCAGATGGTTTAGTCGATGCGATCTGGGTAGCGGATTTGGGTGGTCAGGTTTTCCGGATTGATTTAAATAATGCGATTCAGAATACATCTACCTTTTCCGCAGTACGAATAGCTACTCTGGCACAACTTAACAGTAATCTGCGTTTTTATGAGCGGCCTGCTACTGCTGTCTTTGAAGAAGGCCAGAATCGCTTTATTTTGGTAAGCGTAGGTTCTGGTAACCGTAGTTTTCCTCTGCAAAAAGACGCTACTATTAATAAGGTTTATGGCTTGATTGATATGGATGCTACAGCAGATAATCTTGAATCTTCTGACAAAAGTGCTAGTAACACCAACGGTTTTACACAATCCGCTATTATTACAGAGAGTGATTTAGTTACTACAGGCGTACTAGGAAAGTCTAACACTAAGCAAAACTCTACAACTGATGTTGAGTCATTAAAGAACTATGTGAAAGGTTCAGGGACACAGAAAAAAGGCTGGGCATTTAGCTTAAAAGGTGTTAACACCTCAACTGAAACGGGTACAGCAACAGATGGTTATGCAAAAGCTTTCGAAGAGCCACAACTGCTCAGTGCTAACTTATATTTTAGTATTTTTGATCCAAATGCAACTTTAAGTGGTGCTGCAACTAATAGCTGTACAGGTGGGGTAAGAGGGCTGAGTACTATTTATCGGATGTGCATGCCTTATGGGGATTGTGCTGCCTATTCTGCTAAAGACAGCATCGGTATCATTGGTATACCTATTGGCCCTGTAGGAGACGATCCAAGAATCACTCGAATTGTTACCCCTGATCCTACAGATAGTGAGTCTTGTATTGGTAACTGTAGTACAGGCCCTAATACTCAGTTAACCGGAGGAACCGGGTTTAAATATACACAAGGTCGCTCTATCCGCCCTATACGCTGGTATGAGTGGTAAATATGAGTAACACTGATAAAAGAGGCTTTACTCTAATCGAAGTTATGGTTGTAGTAGTTATTGTTGCAATTTTAGCTGCGATTGCCATACCTAGTTATGAGCGCTACGCCATTCGTGCTGCACAGTCGCAGGCAAAAGCAGACATGCTTGCCATCGCTGGACAACTAGAGAATTATCGAGGCAAACAACTAAGCTTTACTAAATTTGTACTTAGTAGTAAGTATAATGCAAGTAATGGTGTTTTTTATCTGCCTTATGATGCAAATTCCGATACATATAAATATCAAATCACTTTAGTTGATAGCAAGCTTCCTGTAGGCGGGACTAGAGTCGCATTAGATAATGATAACGCAGCAGGTCGAGGATGGGTGATGATAGCAGCACCTAATCAAAGCTCTAGTGCTTTACTTAAGCGTGCTAACTACTTTATGTTAACTTCTACGGGTATACGTTGTATGACACCTGAATCAACTCCCACAAAGACTTATAGCCTAAATAAAAACTCTACAGGTTGTGAAGATGGCAAAGGATGGTAAAATGAACAGAGTAGCATTTGGTTTCACACTTATAGAAGTGATGATAGTCGTTGCTATTATAGGAGTAATATCAGCTATTGCTTATCCTAGCTATAAACAACATGTAATTCGTGGTAAGCGGTTAGACGCTCAAAGTGAAATGCTCCAGATTGCACAAATGATGGAAAGTTATAAACTGCGTAAAGGTACATTTGCTAACGCAACAGTAAATGATATATACGGTAGTACAGAAACTCCAAAACAGGGTACTGCTTTATATGGTTTGGCTTTTACTCCTAGTCCAACCACAGCTAATTCATGGACTTTAGTAGCCACTCCAAAAAATGGTCAGACAAATGATGGTGCTCTGATTTTGACGGATACGGGTGCTCAATGTTGGTATAAAGGCGCAGACGTACCCCGGTTGACCACTACTACAAATCCTGATGGTAGCCCTAGATTACCAGACACATGTTATAAATGGACCGACCGATAAATATTTTCCTTTGATTGATTAAAAATCTTTCTATTTAAGCGTTAATCAAGTAAAATACCGCCCTCTTGAAAGGGGTCCAAGGGTTGTCCGGTGGTCGGGCAAAATGAAGATCCGTAAGAATCATAAAGGTGTATCATGGTTGTAATTCGTTTAGCCCGTGGCGGTGCAAAAAAGCGTCCATTCTATCAGATCGTTGTCACTGATAGCCGCAATGCCCGTGATGGTCGTTTCATTGAGCGTATTGGTTTTTATAACCCGACTGCGCAAGGTAATGCTGAAAAAATTCGTTTGAATACTGAGCGTTATAATCACTGGGTTGGTACTGGTGCACAACCTTCTGACCGCGTTGCTGCAATTGCTGCGCAAAGCGCCAAAGCGCAACCTGCTGTCTAATTGATTGTAGACTGTTAACCCGTGAATACCCTGATGCAACCGCCTGCTGATCGCATTCAGATTGGACAGCTGCGCGCTGCCTATGGTATTCAGGGCTGGCTGTGGGTGTATTCCAATACAGATCCCATGGCCAACCTGTTTAATTATTTGCCCTGGTGGATTGAAACGCCCACAGGGTGGAAAACAGTTGACGTCAAGCGCTGGCGTACTCAGGGCAAAGGCCTGGTGGTGTTATTAAAAGACATTGCAGACCGTAATGCGGCTGAGCAGCTGTCAGGCGTTAATATCTGGATTTCCAAATCGCAATTGCCAAAAGCTGGTCTGGATGAATACTACTGGGCTGATCTGGTAGGTCTTACCGTACTTGGCGTTAATGACGCAGGCGAGCCGGTTAATCTGGGTCAGATTGCTGAATTGTTTGAAACTGGCGCCAATGATGTGATGGTAGTACGCGCCACCGCAGACAGTATTGATGCTGATGAGCGCATGATTCCGTGGCATGCGGATGTGGTACAGGATATTGATCTGGACGCACGGCAAATGCGGGTAAACTGGGGTGCCGATTACTAGGCATTACTGACCTGATTCAGCTGTTCAGATAATGTTTTTAATCGCTCAAAGGTAATGTTGCGATGTGGCTTGCAGTCATTACGTTGTTTCCTGATATGTTTCATGCCATTACTGAATCTGGTATTACCGGGCGTGCCATTAAGCGAAATCAGGTTCAGTTTTGCTGCATTAATCCACGGGATTTTACGACAGATAACTATCATCGTGTGGATGATCGTCCTTTTGGTGGCGGGCCGGGCATGGTGATGCTGGCTGAGCCTTTGGAAAAAGCGATACTACATGCCAAGGCATTGGCTGTAAGCGCAGGTTATTCCAAAGTTCCAGTGGTGTATATGTCGCCACAGGGAACCACGCTGAATGAAGCAGGGGTTAAGCAGCTGGTTGAACATGATGGCCTGATTGTATTGTGTGGCCGTTATGAAGGCATTGATGAGCGCATTATTGAGCAGTATGTCGATCAGGAATGGTCAATTGGCGATTATGTGCTGACCGGGGGCGAGCTACCGGCCATGGTAATGCTGGACAGTATGATCCGGCGGTTGCCTGATGTGATGTCGGATCAGCAGTCGGCGGAACAGGACTCTTTTGTGGACGGCTTGCTGGATTGCCCGCATTATACCAAGCCTGATGTATTTAATGGTGTTGCTGTGCCGGCCGTGTTAAAAACGGGTCATCATTTAAATATTGAAAAATGGCGGTTTTTGCAGCGCTATCAGCGTACCAAAACACGTCGGCCGGAATTGCTTGCCAGTGTTCAACTCACACGGCAGCAGAAGAAATGGCTAAAAGATGATGTGGACACTGCTTTATCTGATAGTGTTAAAAAGTCGTAAGATTTTGTCTTGTAACGAGATGAAGTCCTTGCGCAGCAATACTGCTCGCACTTTATCGCTTTAGAAAAACCTGATTTTTCTCTTGTGGCGCTGCATCAGCAATGCTTGACTAATGTAGTGTTAGGCTTAATCCACAAGAAAATCCTAGATTTTCTTCTTGCAACGAGATGAAGCGATGCTTCACTTTATCTCGTTTCATCCCCAGCCGAGGATTAATCGGTTATTTGTAAAGCGCCTTTGATCCATAGTGATATGGTTTTAAAGGTAAACCATAACGGGAGATATGCGCTTTAGCCTCTGTCCCCAGTGCGTCAGACCTGCTTTTTTAATTCAGGTTGACCACATTGTTAGGAGTATCCACCATGAGTGGCAAGCATCCTTTAGTTCAAGCTGTTGAAAATGCTCAGTTGAAATCCGATATCCCTGCTTTTGCACCCGGTGACACTGTTGTTGTTCAGGTTAAGGTAAAAGAAGGTGACCGTGAGCGTTTACAGGCGTTTGAAGGCGTAGTTATTGCGATTAAAAACCGCGGTTTAAACTCTGCATTCACTGTGCGTAAAATTTCTAGCGGTGTTGGTGTTGAGCGTGTATTCCAGACTCATTCTCCAATTGTTGCCAACATTGAAGTGAAACGTCGTGGTGATGTACGCCGTGCCAAGCTGTACTACCTGCGTGACCGTTCAGGTAAATCTGCACGTATCCGTGAGAAGTTACCAGCGCGCAAAGCAACTGCTTAATCTGCATTTGTTTCGCATAAAAAACGCACCCATCTATTTGGTGCGTTTTTTTATGCCTTAAAAACTTTATTTATGGGTTTAACCCGGCTGCTGTTAATGGTTTGGTTTATTGCAATAGCTCGTTAATATTAGTGCCTTGATCCCTAAAATGCTCATAGGTCACGGCGCGCTGGCGCTCGGCGTCATCACTGAACTGGCGTTCACGCAGGGCAGTAATGGCTCGCTGTTTGTCTTCTGGGGCTTGATTGCTGGCTAAAATGGTCTGGCGCTGATTGAGATAATCCTGTACCCGGCTTTGCCAGTTGGCACGTGATTGATCAAGCTGTTCCAGCCGTTCCGCTGCTTCGTGTCCAACCAGTTGTTCACGCATTTGCTGCAATTCAGCCTTGCTACCATTTTTTTGCCTGATTTGCTGGGTTAATGCCCGTAAGTCTTGCAGCTTGCTCATGTCTTCCAGATTCTTTTGCAGCGTTGGTGGCAATTGTGCAAAGCGCTGCTTGAGCTGCTGGGCTTTTTGTGCTGCGTTCAGTGATTTATTATCCAGAATGCTTAGACGATCAATGGTGTACTGGTTGTAAGTCATCTCATCGCCAAACAGGGCATTGAGTTCTGCTGGATTAAAATACTGCTGACGCAGTTGAGTGAGTTGATCCAGTACCCGCTGTAAATGATCAGGGTCTGTATTGGCACCGCTGTTTTGCAGTTTACCTTCAGCTTCACGGTATTTAAGGTAGCGCTGCCACAGGTCAGTGGCTTGTGCTGCGGCGCTGGCTGGCAAATTGTGCTGGATATGTTGCTTGACCTGCTGATCAATGCTGCCAAGCGATTTTTCACCAATCTGGGTGAGGAAATATTCAAAACAGCGCCGGATGTTGACATTCAGTATCAATTGGCCTGCCGGGTTTGCTTCTAGCGCACAGTCAATTTCCGTATCCTGTAATGAAGCAGATAAGCCTTCTGCGGCTTCAGTCGGATTACTGCTGGCCTCATTCGCTATCGGATCAGACCCGGCCTTAGCCTGAAGCATGCTATTGGACAAATTTGTGGCAGAGTTAGCTGAAGTCACAGTGGATGAATTGTCCGGTTTTAGCCACAGGATCAGGCAGATAACCGCAATTGCCAGCACAACCACCAGCAAAGAAGCAAGAAAGTATTTTTTTTTCATTTGCAGATTTTAATAAACAGGAAATTTAATCAGTAAACCTGATGCAGGTTTGCAAATCCATTAAGGCTAGACGAACAGACCATGAGCCAACCGGATAGGTAATAAATGAAACACGCCATGACATGCTGAAACAACAGGATGAAAGCATGTCATGGGTGCAGGGCAGGTTATAGGCCTGCCAGTTTCAGACGGTTGGCGTGCTGGCGATACAGTTCAACCGGATCAGGACTGAACAGGCCACGTAAACCGAGAATCTGGTTTACTTCATCCAGATGGTTGTGTGCATAGTCATCACGGATGACCTTGCCAAAGTGCGCACTACAGGTGCCAACCAGGCCATCGTTATCTGTAAAGCCAAAAGCCAGTCCTGCAAGGCCAACAACGATGGTATCCGGGTCCAGCACATTGGTCACGGTCTTGTTACCTGTCCACGAATAGTTATAAATGCCATTGGTGACTGCTGTGCCCTGACCACATTCGGTGCTGGGAATGCCATTCGGGAAGCGCTTGTTAAAGGCCAGTGAACCTTCGGTGCTCAGGCTTTTGAGCGAAGCATTCATGTCGGTGGGCAGGTTTGGCTTGCCCTGTGCCCAGTTCATGACTGGCATCAGCGTGGCTTCAACAAAGGCCGAAACCACTTGTGCGCCAACGCCTGTGGAGAGCAGTAAATCAGCAACCTTGGAGCCTTTATTCACCCCGGCAACCGTGGTTACTGAAGCAATCTTCGATGGCATAACCCCTGCTGCATACCGGGTGGTTGGGCCGCCATGACTATGGCCAATCAGGTTGACTTTTTTAGCACCAGTAATTGCCAGTACTTCTTCAACCTGTTTGACCAGTTGTTCGCCGCGAACTTCAGTGCTATTGAGTGGGGAAACCTGCGTGGCATAGACTGTTGCACCGTTACTGGCCAGATCAGGCAGTACCTGATAGAAATAATCCAGGCCAAACTCAGGCACACCCAGCCGGGTAAAGCCAAACATACCGTGGTTGAATACAATGGGATATTTGGTTTTAGCGTAGGTGGCCTTGGAGTTGGTAGGCGTGGTCTGTATCGCGGCAAAGGCAGAGCTGCTACCCAGCAGGGTTAGGCCCACCAGACCGGTGATTAGTTTACTTTTCAGCATCATTGCCGTTCCTCATTATTAAAATTGTCCTGAGAACCTTACTAGTTTTACTTAAGGTTGGTTAAATAATATGCTTTTTAAAAATGAGGACGAACTGTGGAGGATGACTGGCACGACATAATGGGAACGTTGTCGCATTTTTGATCAGTTTGTTTAATTATTAGGCAGTATGAAATTTAATCTTCTGTTTCACGCGGACGCTGCCACGGGAGTGGACGGTCAATGGCTTCGGGAACATCGCCACTTTGTGAGCGTAAATTAAGATGAATGGCGGCTTGTGCCATCAGGTTGGCAGAAACCGGTGCTGTGATAAAGGCCAGCAGGCTAATCAGGATTTCAGCCATACCAAAACGGCCAAAGGTAATGGACAGCAACATTGAGGCAATCAATACACCACCCAAGCCTAATGTAGATGATTTGGTGGGTGCATGCAGGCGCATAAACAGGTCGGGCAGCCGAAACAGGCCAACAGCCCCAATCACCAGAAAAAGCGAGGCAGTCAATACACAAATAATGGCAAGAATTTCCAATAGGCTATTCATGGAGCACTCCTGATTTGTCCGGTTTTAATCAATGGCAGGCTAGGCACTAAAAAGCCATTCCTTAAAAACCTAATCAATAATATGGCCTGTGGTGAAATAGCGTGCCAGTGCCGCAGTGGAAACAAAGCCCAGCATGGCAACCAGCAGTGCTGCCTCAAAATAAATAAAGCTGTGCCAGTACATGCCCAGAATCACAATCAGTGCCGTGGCATTTAAAAACAGGGTATCCAGTGCCAGCAGGCGATCTACCACTGAAGGGCCAATCAGCAGGCGCCAGGTGCAGAGGGCAATCGCAAAGCTGACAGCACCCATACTGATTTGCAGGGCAAGGTTTAGCCAGTCAATCATCATGCGCGGTGTCCTTGCTTTGGGGTTGATCGAGTTTTGGTGCTGGTTCATTGTTGAAATGATCGGGCCAATCACTGGGCTGGGCATAAAATAGCTTGATTAGGGGCTGCTCGTAACGTTGCTTGATTTCTTCAATGACTGCATTGGGATCATCGGTGCTTAAGGCATGCACCAGAATGTTATTTTCCCCATCTTCCAGTCCTGCTGAGACGGTTCCCGGCGTGGTGGTAATGATCAGCGCCAGCAGGGTATTAACCTTGGGGTGATTGGTATCAAGCGGCACCCGAATCCATTTGGGATGCAGCTTGTGTAAAGGCCCAAGTACTTGTCCGGCCACCCGGATATTGGCCACCAGAATATCCCACAGCACTACAAAAAATAGCCGGATGGCCGTGGGCCAGTGTACAGATTGGGCAGGCTGGATAAAGTACTGGCTAAGTTTGGGGAAAATAATGGCCACCAGCACAGCCAGCAACACATGCGCTGCTTCCACACTATGCATGAGCATTAGCCAGCTTACGCCCAGAATCAAGGATAAAAACGGATGCGGAAACAGGCGCTGAAAGCGGTCAATCCAGATGGACTCAGGGTGCATGTGCAGACCTCGCTGGTTTGAGTTCAGCGCTAACCTGCTTGGGCAGTTCAGGTACAGTAGACGGCGTTGCTGGTTCAGCCCCGGCAGTTGGTTCAGCAGGCAATGGTGTAGCCGGATTGTCCGTAACCGTGGGAGGTGGATTTTCAATCACTTTAGCCTGATCCACAAGTGCCGGGTCTTCAATCATGTCTTCCTGCTCCAGATTATCGGTCACTGCCGTGGACTGGGTATTTTTAATATAGGGCAGGTAGGATGAATCAAAGGGACGGCGGCTAATGGGCTGGTTGCTGGCATCATATTGCAGCACTGCTTTTTGGTAGGCAGACGCATTTCGGAGTTGTATGGCGCTGGCGCTGGTGTACTGGCGCACAGGTGAAGCAAACACCATCAGCAATAACAACATGGCCAGCAGGCTAAAAAAAGCCAGTGGCAGGCGATGCGGAATCACCCGTTCGGGTTGCAGGTATTGTGACTGAATGAGTTCATTGGGGGGTTCTACCCGCCAGAAAACAGTAATACCCATGCGAACCAGCGTTATCAGGCTAATAAAACTAACCAGCAGTACTGTTAAAAAGATCCAGAACGTGCCGGGCAACTCGGCTGCACTGCGCAGTAGCATAACCTTGCCCAAAAAACCGCTAAAAGGCGGCAGGCCAGCAATCATCATCATGATCACCATACTGCAAATCCCCAGCAAGACCGGTTGCTGCACGGCAATGGCCGGATGCAGCGTATCTTCTACGGCGCTACGCTGGTAGCTGATCCATTCCACCAGCAAGTAAAACGCCGCTACCACTAGCGTGCTATGAATCAAATAAAACAGGGCGGCTGACCACGCGGCCACACTGGGCAGGGCAATGCCAATGAGAATGGTGCCCACCGAGGATAGCAGCATATAGCTCACCAGCCGGCGCATGCTATGGGCAGCCAGTGCGCCAATAACACCAATCAGGCTGGACAGCAAGGCAATGGGTAATAGCCAGCTCATCAGTTGTTGATTGGCATTGACCGTTGCTGCCGCAAAGATGGTGCCATTAACCCGCAGGATACTGTACACCCCAACCTTGGTCATAATGGCAAACAGTGCCATAACCGGCGGTGAAGCAGCGGCATAGGTATTGGGTAACCAGAATGATAACGGCACAATGGCTGCCTTGATGGCAAATACCACCAGTAAAATCATGCCAGCAGCTTGTGCCAGAGCAAACTGGTCACTTTCCAGTGTGGGAAGCAAACGTGCCACATCAGCCATGTTCAGGCTACCCACATTGCCATACACCATGGCAAGGCCAATCAGGAAAATGGCAGAGGCTGTCAGGTTAAGCACCACATAATGCACGCCCATGCGAAAACGGATGCGGCCCTGTCCATGCAGCAGCAACACATAGGATGCCAGCAGCAGGATTTCAAAAAATACAAACAGGTTGAACAGATCACCCGTTAAAAAGGCACCACACAGACCCATGAGCTGAAACTGGAACATGGCATGAAAGTAGCGGCCTTTCTGATCCCAGCCCCCAGTGGCATACCACAACACTGGCAAGGCCAGGGCATAGGTCAGCATGATCATCAGGGCAGACAGGCGATCCAGCACCAGTGCAATGCCAAAGGGGGCAGCCCATTCGCCCAGATAGTAGCTTTTAATCACACCCTGATCAGCCTGCACCAGCAGGTTAATGGCCAGTATAAAACCCAGCAGGGTTGCTGCCAGACCCACAATGCGGCTGGTACGCAGGCGATGTTTGTGCTTGTTGGAATCAAGGCTGGGATAGCCCACCAGAATCAGGCTAAACGCTGCAAACGCCGGCAGTAAAATGGAAAAAATCGGCGTATGCAACTGCCAGAAATCCAGTAGGGCCGCAAACATCAGGACACATCCTTCACTTGGCGTTGAATGGTATGCGGTGCCTGTTCCGGAATGGCAGCATCCACATGGTCACTGCCACTTTCATGGCGGCTGCGCAAGGCCAGTTGCACCACAAAGGCAGTGGTGGCAAATCCAATCACAATGGCTGTGAGCACTAGCGCCTGAGGCAACGGATCGGTACTTTGCGTGGTATTCACCAAAATAGGTGCGGCGTTGGTCTTGAGGCGGCCCATGCTAAAAATGAATACATTTACCGCATAGCCCAGCAGCGACAGTCCCAGAATTACTGGAAAGGTGCGACCACGCAATAACAGATAAATGCCTGAGGCGGTAACCACCCCAATGCCGGTTGCCAGCAGGAATTCCATACTAATCATGATGATTTTTCCTCTGCCATAGGCTTTGCAGGATTATTTTTGTCAGGCGTATTTTTTCATACTGATTTTCTAGCGGCGGATTTTGCATGGCTGCTCCTTATCGCTGTTTTTCGGGCAAAACAGGCCCAGACATGCTGGAGTGACGCGAATCACCCAGCACCGAAATCAGCAGCAGGGTTGCACCAACCACAGTAAAAAATACGCCGATATCAAACAGCATGGCCGAGGCTATTGGCAATTTGCCCAGAATGGGAACGTCGATATAAAAATAGGCACTGGTTAAAAACGGTTTGTTCCAAAACAAGGCACCCACACCAGTGAAGCCAGCCAGCGTCAGACCACCACCAATCCAGCATTCATACAAACGGCCATCCCGCGCATGAATTAATTTTTCGGCCTGTTCCTGCCCAATGGCAATGTACTGGATTACCAGTGCAATGGCAGTAATCAGGCCAGAAATAAAGCCGCCACCCGGCAGGTTATGGCCGCGCAGTAAAATATAAAGACTATAGACCAGTGCAATGGGCAGCACCCATGAAGCCGCCATACGTAGCATCAGCGGCGAAGGGTTAAAGCGCAAGGTTAAGCCGGGCGTAGCAATCGCACCGTGCGCACGCATGCCATCCATCATGACCAGCGCACCGATTGCAGCAATGGCCAGTACGCAAATTTCACCAAAGGTATCAAAGCCGCGAAAATCCACCAGAATCACATTCACCACATTGCTGCCGCCCCCTTTGGGCAAGGCTTCCTGCATAAAAAACCACGAAATGGACTGATGATCACGGGTCATAATCAGCCACGCCAGCCATGCAATTCCAGCGCCACCCAGCAAGGCTATGACCACATCGCGCCAGTGCCGGGTACGGCTTGATTCATACGGCGAGAGCTGTGGCAACAGGGATAGCCCCATCAGCAGCAGCACGGTTGTCACCACATCCACCGACAACTGGGTGAGCGCCAGATCAGGTGCCGATAAGGCAATAAAACAAACACTCACCACCAGGCCAACCGCACCCACCAGCAGCACCGCCTTGATGCGTTCATGATGAAAATACAGCAGCATCAGGCAGGCAATAATCAGCAGCACCCACAGGATAATGGCAGGCCATGCGGCATGATTCAGCAGGCGGCCGCCCGTAGCCAGATTCTGGCCCCATAAGGGCACCAGCGCCATTGTCATTGTTGCAATAATAACCAGCATCAGGTAACGCTGTAACGAGCCATTTTCCAGATAACTGGTAAAGCGGCGCGCTATCTGCACGCTATTTTCCAGCAATTGATCCAGCAGGTTTTCACCAGTAAAACGGCCAAACCACTGATCGGTGCTGATTTTCAAAATTTGCTGGTTTCGTGCCAGCAGCAAATACAGCCCAGTACCCCCAATCAGGGCAATCAGGCTCATAATCAGCGGCAAATTAACACCATGCCATAGTTTCAGATGGACGGGCTGGCTGGGCACATAACCCAGTATGGCATTGCTGCCCAGTTGCACAATATTTTGCACCAGCAAGGCAGGCAAAATCCCGACCAGCACGCAAATACAGCACAAGAGGATGATCGGCGCACGCATACCCAGCGGCGGTTCATGTGCCTGCTGGTTGGCAATTTTCTGATTTAAGGCGCCCCCAAAAAAAGTATTGTGTACAAAACGTACCGAATAGGCCACGGCAAACAGGCTGGCCAGCGTCGCCAGCATGGGCACCAGTAACAGCCAGGTACTGCCTGTTAAGGCCACAGTTTCGGTCAGGAACATTTCTTTGGACAAAAAACCATTGGTGAGTGGCACACCGGCCATCGCTGCTGCTGCAATCATGGATAATGTGGCGGTAAATGGCATCAAGACCCACAGCCCGCCCAGCTTGCGCAAATTGCGGGTACCAGCTTCATGGTCAATCACCCCGGCAATCATAAACAGCGCTGCTTTAAACGAGGCATGATTGAGTACATGAAAAATAGCCGCCGCAATGGCCAGCGGTGAACCCAGGCCCAGCAGGCAAACAATTAAACCCAAGTGACTAATGGTGGAATAGGCCAGCAGACCTTTTAAGTCATGCTGAAAAATGGCCAGAAATGCGGCAAAACAAAATGTCAGCAAGCCAACCGTGGTAACAATTCCGTGAAACCATAATGACCCGGCAAAAATGGGGAACAGCCGCATGAGCAGGAAAATACCCGCCTTGACCATGGTGGCAGAATGCAAATAACCTGACACGGGCGTGGGTGCAGCCATGGCATTGGGCAGCCAGCTATGAAAGGGAAACTGCGCACTTTTAGTAAAGGCACCCAGTAAAATCAGCAGCAGGGCAGGCATAAAATAGGGACTGGCCTGTAATTGCTGACGCATGCCAAGCAGCGCATCCAGTTCATACGTGCCGCCAATATAACCCAGCAGCATGAATCCACCCAGAATGGCCAAGCCGCCAAGTCCGGTAATGGTGAGCGCCATGAGTGCGCCTTTTTGCGCAGCTTCATAGTTTTGCCAGTAACCCACCAGCAGGAACGAAGAAATACTGGTAAGTTCCCAGAAAATTAGCAAAATCAGTAAATTATTGGATAACACAATACCCAGCATGGCTGACATAAACAGCATGAGCAGGCTGTATAATTTACCTAAGGAGTTTTTACGGTTAAGGTAATACCAGGCGTAAATAAAAATTAGTGTGCCAATCCCGGAAATCAGCAGGCCAAAAATCAGTGCCAGCCCATCCAGCCGAAAGCTCAGGTTCAGCCCAATTTCCGGCAGCCATTGCCAGTGCTGTAGTAGCGGCTGTTGCAACCCATGCGTGAGGGCAAGTGTCAGCAGGCTGATAAAACACAGCAAACTAATACTACAGGCGGCAATGCAGCTATACAGTCTGTCAATGCGTGCCAGCCACCAGGTTAATGAGGTACCCAACATCAGTGGCAGCAGGACAATCAGTAGCAACACATCAAATTTCCATTTTTAGCAAAAGTGAATATTCCTTAACAGTACCGGTCAAGCAATGTCATCAAGAAGGTCATTAAAATTGCAGCCTGCTACATATAATTCATATGAATCCGTACAGATAGCAGAATGTTTAAATAAAGCTTTTATAATAAAAAGCCATTACTGCCGCTAATATAGATACAAGCAAGGCTGCTGATTGATAATGAAACAAATTTAAAAATCAGCCGTAAAACTGAACAATTTAAAGTATACGGAATAAAAGTTAATTCACACTTAAGCGTTACAGAGGCAGGACAAAAATAGCAAAAATTGCATTATTTTTCTGTGAGTTGTTGCTCAAGTGCAGCACGCAATAGATCAAGTTCCCTGATTTTTTTAATGTCATTCCAGAGCAGCGCAGCTTCAGTATAGCCTTGGGTTAGCATGCCCAGCCATTGCTTATAGCGTCCCACCAGCCCCTGTTCGGTTTTGCTGGCAGCCTCTAGAAAATACAGTTGTAATTGTACCAGTTGAGGCCAGCTAAATTGTCGAGTATCGTCCCTATGGCGCACGCGGTTAACCAGATCAGGCCGGGTGACTGCACCGCGCCCCAGCATTAAATCCGCGCAACCGGAAATCTCCAGACAGCGCTCGGCATGTTCCAGCGTCCAGATTTCACCATTGGCAATGACAGGTATTTTAATGGCCTGCTGAATGGCAGGAAGTTTTTCCCAATAAGCAGGCGGCTTATAGCCATCAGACTTGGTGCGGGCATGTACGGTGAGCCAGCTTGCCCCAGCACTCTCAATAGCCATAGCATTATCCAGTGTATGGTTTTCATCTAGATAACCCAGTCGCATTTTGGCCGACACTGGAATATGTGCAGGTACGGCATCGCGCACGGCTTTCACCAGTGAATGAATGACTTCTGGCTCATCCAGCAGCACCGCACCACCGCGATGACGATTCACAGTTTTGGCGGGGCAACCAAAATTCAGGTCTATCGCAGGTGCCCCCAGCTCAGCCACGCGTGCGGCATTTTGCGCCAGACGGTTGGCATCATTACCCAGAAACTGAACATGCACGGGCGTGCCACTTTTGGTTTTACCGCCATTGTGCAGCTCTGGGCAAAAGTTATAAAACACATGCTCGGGCAACAGGCTGTCGGTGACACGGATAAATTCGGTCACGCACCAGTCGTAATGACCCACCGAGGTGAGCAAGTCCCGCATCAACGGATCAGTTAAGCCTTCCATTGGCGCCAGAACCAGTTTCATAAATATGCTCAGATTTAGAGAAGGGAATAGGATAAAAGTCAGGCGCTTTATAGCGGATTTTTGGGGTGTTGGCGAGGATTAATATACTTTTATAATGCATAAAAATTTAAAATTACATAATATTTATAGATCGAAATCAAAAAGAAGAAGTCATGAATAAGTATTACCCTCCAGTATTTAATGAGACCCAGTTCCACTGTATACATTGCGGTGTATTTTCTAAACAGGTTTGGAGTGATATATACTTTCGAACAATACACAGTTTTGTTATTTCGCCTATTAGGACGTGTGTTTGCGTCCACTGTAATGAATATAGTTATTGGTATGAACAGAAAATGATTATTCCTGCTGAGGCACCTGTAGCACCAGCACACATAGA
The DNA here is from genome assembly GCF_004377485.1 of Alkanindiges illinoisensis. Classification (GTDB taxonomy): domain Bacteria; phylum Pseudomonadota; class Gammaproteobacteria; order Pseudomonadales; family Moraxellaceae; genus Alkanindiges; species Alkanindiges illinoisensis_A. The sequence goes on from NZ_SNTY01000014.1 coordinate 59,950, forward strand.
TATGCCAGAAAGTATTTTGCGTGAATATAATGAAGCACGTTCCATTTTTGTAAAATCACCTAGAGCAACAGCAGCTTTATTACGGCTAGCAATTCAAAAGTTAATGATAGAGTTAGGAGAACAGGGAGAAAATATTAATAATGATATTAAATCTTTGGTGTCTAAAGGATTACCAGCTCAAGTTCAGCAAGCATTTGATTATTGTCGCGTAGTGGGAAATAATGCAGTTCATCCAGGAGAAATTAATTTAAATGACACACCTGAAATGGCTCAACATCTCTTTGAGATGATTAATTTTATTATTGAAGACCGGATTACGCGGCCAAAACAAATAGCAGCGCTTTATGACAAGTTACCGGAAGGAGCACGTAAGGCAATTGAAAAACGCGACAGCTAGATACTGATAAAAACCTTAAAACGCCACAATCTTTTGATCACTTGGTTTGTTTTTATCTTCTCTAAGTTGTTCCTTACGTAGCGCATTTAACAGTGGCATTAAATAATGCACATTCAGGCCTTTTTGCGCGCGGGTGCAGGCCACATACAGCAAGCGTAATTCTTCCACGCTCACCTGCGGCTCATCCTTGTGAATCTTAAAGTTATAATCATCTTCAATCTGCACATGATGCCATTCCAGTCCCTTGGCCTTATGCGCCGTAGAAATCACATAATCAGCTTCGTTAATCGGGCTGATCTTGGCCAGCGCACGCTTTAACGGTTCGGTGCCATGTTCATCCACCAGCCGTACCAGCGGCTTGATGTCACTGCCATCATTGGTTTCACAGTATTCATGCACTTCATGCCACGAGCTAAACCACGACAGTTCCGGCACATCAAACACCTTACGGCCCTGCTTGAGCGCGCTGGCTGCATCGACAAAACGGGCAATCCGGTCATGATCAGCCTGTAGTGCCACCTTATTGCCCTGTACCAGACCGGACAGTAATAATTCCATGGCGCGTGCATTGGTACGGCATAAAATGGCATCCCGCTTTTTGGGAAACGGCTGCGTGTCTACCACAGATTTCAAATCATCACGGCCATGTAGCGGCACGTCTTCGCCCAGTTTGCGCAAAAACACATTTGCCAATTCGGCAATCGATTCACCAAAGCGAAAGGATTGTGTCAGACGGGAAGACGGCAATGGCAACTGCTGCATGGCATTCACTGCACCACGCCACGCATAAATCTGCTGGTGGGCATCACCCACATAAATTACCTGTGCGTTTTGCTTGAGCAAAATACCCAGCATTAGCGGGTCGGCATCCTGTGCTTCATCAAACAAAATATAATCGCTATGAATCACCGGGCTGGACAGTGCCCAGCGTTTTAAATAAATATCGTGGCCAATCCCGGCATTGTGACGCGGGTCAATGGATTCCAGCCAGCGCCGCTCCACAAACGGATACAGGTGCTGTTGCAGGGCAGTGGCATCGTCCTCATGCATCCATTCCGGCATCATCACATGACGCGGCGCCGGATACTGGGCATTGGTGGAGCAAAACTGGCTAACCGCATTACTAATCAAATTGGCTTGCCGACTGGCCGTTAAGGTAAAGTTTTCATAGCTGCCACTCAGCAGGCGGCGAATAGTGACAGGTTCAAGCTGGTATTCACGGGCCAGAATGCTGGGGCTTAAACGTGGCAAGCGCAGTTTGTCGGTAATGCCACGATCCACATGCCGAAAGGCCAGCGAGTGAAAGGTACGGCAGTCCACACCGCGATGAAATTTTTGCCGCGCCTGATCGGCAATGCCCTTGTTAAAGGCCAGATACAGCCCGCGACGCTGTGGCATGGCATCGCTAATTAGTTTTAAGGTGGTGGTTTTCCCTGTTCCCGCGTAGGCCATAATCTTGAAGGATTCCCCCAAACGGGCATGGTCAATGGCGGTACTTTGTTCACGCGTGGCAAGCACTTCCTGACCGGCGGGGGGTTGTGATTGGGTCACAGGATTCCTTAACTTAACAAGATTCAACAGCAAGACAGAAACATACTGACAGGACAGTGCAATAGCACCACCAGCGCAATATGACGCCAGATGCCTGTCGTAAAGAAAAATGAATGATCCTTATGCTACCTGAAAACGGCTGTCATGGCAAAAAAGTAGCCGTTCTGGCTGATGGGAAAATGCCTAAGATGAGCGCATTGGCCGGGCTTTTCTTGATTTTCTGAAGCAGAATTGTTTTACTTTTCTAAAGGTTGTATTGCTTAGGCTGATTTACTTATTTTCAGGTATTTGTACTAACTATTTTTTTAAATTGTCTGGTAGGGCATTGCCTATGTTATACAGCTCATTTTAATATGGCCGAAATACCCTGTTAACATGATTTTAATGTTTAAGAGCATGTACTAAAGTAATCCTTATAACAACATGAACTTGTCGAGAGATAGCCATGGAAAATTTTGCCCAAACGCCACAGCTCAATATGCTGGAGCTGGATGCCAAAGCCCGTTATAGATATTTTATCCAGAAAATTATTGCCAAACGTGAAGTGTGGGGCCTGTATCACGATGGATGGGCCATGTCGGGCACTGTGGGTGGCAAAATGGCCTTGCCCCTGTGGCCGGACGCCAAATACGCACGGCTGTGCAATACCCGTAACTGGGCCAAACACCAGGTACAGGCCATGAGCCTGAAAACCTTTGTAGAGGAATTGATTCCCTTGCTCATTGAAAAACAGTGCATGGCTTCGGTGTTTTTAACCCCGGACTGGAACAGTGTACTGGTAGAACCTGAGCGTTTGCTGGCAGATATTAAAAGTTATGTGTATGCCTGCTTTCAGGAAGAAAAAAATCATTTGCCTGAGCAAGTATCCGCAAGTCAGGCTAAACAGGACTTGCCTGCAATGGCCAGTACGTCTATTCAGTAATTATTAATGTAAAATCCTGTAGAAAAATAAAACCCTCCGTATGGGGAGGGTTTTACCTGATCTTATGCCTGCTTCAGCGTCTTAACCTAGAATCATACCACCATCCTTACGGGTAACCACGACAGTGGCAGAGCGTGGACGACTGGTGGTATTGGCTGCATTGGTTTGTGTGGCTGGCCAATGGCTACCAAAGCTGGCCGGGTTATTGTAGTCCGGTTTGCTGTCTTCACCCGGATGCTGCACATTCAGGAAAATGGCCTTGCAGTCCGGAGTCATGGCAATTCCGGTAATTTCACATTCCTTGGGGCCAACCAGAAAACGCTTTAAGCTGTTTTCACTGGCATTTTTGCCTTTAATGGTGGTTTGCTGGCCAGAGGTATTGCTCAGGGCTTGCGCGCTGGCTGCTCCCCCATCACCCACCTGACCTGGCAGCGCAGCCAGCATCATGCAGTTGGTGACGTCAGTATACTGGCCGTCATCGGTTTGAATCCACAACACGCCACGGTTATCAAACCACATGCCATCCGGGCTGGAGAAGTCATTGGCATCAGTCAGGCCAGACAGGTTAATGTTGCTGGCTGCATCTGCCTGCGCACCAAACAGGTAAATATCCCAAGTAAAGGTAGTGCCATCATGGCGATTGTTGGCTTCCTTAAAGCGGATAATATGACCGTTATTGTTACCAGTTGAGGTTTTGCCATCTTTGGCATCATTATACTGACGCGGGTTCATGGCATCAACCGGATACTTGCTACCACGGTCACTGTTATTGGTCAGCGTGACATACACTTCGCCATTTTTCGGGTTCACGGCACACCATTCCGGGCGATCCATCTTGGTAGCACCTACCACATCGCCGGCTAAACGGGTATGGACCAATACATCTGCCTGACTGGCAAACGCATAGACGGTGTTGTTACTGGTTAGGCCATTTTTGCCATAACTTAGCTCAATCCATTGACCCTTACCATCGTCGCTAAACTTGGCAACATACAGTGTGCCTTCGTTCAGGTATTTGTCACCTGCCGCATAGCCACCGTTAATGTCTGCATTACTCCACGGTGCCTTGGATACGAACTTGTAAATGTATTCGCCTCTGGAGTCATCACCCATATAGAAGGTTAGGGGCTGTCCTTCAACGGCTGGGCTAACCCGGCAGTCTTCGTGGGCAAAACGACCAAGCGCGGTACGTTTGCGCGGTGCAGCGGTAGAAAACGGATCAATTTCTACAATCCAGCCAAAGGTATTAGGGCCATTGCGATAATCCTGCTCGGCACTGTCAGCCGTCACAGATGCATTCCAGCGGTCAAACAAATCCTGCTGGCTGCTGCCGGTAACCGTTTCCCACTGATAACGTGAACCGGAGCCTTGTTTTAAGCCGTAGCGATTGAGCGCTATAATTTCTTTAGCAGTGCGCTTGAGGTCATCGGCTGCGTTACGGGCAAAATAACCGATGTAGTTTTCTTCACAGGTTAAATAGGTGCCCCAGGGGGTATAACCGTTACCACAGTTGTTATGGGTGCCACGGGTTTTATTGCCATTACTGGAAAACCGGGTTTTAACCAGCTCAGCGCCTTTTACCGGGCCGCCAAATTCCATTTCAGTGGTAGCAGTAATACGGCGGTTAAATACCGAATCCTTAACCATACTCACCTGACTGGTTTTTTCGTCCTTCTTGACTTCAACCACAGACACGCCATGTGCGTTGAATTCCTTGATTACTTCATCTTCAACGGTGCGCTTGCCAGTCACCACAGTGGCCCCTGTGGGATGCAGGTAATTAGGGTTGATATATTCATGGTTTAGCACCAGTAAACCGCGTGCAGACTGGTTGCTATCCCACTTATTGTTGCTACCAACGCCAAAGAAATGCATACCATCATGGCAATCGCCAGAACGCATGGTATAAGACGCGCCACTTTCACGGCTACTGTCCTGCCAGGCGGAAATTTGGGAACTTAACGGATCACCCAGCGCATACAATACCGTGGCTTCATAACCTTCTGGCACGGTAATCAGGTCATTCTTGTTTTTATCAACTGCTTTAAAGCTTAATGTTTCCGGGCGTTGTGGCGTTTCCGGTTTTGGTGTCGTGGTTGGTGGCGTTGTAGCGCTATTATTGTCGTTGTCATCGCTGCCACAGCCCACCAGAGAAGCCGCCATAAACACAGCAGCAGCGCCACTGGTGGTTTTTAAAACCTGACGGCGGCTCAGCTGATTATTCATTAAACGGCTGTTTAAAATACTTTCAAAATGAGGATTGTCTGAGGTATTGCAATCAATTTCGCGTTCTTCGGTATAGGGGCTTAGCTGAGTCATTGTCAGTCCTGGCAAATCGCAAGTCAAAAAAAAGGAACGCCTGCATATTGCAGGCTGTTGATGACAGAAACTTGACAGGCAGTTGACCAGTTGATGACAGTTTAAATAAGTACTCCAAATGCATAAAAACAATCACTTAAGCAATGCATAAAGCACAAGGCCTGAGCTGGCAAAATTTAGGAATGAGTGCGCTGCTTTTCTAGAAAACGGCCAAAGAACAAACCAGTTTCAAATAAAATCCACATGGGAATTGCCAGCATGGCCATACTTAAGGCATCGGGCGGTGTAATAAACATCGACACAAAAAAACAGCCCACAATAATATAGCGTCGCTTGGCCACCAGCGTTTCTACCGACACGATTCCCGCCAGAATCAAGAGCAAGGTCGCTACCGGCACTTCAAAGGTGAGGCCAAATACCAAAAATAGCTTGAGGCAAAAACCCAGATAACTGTTGATGTCTGTCATGGGTGCCACGGTTTCAGGCGCCGCATGAATAAAAAAGGTCAGCACCGCAGGCAGGGTAATAAAGTACGCAAAAGCAATTCCCACATAAAATAGCACAATACTGGACAGCAATAGCGGAATAGCAATTCGTTTTTCCCGGCTATATAGCCCCGGTGCCACAAACTGCCAGATCTGGTGCAGGATATACGGCATGGCAATCATGAGCGCAATAAAGAAATTCAGCTTGAATGGCGCCATGAAGGTTGCAGTCACATCAGTGGCAATCATGGTGGCATTGGCAGGAAGCTGGGCACGCAAAGGCCGTGATAATCCCTCATAAAGCCGATTGGCAAACGGCAGCATGACAAAAAATAGCACCAGAACAATACCCAGAATTCGCATGAGCCGGGTACGCAGTTCCATCAAATGCGAGGTTAATGGCATTTGTGCGAACTGTTCCTGTTCGTCTTGTTGTGATCCCACTGGTTCTGGGGGCGTGCTGAGTAAATTCATAAGGCCGCCTCGGTATTATTTAATGCAGAACTGGATAGATGATCAGGCTCAGGCGCACCCGACCGGGTATCAGCATGTTGAGACATTTCTTGTGAGTGAGCATTGGATTGGGAGCTGGCCGATAACTGATGCGGTTGCAGCAAAGCCAGCCTGAGCAAGTGTCCAGTGGTATAAGGCACGCCCATTACTGTGATGAAAGACAGCGTAATGGGCAAATAAACACTGGCTATTGCTGGCACAGCAGAGGATTGAGAAGTCTGGTTAAGCTCAGCCAGTTCGTCTGACATCTGATCAAGCTGGGCCTGCATTTGTGCTTCAATATCTTTAATGCGGGCCAGTTCCTGCTGCATGTGCTCACGCAGCTCTGCCAGTTGCAGTTCTTTTTCAATATCCTGTTGCAGGTTACTCACCAGATGGCGCAAACGCGCATACCAGCGGCCGGCAGTACGTACAGCTGTGGGCAGTTTTTCCGGCCCTAAAATAACCAGCGCAATAATGCCAAACAGCAATAATTCGCTAAAACCAATATTTAGCATACATTAGATTCAGTATAAGTCAGGTTTGTTGTATCCAGCGCGTCAATTAGCAAAGAATAAACTAGCTTTTGTCCTGGGAAACAACATGCTCGGAAGCTTTGCCATTTACAACGCGTTCATCATGTAGACGAGCCGCTTCTGCTTTTCTGGCATCTTCATCCTTTACAGAATCCTTAAAGTCTTTCACTGCACCGCCTAAATCCTTGCCCAGATTTTTAAGTTTGGACGTGCCAAACAGTAAAATTACTACGATGGCAAACAGCACAATATGCCAGATTGATAAACCAGCCATTGCCAGCTCCTTGATATGTTATCGTTCATTGACTTATGACAAAATTAGCACGATTTAATGACAAGAATGTGAATATTTATTAAGGATACGCCCGCTTAAACTGACCTTGTAGCATTCTTTTGCCTAAATTTTTCTGGGTGATCCATGTTGCAGGAATAACCCATGTTTATTATCAATAGTCAGAAATTACGGCTAAAAAAGTAGGGCTAAAACGGGGTGAATTCGATAGCCCTACAGTCGGTTAGAACAGCACTGCTTTAAAACAGGTCATGGCAAATGTTGACTACGAAGAACTACGTGCTGCTTTTTCATCAAGGCCAGACAGCCCCATGCGACGCGCCAGTTCGTCCAGAACGCGTTTGGGTGCCAGGTCAAAATAGCCCAGCATCACAATGCTGTGAAACCACAAATCGGCCGTTTCATAAATCAGCTCATCCTGGTATTCCTGTGCATTCAGGTGAATAGCACAGTCCTTGGCGGCCAGAATGGTTTCTATACTTTCTTCGCCCAGTTTTTCCAGAATCTTGTTTAACCCTTTGCCATACAGGCTTGCCACATACGATTTATCCTCGCTGGCCTGCTTGCGTTGCTGCATCACGCCTGCCAGATGCGCCAGCACATCCACACTTTCGCGCTGAATTAGTTGCTGTTCGGTGGCTATAGCATGGCTGTGTGATGAATCATGCTGCGATTTACTGCCACCATAAATGGCTTGTGGATCTTTTTGCACAGCATCCACCACCTGCCAGCCTTGCGGCGTGAGTACCCGGTAAAAACAGGATTCACGGCCAGTATGACAGGCAATGCCGCCATGCTGGGTGATCTGCAATACGATCACATCGCCATCACAATCCAGGCGGATTTCATGTACTTCCTGATAATGCCCGGATTCTTCGCCCTTATGCCACAGCTTGTTGCGCGAACGGGAAAAATAAACCCCGCGATTGTTATCATGGGTGAGTTGTAGTGCTTCCCGGTTCATCCAGGCGACCATGAGAACACGGCCCGTCTGATGGTCTTGAGCAATTGCCGGAATTAAACCGTTTTGGTCAAATTTTACATCATCTAGCCAGTTATTCATGGAATACTCTTTATAAAATCAAACAGGTGGAGTGGGGATTATAGTGGAATTTACTTCGCTTGTACCTGCCCATGCAATAGGTTCTAATCACACGTAAAATCAGCATAATTTACTTCAATGAACATACGAAAATATTATCTTAAAAAGAAAAAACTGGCTGCTGAAAACAAATTCGGCAGCCAGCCTGAATATCAAATTATTGCAATATTAAGCAATTAAAAATTGGCAAAACGCACACCAAAAGAAGCATAACCATATTTACGGTCTAAGCGTGATGCAGTGACTGAGTTATACAGGAAGGGAATAGTGCCAACAAAGTTATTTTTAAATAGCTGACTGGCCACAAACAGACTGGTGTAATTGTTGAGCTTATAGGACAAGTCCAACCCCAGTGTATGATTGCTCTTAATGGCCGAATTGCCATAAGTGCTTACCCGGTCATCAATATCCTGACGCATCAGGTACTGAAACTGGTAGCCCAGCAGGCTATTGAACTTTTTATAGCTCCAGTTCCATGAGCCACCGATACTGAAAAAACCAGCGTCGTAGCTGAGGTCTTTGTCCATATCCAGCCCGTAGTTAGAGGCTTGATCTGTAAAGCTGGCTTCTTCAAGGGTTGTACCATTATTGGTACAAGGTGCTACTAGTTGGCCATTGAGCTGGTTATTTGAGTTCACCTGAATATTAAAATTGCAGTTACCGCCAATATTAAGATTAGCATTTAAGCTATCAACGTCAACTTTGCTGTACCCAAGGCTGACAAACCCATTGAGCTTATTCTGGCGATCCAGACGGCGGGCAAACAGTAAATCCACTTGCGCCTGAATGTCATTTAGGTCATTGACATTAAGTTTACTAAAACGCTGGTTATTAACAATGGTGGTAGATGTCTTGCTGAGTTCATCAGCTTGGTTGCCCCATAAAGACAGGCGAATGGCAACTTCATCACCAGGTTTAAGCGTGAGCAAAGGCGTATATTGAACTGCAGCCAACCAGCTATCAATCCGGTTTTTATCCTGACCATATTCAATGTTGCGGTTCCAGTAACCTGCCTCGGCAATCCACTGCGGATGAAAGGCATAATTTACAAGCAAATGCCCGCCATTATAGTCCCCGGCATTATCTCCCACCGCGCCTTCACTTTCCCGGATATTAAAAATATCCACGGTGTCATTCACAATATCAAAACTGGCTTCTATTGACAGCGGAGAGGCTGTATTGGCGGGCAAAGGCTGTAGAAACACATCATTGGGGGCAGCAATGACGGCTTGAGTGAACGTCAGCAGACACGCAGTGCCAACGGCATTAAGACAAAAACGTTGAATGGACATAGCAGGATCTACCCATCGTAAATAATATAAAAATAAATGGCGCATCTATAAGCATAACCCAGTGCGCATCAAGCCAAATTCAGAATAAGGCTTGGATCAAAATTTGAAAAATTGGTGCAAACCGATGACCCAAACAAATAGAGTTACCCGAAGGTAACTCTAAAAGTAAATAGTACTAGTCTTGCAGCGTATTATTTAACATTGATTACAGCGTCAACACCCTGACCATTGAGTACAATCGGATTGCTGATAGAGTTGTCAACGTTAATGCTGATACTACGGGCAGCCTTGGCAGCTTCGCCAGTCCCTGTACCTACACGTACAGTAGTGTTCAGGGTTTTACCCAGCGCCACTTTAAGGCTAACCACCTTGCCAGAAGTTGGACGATAGTTGGCAATCTGGGCAGCAGTGGCACCAGAAGCAGAAGCTACTTTGTTCAGGAAAGTATCAATCGGCAGGCTTACAGCACCATTGCTTACTGCCAATGGATCAGCTGCTTTATTGGCTACAGTGGTTCCTGTCACATTTAATGCACCACTTAAACGGAATGAATAGCTTGCATTTAATGGAACGGCTGCAGCAGTTAAAGCGCCATTATTATTAAAAGTCAGCGATACATTATTAACAATCAGGTCTAGCTGATTGGTGCCAATGGTATAGCTTAAGCCAATGCGAGCTTCTGAGAAGTTATCCTGAAATGGCGAACCAACTTTATTCAATTTAACTTGAACATTATTAAGAGGACCATTTACGGATAATTCATTGCCTGAGCTAACAGAACGTTCAATCTCACCAATATTATAAGCTGTGCCACCATTTAAGCTGATGCTATCAAGTTGCAGATAATTTCTATACAGCTCAGCTTGCTGTAGGTCTGCTACCACGGTTGCTGGGATTCTGTTTTCTTCTGGCAAAGAGTTATTGACTGCTACAAGTGCTGTTGCAATACCATTCGGGTTGTTGATGACCGCATTACCCAGAGCACGCAATGCATTAACGTCTACGCCAGGCGCTGTGAGAGCGTCAGCCAGTGGGCGAATCAGGTTGCTGGCTGCAGGTGAAGTAGCCGTTTCCTGAATAGCTGCCAGTTGAGACCCTAATGTTGCCTTGATACTGTCAGCAGTGGCATTTGGAATTGCCACATAAGTGAGTTTATTAACGTCTGCTACTTTGTCAGCAATGGTTGCCGCTGCAACAGCTGCAGTATTTGTAGCTAATTGACGTAATTCATTACCTGTAAACGGCAAGCTGGAAGGATTGGCTTCGGCAGCTTTTTGTACCGCACCAGCTACCGCGCTTTCCGCAAGGGCTGGACTGCTTAAGTCAACAGTACCGGTTGATGTGGTAATGCTGGCAGATAATGCAGCTGCCGCCGCCGCTGCAGCCTGAGCTGCAGTCATAGTACCATTGCTACTGGCGCTTAACTGCAACAGGGTTTTTTGAATCTGGTCAGCAAACTGCTGTACTACCACGGTTTGTTTAAGTAGCGCTGCATTGCCCATTGGATCAGTGGTTAATAAATTGGTGCCGGACAGGCCCAGTTTAGCTGCCAGATCAGAAGCATTACCTCCTGATGCTGCAATCAGCGTGGTCAACGGTGAAGCAATGTTTAATGCACCTGGTACTGCACGTGGCGTTTTCAACACGCCTTCAAATGGCAGTCCAGTACCAATATCGACACCGCCAGTTACGGTTAGCGCAGTTGAAATATTGTTGCAAGCTGCCGGATATGTAAAGCTACCGACCTTGTCAGTTTTAACGGAAGGAGAGTTTGGGCAATTATCAAATGTAACCGTTGCACCATCCAGATAAAAGTCAACGGCTTTACCCTGTGCGACAGGCTGGTTAGAGGGTGGCAAACTATCATTGCTGCTACCACCGCAACCTGCGAGCAAGGCAGTGGCCACTGCAATAGTGAGTGTTGTAAATGTGGTTTTAAAGATAATATTCATTTGCTTATTCTTCCTTTGGCAAAAAATGGAGGGTTATTAAACTGATAATTCAACCATTAATAAAGGTTTTTTCCAGAAAAATAACTGTTGTCGTAGACTTAAAATGAATTTCTTATAGCAAAAAACCAGTGCCTGAGCAATGAAAAAAGGATATTTCTCCTTTATTAGTTCAATCCTTCTTGTAAATATTATTAAATAAACTTAAAACTGCTTCATGCTGGCTGGTGAAAATACAACCATTTTCTCGTTAATGTTGCCTTTTTCAATTAATTCCAGAAATTCATCTCCCAGGCGCTGGCTTTCTGCCACAGGCTGCTGCCAGTACTTTTTACGTTCACTATCGTTAGTGGCAAAACGGGCAAAATCACTACGGTCCGGTAGCCTGCCCAGTGGTAGAGAGGCCAAATATTCAGGAGATGGGGAAAGCAGCACAGTACGCTGATGATTCTGGGCATTTGCCTTGCGCCAGCTTAAACTTTTATCAAACCAGCCGGGAATAATCCTGTCGGTAAAATGTGGATAAAGCACCAGACGTTTGGGTTGATAAGGCAAGTCCAGATGATAGTCCAGTAGCCCACCGTCACGGTAACTGTCTTTAGGCGCCAGTGGGATATCTGTTACCGCACTCATCACGGCAGGAATGGCCGCAGAAGCCATCAGCAAATGCATAGCATTATCGGCATTAAGGGGGAGGTGATGGGTAAAAAATTCCTGATTGTCATTGAGCGGCAGCGGATTGTGCTGTGGATGGGCATACGCAAAACCACGCTGCATGAACAGACGGTTGGCACGTCTGGACAGCATGTTGCTGCCAAATACCCCGGCTAATGCAAGTCCAAGCGGAATGACATGGTCACTGGCAAAAATATGCCGACTTTTTACCACCACAATCACCAGTTGCATCCACGGATGATTGATCAGGTTTTCCATGTTGTCATCAATCAGTTGTTGCAACATCTCGTGGCAGCGTTGGGTGACTTCCGGGACTTTATCTTTTTTGGAAAACTACATGTTGGTGTAAAGCTCGGCCAACCGTTTTGCTCCTTCCTTACCACCGTGTGCAGCAATGGCCGCAAAGCGCCAACTGCCAATAGACGCGCCAAAGCAAGTGCGCTTGCTATTGCCATAAACAGGCGCACGCAACAGAAAATCTGCAAAAATCGCCTGATCCAGTCCACATAGCCCAATACCTTTAGGGCCACCTGCCGCCCCGGGAATAATGTCAATATCCTGTGGCTGTAAACCATTCTGGCGAATATGGGTGAAGGCTTCATGTCCCGCACGAATGGTAAGTGCAGAAGTTTTATGATGGATATACGCAAAAACAGTTTCGGCTAGCAGATGAGCAAGCAGGTATTGTGCAAAAAGCATTGATTAGGCACAACCTTAATTTAAGACTGCTTCTGTTATATTAAACTATTCATTAATTTTAAAATTAACTAAATGATAAATATTAATTTTATGAAATAGAGAGTGAGCAGGTGTACCGGATAAAACCAGTAACCCCAAGTTGTTACTGGAAAAATATTAAAGCTGATTTTTTGTTGTAATAATAGGGTACCCAACGCTGGCGCGATTGCTGCACTCACCAGCAGTAATCCATCTTGCAGATTAAAGTGCGCGTCCGATAACCTGAGCAGCATATCTAGTGTGGGCAGGGACATATTGCATAGCGCACTAAGCAGCATGGCCAACATCACAAAACTCCGGCCATATATCAAACCTGCTAAACACACAGCAGGCAGCAAGGCCCCCAAGGCACCATACATGAGCCACGGGTTAAGCAGGATTGCTATACAGGAGAAGCTGATTGCTGATAACACGCCCGCCCTTGATTGATACTGTAGGCTCAAGCAAATCAGTAAACCCAGCAGCAGGGTCGGTAAAATATTGAGGGTGTCTGCATCAGGCCGCAACAACCGATAGGGCAATTCCGAGATAACCGCAAAAACGCTCAGACGTACCAGATAGGGAAAGTGGTAGAAGACAGGTGTGTTGACAGGCAGACGCCGTATATTGGCAGCCATGGCCAGACAAAATAATGGAAAAGCAAACCGGCCAATAATGATAAAGGCATCCATGCTGGGAAAAATAAAGCGCAAATGATCAATTACCATGCTGAGCATGGCAATCCATTTCACCAGATCCTGAGCCTTAGCGCGTTGTTGCATGCAAAATTCAATCTATAGAAAATCCAATAAAATCTAAACAGGGTTATTAAAGCTTTTATAGCAAAAAGCATGACCATTAAAATACTGGCTGTGATCCCGTTTATCAAAGCTGATTGGCAACTCATCAATGAGCAGCTTATTTTAAAATGGGATAAATGCTCGCAATCAGTAAAATTCCCATACTGATATTAAACCATTTTAGATAGGCTGGGCGGTTCAGGACCTGCTTTAGTAGTACCCCAAACAAAGCCCAGCAGGCAATACAGGGCAGGTTAATGAGGGCAAACACAATCGAAATCCACCACATACTGGCAACCGGATGCAGTGTGCTGCTATAGATAATCATGGCTGATAGCGCCATCATCCAGGCTTTGGGGTTAACCCACTGAAACAGGGCAGCTTGCAAAAAGGTTAGGGGGCGATGGGTTGCCACTTCATGGCTATCTACGGGTTGACTGCGGGCAATCTGAATAGCCAGATACACCAGATAGAGTGCCGAAATGATTTTAAGCACAAGATGCAAGGTTGGGTATTGTTGTAAAACGGCAGCAATGCCAAGCCCAGTGGCCATGCATAGGATAAAAAAACCGGCACAAATGCCCAGCATATGGGGAATCGTTCGCTTAAAGCCAAAATTAACGCCAGAACTCAGCAGCATAATATTATTCGGGCCGGGAGTAATAGAACTAACCAACGCAAATAAGACTAAGCCAGTTAAGGTTTCAAGCGTAAATAGGCTCAACATGATACTCAATCAACAGGGGTAAAAATGAGCCTGTTGAGATTCAGCGAAAAATAGAAATGATATGAATCAGGCAATCAAACGCCATAGCACCACAACACCCGCCAAAATCAGGAGTATCACGGCCACTGGCCAGGGTAATTGGGTAGCCGTTACCAGCAAGGTTAAAAAACCGCTGGCGGCAATCCAGTCACGGCGGCGGGTTTGCTGGATGTCCAGGCGCATTTGCTGTAGCTCACGCCACTGGCGGTCCTGCCATGCCCCTTGCTGGCGCAGGTTATGCAGACTATCAATCAGCAAGGCGGGCAAATCCGTTGCGCCCATCAGCATGTCAGGAATTTGCTGGCCCAGTTCCTTAAGGCTATTCATGGGGTTAACATTTTGCTTGACCCACTCGGTTAAAATCGGCTTGGCCAGTTTCCAGATATCCAGTTGTGGATACAGGTCGCGTCCCAGCCCTTCCACATGCACCAGTGTTTTGAGCAGTAGCATGAGTTGCGGCGGAATTTCCAGATGATGGCGACGGGCAATATCCATCACCTGCACCAAAATACCGGCAAAATCCAGTTGGTCCATGGGCTTGGAAATCATGGGACCGACAGTGCGGCGCATTTCACGTGCCAGGGTATTTTGATCCGTACCTGCCGGAATCCAGCCTGCCTGATGCACAATCTGAATGAGTTGCTCAAAGTTGTTGTTCATCACTGCCAGCAGCAGGCGTGCCACCGTCATCTGGTCGCTTTTGGACAACTCGCCCACAATGGCGCAGTCCAGCGCAATAAAGCGTGGATTTTGCGGGTTGAGCGTTTCAACAAACACGTTACCCGGATGCATGTCAGCGTGGAAAAAGTTGTCGCGAAACACCTGAGTAAAAAAGATGGTTAGGCCTTTTTCGCCCAGCTGTGCACGATCCATGCCCAGCCGTTCAAAGGTTTCAATATCGGAAACCGGCACACCGCTAATGCGCTCGGCCACCATCACATCCTTAGTGGCCGTGTAGACTTCCGGCACATACATCATGCTGGACCCCATAAAATTATGGCGCATCTGCATGGTGTTGGCGGCTTCCAGACTTAAATCCAGCTCATTTAAAATCACCTGTCGATAGTCACTGATCACCTGCACCAGATGCAGGGCACGCGCAGCTTCAAGGCGTGCTTCCAACCAGTGACCCAGCCAGTTGAGGATTTCAAAATCCTTGATAATTTGCGGACGAATGGCCGGGCGGACAATTTTAACAATCACTTCACGGCCATCATGCAAGGCTGCTGTATGCACTTGTGCAATTGAAGCAGCAGCCAGCGGCGCATCATCAAAGCGGGCAAACAGGGTTTCAATCTTGGCATTGAGCGATGTTTCGACCTGCTGCCGGGCAATATCGGTGGCAAATGGCGTGACCCGATCCTGAAGTTGTACCAGTTGAATTAATAGTTCAGGTGGAATTAGGTCGCGGCGGGTAGACAGCAATTGCCCCAGCTTGACAAACAGGGGGCCCATTTCTTCCAGCGCATGTTTCAGGCGCAACGGATCCTTGCTGGCCCGGCTGGTCCATGCCGCCGGGTGTAGCTTGATGAGCTGAACCAGTGGACGTGCCTTGGCCGGAAGTTCTTCCTCCGGGATCAGGGTATCCAGCCGATGATGCGCGGCCAGTCGCCAGAGTTCAAGCAAGCGGGAAAAATGCGGAATCATTGGCTGTCGTCCTAAAGTTTTTACTGTTGCTGCTGTTCTTGCTGTTGCCGGGTTTGCTGCGCTAAGGATAGCGATGCGGCGGATGGTGTAGTGGCCTGTTCAGGCTTTGCTGGCATATCCAGCTTAGCTTGCAATTGTTGATCAACTTTTCGTTGCAGCTGCTGAAGTTTGGCTTGGGCACGTTCAATATCCTGACGCAAATTACGAACATTGTTTTTAAACTGGTCCATTTGCCAGCGGGCTACAAACAACTGGCTGTCTTCTATAATTGCTTCACTGCCATGGCTGGCCACACTGGATGCCATGCGGCTAAACACCTGACGGGTCTGGCTGATGGCATTACCCAGCTGTCCGGCAGGAATTGCACCAATCCACGGACTTAAGCGGCTGGCCAGATCAGGCTGCGCCTGTGCCAGAATATGTTGCAACTGTTGCAACAAACTCATGTCACCTTGCAGCGGAATATTGCCGGTTGCACCTGCCTGAGCACTCATTAATTTGCCTAGTTCAACCAGATTGGCCACATGCAGTGTGGTGGAGGCCTGTTCTGGGGCCCGTAATGGACACTGTACAAGAGCATGCACCGGATCATAGGGCCGTTGTTCAAAAATACTGGTTTTACGCTCGGGCATGCCCAGTGCTGTGGGGTTTAGCCGGACCTTGTCCTGATCAAACCAGACATCTATCGACAGTTGCGGCGAATCAATCACCACGCGCAGCAGTTTACCAGCCAATCCGTTAAGTTGCTGGCGGGTGGCTGCATCAAGGTCAATCCACTGGTTAAACAGGGTTTCTACGGTGCCAAGTGCAAGTACAGCAAGCATGATGATTTCCTTAAAACAAGGTCAGCCTGGGATGCATTGAGGGCATATTAAGGCTTTAAAGAAATGAATGAGCATGATGGTGTCTTAAGGTTCTTAAGGGTTGTTAAGGAGAGGAATTAGCGTGAGCCATGGTACGGCGCAATTCTTCATCACAGGTTGTATTTTTTACCCTTGAGCACCTGCGGCATAAATGCCGCAAGATTTACACTCAGGCTATCCATAGCTATTATTTAAAGCCGCGATGCAGCGCCACAATACCACCAGTCATGTTGTGATAATCGCAGCTCTGGAAGCCTGCATTTTCCATCATTTGCTTTAAGGTGCGCTGGTCAGGGTGCATACGGATGGATTCGGCCAGATAACGATAGCTTTCAGAATCATTGGCTACCAGTTTGCCCATGACTGGCAGTGCGGTAAAAGAATATAGGTCATACAGGCGTGATAATGGCTCAAATACTGGCTTGGAAAATTCCAGAATCAGCAAGCGGCCACCCGGCTTGAGTACCCGATGCATGGCACGCAGCGCAGCGTCTTTGTCGGTCACATTGCGCAGGCCAAAACTAATGGTCACCAGATCAAAGCTTTCATCATTAAACGGTTCAAGCGTTTCGGCATTGGCCAGTACAAAATCCACATTGGTACAGCCTTTGTCAATCAGGCGGTCACGGCCCACATTGAGCATGGATTCATTGATATCAGACAACACTACATGACCCTGTGGCCCCACTTCGCGACTAAAGGCCAGCGCCAGATCGCCTGTACCACCTGCAATGTCCAGCACCTGCTGACCACGGCGTACACCGGACAGATTGATGGCAAAGCGCTTCCACAAGCGATGAATCCCGAATGACATCAAATCATTCATCAGGTCGTATTTGGCTGCAACTGAATGGAACACCTCAGCCACCTTCTGCTGCTTTTCTTCCACATCCACGGTCTTGTAGCCAAAATGGGTAGTTGATCCCAGATTGCGGTGGTCAGCACCCTTGGGCAGGCTTTGCTGCTGACCTTGTGGAGTGCCTTGCGGTAAGGGCTGGCTTAAAAAAGGAGAGTTGGCATTGGCGGCATTAGTGCTGTCTTGCGGGTTTTGCGCCGGTGTATTTTGCGCGGCAGGGTTGTTGTTATTGGGATTATTAAGGTTATTATGGGTGCTATTGTTGCTGTCAGACATGGGTGAAACTCCCTAATAAGCTGGTAAATGCGGTAAAACAAACATAAACAATGCTGCCGATCATGCCAGATTTTAGATTGTGTTGCTGGCCTAAACTGCAAAAAAATACATTAATTTAATGACTAAAGTGAACAGGTTTCATAATTTAAGCAGGGCTCGACATCATCACATTGCCCACTTTAATCATCCGGCGTTGATCATCCAGAGCGCCTGTTGCATGGTAAAGGCTGAGATGGCTACCAGTGATTGCCATGCGTTCAGGCAAATGGATAGGGGTCACCTGCATGAACCTTGGCAATAATTTCACGTTCCTTGGCAGTAAAGGTATTCACAAAATCCTGTGCTGATTGAAGTGGCTTCATGGCTTCAAAGCCTTCTTCCACAAAATCATACATGGGACCCACCTTGTATTTATAGGCCAGTCCTTTTGCCATCTTAAAGGCCGTTTTGACCATGCGCGAGCGTACGTATTTATCCAGACTGATGCCCAGCTCATCCAGCAGTGCCATTTGGCGCAAGCGGGGTTCGCGCTGATCCAGCTTAAGGTAGGCGCGGCGCATGATGTCATCATTGAGGGGCATGGTGGGCGCGTAGGTGTTGAGCAGTTCAACGGCTAGGCCCTGATCCAGCCGGATGGCCAATACAGCCAGTTCTACCCCGGAAAAACCGGTGCGGATGGCGGAGTCCGGAATAATTTTTTCAACCATGCCAGCATTATTGATTAGCCGGGCAATCTGCGAAGCCAGTACATCAAAATCGGGGCCACCATACAGGCGGTTTAAAAAATACTGGGTCATTAAATGGTGTTCTGGCACTGCAAAAAAATCATGGTGAGTTTTTTTCATGCGTTCTTTTTGCCAGGTTTGTACATCATTCAAACGCTTGGCCAGTATCGGGTCCTGATGAAAATCCATTGCATGAAAAACTTCGAGTTGCTGTTGCAGTGCATCAAACTTGGACATAAAAAATCATGACATTAAAATAACCTGGTGGCGAAGCATAACCGATTTTTATAAGCACGGAATCATCCGGACGTGCCAAAATTGTGCATCAAGCCTGTGCAAACTGACAATTTTGGCCAAAAGGCATGGGGTGTCCTTGATAAATACGCTGCAATACCTGCGTTTCACCCGTAATAAACTGCTCAAAAAAAATGTTACTGTGATCAGTACTTCGAATAGCTGCAAATGCATCGACCAGATAATCATACAAAAAGTTGAATTCACGCCGGTAAGCCGTGCGCCGCGCCAGCCGGAAAGCGCTTTGGGTGAAAAAACTATGACCATAATGTTGCAAGGCCTGACTCAATTGCCGCAACAATACCAGTTGCTTTAAGCGGGCATTATATTGTTGCAGTGCCAGCATGGCGTGATGGACGCTGTTATCATCAACGATAGTGATGCCTTGATCGAGCAGATATTGAGCAACTTGTTCATCCAGTTTTAAGGTCAGGTAAGCCAGCCGGAATGCAGAAATAGCAGCGCTAAGCACACCTTCAGGCAAAAAGCGGTCCAGCTTGATTTTTTCTTTTAGTGCTTTTTCCAGTTGCTTTGCTAACTCATTCAAGTCATGCATATTATAGAGGCGATCTAATAAAAAACTGGCAAGACGCTGATATTGAAGCTGACTGAATAAAGGCTGATGCATGCGTTGCATACGCTGCTTTTGCCACTGCTGCACAGCATCTAATTGTTGCGCCAGCACAGGCTGATTATAAAATGCAAGCTGTGTAAATTGTTCAAACTGCTTGGATAAAGTGACAATAGCTGACATAAAACCAGTAAAGAAAACGACATAATGCCAGCATACTCAACTTTTAGCATTTTAATGTAAAAAAAGGATAAAGCCATGCCAGAAAAAACGCCCATGTCGCCCGCTGGTCAAAAACAGGCTGTTCAGAGACGGACAGTACGCAAGCCAGCAATTCATAAGCCAACAGTGGATCATTACAAAGCGCCAGAAAAATTAGACCAGTCGCAATCAACCAGCAGCAAACCGGCTGTACCTGCACTCACGCACATTGAGCCGGATGCATTAAATCTGGCCTTGTTAAAAGCCCAGTTGCAGTTACGCGCCAGTAGTCAGAATGTTAAGCAACCTCAACCCGGCAAAAGCCTGCTGATTCTGGTGGGCGGTATTGAGCTGGCTGGCAAAGGCGAAGCTGTCATCCAGTTACGGGAATGGATGGACCCGCGTTATCTAAAGGTCAAGGCCAGCTTG
Source organism: Alkanindiges illinoisensis (assembly GCF_004377485.1). Taxonomy (GTDB): domain Bacteria; phylum Pseudomonadota; class Gammaproteobacteria; order Pseudomonadales; family Moraxellaceae; genus Alkanindiges; species Alkanindiges illinoisensis_A. The sequence continues at coordinate 80,107 of NZ_SNTY01000014.1, forward strand.
TCCAAACCTTTGGCCAGTAACCAGCCGTTCTGGCAGGATTATGCAGATGCCATTCCCGCATGCGGGCAAATTGCCGTGCTGTTTGGTAACTGGTATGGCGACCTGCTGTACAGTGGGCTGCATGAAAGCCGTTTTAATATGCGTCAGTTTCAGCAGGCTGTGCTGCAAATGCGTGAGTTTGAGCAGGATCTGGCGGCCAATGGCGTGACTGTAATCAAGTGCTGGTTTGATATTTCATGGAATTGCCTGCAACAGCGCCTAAATAAGCTGGATGCCAGTGCCCGGCAATGGCAGCAACTGCATGGACTGGACTGGCGCGACCAAACCCAGTACCGCAAGATTCAGCGCCTGCGCAAACAGTTTACCGAGGACTGGTTCATTATTCAGGGTGAAAACGCTCAGCAGCGCGATCTGGAGTTTGGCCATTTGGTTTTGGATGGCCTAAATACGAGCCTGAATACGAACCTGCCGTTGCAACAGGCTCAGCCAAATTGGCAACAAGCCAGTATTCCCACCGTGTTATTAAAACCTGCAACCGACAAGCTGGAAAAACAGCAATATAACGTGGAGCTGGCACAACTCCAGCAGCAGGCGGCGCAATTGCTACGCCAGTATATGCGGCATTCATCCGTGGTGATTGTGTTTGAAGGGATGGATGCAGCAGGTAAGGGCGGTGCGATCAAGCGGATAGTCGCGCCCCTGGACCCGCGCGAGTATGAAATTCATAGCATTGCCGCGCCGGATTCTTTCGAAAAACGCCATCCGTACTTATGGCGCTTCTGGACACGCCTGCCTAGACCGGGCGGCATGACTATTTTTGATCGCTCCTGGTATGGCCGCGTGCTGGTTGAACGGATAGAAAGTTTTGCCAGTAACGCTGAGTGGCAGCGCGCTTATGATGAAATCAATCACTTTGAGCAACAGCTCAGTGATCGCGGAATTCTGGTGATTAAATTCTGGTTGGGCATTAGTGAAAAAGAACAGCTCAAGCGCTTTCAGGCCCGTGAGGAGAATCCGCACAAGCAATATAAAATTACTGATGAAGATTGGCGCAACCGCAAAAAATGGCAGCAATATCTGGAAGCCGCAGCCGATATGCTCAGCCGTACCCATACCGAACACGCGCCGTGGCGTATCATTGCCACCAATGATAAAAAAACCGCACGCATTGAAGTATTGCGCCATATGGCAGATCAGCTTGAGGCAAGGTTAAAAACAGTAGGCAAATCACCTCGGAAACCAAGGCCAGCTATTCAGCAGCCTGATCCGGCAAACGCTAGCCAGACATTGATAGCTCATCAGCTGGAAGAATGAAGGAGTTCCCAGCTTAAACCAAAGCGCGCCAGATACTTTTTAACCCGGTCGCTGTCGTTGGTGGTGCTGCGCTGCTCGCGTGATACCGCAAACAGCTGGCGTCCGGCTTCAGCCATGGTTTTGCTGTTTTGGCAAACCTGAATCACGCCAAGCAGTTGAATTTTATCAAATTCATCAATTTGCATAAGTTGTTCGTTGCTTAAGAATTGGGCTAAAAGGGTCGCATCTGTGGATAACTTCTGGTTTTTCCACAATGCATTGTCCCCAAGTGCAGGGTCTGTTACATCAGTTTTCCACAGTTGTTTAAGCCGCTCAATTTCCTGCGTAACATCAGGCAGGCTAATACGGGAGCTATTGGCCAGCGTTGCCATACGGGTGACACTGGCAGTTAAATCCCGGAAATTGCCTTGCCAGATGGCTTGTTCCGATTTTGCAAATTGCAAATAGGCATCCAGTGCGTCGCGGTTAAAGCGTAACTGGCGCTGGTGCAGGTTGGCAAAGCGTTGCAGTTCAAACTGCACATTGGGTGCAATATCCTCGCTACGGTCTTTAAGCGCAGGCAAAAAGAATGTCCAGGTATTTAGGCGCGCCCATAAATCTTCACGAAAACGTCCTGCTTTAACTTCTTGGCGCAAATCGCAATTGGTGCCTGCAATGAGCTGGAAATCGGCCTGAATTTCCTTGTCACTGCCGACGGGAAAAAAGATTTTATCTTCCAATGCCTTGAGCAGCATGGCCTGTTCATCGGCACCGAGTTCGCCAATTTCATCCAAAAACAAAATGCCTCCATCGGCACTTTTCAGTAATCCCTGCCGTGCGCTGGCTGCCCCGGTAAATGCGCCTTTAACATGACCAAACAACGCTGACATTGCACTATCGCCGCGCAGGGTGGCACAATTGACATCGACAAAACGGCCATTTAAATGAAATTTTTCTTTTTTTAGCTGGTAAATCTGCTTGGCCAGATGCGATTTGCCCACGCCCGTGGCACCCATAATTAAAATCGGTGCACTGGAGCGGGTGGCCACCCGTTCTACCTGTTCAATGAGCTGGTTAAAGGCGGCATTGTGTGTGGCAATATTGGCTTTGAGCTGCTGCCAGTTGGCATTTTGCTCATTTTCAAAGCGCTGGTTTAAGGCATCATATTTGGATAAATCCAGATCAATAATGCGGTACTGGCCCTGTGCAGTTTTATATTCATTGGGCGAGCTTTGAATCAGCTTGGCTGGCAAATAACCGGCTTCAATCAGTAAATACCAGCAAATTTGCGCCACATGCGTGCCTGTGGTGATATGCAGCAAATACTCATAGTTTTCAGTATCAAAGTGATAGTTTTTGACAAAGTCATACAGCGCGCCATAAACATCGGCAAAATCCCACGGATCACGCACACTCACCTTGGCGCCAGTCACCTGTGTCTGCGGTGAAAGCTGCGCCATATCCTCGCTTAAAAAATTCACCAGATTGCGGTGCTGGCGATCATGCAGCAGTACAAGTTCATCAATCACTAGGTCATCATGCATGAGCAAACTCATGGTTGGCCGCCAGCGCTGCCAGCGATCATCCTTTTTGCCCTGATCCAGCGTTGCGCCGACAAAGCCAATCACCACGGTTTTTTTGTGCGTCATTCCAGTCTGGTAATAGTGAGGTGTTGGCTGAATTCTAGCGATAAAACCAGCCAATAAACATGCGCAGCCTGCTTTTTATTCAGGCGTAACCACCACGCTGACAAGCATTGCCCCACGCCAGTGATAAACCCGCTAAAATGCCCCCAGTTTTTGCGCTATTTTGCGATGTCTATTTTGGGATGCACTGCCATGACCGATATGCTCACGTTTACCTTTTTGGGAACCTCTTCCGGCGTGCCGACCAAAACCCGCAATGTGTCTGGTCTAGCGCTACAAACGTCTTTAAGCAAAAAATGGTTTCTGATTGACGCTGGCGAAGCCACCCAGCATCGCTTGCAGCATACCGGCCTGTCACCGCACGACATGGCAGTGGTGTGTATTACCCATGCGCATGGCGACCATTGCTATGGCCTGCCGGGCTTGCTGGCCAGTGCCAGCATGGGCAAGCACACCGAGCCCTTAATTCTGATTGCCCCACAACACGTGCTGGACTGGTTTAGTGCCACCGTTAAGCTGACCGACCTGCATTTGTCTTATGAGGTAATTTTGCGTGACAGCCGTAGCCTGCTGGAACAACCAGTTGAATTGATGGACGGGATCTGGGTACAGGCTTATGCGCTGGTACATCGGGTGGAATGTTATGCCTATGCCTTTACCGTACAGCACCATCGTCGCAAGTTAAATACCACGGCGTTGCAACAACTGGGCCTACCTGCTGGACGTGACTGGAAAGCTTTGCAGCATGGGCAGGATGTAGAATTTAACGGACAAATTCTGCATAGCCATGATTTTGTGCAAAACCAGACCACGCAGGTTAAAGCAGTGATTGCTGGCGATAACGCGCAACCCGATGTGCTAACGCAGGCCTGCCAGAATGCCGATGTGCTAGTACATGAAGCCACCTATTTGCAGGCAGTGCTGGACAAGGTTGGGCCGGGGCCAATGCACAGCTCGGCAAAACTGGTGGCGGAATTTGCCGGATTGGTAAGCTTTCCCAATCTGGTGCTCACGCATTTTAGTCCGCGCCATCATGGCGAAGCGGAGCAGGCAAAAATTTTACAGGAAGTGAAAGACCATTATCGCAGCACAGTATTTTTAGCTGACGATTTTAAACGCTATCGCCTGAGTGACACGGGTGTATTGCAAGAAGTTGCCGAATCAGCAGAACAGAAAAAAGCGTAACCAATACCAAGCGCTAAAGATCCGGCGAAAAATCAATATCCAGATGCTTTAACAGTTTGCCCAGCAGGCGAAAAGGCCAGCTAATCACCTGAAATAAAAATTCAAGGGGTAGGTCAATGAGGTCTAGCCAGTCGTGATTGCGCTTCGTATTACTGTTGCGTCGCTGAGTGCGCTGTCGTCGTGAAGTAGCAGGTTTAATCCAGTAAGCCAATATAATGCAAACTGCAAAGGCCAGTAGAAAAATCCAGTTCCAGTCATCACTAAAAAACCGGATGACACAAAAGATGCCTGTAATGAATAAAATTATTGCCAGTAGATAACGGATAAAAACCATAGAAATGATCTCAAATTTATAGGAATCATTGAATTTTTCTTGTGCTTTAACTTGGCAGCTTTTAGTAGCAAAGCCAGTAAAATAAATTATAGATTAAAAGATACATTCATAGATTTAATTCTATAATTTCAAGAAATTTAAGTTAACATTTTTTAAAACCTAAATTTTTTTATAAATTATTTATTTGATTTTAAATGATTTTATTTTTAGTTTAAAAGAAAAATTAAAGCTGGCATAGGCTGTGCAATATATACATTAGAAATTGCTAGCAGCATAGAAAATTCCTGCTAGGCCATTAATAACCAGCATTTATTTTAAAATAGGGTAAGACCATGAACACAGCCATTGAGTCATCCATTAATCATTCAGCCCAGTCTTCCGTAGGGTTGTCAGCGCAACCGCACGCTGCTTCCCGGGCCTATAACGTGATCCAAACTGAAAAAACCGTTCCGGTAAAAATGTGGACGCAAGGTGTGAACGTGGATGAAAAGTCCAAGGATCAATTGCTAAAAACTGCACAAATGCCGTTTATTTATAAATGGATGGCAGTGATGCCGGATGTGCATGTGGGGATTGGAGCCACCATTGGAAGTGTCATTCCAACCAAGGGTGCCATTATTCCAGCAGCGGTGGGCGTGGATATTGGTTGCGGGATGATGGCAGTAAAAACCAGCCTGACTGCATCTGATTTGCCAGATAACCTGCATGCGCTACGGACAGAACTGGAGCGTTTGATTCCGCACGGGATGAGCCCAAAAAATCGTGGTCGTGACCGGGGATCATGGGAAAATGCACCAGACCGGGTGGATCAGGCATGGCGTGAGCTGGCGGCGGATTTTGAGCTGATTTGTGCCAAGCACCCACGCCTGAAAAACACCAATAACCGTAAGCATCTGGGAACGCTGGGAACCGGAAACCATTTTGTGGAAGTATGTCTGGATGAATATCAGGGTGTGTGGATTATGCTGCACTCCGGTTCGCGCGGTGTGGGAAATGCCATTGGTAGCCATTTCATTGAGCTGGCGCGTAAAGACATGCAAAAGCACTTTATCAACCTGCCCGATAAAGACCTAGCCTATCTGGTGGAAGGTACCGAGCATTTTGATGATTACTGGTTTGCCGTGGGCTGGGCGCAGCGTTTTGCCCTGAAAAACCGGGAACTGATGATGGAATCTGCCATTAAGGCACTGGCCACCATTATTCCAAAACCGTTTAATGCCAAGGTGGAAGCGGTGAATTGTCACCATAATTATGTGGACCGCGAAACCCACTATGGTGAAGAAGTGCTGGTAACCCGTAAGGGCGCGGTGCGTGCGCGATTGGGTGAATACGGGATTATTCCGGGTTCGATGGGCGCCAAGTCGTTTATTGTTCGCGGTCTTGGTAATCAGGAATCGTTTTGTTCCTGCTCGCATGGCGCTGGCCGACTGATGAGCCGTACTGAAGCCAAAAAACGCTTTACCGTGCAGGATCAGATTGCGCAAACCGAAGGCGTGGAGTGCCGAAAGGACACAGCAGTGATTGATGAAATTCCATCGGCTTATAAACCGATTGAGGATGTGATGAAGGCACAAAGCGATCTGGTAGAGGTGGTCTATACCTTGCGGCAGGTGGTGTGTGTGAAGGGTTGATGGTTCGACACTTCCTTAAGGCTACTGAAAGTTGGTTTCTGAGTTTGTGGTTCGGCAGGCTCACCAACCACCGAAGGACACTAACTATCGAAGGACGCCAGTCCGCTCTCTGAACTTGCCGAAGGGTAGTGCCCGGTTTGTGGTGGTCCGGTGCCTGAGCTTGTCGAAGGCCGGACAACACACTATTGTTTAACTTACTAATAAAAATGCCGAATTCAATCTATGAACGCTTATATGTACATACTGAGATGTGCTGATGATAGTTACTATGTGGGCAGTACGACAAATCTGGAAGCTCGCCTTTATCAGCATCAACTGGGTGAAGGGTCAAATCATACCAAGAAGCATTTGCCAGTAACCTTAGTGTATTGTGAGGAATTTGAGCGGATTGATGCGGCATTTGCACGAGAGAAGCAGGTGCAAAAGTGGCGACGGCAAAAGAAGGAAGCACTTATCAATCATGAATTTGAGAAGTTGCCAGAGCTTTCGGCGTCTAGGGCTTCGACAAGCTCAGCCACCGGTTCCGCATGCTTAGCCATCGGTTCCGCATGCTCAACTCCTGAATCAACACAAGTTTAAGCACTGCCTCTCAATGGTTGGTGTCCTTCGGTGGTTGGTGAGCCTGCCGAACCACAAGCTTAGGAGCCACCCTTCGACAGGGGTAGGGGACGTGTCGAACGATAAGTTCAGCCAGCGCCTAACAAGCTTAGTTAGCAACGCATTGCAGAATATTTGAGGAAAACTAAAATGAAACTCGCAGAAGCATTATTACTGCGCAGCGACCAGCAAAAAAAGCTGGCATCACTGAAACAGCGTATCAACGCCAATGTGTTAGTGCAGGAAGGTGATAGCCCAGCAGAAGACCCGAATGAGCTGATGCAGCAGGTATTTGCCTTAACGCATGAAACTCAAGGGCTGATTTTGCAGATTCACCGTACCAATGCGCAGGCAAAACTGAGCGATGGACGCCTGCTGCTGGAACTGTTGATGCAGCGTGATGAACTGGCAGAGCGGCATAAAATTATCACCGGGGCCATTGCCAGTACACACCGTGAGCCGGATCGCTATAGCGCGCGTGAAATCAAATGGCAAAAAGTGATACCAGTCGCTAGCCTGCAAAAACAGGCTGATGATATTAGCGCCAAACTGCGTGATTTAAATATTCGCATTCAGGCCGCCAACTGGCAGATTGATGTGATTTAACCCATTATTTAAAGAATTTTGCGCATTGCCATGATGATGCGCAATACCGTTTAGAACATACTGGGCGAGTGCAAGACCCCCGTAATTCCCGTCTGAGGGGTTGAACAAATATCAGAGGGCTATGGCGCGCGGTGAGCTCGTGCACAACTTTGTACATGGCAAGCTCAGCACCATGCACGACTTAAGCCTTTGCCTAACCCGCAAAGTCACTTGTTACCCGGCACTACCATGCACTGACAGTATGTTCTTTTATTTAAAAGTTATAAATCAAAGTAATTAGAGAAAACCAATGACAACAATCATCGATATTGATGGTTCACAAGGGGAAGGGGGCGGCCAGATTTTGCGTACTGCACTATCGCTGTCCATGATTACTGGTAAGCCTTTTCGGCTGGCCAATATCCGCGCTGGGCGCAAAAAGCCCGGCTTAATGCGTCAGCATCTGGTGTGTGTACAGGCGGCCCAGCGCATTAGCAATGCCAGCGTGCAGGGCGATGAACTACATAGCCAACAGCTTGAATTTTTTCCGCAAGCCATTCAGGCCGGGCATTATGACTTTAATATTGGCACGGCAGGCAGCACCATGCTGGTGTTGCAAACCCTGCTGCCTGCCCTGTTGCTTCAGGATAAGCCCAGCCGGATTAGTATTCAGGGGGGCACGCACAATCCCATGGCACCCACAGCAGATTTTATCCAGCAATGCTTTTTACCGACAATTTCCAAAATTGGCATTAACGTTGAGTTTGAAGTAGAGCAAGCCGGATTTTTTCCAATTGGTGGCGGCAAGGTCACTGCCACCATCCAGCCCTGGCAAAACCGGCAAAGCCTGGATTTAATCAAGCGTGGTGAAGTAGAGGCAATTAAGGCCTATGCCGGTGTGCTCAATTTAACCGATGATATTGCCAAACGCGAACTGGCCGTGCTGCAAGACCAGTTGTCGCTTAGTCACAGCCAGCAGGTTTATTTAAAAGGCATCAGTCAGGGCAACACGGCGTATGTTGCTGTACACACTGAGCAGCATTGCCAGCTATTTACTGCACTGGGCGAGATGCGCAAAAGTGCTGAACGGGTTGCACATGATCTCGCGCGCGGGGTGAAAAATTACCTGAAAAGTCATGCGGTCGTGGATGAGCATTTGGCGGATCAGTTGTTATTACCGCTGGCCTTGGGCAAGGGTGGCACATTTACCGCACAGTGCATCAGCGAGCATACCCGCACGCAAGCTGCCATGATTCAAAAATTTCTGGATTGTGAGATTAAATTCGCGACCACAATAGATGGCACAGACCTGATTACTGTGACTACTCGTCATTAAATCTAAAGCGCTAAAAAGATAATTCATGCTATATTTTTAGCGCAATCATAATCGATTGAATAAAGAAATTTTGTGATAAAAATCTTGCCATAAAAACTGTAGATCAAAAAAACTACAGCAAGAAAGTTTTGGGGAATACATGAACGTAAATCATCTGCTGGTGGCACTGGTGGCTGCACTGGTGTTTATTGTGGGCGGTACGTGGCTTTATACCAGCATATCCAACGAGCAGCACCGTGCCAAGCTGGCCGCAGCGCACGCTGCCATGCAGGATCATTCGCCGGTTTATAGCACTGTTCAGGTTAAGATGCAGGGCCAGGGCAGGGAAATTACCTTAAAAGGTGTGTTTGAGTCGGTTGATGCTGAACACTGCTTTAATGAGCAGCAGAAAAGTTCTTCTTTAATAGGTAACTATCAGCAACGCTGCAATAGTGAGCTAAGCTGTCAGTCCGTTAAGCTGTCATCCTGCAGCACCTTTGTAGAAGCAAACTATAAGGATATGCTGAATAAAAAACCAGCATCTACACGCTATGTGCATTTACAAAATGCTCAGAACCCGAAAGAGCGCGGTGTACTGGTATTTTGGGGCTTAAGCAGCAGTGAAGCTGATGATTTTTGTACCCATATGACCAAGCAACGTGTGCCGGAGCAGATTGAAATGGCCTGTATTTAAGAATTACTGGGATGATCAATTCAAAGCCTTGTTTTTAATTTATTTCAATAAGTTCTTTTAAACAATGAAATATTTTCTATTTGCGCTATTTGGCGTGGTGTTCTGCTTTATCTGGTTTCGGGACGATTTTTCCTCACAACCAGCTATGCAGGAAGAAAAAATTGACATGATGGTTCCTGAACTTGCTCTTAAGCCAGAGCAACCTTCAGGGCAAAAAGTCTATTTAAAGTTCTCAAAAGGCTTTACGGGTGATAATCGACATTTTAATTTTAAGGCTGTTTTTGAATATAATAATATGACCCAGTGTGATCAGGCATTAAGCAAGCAAAAAGCATTGCCTGCACCAAGCTATTTTATTTGCGGGCCGAATGATCTGTGCCCATCTGTTAAAGATACAAACTACGAGTGCAGCTATTATGTGGATGAACAGTATAAGCGCATGCTCAATAAACAGTTTAGTGGAGCACACTTTTTACATATAAAAAATACGATAGCCGCTGAAACCGGGGTATGGGTATTTTGGGGATTATCCGATGATGAGGCAAAGCAATATTGTGCGTTTTTAATCCAGCAGGAAACGCCAAAAGCGTTAATTAATCATTGTTTTTAAACATGATAAATAAAAAAATAGCAAGCTGACCAGCTTGGAGTTGGATTAAAGCTGATCAGCCATTGAGCTATCTTTAAGTTAACTCGTTACATCATCTTCCACTAAGAAACCGCCACTCTGGTGCGCCCAGAGCCGTGCATAAATCCCATTTTTGGCCAGCAGTTCCTGATGAGTGCCCTGTTCCACAATTTGACCCTGATCCATCACAATCAGCCGGTCCATGGCCGCAATAGTAGATAACCGATGGGCAATGGCAATCACGGTTTTGCCTTGCATCAGCTTGTACAGGCTATGCTGAATGGCGGCTTCCACTTCCGAATCCAGTGCGCTAGTGGCTTCATCCAGCAGCAAAATGGGTGCATCTTTCAACATAACCCGTGCAATGGCAATGCGCTGGCGTTGACCACCCGACAGTTTAACGCCGCGCTCACCCACATGCGCATCAAACCCAGTGCGGCCATTGGGGTCAGTCAGCTGGGCAATAAACTCATCCGCTTCAGCTTGCTGGGCAGCCGCAATCAGTTCGGCTTCGCTGGCATCTGGCTTGCCATACAGGATATTTTCACGCACTGAACGATGCAGTAGCGAAGTATCCTGCGTGACCATGCCAATCTGGGCGCGCAAGCTGTCTTGGGTAACCTGCGCAATATCCTGCCCATCAATGAGAATACGACCCTGTTGCGGCTCATAGAAATGCAGCAGCAGATTAATCAGGGTCGATTTACCCGCGCCGGAACGACCCACCAGTCCAATTTTTTCACCTGCCTGAATATCCAGATTCAGGTGAGATAAAATGGGTTTGTCAGGGCTGTAGGCAAAGCTGACGTTATCAAACTGCACCCGGCTGTGCGTCACTTTTAAGGTGGTAGCATGGGGTTTGTCTTCAATTAGTTGCGGTTTGGTCAGGGTGTTAATACCATCCTGTACGGTGCCAATATTTTCAAACAGGGATGAAATCTCCCACATGATCCACTGGGCAAAACCATTTAAGCGCAAGGCCATGGCTGTGGTTGCTGCCACCGCCCCAATGCCCAGCGCTGAATTTGACCACAACCACAGCGCCACACCGGAAGTTGATAAAATCAAAAATGCATTGAGGCACTGGTTGGTGAGTTGCAGCCAGGTGACCAGCCGCATTTGCGTGTGAACCGTTACCAGAAAATCATCCATGGATTCACGGGCATAATCTGCCTCACGTCCGGCATGCGAAAACAGCTTCACGGTTTGAATGTTGGTGTAGGCATCAGTCACCCGGCCCACCATATTGGAGCGGGCATTGGCCTGTGACTTGGCAATGGCACCCAGACGCGGCAAGAAATAATACATGCTCAGGCTATAGGCAGTGAGCCAGATAAAAAATGGCACCAGCATCCATAGGCTAAATGAACCCATCACCAGACTTAAGGTAACAAAATACACCAGCATAAAGGCCAGAATATCAGCAGCCAGCATCCACACGTCCCGCACCGCCAGCGAGGTTTGCATCACTTTGGTGGCAATCCGCCCGGCAAAGTCATCGCTAAAAAAACCAAGGCTTTGACTTAACACCTGGCGGTGAAAGTTCCAGCGCAGCCGCATGGGAAAGGTGCCCAGCAGGCCCTGATGCTTGATCAGCGATTGCAGGCCCACCAGCAAAATACTGCCCACAATTATGGCAGCCAGTATGCCCAGACGCATGCCTTCTTTTTGCCATAGCAGGGCAGGCTCAACATGGCTGAGCCAGTCCACCATTTTGCCCATCATGGCAAACAGCATGGCTTCAAAAATGCCAATAATCGCAGTCAGAACAGTAAGACTAATAATCAGCCCGCGTGTGCCTTTGGTGGCCTGCCAGATAAAGGCAAAAAACTGTTGCGGTAACAGCGGTGGTGGTGCATCAGGGTAAGGATGAATCCGCTTTTCAAACCAGCTAAACATGAAATGTCCTTGAAATTGTGTAACGCGATAAGCCTGAAATCAAGATAGCGAATAACGCCAGTCGGCTCATGCCGTGTTAACTGATCAATGCAGCATTAATGAATGAAAGACCTGCACAACATTCTTGTTATTACGAGAGTGCAGAGAGAGTTTAATGATAAACCCTGTTTTAAATGATTATAGTCTTTAATAACCCATCAGGTTTAACAGAAAACCTAAAATTACAATGTATGAAAACGGGCTAATCACAACCAGTCACTGCGACTGTAATTATGATTTGCCCGCTTGCGGTTAATACGCAGGCTTACTGTTTTTTTTGCTGCTGTTGCATTTGCTTGGCCAGTTTATAGCTGTCTTCCACATGGGTCAGGGCAATTTTTTTGAGGATTTGGTAACCCAGTGTGGCTGCCACAATCTGCCCACCTAATGGTACAAACTTGGTCACCTGCTTGGTCAGGATTTTCCCGGCGAAACCGCTAAGGCTCTTGCGCGCCACGGCACGGGTAGTGACCAGACCCGCAAACTGAATACCACGCTTACGCAATGCATTCCAGTGAACCTGACGGGTTTTGGGGTCATACACGGCAATTTGTTCTGGTTCCAGCCCAAACTTGGCATTGATTTGCGGCAGCAATACGCTGAGCACGCTGGTATCAATCACTACATCCAGAAAAGGCACTGGAACTACGGCAGCCCCGGCAGAAATCCAGGCGCGTTTCTTGACCAGATCAATACATTCACGGCGAATCAGTTCCAGATCCAGTGTTGGACTAATCAGGTGCTCATCGGCATTTTTGGCAGTTGTCATTTTTTCTCCACGGTGGTTAGAAAAACAGTTATTAAAAATATAAAAAGGCTGATCATCTGGTGTGCAAAGCCCGGCTTTAAGCAAAGCTCAGCTTATATAACATCCGGTATAAACCAGCCAAATAAATGGATGCACTAAACGCTTGCTCATAAAGTGCCACAAAACCAGTGGCTTGAATTAAGGATTCGTTTAGTGTTCCTGATAATCTTTGTAAATGTTCAAAGGCAATGCTAAATGCGCCTGAAAAAATGGTAATTATGAAACAGCAGCGCCAGTGTTTTTAGCGTATTCCAGAGCAACAAAACCAGCGCAAATGAGTTAAGATAAGGCGCAGCAAACAGGGAAGGTTGCAACAATGCCAAGGCCGTATTGCTGTTTGTTATTTGATCCATTTTCATTCAAGGCGGTGTCCTGATTAGCCATGCTTAACATTACCCAAAGTCAGCGCATTGATCTGCTGTTTGCAGCCATGCAGGACTTTTTTGCCGCGCATCCGGTGGGGGTGCTTGAGGCACAGCAGGTGATTGTGCCGTCGCACGGGGTTGGGGTATGGCTGCGTTATCAACTGGCCAGCCAGCAGGGCATTAGCGCGCGCTTAAATACTGACTTTTTTGGGACATATCAGTGGACGCTGTATCGGCGTGTATTGGGCAACCATATTCCGCGCAGTGCGCCGTTTGCGCGGCAAGTGATTCAATGGAAGCTGTTTGCCTATTTTCTGGCAGTGCTCAAGCAGCCTGAGCAATATGAACAGGCACAGCAGGTATTAAAGCCTTTATTTGAGCGGCTGCAACATCATTCAGCAAATCCGGCCAAGAACCAGCAGCGCCTGTTGTGGAAAATGGCTGAACACATTGCGCAGGTATTTGCCAATTATGTGCTGTATCGGCCTGACTGGCTGGTACACTGGGGCAAAGGCCAGTTACTGGATATGATTCCGGTGATTCAGAATATGGATGCCAAAACCCCGGAATGGCTACTGCAACGCTACAGCGACATGGAATTGTGGCAGCAGTTTTTATGGCAAACCCTGTTTAGTGAAGACTTTGAAAAGCACCAGAATATCCGGCGCAATTTCTGGCAGATACTGGATCAGAATCCGGCCAAGCGCAAGGTGCTGCCTAAAAGCCTGACCGTGTTTACCGTGCTGCAATTGCCGCCGTCCGAGTTTACTTTTCTCAAGGAACTGGCGCGCTATATTGATATCCAGTTTTTGCATTACAACCCCTCGCAGGAATACTGGGCAGATAGCGTTGATCCGTTATGGCTCAAGCAATTTGAACTTAAAAATCCCAAGGCAGCCGCCCTGTTTGATAGCCGTCATCCGCTCTTGACACGTATGGGCAAGCAGGCGCGTGATATTTTTGCACTGCTGGCTGAATTGTCCGGCAATGATGTCAGCCATCAGGGCGAATGGCTGGATCTGTTTCCGGCTTATTTTCCCAATACCCTGCTGGGACAAATCCAGCATGACGTGCTGCATCTGGTGCAACCGCAAAAACATGGTTTTAAATTGCAGGCACAGGATGATTCCATTCAGGTACATGCCTGCCATTCGCCATTGCGCCAGCTGGAAGTGCTGCGTGAACAACTGATGGGCTGGCTCAGTGCGGACAAGACCCGCAAGCCGGCAGACATTGTGGTATTTGTGCCCAACCTCAATGAAATTGCGCCGCTGGTACGCACGGTGTTTTCTGCGCAAAGCGGCATGTTTTTACCCGTGCATATTACCGGGGTGGCACAGGCAGATGCCGAACAGTTATGGCAAGCCATTACCGGACGTTATTATTTGCTGGATGGGCGTTTTAGTGTTGAGGATTTGCTGGACTGGCTGGGTCTGGAAGCGGTACAGGAGTTGTATGCCTTAAACCGTGAAGACGTACAGCGTCTGGGTGAGCTATTAGCAGATGCCGGTTTTCGGCGTGGTTTTGATGGCGCACACTTGCGTGAAACACTGGCAGATGGCGACCATGACACCCGCTTTACCCTGGAGTTTGCCTTAAACCGCCTGATGCTGGGTATTGCCATGCCAGTGCAGGCTGTCCATGCAGGCGTGCTGGCCTACGAGGGCGTTGGGCGACAGGATTTTGAGCTACTGGCCAAGTTATCCCGGATTTATCAGGATTTGGACATCCGGCGCCACTGGCTTAAAACCCACAATAAATCACAGCATCAAAGTCTACAGGACTGGCTCAGCCTGCTGCGTGAAGAACTCAGCAGTGACTTTGATCATACCACTGGCACAATTGGCGGCAAGGGGGTGGCCTGTGCGCTGGATGAACTGCAGCACAGTCTGGATTTAACCCAAAGCTCGCAGCTCAACCTGCCATTCCGTTTTGTGCTGGATGAGGTGGGGCAAATTCTGGAACAGGCACCACCCGGTTCGGTGCCAACCGGAAAAATTACCTTTAGCCGACTAGGCACGTTGCGTCCGCTGCCGTATAAACTGGTGGTGATGCTTAATCTGGACAGTGGCCTGTTTCCTGCACGCGACACCAAAAACACTTTTGATTTGATGAGCGTAATGCCTGCACAGCGCGGTGACCGTTCGCGCCTGATTGATGAGCAGGGCGCTTTTCTGGATGGCCTGCTGCTGGCGCAGGAAGCCTGCTGGCTATTTTACAATGGATTTGACGTGAGCGATACCCAGCCGCGCCAGCCGTCCGGCACCTTGCAGGAACTGATTGAATTTATCCGTGACATGCTGGAAACACCGGACATGCTGTATGCACACATCGTGCATTATCATACGCTGGAACCGTTTGAGCTAATGAATTTTCAGGCTCGAACAACTGATCCAGATGTTACTTCTGGTGAGGGGAAAAACCAGTTCAGTCATACCAAGCCGCGCAGTTATCAGGGCACCTGGTCAACGGTGGCCGCCAACCTGCAACAGCAATTCCCGGCGGTCAAGTGGCTGGATCAGGACTTGATTCATGAGTCGCAGGGATTACTGTCGCTAGAGCGTATTATTCGCCAGTTGTGCCGTCCGGCCAGCCATTTTTTAAGCCAGAGCCGCGTGCAGCAAATTGCCCGGCAGGACTTGCCCGCCATTTTTGAGCCCCTAAGCCTGAACAAGCTGGATGAATATCATATTCGCGCATTACATCAGCAGCAGCCGGATCAACTGGCACAGGGACACTTGCAGGCCATTTTGCCCGTCGGCAGTGCGGCCATGGCCTACTGGAAAAAAAGTCAGTTGGAAGCCGCCCGTAACCGGCAGCGCCTGCGCCGTTATGGCGAGCAGGAAACACCACTCACCGAACGGGTGTTAATGCTTGAACCATGGCAGTTGCTGGTACAGGTGCCAGCGGATGAACAATGTCAGCTCTGGTTAAGCCAGTATCCTTATAAACAAAAAGGCCAGCGCCAGTTGCGTTACTGGCTGGAACATCTGGCCTGGCATATCCAGCGCAACACGCAAGCAACCGATGTGCAACAGGGCATTGGCCAGCGCATCATTGTGCTCAGTGATAGCACGCTGATTTATCAACCTATCACCGCTATTGACGCCAGTGCGCAGTTGCTCAAATGGCTGAATGTCTGGCAACAGGCCAGTTGTGCGCCGTGGGTGTTGCCACCCAATCTGGTGCTGCATGCATCCGGGGTGCATTATGATGCCGAACAGCAGCACGCCAGCATTAAAAATCTGGATGGCCTGTGCAAGACATGGCTGGAGGGCAACAGTTTCTGGCCAGTGCAGGAACAGGAAGATTGCGCCCAGCACCGTGACTGGCAACTGATTTTGCGTGGACAGGATGCGGGGCAGCTATTTGCTGAGTTTATGCAGCAGCATGCGATTGTGCTGTATCAACCGATTAAACAGTTCAGTCAGGTGCTTAATCAATGATCGTGACCATTAGGGGATTTAATTCAGGCTGTGCATGCCATGAATAGTCAGGTTCAGCCGCAGGCAATCATTCCGCCAACCCCGGCCATTGACCTTGGTCTCAATGGGATTCACCTGATTGAAGCCTCGGCAGGCACTGGCAAAACCTGGACACTCTCCACCCTGATGGTGCGTTTTATTGTTGAAGGCGAATACCTGACCCGCCAGATTATTGCCACGACGTTTACCCGTGCTGCTGCTGCCGAGCTAAAACTGCGTATCCGCAAGCGGTTTGAGGATTTTCGCAGTCTGTTTCACCGGGCCATTGAAAATCATGCTGAAGTATTACAACACATGCAGGCTGAGCAGGACTGGCTGGCCGTGTATTTGCTACAAAAGCTGGATGTCGGGCAGCTCAACCATGCCAGAAACCGTCTGCAACTGGCACTGGACAGTTTTGATGAGCTGTTTGTGGGCACGCTGGACAGTTTTTGCCAGAAATTGCTGAATGAATTTGCCTTTGATAGCGGCCAGCATGAAATCCTGCAAATCAGTGAACAGGAAGCCGAAGCCTGCTATCAGGTGATGCACGATGCCTTGCGCCAGTGGCGTAGCCGTCAGCCTGCGCGCATCATTGAACTATTGGTGCTCACCGACCAGCTCAAAGACGTGGAAGACTATCGCGGTAGCATTACCACCGTGCTGAACTTTTTATCCGCACAATTGCAGCCGGTGGAAATGCCAGTGATCGACTGGCAATTATTTGAGCAGACCGAGCAGCAATTAAAACAATGTGACTGGTCAACCCTGACTGCATTTTTACAGCCCGATGGCGAATACCACAGTAAGCTGGTGAAGAATCGCGCTTTTAGCAATAATGCGCAGGTCTTTCCGGGAATTTTAGCGGCATTGCAGAACAACCTGCTGGATTATTTGTGCCAGCTCAATGCCGACAGTGCTGAATATCGCTGGCTGGAAGGCTTTGCCAAGATTGATGGCCAGTTTAAAAAGGCCGATGACGCCCTTAAGCAGCAATTTATCAGCCTGCCTGCCTGTCAGCTGCTGATGCAGGTTCAGCACTGTATGCTGCATTTGCAGGATAGTCTGGAACAAATTTCCCAGCATACGCATTATTTTGTCAGCCAGATGGTGCGCCAGCAACTGCCGCAGATTTTAAGCGAACGCGGCGAAACCACCTTTTCCCAGCAAATGCGCGTGCTGGCCGATGTGCTGCAACAGGATGCCAGCCAAAGTCTGGCGCAGCATATCCAGCACCGTTATCCGGTGGCACTGGTGGATGAGTTTCAGGACACCAATTTTGATCAGGATCGCGTGATTGCATATATCTGGCGGCAGCCTGTGCAATCCATGAATCAGCCTGCTAAATCTCCTGTAGTGCTTGAACAAGATTCTGGCCGTCTTGCAGCGCAGAATGCCTTAGGACCGGGCAGTGCTTTGCTTAATCCTCGCCTGCTCGAGCAAAGCTCTCGCCTTGCGAGCGGACAGGACAGTGTCCAGTTTAATCCGCGCTCATGCCTCGTGTTAGTCGGTGATCCCAAGCAGGCCATTTATGGTTTTCGTGGCGGGGACATGCTCACCTATCAGCGCGCCAAAACGCAGGTCATACAGCATGGCGGGCAGCAACATTTTTTACGCTTTAACCATCGTTCCATTGCGCCATTGGTGTCAGCGGTAGACCGCCTGTTTCAGTTTAATCCCGAGTTTGGCGAGCAGGTACAATATCAGCCCGTCGAAGCCGGTGGCCGCAATCACACTGAGCTGCGTGATGGCGATGACATCAATCATGTGCCCTTGCGCCTATTGTGTGTTGAAGACCAAAAAACCGAGTTTGAACAGGTGGCGTGGCAAATCATTCATTTGCTGCAAGCAAGCCATAGCGGGCAAGTGCAAATTAAGCATCATGACCAGTTTGAGCCCATTAGCCCCAGCCATATTGCGGTGCTATGCCGTTCCAACAGCCAACTGGATAAGGTTCAGGCCGTGTTACAACAGGCTAAAGTGCCGGTATGGCGTGGTTCACGCTTAAGTATTTTCCAGACCACGCTGGCCGAAGACATTGTGGCGCTCATGCAGGTGATGCTGGCGCCGTACCATGAAGGCCGTTTGCGACGTGCACTGGCCGGTAGCCTGATTGGTAAAACCTTAAAGGCACTGGTGCAACTCGAGCAGCAGCCCGATGAGCTGGCACGCTTGCAGGGCCTGTTTTTTAGTCTGGGTGAACGCTGGTACCGGGCTGGATTTCTGGCAGCCTGGCAGCAGCTGAGTGAAGCCTTTGACATCTGGCCGCAATTGTCGCGGCAGCCCAATGCCGAACGGCTGGTGGTAAATTTGCGCCATTTGATTGAAGTGATTCACCAGCAAAGTGAAAAAATTCAGGGCCAGCATCACTTGCTGGCGTGGCTGATGCGCCAGATGAGCCAGCCGGGTCAGCGCGAATGGGAGCTGGAGCGCAGGCTGTCCGGCGAGCAGGGCGTACAGCTGATGACCATTCATAAATCCAAGGGGCTTGAGTTTCCCATTGTGTTTGTGGCAGGGCTTGATCCGGCAAAGGGTGGACAAAAATCCAGCATTATTTTTTATGAAGAGAACCAGCAGCGCATGTTATCGTTTTCCAGCCGTAATGCTGCCCAGCTGGAAGCCCATCAGCAACGTGAACAGGCCGAACTGCGCCGCCTGATTTATGTGGCGCTCACCCGTGCCAGCATGCGCCTGTATGTGATTGCACCACCTGCACCGGGCAAGGATGGCAAAACCAAAGACGCCACAATCAAGGGCGCACTGTATCACTGGCTACCTGTCGCACGCGAGGGCTGGAGCGACCCCAATACCTTGGTACAGGATGGCCTCTTTGAATGTCCGCAATTTATTTATAAACAGCTGAGCAGCCATGTAGATATTGATGCACGGCCAGTGCCCAGCCACCGGGTGTATGCCTGGGGCCTGACCAGTTTTAGCCAGTTGTCACGCCATCAAAAAATGCTGCCCATCTTAGTGGAACAATCGGGTCATCAACCATTAAGTGACATGGTTGCTACTCCTGCGGATGACATTTTGTTGCATACCGATGAGCCATTAACTGCCCCGCAAAAGGCACAAAAAACCAATCAGCGCGCCAGCATAGTAACAGGAAAAACAACCCTGCAAGCTGAGCCTAAGCCAGACAAAGGACTTGCTGCAAAACAGCCTGAAACTAAAGAAATTGAAACAGCACTGTCTCCAATAAAAGTAACTCAACCAGAAGCACTGCCATCAATACTACTGACATCAGAAGTAATCTCAGTATCAGAAACCGAACTGGATGAACCTGTGCTGCCATTGTGTTTTAGCTTCCCGCGCGGTGCCAATGCCGGCGATTGCCTGCATCATATTCTGGAGCAGCTTAATCCCAAACATAAAGAATACTGGCCGCAGGTGTTTGAAAAACAGTTGCAGAACTTTGCCATTAATGCCCAGCTGGAGCGCTATGGACAACCTGTGGTTGACCTTGAGCACATGGCAGGCTGGTTTACCGATATCCTGCAGGCGCAATTGCCAGAAGGTGCCACGCTGGCCAGTCTGGACAGCCAGATTCATGAGTTTGAGTTTCACCTGTCGGTTGCGGACAAACTGGTGGACACCCGGGCCATTGGGCAGTTACTGGCCCAGCATCAAGTACCGGTAGCGCCACTCAATAGCGTAATGAATGCACGTTACCTGCATGGTTTTATTGACCTGGTGTATGTGCATCAGGATAAATATTACATTGCCGATTATAAGAGCAATTATCTGGGTGACCAGTATAGTGATTACCAGCCTGCAGCACTGCGTGACAACATGAGTAACTCCAGCTACTGGTTGCAGGCGGCACTATACCAGCTGGCCTTGCATCGGTTCCTGAAGCTGCGTTTGCCAGATTATCAGCCTGCACAGCATCTGGGTGGCTCTGTGTATTTGTATTTGCGTGGCATGCAGCAGGGTTCTGACCAGAACGGCATCCTGCACTGGCAGGCAAGCGAGGACTTGCTTAATCAACTGGATCATTTGCTAGGGCAGCATGATCCGTGGCAATAATTAAGCTGCCTGATGGCAAATGGGCAAATATTAAAAGGCTTGTCGTATTTTTAAAAAGCGATAAAACAGGCAGACAAAGCTGTGGATAACTCTGTTGATAACCCTGTGGGTAAGTTTGTGGATAAACCTGTTGATAACCTTGCGGATAAGTCTGTTGATAATATTCAGACAGCTGATGAGTCTGTAGAAGGCACCTGGTATGCTGCTTTGGCAACCCAGTTAACCCATCTGTATGCTGGGCTTACTAACCTTAAAAAAGATCAATTAAAACAGCTTATTATTAATGTTGGGCAGGCACTGGACAATGGCCATACCTGTTTGCTGCTAACACCAGAACACCTAAACTCTGTACAGTTACAGCATCCTTTGATTGTGGATGAAAAACAGGCCACAACTCAACCAGCACCGCTAGTCAGGGCGGAGGATTATCTATACTTTTATCGACAGTGGCAACAGGAATATCGGCTGGCTGAACAATTAACACGCATTTTAACAGCTGTTCGGCCAGTAACTGTACAGTTTGAAGCCAGTGAAACGGCTAATGCCCGCCAGCAACAAGCCATTACTCTGGCCGCCAGGCATTCCTTTAGCCTGATTACTGGCGGGCCAGGCACCGGCAAGACCTATACCCTGGTGAGGATTGTTAAGGCCCTGCAACAGGCCCAGCCGGATTTGCGTATTGCACTGGCAGCTCCCACGGGCAAAGCCGCACAGCGCATGCAAAGTGTGCTGGATATTGCTTTTGCTGAATCCGGCATTCAAAGCAGCCAGATTCAAACTGCCCAGACCGTGCATCGGCTACTGGGACTGGGCAGCAGCGGCAAGCCCCGTTATCACCAGCGCGCCCCGTTGCCGTATGACCTGATTGTACTGGACGAAGGCTCCATGCTGGATCTGGCGCTGGGCAGTTTGCTGTTTGATGCCATTGCACCCGGCACCCGGCTGATTATTTTGGGTGATGCCGACCAGCTGGCTGCGGTGGATGCCGGGGCAGTACTGGCTGACCTGCAGCAAGCCCCGGCCTTGCAGGATCACCAGATTCATTTGCTGGAAAGTAAGCGCTTTAATGCCACGCAAGGCATTGGCCAACTGGCATCAGCAATTTTGGCGCAGGATATCAAGACGTTCTGGCACACCTTTCACAAGCCTGAAAACCAGTCCATTTTAAAACACATTAATCCTGAACCTTTAAGCGACCAGCAACTGTTTGACCAGTTATGGCAGGGCTTTTTACCCTATGTTGACGCGCTGCAAAACGGACAATCGGTGCAACAATTGTTTGCGGTATTTGATCAGTACCGGATTTTAACAGCCATGCGCTCAGGCCGACTTGGGGTAAAGCGCATCAATCAGGAAATGTCACGTCGGCTGCAACTGGCACTTACCCAGACGGTTGGCTTTAGTGAATGGTTTACTGGCCGCCCGGTAATGATGAGCCGCAACGATTATGGCCTGCAACTGTCCAATGGTGATATTGGCCTATGTCTGGCGGATCATAGTGGCAAGTGGCAGGTGCATTTTGCGCATTTAAGCCAGCCTATTGCAGTTACCCGGTTGCCATTGCATGACATCAGCACTGCGTTTGCCATGACCGTGCATAAATCTCAGGGTTCAGAGTTTAACCGGGTGGCTGTCGTACTGGAAAATGCTGCACAAAATCTGTTAAGCCGCGAACTGCTGTACACTGCTGTGACCCGTGCCAAGCAACAGGTTGACTTGTGGAGTGAACCGGCTGCTGCCGAACAGGCGTTACACAACAGGCTGGTTCGTCACACAGGATTACAGCGACAAGTGCAAAAACACATAATTGCACTCAACTGTGAACAAAAGTAGACATCATTGTGAGCAAATGCTCACACTAGATACATCTTTTAACCTCTGTAGACTGATCAGTCTATTTGCGATGATGGCAGCACGATAAGTTGCTGGCAAGGAGCGCTGGTAAAGCACCATAACGATCAGAATATGGTTGGGAAACCTGCAAGCTTAAAGGAACTAAGTCAATAATAAAGAAACCGTTTTATACAGCCGCATAAGCCCGGAAGGTGAAATTAAGCCTGTGGGCTTTTCTTTTTTTCTGTATTTCAATATAAAACAATCAGGCTTTGCGCCATAACCATTCATTTCGCCGATAAAATTTACAAACCATCAAACACTGCATGCATTTTTGCAACACGCCCAGCAAGATCAATAAGTTATTTTAAGTTGAAAATTAACTCATGCATAAAAAGGTGTTAGCCATGAATATTTTTGAAGCCCTGCGCCAAAGTCACGAAGTGCAACGTCAATTGGGCGCACAATTATTACAAACTCACGGGGCCAGTGAAGAACGCGATGAAATTTTCAAGCAATACAAAATTGAGCTGGAAGCGCATGAAACTGCGGAAGAGCGCTATTTTTACGTACCTTTGCTCATGGATGATAATGGCGTAGATTTAACCCGGCATGCCTTATCCGAGCACCATAAAATTGATGAATACATTGAAGAGCTGGAGCAGGCTGACCAGACCACCTCATCGTGGATGGCCACCGCCAAAAAACTGGTTGAGCAGGTGCATCATCATTTATCAGAAGAAGAACACCGTTTTTTCCAGATGTCGGGCAAGATTCTAACTGAACAGCAAAAACAGGAACTGGCTGAACAATATTTTGCAGAATTTGAGCGCCAGAAAGAAAAATACGCGGCAGCCTAAGCCTCAGTTAGAGCTATCACAACAGGACAGTTTCCTTAAAGCCGCTAAAGTTTTGGGAAACTTGTCGTTTTTATTTGTCTATTCCAGCCAGTATTTATATCAGACCCTACCAGCGAGCCTGTCATGTCCTACTATCCCTATACGCCTGATGTTGAAGTCAAAGCCAGTGACGAAGATGAGCTGATTAATAAAATCGTAGAATCCATGGCGCGGGTTAACACCCGTGCTTTTGACCATCACCGCCATGCCACCCGTGACGCGCATGCCAAAAGCCATGGCATTGTGATTGGCCATCTGGAGGTGTATGACAATCTGCCGGAACATCTGGCACAGGGCTTGTTTGCCAAGGCTGGCCGTTATCCAGTAGTGATTCGCCTATCCAGTGCCTTTGGCCATATCAAGGATGACCGCATTCCCACAGCGTATGGTATGGCAGTCAAGGTCATTGGCGTCGAAGGCGAAAAAATTCTGCCAGAGCATCAAAACGATGTAACACAGGATTTTTTAATGGTGAATCATCCAGTGATTCCATTTGGTCATGTAAAAGCCTACTGGAAAATGCAGCACATGGCCGAAAAATATGATGAGTCACCCGACCTGGTAAAGCAAATTGGTGATTCACTGGCCAAACCAGTCAGTACGGTGGCAGGCTTGCTGGCACACACCAATTCACCATTAAAGAAACTCGGCACGCCGCCTGTGCATATTCTGGGACAAACATTTTATAGTATGGCTGCCATTCGTTATGGTCGCTATATTGCCAAGATTAGTGCTGCACCGTTGTCGCCAGAAGTTGCTGCGCTGGTTGGGCAAAGTGTGGATATTACTGACCGGCCTTCCGGCATGCGTGATCTGGTGGTAGATTTCTTTAGCCGTTCAGGCGCGGAATACGAATTGCGCGCGCAATTATGTACCAATCCGGCAGATATGCCGATTGAAGATGCTTCAATTGAATGGGATGAAAATAAGTCACCGTATCAGCCAATTGGCAAAGTTGTGATTCCCCCGCAGGATGCCTATAGTCCGGCGCGCCGTGTGTATGGTGATGATGTATTGTCATTTAATCCATGGCACTGCCTCAAAGAACATCAGCCGCTGGGTTCTATCAATCGGGTGCGTATCCCCGCTTATGCACGTTCCAGCATGTTCCGCCATGAAATGAATGTGCAGCCGCGTAAAGAGCCAAGAGATATTGGCGAAGTGCCGGATTAGTTTTTAATATTTCTTTTAAAGAATTATTTATTTCATGGTGGATAAGCTTTTTATTTATTGAAAAGAGTGAAATTATATGCATCGATATTAAACTAATAAAAGGAATATAAATGAACAGATTTAGAGTTTATATTTTTCTGGTGAGTTCATTTCCAATGTTTTGCGAAGCTGTTCCACTGGCAAGCGCCACAATACAACAACCAAGACAAGTCCAAGTTTTTGAAAATCTGGCACGCCAGGCTATTTACCAAGGCAACATTCAAAAAGCTGTTTCTTATTATCGGGATGCTCTTACTGCTCATATATTGTCTGAGAGTGATGATGAAGAGCAATTTATGAAACTTTTTAATCAATATGGAGAGACTTATGCAAGGATTGGTGTATTTAGTCTTAAAGAGCAATGGATTAATGATGAAAATTTATTGAAGCTGTTAGCAAACAAAGCTTTAAACGATAAGAATTATGCTTTAGCCCAAATGGTGCACGGATTGATGCTATTTTATGGTGAAAAAAGATTTGCAAGTGAAAAAGAAGATATTCATTATTCAATGTTACGTGTCAATCCTATAAAACCAAATTGCCATTCCACTAATAATAATTTAAATAAATCATTTACAGAGCCAACTAAAGAAAAATGTGAAACACAGAGAAATTTTTATCAAAAAATTCAAAAGCATATTACTCCAGAGCTTATAGAATATCGGAAATTTGAAATTAATTTTTATAATAAAGTGATAGGTCTATGACTATATTTATTGGCAAAATAAAAAGCCCCATCAAACTGACAGGGCCTTTTTTAGAACTAAACTAAAATAACTTAGTACAGCACACGTACGCGAATGGTGCCGTCTACAGTTTGTAGGGCTTCCAGCGCTGCTTCAGACGCGCCTGCATCGACGTCCATCACCAGATAACCCACATCACCTTTGGTCATTAGGCTTTGCGCCGCAATGTTAATGTGTTGCGCAGCAAACAACTGGTTTACTGCTGACAAAACACCGGGAACGTTTTTATGGATGTGCAGCAGGCGATGCGTACCTTCCTGTTGTGGAATCGCCACTTCAGGGAAATTCACCGCAGTAATGGTTGCACCGGCATCGGAATACCGTACAAATTTTTCAGCCACTTCCAGACCAATGTTGGCCTGTGCTTCTTGTGTAGAACCACCAATGTGCGGCGTCAGAATGACATTGTCAAAGGCACGCAGCGGCGACAGGAATTCTTCATCGTTGGCTTTGGGCTCTTTGGGGAATACATCAATGGCAGCGCCATTTAAGTGGCCAGACTGAATGGCAGCGGCCAGATCATCAATTTCCACACAGGTACCACGGGCGGCATTGATAAAAATGGCGCCTTTTTTCATTTGCGCAAACTGTTCGGCACGCATCATGTTTTTGGTTGATGGCAGCTCAGGCACATGCAGGGACACCACATCAGACTGTGCCAGCAGTTCTTCCATGCTGCCCACCTGACGCGCATTACCCAAAGGTAATTTAGTAATCACGTCAAAGTAAATGACTTTCATTCCAAGGCTTTCAGCCAGTACGGAAAGCTGGGTGCCAATCGAGCCATAGCCCACAATCCCTAAGGTTTTGCCACGTGCTTCATAGGAGCCTTCGGCAGATTTTGACCAGCCACCGCGATGCACCAGTGCATTTTTTTCTGGAATGCCACGCAATAACAGAATCAACTGGCCCAGCACAAGTTCGGCCACCGAGCGGGTATTGGAATACGGTGCATTAAATACCGGAATACCGCGTACCAGCGCTGCATCCAGATTCACCTGATTGGTGCCAATACAAAAACAGCCAATGGCAATGAGTTTATTGGCCGCTTCCAGCACTTTTTCGGTAATCTGAGTACGCGAGCGAATACCGATAAAATGCGCATCCTTGATGGCTTCAATCAAAGCATCTTCATCAAGCGCTGTTTTACGGTAATCAATGTTGCTGTAACCAGCCGCATGGAGAACATCGAGGGCGTTCTGGTGTACGCCTTCAAGCAGCAGAAAACGAATTTTATCTTTTTGCAGGGAAAGTTGTTGGCTCATGCCGGCTCCACAAAACCAAAAAAGTGTAAAGGCCAAAAATCAAGCCGTATATGATAGCATATTGCAATAAAGTCTGCTTTTTTTCTTAAGGGTCGTTTGACATGAATGCGCCGCTTGCCTTATCTGCCGAAAAACTGGAATCGTTACTGCAACAATTATCTGCCATTGTGGGCGAGCAACGGGTCAAAACCGACCACGATAGCCGCATGACCTGGGGCAAGGACTGGACCAAGCATTTTGAGCCAAACCCTGCGGTGATTGTATTTCCAGCGACAACGGAGGAAGTGCAGGCCGTGGTTAAGCTGGCCAATCAGCACCAGATTGCTATTACTCCGAGCGGCGGACGTACCGGTTTGTCAGCGGGTGCTGTGGCCACCAATGGCGAAATTGTGATTAGTCTTGACCGCATGAACAAGGTAGTGGAATTCTTGCCCGCCGATCGTATGGTGCGCGTGCAGGCTGGAATTGTCACCGAGCAGTTGCAGCAATATGCCGAAGAGCAAGGGCTGTATTATCCAGTGGATTTTGCCTCGGCTGGTTCCAGCCAGTTGGGTGGCAACATTGGCACCAATGCAGGCGGCATTAAGGTGATTCAATACGGCATGACCCGCGAATGGGTGCTGGGCTTAACGGTAGTGACGGGTAAGGGCGATATTTTGCGCCTAAATAAAGGCATGATTAAAAATGCCACCGGCTATGCCTTGCAGCACCTGTTTATTGGCGCTGAAGGTACACTTGGCATTGTCACTGAAGCAGAAATCAAGCTGACACGCCAGCCACAGGACTTAAAAGTGCTGGTATTGGGAGTGCCTGATTTTGAGTCCGTAATGCCGATTTTGCATGCATTTCAGCAACGAATTGACCTGACAGCGTTTGAGTTTTTTGGCGAAGTGGCACTGCAAAAAGTGCTGGATGCCGGTCATGTGGGCAAGCCGTTTGACACCCCCTGTCCGTTTTATGTGTTGCTGGAATTTGAAGGGCGTTTTGATGCGGTGGTTGACGATGCCATGAGCATTTTTGAGCACTGTATGGAGCAGGGCTGGGTACTGGATGGGGTAATGAGCCAGACGCAGGCACAAGCCCAAAACCTGTGGCGCTTGCGTGAAGATATTTCGGAAACTATTGCCCCATTTACCCCATACAAGAATGACATTTCTGTGCTGATTACCCATGTACCCGCGTTTATCAAAGAAATTGACGCTATTGTGGCAGCCAATTACCCGGATTTTGAAATCTGCTGGTTTGGCCATATTGGTGACGGCAACCTGCACTTAAATATTTTAAAACCCGCTAACCTGACCAAGGATGAATTCTTCGATCAGTGCAAAGTAGTGAATACTCAGGTATTTGAAACCGTGAAAAAATATAATGGTTCCATTTCTGCTGAGCATGGTGTAGGTATGACCAAAAAGGATTATCTGGAATATACCCGCGATGCCGTGGAGATTGGTTATTTGCGTGAGCTGAAAAAAGTGTTTGATCCTAATGGCATTATGAATCCGGGCAAGATTTTTGATTTATAAAGCACAGGGTGATGATTCACAAAAAGCGTGGCTTCGGCTACGCTTTTTTATTGGGTGATATTTGAGCTTTAAAATATTAATAAAAATCGAGTGAAAGAGAAATGTCTAACGCCTTAGCTTATATTCGCCCCTGAAACGTAAGACCAAGACATCAGGAAGATGGCGAAATATTTTTTTATGTTGATGCGTTGGTTAATAAAGATGATGAGATTGCGTTAGGTTTAATGTATATCTGTGATCGCAAGCTATTTGGGGCAGGTTATAGAAAATTAGTGGGTAATTATTTTGAAAGCATGGGCAACGCTAGTGGGCTCATGATTTACCCATTTGCAAAATCTTCTGGTATTGTTCCAAACTTAAATTTTCCAGGTGATATTGATTTATTAATTATTCCTTATAAAGATCATCAGCTTATTGTTTTCAAGACATGAGCAATTGAGCTAAAAATTATTAGAGCAAAATTTACCAAGCAGGAAAAGTCACCTAATGATTTTGGTTTTTCTCAGTCTATATTCAATTCAAAATCCATATTCAAAACCTTTACCACAATTTCAGATTCTGAATCCGTTGCAATGCAGCGGCCAGCAACAAGGGCTGAATCAAAGTCATCACCAGTGGCAGATATAAATAGACATCACTGTGCATATACTGCCCCTGAATCGACGACTGAAAAAAGCCCATAGCAATCAGTGTACTAATAATGACCGAATAGACCAGTACAGCAAGCGCCGTTCCCGGAAAACGTCCAATAAACACCACCAGAAGCAGCGTGGCTGAAATATAGATATAAGGATCAGGCAAATACAGAAAGCCAAACAGTGCAATAAGTAATGCCAGCAAAATGCACATCAGAAAGCTAAAAGACTGGTTAATCTGAATAAAATCATCCCAGCCATAATTAACTAAAAGCAGGCCAACCGGAATAATTGAAATCGCACCAACCACACTGCCGGTAAACAGCACCAATGCGCCCTGTGCATAGGGCATCAGACCGTATAAGCTCAGAATAAATGCACTAATTGATGTGCTGGCAGCCACAGGAACAAGGACCAGCCCAAACATTTTCAGCAGGGCTAGTGGATCTTCGATACATTGGCGCAGTGGAATAAAGCGACGCAAACAGTAGGCCACCAGACCGATTTCCAGCAGATTACCGGGAATAAAGGCCAGGCTCATGCTAATCGGATCCTGCATTACCAGATTGGCGCAAATATTGCCAAGCGCGGCCAGAATCAGAAAAATATACCAGTCACGATAGGCAAAGACTTGTAAGAACATCACCATGATGGCATTGGCATACCAGATAGCAGCAATGCTGCCCGGCTGTCTTGACATGTAAATACAGTAAAGTGCAGCAGTAAAATACAGCAGGAAAGCCAGCAATAAGATGCCAAAGCGCCGGCCTTGCAGCTGAATCATTTGATTCTCATGATGGGTTAATAGCATGATAGTGATGAGCCAGCGCCGAAGACGAATAAATTACAAATTGTATAAACAATAGAACTAAATAGGCCTTGAGCCAAAACAGGCATATTTTCAAAAACATGCTGTAGTGTAACACAAAGCCTTCTGCCGGGTATTTTAGCACCTAACCCCTAAATAGGGTTTTTATGTAGTCTTTTGTAGAGCTTTAAGGGAAAAGCTAGCCCAAACTCAATAAGAAAACATGGCTTAACTTCTTATCTTAAATATTCCACTTAAAAAATTCATAACTTTAATGAGGGACTAATTAATAGTCATCAAATTCCTGCACAAGCCCGGCTTCAATTTTCTGTAGCACATCCAGTGGGATTTCACGAATTTCAAACAACGGATTTTTTAATAGGGCATTAAAGCTATACAGGGCATCAGTATCCCAATCGTTGATCCGGATTTGCTGGCTTTTTGCGTTGTAGCTAATATTGGGGTGACTGGTAGTCAGGGCATGTAACAGGGCTGTGTACTGGACAGGTCTTCCAGAGCGCCAGTGAACTCTAGGGGCGAACCCTGTTCATCGAAAATAAATTCCAGTTGGTTCTTAAGCTGTTCAGGACTGGTTGCATAAATAAGTCCGATAAAAAACTCATCGTAAGTCTTATATCATTCCTGCTGCTTGACCGACCAGAGTACATAAAATACTGGTGCTTGCTCAAAACTAATTAATTGATAGCTTTGCATGCCTGCACGTTGAACAAACTCAAAGGTGTCATCATCACTTAATCCTATAGGTAGGTTATCTCTGCTAACCTCATAACCTGTTGCAATGTGTTTGCCGCAGCATTCAAATATAAAGGCATCCAAGGTTTTCAATTTTTCTTCACCGGCATTAAACAGGGCTTCAACTTCATACAGGGCAAAGTTGCGGGCAGCCTCAATTTCAAGCTGTTTATACATTTGCTCAGCCTGTGTCTTGTCATGAAAGACATTGGCAATCCGGTTACCGGCCACATAAAATACTTCATCCTTATAGCCAAAGCACTTGGCGCGAATCACATACGTACTCATCCCATTTTCCTTGATTGTCTTTTGCAACTTGTCATTTATAAGTTGGTTAGTTGGTAAACTAAGTGATTTTTTTATAAATAAGTAACATGAAAACAAGAGATTAGCGTCATATTTTGTCGTAAAAGGCAGATGTGCAACTGAGGCAGTAAAAACATGGCACTTAAAAGCCACCACTTGAGAATAAATCAATTAAAAAACACACAAGCAGGAACACAAAAAGCCGCAATGATGCGGCTTTGGGCGTTTTTTAAACTTAGCGGGCGCGGTACGTAATGCGTCCCTTGGTTAGGTCATAAGGGGTCATTTCAACCTTGACCTGATCACCAGTCAGAATGCGGATATAGTGTTTGCGCATTTTACCGGAAATGTGAGCAATCACTTCGTGACCATTTTCCAGACGAACACGGAACATGGTGTTTGGCAATGTCTCGGTGACAACGCCTTCAAACTCAATGAGTTCTTCTTTGTTGGCCATAGCCTACCTGATACGAAAAGATAAGGCGCAAATTATAGACAGTTTTGGCCAAGAAAACAATCCATTCTGGTGGCTGCGCGTCCACTCATTTGGCGAATAATTGCAGGGCAGTGCCTCGACAATACGTTTCATTTCTGGTTCTATGGCATTAAACTAGGCTGTCAATTCAGCCAATAACCTGACAGAATGGTTTGGTTAAATAGTGGCAACTTAAGGCAAATGAGAGCGTAGATATGGCGGGACAACTGACAGATGCTTCAATTATTTTGCGCTTGGGTTATCAGGCCATGCGCCGGGCCAATATGCCGGTGGAACAAATTCTGGGGCGTGCCGGGGTTGCCCTGAATCAGGTGGATGCCCGCAAGCGCACGCCGTTAAGTGCACAGGTGGCCTTCTGGCAGGCTGCTGAAGAAGTCACAGGCGACCCGGATGTTGGCCTGCATCTGGGCGAACATTTGCCATTGTACCGCGGGCAGGTAATTGAATACCTGTTTATGAGTAGCGGTACCTTTGGCGAGGGGCTTAAGCGGGCACTGGCCTATCAGCGCCTGATTAGTGATGCGCTCAATGCCCAGCTGGTGGTCGACAGCAAAAGCTGTTATCTGACCAATGGCCGCATTGAATACTCGGATACCAAGGTCCAGCGTCATTTTAGCGAATGCGTGGTTTCCGGGGCATTGCGCTTTTTCAATTTCGTGACCGAAGGCCGTTTTCAGGTGACTTGTCTGGATTTTAATTACAACCACGGTGCCAGTGAAGCCGAATATCGCCGGGTATTTAACTGTCCAGTACGTTTGGGACAAACCGAAACCCGCCTGTATTTTGAGCCAGCCATTCTGGATTATCCATTGTGGCAGTCTGAACCTGAGCTGTTACGTTTACATGAGCAACTGGCACTGGAAAAGCTTCAGGAGCTGGCACGTTATGACCTTGTGGGTGAGGTGCGCCGTGCCATTGGTTCTACGCTGGAAAGTGGCGAAACTACATTGGAAACTGTCGCTGCCCAATTAAATATCACACCACGCCGCCTGCGTACCCAACTGAGTGAAGCCAATACCTGTTTTCAGCAAATCCTGTCGGACTATCGCTGCCGGCTGGCCAAACGTCTGCTGTCGCAAACCAATGAAAGTGTAGAGCGGATCGTGTATTTAACCGGGTTTTCCGAGCCTAGCACCTTTTACCGGGCTTTTAAGCGCTGGACCAATGAAACGCCGGTGGAGTATCGCAAGCGTAAACAGCAATAAAGCCCAAGCATCAAGAAGGTTTTATCGTGATTAATACAATAATGTAAGCCGGGCCTAAGCTGGCAGGTTTAACCAGACTGGGCCAAGATCGACTGAGGGCAGGTTAAATTCTGTCGGATAATAAGCCTGAATAAAATACAGGCCATCAGGAGGCGCAGTAATGCCGGCCTGATTACGATCCTGTACTTCCAGCAAATAATCCATCCATTCCGGTTCATGCTCACCTGTGCCAATTTCCAGCAGCGTGCCCACGATATTTCGCACCATGTGATGCAAAAATCCATCGGCCTGGATATCCAGAATCAAAAATGCGCCATGCCGGAATAAACGGGCATGGGTGACCTGACGCACCGGCTGGTTAGACTGGCAAGCTGCTGCCCGAAAACTGGTGAAATTATGGGTGCCCACCAGCTTGTCCACAGCCTTGATCATGTTATCCACATTTAAATCCTGATAAACATGAGTTACTTGGCCATAAAGCGAAGCAGGCCGGAAACGGTGTTGATACATAATATAGCGGTAACGGCGTGCACAGGCCTTGAAGCGGGCATGAAAATCATTACCCATGGGCTGAATCCAGCGCAGGGCAATATCCTTGGGCAGCAGGGTGTTGGCACCCATAATCCAGCCACGTTCCGGGCGAATTGCACTGGTATCAAAATGGGCAATCATGTTACTGGCATGCACCCCGGCATCGGTACGCCCGGCAGCATGTACCTCTACCTTATGGTTGGCAATTTTGCTTAAGGCATTTTCAAGGGTAAGCTGCACACTGGCAACGCCGGCCTGTTGAGTTTGCCAGCCACGGTAATGCTGACCATTAAACTCAATTCCAATAGCATAGCGTTGCATAAGATCCCCGCAAAAAAATTATAATCAACTGAGGCGCTGTTGCCACTGCTGCTGGCGTTGCTCAAAACTAAGCGGCTGACACAAGAGCCACGCCAGACGGGCATAGCTGGCCGCCAGTGACAAATTGCCTGCGGATAATACACCAAATTGTGCCAGCCAATGCCCGGCAGCATAGCTAAAATTCACGCCGCCAAACGCCACTTGAGTACTGAGTACAACAAGAATCCGGTCAAGCTGTGCCTGTTGTAATACTGCTTCAATGGCTGCATGTTGTGGCAGATTACCTGCACCAAACGCCAGAATAATCAAAGCCTGTGGTTTGCTACTTAGCAGATCCTGGAGCTGCCGCGCCAGTATTTCAGGGCTTAAAGGAAGCGCGTAATACACGGCAATATTCAGGCTGGACAGGGCTTCAAGCGCCAATGGACGCTGCTCAGGCGCTGGACGTGATGGCACTGACATACCAGCAAATGCAGGAGTGCTGCTGGTATGAATTTTTTGCACGGTGTGGGCAGGCCAGATATGTCCATCAAAAGCTACCCAGCAGTTGCTATCCGCTAACGAAGAACTATGACAAAGCTGCTGATAGGCTGTGGCTAAATTGTTTAGCGCATCACTACGTGGATTGATTGCCTCACCATGAGATTCCAATAGGGGAAACTGGCTACCGGTAAGGACTAGCTGGACAGGCTGGGCAACTACAGCAGGAATAAACTCGGCTAAAAAGGCAGCGGTATAGGCCAGCGTATCGGTGCCATGCACAATCAGGATTTTGCCAAAACCCTGTTGCACCAGTTGCTGAATTTGTTGCAGTAAATCCTGCCAGTCCTGCGGTTGAAGCTGGCTGCTATCGCGGATCTGCTGGCTAGCCACAAAATATTGCAGTACCGGGTAATCCTCCTGCAAGAGCTGTTGCAGCCGGGGTAGAAAAATCTCAGCAGGCAGCGGTGCTAAGGGCTGGCCTATACAGCCAAAAGTGCCACCCATGTAGAGCAGTGCGATTGGGGAAAGCAGTGTGTTCATGAATGTCCTTAGCCTGCAAATCATTGTTTCCAGCCACATGATTTAACGGTTAAGGTTAAATCAGCAGAATAAGCCAGATTTTAATAAAAATATTTTTCTAATATTAATAACAAAAAAGGCAACTTTAGTCATTTTAACCAAAGCTGCCTTTGAAGTGCAGGAGAGCAATTAAATCATGACGCCAGTTTTTGCATTAAATGCTGTGCTTGGGCCTGTTGTTGGGGATTGCCCTGATTGATCACTTCACCCAGCAGTTCACGGGCACTGGCACGTTCACCCAGATTAATATAGCTTTCAGCCAGTTCAAGGTTGGTCTGCTGGACGTCCAGGTTAACCAGAAATGGAAATTCCTTGGCCAGAAAATCTTCTGGACTGGCAGAAGTATCGGCAGGCGTGACTGATACAGTAGCAGTGGACGTTGGCGTGGTTGAGGTGCCAATGTTGAAGTCCTGATCGTCAAAACCATCAGCCCAGTTGGTATCCGTAACTTCCAGATTTTCCAGATTCACCTGTGGCGTTATAGGTGCTTTTGCCGCTTCTTTTGGCTGATCCAGTTCAAGGTTAAAGCGGGTTGGCGCTGGTTCGGGCACCTTTACTTCTTCCAGAACAAAAGAATCATTCAGGTCAAATTCCAGATCAATCGGCGCATCTTCCGGTACGGCTTTGGCTTCAACAGGATTAAAATCAACTGACTTGGCTTGTGGCTGTACCTGAAGTTTACTGTCAAACTCATCCAGATTCAGGTCAAAAGTGGCTGGTTCAGTCTTGGCAGCAGGTTCCTGAGTAAAACCAAACTCAGCTTCCAGTTCAGCCAGTGACTGGTCGGCAGCCGAAGAAGGGACTTCCACTTCCTGCGGCATGGCAGGAGCAGAATTTGCATCAAATTCAATAACATTATTTTCAGCAGTGGCAGGTTTGCTACTTTCAAAATTAAAGCTTAAATCATCAACCGGTGTAAATTCTTCGGCAGGTTTTGGCTGCAACAGCATGCGCATTTTTTCAGCGTGCTGGGTAGTTTCTGGCTGATTAAACGCTGTAACAATACTAAATTGCTGTTCAAAACCATCAATTTCATTTTGCAAAGCATAAACTTCAAGCAGTTTTACGTGAAGATCAACACGCTCTGGGTTCTTGCCAATGGCGTCCTTAAGCAGACCAACCGCCTGAGTATAGCGGTCACGCTCGATATAACTTTGTACTTCCTGCAGCACATCAGTTTTTACCGCCTGAGCTACAGGCCGGGCAACGGGTACAGGTGCTTCGGTGGCAACCGGTGCCGCTGGGCGAGCAGCAGGCTGTTCTTTTGCAGCAGCCGGGGCAGGGCGCTTGGTGACGGGGCGCTTGGCTTTGCCACGGGCAACAGGCTTTTTGGCAGATTTGCCCATCAAGACCTTGGCTGCAATTGCACCAATGGCCACCACGGCTACAGCAATGACGATCCAGATCGGGAAACCCCCGCCACTGTCGCCTTCTGCGGCGCGTGCCATGTTGGGCGCAAACCCAAACAGGCCCATACTGGCAAAAGCAACAATAGGGAGAATGGCATTGGCTACCTTTTTGGGAGGCAGGGCTTGCAAGGGCTGTTTTTGCGCAGGCAGTTTTTTAGCCTGATTGCGCGTTTTCAGCTGATGTTCCAGTTCGGCGAGTTTAGCGTTTAGCATGGCGATCTTCTTATCGTTTAGCGCGAGTTGAGCGTCCAGCTCACTCACTTCATGTTGCATTAAAACTGTTTTACGACGTTCTTGACCAATTTTCAAGACTATTTCGCGCGGCAGCGGTTGAAAACCTACATTTTGACCAGTCGTACTGTTTCCTTGAGCACTTCCTTGCACATTTGGTGCCACAAGGGTTAGCTCGGCTTTAGGCAGGCGGCCACTACGATTGATTGGCGTACTGCTGGAGGCTGCTGGCGTTTTAGGCGCAGGCTTGAATGGCGGGGTTGTTTGCGGCGTAGCAACCAGTGCGGTGTTTTGTTCACGCTCTGGCAGGATCAGGGTTGCACCACGCTTGAGCTGGTTCGGGTTGCCGGCAATAAAAGCATCCTGATTCAGGTTGCGTATCTGCTGCATAATCTGGTCTACAGGCTGCTTGAGCTGTGGTTCCAGTTGCTTGGCAATTTTCCACAAGGATTCATTTTTCTTGACCACATGGCGCGGCTGATTTTTTCTGGACGCAGTAGACACTTCAACTTCTTTGGGCACGGACACAGATTTACTGGTAGCTGGCGGCTGGGCTTTCATGTCAGGCGGCTGGGCATTTGCCACGTTTAGCCTGCGCTCGGTACTGGGCAGCGGGCGTTCATTACGACTGGCTGGCACGTCAATGGTAGGCATGCTGGAAGTTGCCAGTGATACTGGAGGCGTGCTGCTGGCCTGAGCTTGTATCTGTACCTGATTTTGAGCTTGTGTGTTTAAGTTAATCACTTTCTTGTTTTTATCAGCCGGATCAATCATGGCACTCACCCGTTGCAGGCGTGTATTCTGGCCATTTTTAACCCGCAGTACAAAGTCAACAAACGGTTCATTCACCGGCTGGCGGCCACGAATGACAATGACACCACGGTCACTGGAAATGGCTTGAACATTAAAGCTTAATGTTCCGTTATAGGAACCTGATTTCACCCCAAGGTCAGCCAGTTCCTGAGAGGTGGCCATGCCTACGGAAAGATCCTGCACTCTCACTGCACCAAGATCCGATAATGCAACTTCGGCATAGAATGGTTCACCCAGCGCAGACTTGACCTGAACCGGTTGGATAATCAGGGCATGCGCGAGGGACGGCGCAAGCACGGAAGCAGGCACCAGTGAGAAAGAAAACAGGGGTAATAATCCGGTGCTTAAGCTGGCAAAAAGACGCTTACGCAAGACCATACTAAAATTCCATTATGCTAGTGAATGATCTTTTTCCGTAGGAAAATGAAGACAATAAATGGGTTGAATAACAAGATGATTTGTAACATAAATGGGCAAGCGACTCAATCAGAGATTGCTTGCCCTTGTATGATGCAGGCCGTATTAGATCAGGCAGACTGATGTTCAATCAACAGGCGTAACATCCGGCGCAGTGGCTCGGCAGCGCCCCATAACAACTGGTCACCCACGGTAAATGCACCCAGATACTGATTACCCATGTTCAGCTTGCGCATACGGCCAACCGGAACACTAAGTGTGCCAGTAACGGCAACCGGAGTCAGGTCAGTCATGCTGGCTTCACGGGTGTTGGGCACCACTTTAACCCAGTCATTGGATTCACGGATCATGGCTTCAATTTCATCCATGGGCACATCCTGTTTTAGCTTGATGGTGAGTGCCTGAGAGTGACAACGCATCGCGCCAATGCGCACACACAAGCCATCAATTGGAATGATGTCCTGACCTTGCAGGCCCAGAATCTTGTTGGACTCTGACTGGCCTTTCCATTCTTCCTTGGACTGGCCATTGTCCAGCTGCTTGTCAATATAAGGAATCAAGGAACCTGCCAGTGGTACACCAAAGTTGGCTTTGGGGAAACCATCGCCACGTTGCAGTTCGGCCACCTGACGGTCAATATCCAGAATGGCACTGGCCGGATTGTCCAATAAATCCTTAACGCCATCACGCAGGTAGCCCATGCCGCCAATCAGCTCACGCATGTTTTGCGCACCAGCACCAGACGCCGCCTGATAAGTCATGGCAGTCATCCACTCCACCAGATTGTTCTGGTACAGCGCACCCACAGCCATCAGCATCAGAGATACGGTGCAGTTACCGCCTACATAATTCTTGATGCCTTTGCTTAAGCCATCTTTAATGACATTGAGGTTCACCGGATCCAGCACAATAATGGCGTCATCCTGCATGCGCAGAGTACTGGCAGCGTCAATCCAGTAGCCTTTCCAGCCCTCATTGCGCAGCTTGGGGAAAACGTCACTGGTGTAATCGCCACCCTGACAGGTCACAATTACATCCATTTGCTTCAGGGCGCTAATATCAGTGGCATTCAGCAGGGCAGGCGCGGTTTTATTGCCATACGTTGGCGCATCGCCGCCTGCATTACTGGTTGAAAAATAGTATGGCTCAAAATGCGCAAAGTCATTTTCCTCAACCATACGTTGCATCAGCACAGAACCTACCATGCCGCGCCAACCAACCAAACCCACTTTCATATCATTACGCCTCAAGTCGCATGTCGTGTACAAAGTAGCCGAGTTTAACAAAACTACGACCTGCCTGCACGTTTAGCATGCAATAAACCATAAAAACTTCAAATTTTCAGGGCTACTAAATATCCTGCAAAAAATCCTAGAATTAAGGCATGATTAAGAATGAACAATATTGACTGTTAAAACATGCCGGAATTCATTTTAAATAGCCTGGAAGTGCTGGCTTTGATCGTGGTATTTGCAACAGCATGGTCGCTGATTCCCCGTGATGAGTGGTGGATTCGCGATCTTGATTTTCCACGCCTGCAAATCCTGGCACTGGGCCTGACCGATTTTCTAGTATTGCTGGTGCTGCCTACGCCATGGGATGCATGGCGCGCCGGAATCCTGTTATTACTGGCCGCTGCACTGGCTTACCAGATCAAGATGGTGATTCCTTATACCAGGGTTTGGCCCAAGCAGGTTAAACAGGTCACTATCCCGCATCCGGATCAGCAGATCTGCATGCTGGTATCCAATGTGCTAACCCCCAACCGCAAGCATTATTTGCTGATTGAACAAATCCGCAAGCATCAGCCGGATCTGGTGCTAACGCTGGAAACTGACAAGGTCTGGGAACAGGCGCTAACCAGCATTGAGCCAGATTATCCGCATGTGGTGCGTATTCCGCTGGAGAACCTGTATGGCATGCACTTGTACAGCCGTTTGCCGCTTGAGGAAACACAAGTCAAGTTTTTACTGAGCAAGGAAATTCCCTCTATTCATACCACAGTGACCTTGCGCTCTGGCAAAAAGGTCAAGCTGTATTGTCTGCATCCCAAGCCACCCAGCCCAACCGAAGCCTATGAATCAACCCTGCGTGATGCCGAGTTGCTGACAGTAGGCCGCCACATTGCCTCTGAAGACCAGACCTGCATTGTGATGGGTGATTTAAATGATGTGGCCTGGTCACGCACTACACAGTTATTTCAGCGCATTAGTGGCTTGCTTGATCCCCGGGTTGGCCGCCAGTTTGTCAATACCTTTCATGCCAGCTATCCCTTGCTGCGCTGGTCACTGGATCACGTGTTTCACAGTACCGATTTTGCCCTGATTACCATGCAACGGCTGCCCAATGTTGGCTCGGATCACTTTCCGGTCTTAACGCGCTTACAATACACGCCATCGGCTCAGGCTGAACAGCAACCCTTGGACGTTGAGGCCAGTGACCATGAAGAAGCCAGTGAAAAAATCAAGGAAGGCATCGATAAAGCCGAAAAGGTAGTGACAGATAAAATCGTTATTGGGCAATAATGTGTCAATAAGTGACATTCTGTAAGCAATTACTTACATTAAGTGCCGAGTTTAGCGTCTATGTTGCCCAGTGGAAAATTTATAAGATAGCTTCATCAGCGCAGGATATGGCACGGAACAGGCCAGCTAAGGATTAGATACTCTGAAAAGGGTAATGCTGAACGGAAAAGACAGTATCACGGAGCGGATACGGGACAGGGAAAGCAGGTTACAATAACACACGAGAGCACAGCCGCAAGCATTAACCCGAGCAGGCAGGACGCCACGCTCGGGTTTGTGTTATCTGGTTATCAAGAATTTATCATCATACAGCGCAATTAAACTTAAAAATACAATATACGCTCAGTCATCATTTACCTTAAGCCAATGACTTCCTGATATAACGCCAGAGTCTGATCAGTCATTTGGGATAACTGAAAATCCTGTACTGGTGCAGGCGGCATTGGCGTAGCCAGCAACTGGTGAATCTTTTTAAACAACGCTTCGGCATTTTCAGGTTCCACCAGCCCGGCGGGATAACAGCGATTGAGGATTTCTGCCACCCCGCCACGGTTCCAGCCCACTACTGCCGTACCCAGTGCCAGTGCTTCCAGCGTGGTGCGACCAAACGTTTCCGGCTGGGTGGAAAGCGACAGTACCAGGTCACTGGCCGCCAGCCATTCACGAATATCACTGCGGTGGCCAACAAAGGTCACATACTCTTGCAAATCCATATCCACAACACGCTGCTGTAGCTCATCCAGATAGCCTTGTTTTTTTTCATCGGCGCCACCAACCACCACCCCATGCACATTAAATTCCTGTTTTAACTCGCTAATCAGGTTGAGTAGGTATTCATGGCCTTTTAGCCGGGTAATACGGCCAGGAAGGGTGATCAGGGTTTTGTTTTCCAGTTGCGGAAAAAGCTGATACAGCGTGTTCCACCATGCGGCCGAAGGCTGGTAAGCATAGGGAAATTCTTTGAGATTGATACCGCGATAAATACGCACGATGCTGGATTTAGGACAGTGCGGATAATGCTGGTGAATATAGTCCACCACGCTGTCGGATACAGCGATGACACGTTCTGCTTTGGTCATAATGGCACTGTAAGCATTGACTGAATACATACCATGTACTGTACTAATCAAATGCGGACGGTTTTTTTGGGGAATTTTGCGCAAAGCAAAATAGGTAATCCATGCAGGCACTCGCGAGCGCACATGTACAATGTCCGGTTGCTCTTGCAAAATCAGCCGACGTAATGGCCTGACTTTAAACAGACTGCTCAAAGATTTTTTATGAATAGCCAATTGCAGATGACGGGTGCCTTCCTGCTGCAGTTGTGGTACCAGTCTACCCCCGTTGGACACCACCACAGATTCATGTCCTTTGGCAACTAATGCGCGTCCAATTTCCAGTGTGCCGCGTTCTACACCGCCACTGTTCAGTTCAGGAAGAAGTTGCATAACTTTCATGGTAGTGCTCATGGGCTGCAACCAAGGTTGGGAGCCGTTGCTAATTCAGAAGTGCTGTAGTTCAGTGTTTAAAATATTAGGCGGTTTTTTGGTACTGTCAAAAACAGTTTGGTAAATGCGTTTAAGTACCCATTGATCCCGCATTTATCGAATAAAGCAGATGCCTAGTAAATTCTGACATATCCTTCAGGACGGGTTTTAAAGCGACGGTGAAACCACATGTACTGGGTGGGGGCCAGGTTTAATTGCTGTTCCATGAGCTGGTTGCTGGTGGTGGCATCAGCCACTTCATCGCTGGTTGGATAGTTTTGCAGGGCTGGCGTAATGTTCAGGTGATAATGCGGTTTACGGTCATCCTGACGGTAAAAATGCAGGGACATTACAGCCGCATTGGTCATCTTGATCAGGCGGCGCTGTGCCGTTACCGTGGCTGCCGGAATGCCATAAAAAGGTGCCATCACACCCTGCTTGAGTCCAAAGTCCTGATCCGGTGAATACCATACGATCTTTTTGTCTTTAAGCCGACGCACCAGCAGGCGAATATTGTCGTGATCAATTTGTTGCTCATAAATGGTATGGCGCGAGCGATAAATCAGCCAGTCCAGCATGGGATTATTTTGCGGACGGTACACCACATCCGGTGTGAAATAATAGCTGCACAGCAAGCCACCGGCATCCAGCAGGGTAGAGTGCAGGCCTAGTAGTAAAATGCCACGTTGTTCTGCCTGCGCCTGTTGCAAGTGTTCAAGCCCGCTAATGCTCACCTTGCCATTAAAGCGCTTGGGGTTGTACCACGCAGTCAGGCTTTCAAAAATGCCAATGCCCATGTTTTCAAATACATCTTGGCCCATGCGCTGGTATTCAGGTTCAGACAGGCCCGGATAACAAACCCGCAGGTTGGTAAGTGTAGTTTTGCGTCTGGATTTCAGGGCTTTCCAGAGCAACTGGCCAATGGCACGGCCAAGACTGCGTTGCACCAGCCACGGTGCATAGGCCCAGGGCAACAGCAAGAAAATGCCCAGCCAGATGCCCCAGTATTTTGGGGCAAGAAACGCAGTTGAGAATTGAGGTTGTGCAGAATGGGGATGTGATGAACTCATGAACAATGGGCAGTTTTCTTCCAGTCTGCCAATTGTGCCGGGGTCGCTGTGGCTAAATCAATGGATAATGCTAGCTCGGAACCGGACTTTTTAAGCTGGCGACCCGGAATTTGCATGTTTTTGGCCAGTTGTGCCAGAGTTTGCTGCATGCTGGCTTCATCGTATTTGGTCTGGCTGTGCTGAAGCACATAGGCATAGTCACCGCGCTTATGGATAAGCAGGCCAATAAAGCGCTCATTATTTTGATTTAATACCAGATAACCCGAGGCGCCAAGCTGGGAGCGTACCAGTTTAACAGCGCCCTGTGCTTGTGCCTGGATTTGTGCATTATAGAGCTGGGCATACAGCTGGCCAATCTGGGTGCTTAAGCCGGAAATATCCTGTGCATTATTTTGTGAATTGACACCGGGCAGCTTGGGGTTGTTGTTCAGGTTGATGGCATCAATCCGGTAAAAGCGGCCAATCTGGTCAGTAATGCTTAAACTGTTGCCTTCGGGCGTGCAGCTATCCTGTAGGGTCAGCTTGCCTGCCAGTACGGCTGAATTGAGATCCAGATTGTAGGTTTGTGCTGGGGCGTAATACACCTGATTGGTCTGAGTGAGTGGCTTGTTGGGCTGAATTTTTGCCGCATGACCATGCCCAAAATGACTACAGCCACTCATGGCCATAGACAGGCCAGCCATCACCCATAAGGTTTTGATTGGTGTTTTTTTCATACCCAGCATTGTCTTACTCTCCTTGACTGGCGGCCTCAAGCTCGGTCCAGCGCTCCAGTTTGTCCATCAGTTCTTGTTCTATCCCGGCCAGCCGTGTAGCGGCCTGGGTTGCTGCCTGTGCATCGGTGGTAAACCAGCTACCATCGGCCAGCTTTGCAGACAGTTGTTGCTGTTCAGCCTCCAGCGCAGCAATTGCATCCGGCAAGGCTTCCAGTTCCCGTTGATCTTTATAACTCAATTTTACTTTTTTGGATACGACAGGCTGATGATCTGCCTTGGCTTTTTGTCCTGAGTTTTGAGTAATCTTCTGGGTTG
This sequence comes from Alkanindiges illinoisensis, assembly GCF_004377485.1. GTDB lineage: Bacteria > Pseudomonadota > Gammaproteobacteria > Pseudomonadales > Moraxellaceae > Alkanindiges > Alkanindiges illinoisensis_A. The sequence goes on from NZ_SNTY01000014.1 coordinate 123,200, forward strand.
CTTTTTGTTCTTTAAATGAATCGCGGCTAGTGGCCTGTACATTCTGGTATTTGGACTGCTGGGCTTTTTGTGTTAAGTAATCCTGATAACCGCCAATATATTCCTCAATGCCGCCCTTGCTATCAAACACCCAGGTTGAAGTCACCACCTGATCGACAAAAGCCCGGTCATGGCTAATTAACAGCAGGGTGCCAGGATAACTGCCTAGCATCTCTTCCAGCAACTCCAGCGTCACCATGTCAAGGTCATTGGTTGGCTCATCCAGCACCAGCAGGTTGGAAGGCTTTAACAGCAAGCGGGCTAACAGCAAACGATTGCGCTCACCACCGGATAAGGCCTTCACCGGTGTTCTGGCGCGTTGCGGGGAAAATAAAAAGTCCTGCAAGTAGCTGAGGATATGGCGTCTTGCCCCGTTAAGCTCGATAAAGTCACTACCGGCACTCACGTTTTCCTGTACGGTTTTTTCCAGATCCAGCTGATTGCGTAACTGGTCAAAATACGCTACATCTAGCTGTGAACCGACCTGAACTGTACCGCCGTGTTCCTGTTCACCCAGCAAGGCACGAATCAACGTGGTTTTACCTACGCCGTTATCGCCAATCAGGCCAATCCGGTCGCCGCGCATTACCAGTGCAGAGAAGTCCTTGACCAGCACATTGTCACCAAACTGCAGGGATAAATGCTCAATATCAAACACCAGCTTGCCGGATTTTTTGGCATCCTGAATGTTTAGCGTCACATTACCCTGCTGGCTGCGACGCGCCTTGAATTCTTCACGCAGGGCTTTTAATTCACGCACCCGGCCTTCATTGCGGGTGCGGCGTGCCTTGATGCCCTGACGAATCCACACTTCTTCTTCAGCCAGTTTCTTGTCAAAATTGGCGTTTTGCTTTTCTTCGGCTTCCAGTTGCTGGGCCTTAAGCTCAAGGTAGCGTGCATAGTTGCCCTCGAAACTGCGCAGGATACCGCGATCCAGCTCAACAATACGGGTGGCCACATGATCCACAAACGCGCGGTCATGCGAAATGAAGAGCAGGGTTAAATTAGGCCAGTCCAGCAGAAATTGCTCCAGCCACTCAATACTTTCAACATCCAGATGGTTGGTTGGTTCATCCAGCAGCAGCACATCCGGCTCAGTGAGTAGTGCCCGTGCCAGCAGCACCCGGCGTTTACGGCCACCGGACAGGTCAGATAAGTCTGCATGACCATCCAGATTCATTTTGGCCAGAATGGTATCGACCTGACGTTCCAGCGCCCAGCCATCCAGCGCATCCAGCTTGTGCTGCAATTCACCCATGTGATCACAGGCCTGCATGTCACCAGCTACACAGGCATCGCTGGCCGCATGATAATCAATCAATACCTGTGCCGCTTCACCCGCACCACCCGCGACAATATCAGCCACACGGCCAGTGCTCATGGGTACATCCTGTTCCAGCATGGCAATGCGCAAATTATTTTGCTTGCTGACTTCGCCGCTGTCTGCCATTAAGCTACCATTGATCAGCTTGAGCAGGGTGGATTTACCCTCACCATTGCGGCCAATCAGACACACACGCTCACCGCGCTCAAGGGCAAAGCTTGCGCCATCCAGCAGGGCAGGGCCGCCAAAGGCCAGATGAATGTCGCGTAAGCTAATAAGTGCCATAAACAAGGGTTTCCATAGATGAGGAGAGCAAGACCGTGGACGAACAGTTACGCCAGCTGGAAAGCACATTTTCCGCACGGATTGAGGATTTGCAAGTTAAAATTGCATTTCAGGATGATTTTATTGAGTCTTTAAACCAGATGGTGGCCAGTCAGCAGCAAACCATTCTGGATTTGCAAAAACAGATGCAGTTGCTGTACCAGCGGGTGGAATCTTACCAGAATGGTGAAAGTGGTGTCGCGCCATTTGACCCTTTACAGGAAATTCCACCGCATTATTAATGGTGCAGCATTTATTGGCTCCTTAGAATAGACCGGATACAAGAGTAAGTATATTCAGTGTAGAGCCTTGGAAAAATGCTCATAATGATTTTATGAAACGATTTAATTGAAGATTTTCAAAATGAACCGCTCAAAATATCTTACTCTGATAAGTATTGTTCTACTGATCTTTGTATTTTTAATTTATATAAAATTAAGTGAAACAAAGATATTTATTTATAAATCGAATGTATTAAATAGTCGAGATGTGATCTTTAACTTTAAAGAGAATACAGTATCATCAGGTGACATAGATTTTTATCTATCCACCTGTAATTATACGGCTTATTGCATTACCTTGAATGGAAAAGCTTTATTTGTTATAGATGATAAAAAGTTAGCCAAAGGACAAAAATGGAGATTTGATAATACAGAATTTTATGTTCAAGATATTTTAAATGAATATTATCTGATCCATTGCAAAAATAATGCAGAGAATTACTTTTTTTTGTTTAAAAAGCGACAAGGAGTCATAGCTTATAAGCCTTATAAAGGATCTTGGCATTTTGTCCGAGGAAAATATGGGATGTTGGCTTATTAAAGCGGAAGTTAAAATAATGATTTATTTGCTATGGTTATTCATCTTGTTCTTAATAATGAAATGTATTTGGAATGCTTTGGTTCCTATTTGGTCGAAATATTTTGATAAAAATAATACATCACAGCATGTATCAATGGGATTAGGGTTGGATTTAATGTTATTGGCTGGTATTTTAGTATTTAATATTGCTATTGTATTATTAAGTTGGCCATTAAACTTTTTTGAAAGATATAGTTTTTTCATTCTACTAATTACTTTGATTTTATCCTATGCTTTGGCGATTTTTTTTGCTTGGATAATTAGAATTATTCATAAGATTCAATAATTTTAATAGATTACATTAATTTCCACCGCATAATAAAGGATAGATAAGTGCGGTGGATGACCAGAGGGGTTTTATTACTTGTATTGAAACAAGTATACTGAACAAATTACTCGTCAAACTGCCTAAAATTTGGTTCGCGTTTTTCCTTAAATGCTGCCACTGCTTCATGCAACGCTGCAGACTGCGCGCGTTCAATAAATAGCTCTCCTTCGGCATTAATTTGTTGCAGCACCTGAGGTGTATGGCCGCGTAACAGTTGCTTGCTCATTTTCAGGCTGGCAATCGGCAACTGGGTGAGGCGGCTAGCCTTGGCAAATGCATACTCGTAGACATGGTCATCTTCAACAATATGGTTAACCAGTCCCGCTGACAAGGCACTTTGGGCATTAAAAGGCTCACACAGTAGCAGCATTTCCGCTGCTTTTAAATAGCCAGCACGCTGCGGCAGTAATAGGGTAGACGCCCCTTCTGGCACCAGCCCCAGAGTTAAAAATGGCAACTGGAAACGTGCCTTGGCGTCAGTATAGACAAGGTCTGCATGCAGCAGCAGGGTTGAACCAATGCCAATGGCCACACCTTTAATGGCAATCACCAGCGGCTTGCTAAAGTTGGCAGCAGCACGCAACACCGCAAATGCAGGTGCTTCGGTATTTTTAGGTGGATTGTCAATAAAATCCTGCAAGTCATTACCGGCACAAAAATCCTGTTCACCCCGTAACAGGACCACACGCACCGCACTGGACTGGTCAGCTTCATTGAGTGCCTGAGCCAGTGCCAGATAAAAGCCCCCAAAAAACGCATTCTTGCGTTCAGGACGATTAAGGATCAGTTCTAAAATGCCATTATCATGCAATTGGGCATTCAGGTTGGCATGCGGATTGGTTACGCAGTTCAGCATCGTTATTGTTCCTGATAAATGTACTGCCTGATCATAAAACCGGGTGGCATAAAGTACGAGTAAAAAATATGGTTGCTGCGTTGATTATTTTTGTAGAAATGACTGTCGTATTAATCATTTCCACATCAATAATTTTTGGGTAGCTATTTTATAACGCTAAACTGCAAGCTGATAAGCACTTGGCACGGTAACAAAAGTTGCCAAGGTATGATTCTGATAGTTATCCGTGATCAGCAGACAGGAAACTTGCCTTTATATCGTGGCTTAGGCACTCTACGCTAAATAACCCATATAATGGTAGTGAGACATTAGATCTCTTGCATAAGTCTGGTTTCGACAAGCTCAACCAACGCTGCCTGAGCCTGTCGAAGGCGAGTTGGTACAACTTATGAAAGAAGTCTATTAAAGCATGAGGAATAAATAAAATGAGTACAGCGGCTTACTGGATTATTGGCTTTATTGTACTGTTTATTCTGGGATCTATTATGGGCCTGCGGGTAAGCCCGCGCGAAAAGGCACTCGGTGAAATGCGTGACCGCGCACGTAAAATGGGGCTGCATCCGCGCCTGATGCCTGCACCGGCATGGATTCATCATACCGCACCTTCGGGACGTGAAGGCGGCATGGTGGCGTTTTACAGTATTTTGCTGCCGGAAGCCCGCTTGCCCCTAATGCAGGCACTGGTTAACGGCCAAAAACTGCAAGTGAAAACCGGGAACACGCAATTTGATGGACAATCCCTCGATTTAAAGGGAATATACGCGCTAGAAATGCAAGCCAACTGTGCAGGCCTGTATTGGAATGAAGAAAGCGATTTGCATGGCGAACAGCTTGAAAAAATGAAGAATACCCTTATGTCCTTTGCACAGCAGGCTTAAATGCAGCAAGCTACCCTTAATTTTTGAGAAAACCGAAGCACTATGCCAACAGCGCCACGCTCTACCACAAAAACAACTACCAGAAGCCGTAAGGCAGCCAGCAGTACTGCCCTGCCTGATGATGCTCAGGACATCAGTACGGCTAAAAAGGCACGTGCACTGGTTATTGTAGAGTCACCTGCCAAAGCCAAAACCATTAATAAATATCTGGGTAAGGATTATATTGTTAAATCCAGCGTGGGCCATGTGCGTGACCTGCCGACCAGTGGCGGCGGCAAAACCGCAACGGCGGCCAAGGGCCAGACCAAAACCAAGCTGACGGCAGCAGAAAAAGAAGCCAAAGCCCAGCAGGCACTGGTCAATCGCATGGGTGTTGATCCGGAACATGGCTGGAAGGCGCACTATGAGGTGTTGCCCGGCAAGGAAAATGTCGTTAGTGAGCTGAAAAAACTGGCATCGCAAGTCGATGAAGTGTATCTGGCAACGGACTTGGATAGAGAAGGGGAAGCCATTGCCTGGCACTTGCAGCAGGTGATTGGTGGCAAACCCGAGCGCTATCGCCGCGTGGTGTTTAATGAAATTACCAAAAATGCCATTCAGGATGCTTTTAAAACGCCGGGCCGCCTTGATGTGGACAAGGTGAATGCACAGCAGGCACGCCGCTTTTTAGACCGTGTGGTGGGCTTTATGGTGTCGCCACTGCTCTGGGAAAAAATTGCCCGTGGCCTGTCGGCTGGCCGGGTGCAGTCGGTTGCGGTAAAGCTAGTGGTAGAGCGCGAGCGTGAAATTCGCGCATTTATCCCGGAAGAATACTGGCAGATTTTTGCCGATACGCTGAGCCAGAAAGCCAAGCAAAGCGATGAAATCCGTCTGGAAGCAGTCAAGCAAAACGGTAAGACCCTGAAACTGCAAAACAAGGCACAAACTGATGCTGTGCTGGCCGTGCTCAAAGATGCGGCTTATAAAATTACCGCGCGGGAAGACAAGCCAACCAAGGTCAATCCCAGTGCGCCGTATATTACATCCACCCTGCAACAGGCTGCCAGTACCCGGCTTGGTTTTTCAGTCAAGAAAACCATGACACTGGCGCAGCGTCTGTATGAAGGTGGTTTTATTACCTACATGCGTACCGATTCGACGTTTTTAAGTACCGATGCGGTCAACATGGTGCGTCATCATATTGAACACGAATATGGTGATAAGTACCTGCCTGCCAAGCCAAACCGCTATGGCAACAAGGCTGGGGCACAGGAAGCCCATGAAGCCATTCGCCCTTCCAATGTAGGATTAAAGGGCGACCAGCTCACCACCATGGAGCGTGATGCACAGCGCCTGTATGACCTGATCTGGCGCCAGTTTGTCTCCTGCCAGATGACCCCAGCAGAATATTTGTCGTCCACCATTACGGTAGAAGCCAATGGTGTCGAGCTAAAAGCGCGTGGCCGTACACTGGTATTTGACGGATTTACCCGCGTACGTGGTGCCAACAAGCAGGATGATGACGTACTGCTGCCCAGCGTGAAAGTGGGTGAGGAGCTTAAGCTGGTTAAGCTTGATCCTAGCCAGCACTTTACCAAGCCACCAGCGCGTTTTACCGAAGCTTCACTGGTGAAAGAGCTTGAGAAAAAAGGTATTGGCCGGCCCTCGACCTATGCGGCCATTATTTCTACCATTCAGGATCGTGGCTACGTCAAGCTTGAAAACAAGCGCCTGTATGCTGAAAAAATGGGTGATATTGTCACTGACCGCTTAAATGAAAACTTTAGCAACCTGATGGATTATGCCTTTACCGCAGATCTGGAAGGCCAGCTGGATAAAGTGGCCACTGGCGAGCGTGACTGGAAAAACCTGCTGGACAGTTTTTATAGCGATTTTACCGCCAAGCTTGCGCATGCCAAGGCACAAGAAGGCATGCGGCCTAACCAGCCCGTGGAAGTGCCTGATGTGCACTGCAAGGAATGCGACCGTGCCATGCAGATTCGCACTGGCTCTACCGGGGTATTTTTAGGCTGTTCCGGCTATAACCTGCCGCCCAAGGAGCGCTGTAAAGGCACATTAAACCTGACTCCAGTGGAATCACTGGCAGCCATTACCGATGATGACAGTGCCGAAACGGCCGACCTGATGGCCAAAAGACGCTGTCCGAAATGTGATACGGCTATGGATAGCTATTTTATTGATGGCGGGCGCAAGCTGCATGTCTGTGGTAACAATCCGGATTGCGAAGGCTATCTGGTGGAAGAAGGCAGTTTTAAAATCAAGGGCTATGATGGCCCAACTATTCCCTGTGAAAAATGTAATGGTGAAATGCAGTTAAAAACCGGGCGTTTTGGGCCGTACTTTGCCTGCAATAGCTGTGACAACACCCGCAAGGTGCTGAAAAACGGCGAGGCCGCACCACCGCGTGAAGATCCCATTCAAATGCCGCATTTGCGCTCCACCAAGCATGATGATTTCTTTATCCTGCGTGATGGCGCAGCAGGCCTGTTTCTGGCGGCCAGCAAGTTTCCCAAGGTGCGTGAAACCCGCGCGCCAACCATTGCTGAGTTGCGTAGTGTCAAAGACCAGCTTGCCGCCAAGTATCAGTATCTGCTCAAAGCCCCTGATACTGACCCGGATGGCAACCCGGCGATTGTGCGCTGGAGCCGTAAAAACAGTGCCCAGTATATTTCTTCGGAAAAAGACGGCAAGCAAACCAAATGGACCATGATTTTTAAAGATGGCAAATGGGTTGAGGGTTAGCTCCCCTGAGTACAGGGCAAATGGGTTGGTAATCTAAATGACGTAATAGCGAGGAAATATGCATGCGTACTGATCAGCAAGTCTATGATCTATTCTTGAACTATGCCCAGGCAGATTCTGCTGTGCGTCTGGTTACATTAGAAGGTTCACGCGCCAATCCAGCTATTAGTAAGGATCAGTATCAGGATTTTGATATTTCCTATTTTGTGTCTGATCTCAAGTCCTATCAGACAAGTGACCAATGGCTAGAAGTATTTGGCTCGCGCTTAATCATACAAAAACCAGAAGCAATGGAATTATTTCCGGCTGAACTGGATGGCTGGTTTTCCTATTTAATGATTTTTACTGATGGCATCAAAGTCGATTTAACCCTGATTCCAATTTACGATATTGAGCAGTATTTTAGTGGCAGTGATGGGCTGGTTAAAATCCTACTGGATAAAGACCAGCGCATGAGTAAACCAATCATTCCATCTGACCAGCAATACTGGATTCAGCCACCTAGTGCGCGTGAGTTTGATGATTGCTGTAATGAGTTCTGGATGCTGGCGACTTACGTGGTCAAAGGTTTGGCGCGACAGGAAATCCTGTTTGCGAATGATCATTTATATGAAATTATGCGGCCTAATTTATTGCGGATGATGGCTTGGCGGATTGGCGCGCAACGTGGTTATCATTTTAGTCTGGGCAAAAACTATAAATTTATTGATAAATATCTGCCTGCTGAGGACTGGAAAAAATTATTGTCAACTTACACACAAAGTGAATACAAGCAACTCTGGCAATCTCTAAATACCTGTCTTGGGTTATTTAGAAAGTATTCTGATGCGGTGGCAAGGCATTTTAATTATCAATATCCTGATTATGATGTTGCAATCACAAGTTATATAAATAACTTTTTTGAAAGTTATATTAAAAACAAACTATTTGATTGAAATATTTTACCTAACCCAGCCAATTTCTTTAGCGGTCTTTGACCCAATTACGGTTTGCGCCAGATTTTTGGGAATCACTGCCTTGCTTTCATTAATGACTAATCGCCCACCCATCAACTCAGCTTTGGCTTGAGGAAATAATGGCTGCTGCTGTGGGTTACCATAGCCATCGGGAAAGGCTGGCATGTTATTGGCAACATCATATTTGTCGGTTGCGCCCAGCGTATGTAGCAGCTCATGGCTTAAAATCACCAGATTTTGCTGGCTATAGCTGGCGTCGCCAAACAGATTAACCCGACCCACACGGCCTTTTTGCAATGCCGTAGAATGGCTTAAACTGCGATGCTGTTTGGGATCAAAATACAGTAAATACAACTGGATTTGTGGGTGGACACTAAAATCCTGTTCATGCCGCCAGGCAAAATAGCGCAGCTTTAAACTCCACAGCATGATGTCAAGAATACCCCCATTCACTGGTGGGGCAGGCGGCAATTGGCTAATGGATTTACCCAGCACAATATTAATTGGGCGATATAAGGGAATGCCATAACGCTTGGCTTCGCTATTTAAAAAATCAGTAGCTTCTGCAAAGTCAGCCGCAGTGATATGTTGAATATACTGTTCAACCTGCGGATTGTTTTCCACATTGACGGGATACACTGCCACATAAAAGCTGTTTTTCCAGTTCAGGTCGGCTTTATCCTGTAGCGATTGAATCATCACCACGGCCAGAATAATCAATAAAATAAAGACCCGGATTTTTTTCCACATAAGCTGTCCTGTGGCTAAGCTTTAATCAAGCGGTTTAACGCAGCCAGCCTTTGCGCTTGATATAAATGAGTGGCAACAATGCCGCTGCAACCGTCAGAATCATGGAGTAAATAAAGCCATATTTCCACGACAGTTCCGGCATCACTGAAAAATTCATGCCATAAAATGTGCCCACCAAGGTTGGAGGGAGGAACACCGCAGTGATGATGGTAAAAATCTTGACGATCTGGTTTTGCTTAATATTCAGAATATTGGTAACTGCGTTTTGCAGGTAACGCACTTTTTCATGTTCAAAATAGGCATGTTCCTTGACCCCTGTCACGTCTGCCGCCAGTTCATTCACCAGCTCTTCAAGCTCAGGGTGGATAAGGCTATCGACTTCGCCACTTAGGTAACGCACCGCCCGTGCCAGTGAAAGCTGTGATTCCAGACAACGCGAAATCAGCTCTTCTTTTTCATTCAGGCGGCGCATGATCTTCAGTAGATCTTTGACACCCAATTCGCGGCCATCGGCACTGTAACCTTCTGAAATCTCAAAAATGTGTTCAGAGAGACACTCTAAGGCATCGGTAATATGGTCAAGGCTATTATCCGCCATGTCATTTGCTGCCCGAAGCAGCACCCTCAGCACGGCACGTGGATTTTGATGGTTACGTGATTTCTTACGAAGGCGTGCAATCACTTGATTAAACGGTTGAAAATCCGCATTGTGGCTTAAGGTCGCAACCCAGTGCTCGCCCAAAATAAAGTGTATCCGCCCAAACTGTGGTGTTCCGTCTTCGGTCAACCTGAGCAGGTCGGTACGCAAATACAGTAAATCATCCGTTTCCATCACGCTATTGCGCTGGACAGCCACCTCTATACCAAAATGCGAGCGTAAAATTGTGGCTTCATCTATTGTGGGCGCTGTAATCTCAAGCCAGATAATCTGGCCGTCATCCTGTGCGTCAGGCAAGCCCTGAATCATTTTTAATTCTTGTGCAGTCTTGATCAGGCAGTTAATCATAAAAAAACTCGGTTGCTTTGGCTTTTCACGCTATCAATAGATTGATTTATAGGGTGTATCTAGAAAATTACGTAGCAAAGTTCCAGTAATGGACAAATACCATGATGCCAACAATCAGGAGATAGAGCACCAATACGGCAAGCAGGACTTCATTTTCCATGCTGATTTTATGATTGTTTTTTTTCATGTTAAACACTGGGCAGGAAGGTTAAAGACAATAATAGCGATAAAAAAATAACTTAAGCCAGACCAGTTGCCCGGCTTAAGCCATTATCATTCAGGCCAGTTTAGCGAATGGCATCGCCCCAGGCTGGCACAATGGTTTGCATTAGCGGTTTGAGTAATTTCATGGAGGTGGCAATAATTTGCCCATTGTTCAGGCTGTCTGTGCCGCCTTTTGCATCCACAACAACGCCGCCCGCTTCTTTGACAATTAGCTCACCCGCCGCCAGATCCCATGGCTTTAAGCCCAGTTCAAAGTAAGCATCAAAACGCCCGGCAGCCACGTAGGCCAGATCCAGCGCGGCAGAACCACCACGACGGATTTGTGCACCAGCCTTGGTTACGGCCAGCAGGGTATTAAAGTGCTGTTCGGCATACGACACCACTTCGCCATTGCGCATAGTGGCATACGGATAGCCCACCGCTAGAAAGGTGTCTTGTAGGGTGTCTTTGGGGGTCATACGAATACGGCGCTGGGTACCACTGACATCACGCAGCAGGGCGCCCTGACCACGGCTGGCTGAAAACATTTCATCTTTAACGGGGTCGTAAATCACACCATGCTGGGTCACGCCCTTGTGTTGCACGGCAATTGAGACGCAAAAGTGTGGGTAACCCTGAATAAAGTTAACGGTGCCATCTAAAGGATCAATGATCCAGCACCAGTCGGCATCGTTGCCCTGACCTTCTTGCAGGCCAAATTCTTCACCCAGAAAGCTGTGCTTGGGATAGCTTTTTTTTAGGGTAGCAATGGTGAGTTCTTCAATATAGCGATCCAAACGGGTAACCGGACCATCAATACCCTTGCTTTGAATTTGCAAGTCCAGCTTATGGCGATTTTGATGCGCTTTTAAAATTTCACTGCCAACTGTTTGAGCCGCGCGCGCAGCCATCACCACCATAGGTTCCATGATTCACCCATTTGAATTAATTAAAGACGTCAAAGAATATAGAACAAGTCTAGTCGGCTATTTTAGCAAACTTATACTAACTCGTGTGGATTATTGTATTTTGCGTTGGCCAGGGACTGGTTTGTAGAGCAAGGCTGCTTTTGTAAACATAACTTGAAGCCAAACCGTTTTGCTAAAAAATGATAGGGCATGAATAGTTACAGCAACGCATAAAAAGCAGGACAGCAATTGATTCGCTAAAACGGTTAAATGAACCAACATACCTTTAATAAGAAATGGCTTATTAAGCCTATGGGATAAATCACACATGACTCAAAATGTGAATGAAAGCATGCATCAACCTATCAACCAGACCATGCAGGCTATTGAAATTAGTCATCCGGGTGGACCGGAGGTTTTACAGCGCACCACACGTGAGGTTCCTGTGCCCAAGGCGGATGAAGTGCTGATTGAAATTGCCGCTGCCGGGATTAACGGGCCTGATGTGATGCAGCGCAAGGGCTTGTATAATCCGCCAGCCGGGGTCACTGATATTCCCGGACTGGAAATTGCAGGCAGAATCGTGGTGCTGGGCAGTGACGTTGCACAAATCAGCAGTTATCAGGTGGGGGATTTGGTATGTGCCTTGATTGCTGGTGGTGGCTATGCTGAATATGCCGTTGCACCCGTGCGCAATGTGATGCCAGTGCCTACGGGGCTAAGCCTGATTGAAGCAGCTAGTGTGCCGGAAACCTTTATGACCGTATGGGCGCATCTTTTCATGCGGGCTGGGTTTAGTGCAGGCAAGTCCATTTTGATTCATGGTGGTACATCAGGCATTGGCACTACCGCCACCATGCTATGTCGTGCCTTGGGTGCCACTCAGATTTTTACCACCGTGGGCAGTGCCACGCAGCAGCAAGCCAGCCTTGAACTGGGTGCAACTGTGGCGATTAATTACCGGGATGACGATTTTGTTGAGCAGGTGAAACGGCATACAAATGACCAAGGGGTAGACTTTGTTGTGGATATTATTGCCGGAGATTATGTGCCACGTAATTATCAGGCAGCAGCCATGAATGGCATAATCGTACAAATTGGTGTGGCGCAGGGCAGGGTAAAGGAAATGGATTTATTTCCAATGCTGGCCAAACGGCTGACTCATCTAGGGGCTACCTTGCGCTCACAAACGGTGGAACAGAAATCAGAGATTTTCCGCCAATTGCAGGAGCGGGTATGGCCGCTGTTTGCCGCAGGCCAGATCAAACCTCAACTATTTAAAACCTATGCCTTGCAGGATGCACATCTGGCGCATGCGCAATTGGCCGAGGGTGGTCATATTGGCAAACTGGTGCTAATCAATGAAAACTTTAAAGCATAAGTGAAGAGGTGATTTTTTATTTGATCAATCAAAAACTTTTAAAAATTAAACTGGCTGGTCTTTCTAAGGCTTAGATAAAAAAAGCTGACAATGAAAAAGGCACTCAATTGATAAAGTGCCTTTTTTTATTGCGATACGCTTAAACGCCATGTGAGCAGTTACGCATGAGAAGCTATATAGTTCCTGCAAGTGTTTGCATAAAGCGCTGCACATCACGAGTAATGCCATCGCCATTGAGACCACATTCTGCCAGCATTTGCGGGTGCGTGGCCTGATGCAAAAATGCATCCGGCAGACCCAGGTTCAGCACAGGTTTAAGAAGATGTTGGGCTTGCAGGCTTTCATTGACCGCACTACCAGCACCACCCATGATGGCATGTTCCTCAATGGTGATAAAAGCATTCACCTGAGCAGACAAACGTGCCAGTAACTGCTGATCCAGCGGCTTGATAAAGCGCATATTGACCACAGTTACCCCAAGCTGCGGACTGGCCAGTTGTTCAGCGGCTTGCAGCGCTGGCGTTACCATGCTGCCAAAGGCCAGCAAGGCAATCTGCTGGCTGGCATCCAGATAGTGCTGTGCCACAATTTCAGCCTTGCCAATTTCCAGTGTGGTAAATTCGCTCGCAATCTGGCTGCCCGGCCCTGTGCCGCGTGGATAGCGTACGGCAGCTGGTCCCGGATACTGATAGGCCGTATGCAGCATCTGGCGGCATTCGTTTTCATCCTTGGGTGCCATCAGGATCAAGTGCGGAATGGTGCGCATGTAGGCATAGTCATAAGCGCCCGCATGAGTGGGGCCATCTTCACCCACCAGCCCGGCACGATCAATGCCAAAGGTCACATCCAGATTTTGCAGCGCCACATCATGAATCAGCTGGTCATAGCCGCGTTGCAAAAAGGTGGAATAAATAGCCACCACCGGCTTTAGGCCTTCACAGGCCATGCCTGCTGCCAGCGTGACTGCATGTTGTTCGGCAATGGCCACATCAAAAAAGCGCTCAGGATATTGGCTGGCAAACTGTACCATGCCCGAACCTTCACACATGGCTGGGGTAATGGCCAGCAAGCGGTCATCCAGCGCCGCCTGATCGCACAGGAACTGGCCAAACACGTCGGCATATTTTTGCGGTTTTGGCAGTTGTTGCGGTGCCTTGACAGGGCTTGTGGCCTGACTGGTAATTTTGGTGATGGCATGATAGCCAATTGGGTCTGCCTCAGCCGGAAGAAAGCCCTTACCCTTGGTGGTATAGACATGCAGCAGGCGCGGGCCTTTACGGTCTTTAAGCAGGGCCAGAATGCGAACCAGTTCTTTAAGGTTATGGCCATCAACCGGACCAAAGTATTCAAAGCCAATTGCGCGAAATAAATTCTCGGCAGAATTATTACTGTTCACACGCGGATTAAAAGTCCAGTTGGGATGCGGCTGAATGGACACTTCGCCATTATCGGCCAGATAAACCGACTGGCCCTGTTTCCATAAGGCACCCAGATGCTTGGCAAAACCACCCACACTGCCGGAAATCGACATGTCGTTGTCATTGAGAACCACCAGTACATCAGCATTGTGCTGCACGGCATCATTCATTGCTTCAAAGGCCATACCGGCAGTCATGGCGCCATCACCCACCACGCAGGCCACCCGACGCTCATCGTTCTGGTAGCGCAATGCCAGTGCCATGCCAAGGGCAGCTGAAATGGATGTTGAGGAATGGCCAACGCCAAAGGTATCAAAGGCGGATTCTTCACGGGTTGGAAATGCGGCCAGTCCATCCTTGCTGCGAATGGTGGGCAGGGCTTCACGGCGGCCAGTGAGTACCTTGTGCGCATAAGCCTGATGACCCACATCCCAGACCAGACGGTCCTTTGGGGTATCCAGTGCGTGGTGCAGGGCAATGGTGAGTTCCACCACGCCCAGATTGGCACCAAAATGTCCGCCACTTTGGCCAGCGGCGTATAAAAGATAAAGACGTAACTCATCAGCCAGTTGCAGCAGTTGCGCGGTATCAAGCGTCTTTAACTGGCTTGGCTGGTCAATGCGATCCAGAAGCGGTGTAGCGGGACGAGCGGTTGGGATTGTGTCATACATCATGTGGCGATATACCTGCTAGCCTGGCATTCCTCAGCTGGGTTTAAGTGTCGATTGACTAAAATCGGCGTCTTGCGTCTAAGCCTGATGAGCAAAGCGAATAGGCCACATTAGGCGCAAATCGTATCATTTGCTGCATCGATGTCCTAGTATTGTTGTCAGAAATTAGCATTAATTGCCTGTTAATTTAGCAGATTTTGTCATTTAACCCGAACAATATTTTGTAGTGTTCCACTGAACTGGGCAAGTCAATCAACAATACGATGGCTGGTTTATCCGGCGCTTATTTTCGTTATACTAGTTCACTTCAATGTTTGTGGATGAAAATGTAGTGCCCATACAATTTGTTGCCACCTCTAAACTCCCGACGGTGCATGGTGAATTTGATATTTCGGTGTTTGAAGACCCGGAAACCGGCGAGGAGCATGTGGCACTATCCAAAGGCCTGCTGCACCACCAGATTGGGGTACAGGCTGATGCAGTGTTGGTGCGTTTACATTCTGAATGCCTGACCGGCGATGCCTTTGCCTCACTGCGCTGTGATTGCGGGCCGCAGTTAAATGCCACCTTAAAAATGATTGAGGATGAGGGTCGTGGGGCCTTGCTGTATTTGCGTCAGGAAGGGCGCGGTATTGGCCTGCCCAACAAGATTCGCGCCTATGCCTTGCAGGATCAGGGCCACGATACGGTAGATGCCAACCTGTTGCTTAACCTGCCCGCCGATGCCCGCACCTATGAAATGTGCAAGGTGATGCTGGATCATCTGGGGATTAGCAAAGTTAAACTGGTGACCAATAATCCGGCCAAGGTTGAAGCCTTGCAGCAACTGGGCATTAATGTCGTGCAGCGGGTGCCGCTTCAGGTGGGGAAAAATCCGTTTAATGAAGGCTATCTGGCAACCAAGCAGCAGCGGATGCGCCATTTGTTTTAACGCTTGATCAAGCCAAAGCAGCATACTGTTTGCCCATCTTTATTTAATGCAACAGGTAAATAAATAAGCGTAAAAATCCCATAATTTTTTTATGGGATTGCGGTATGATAATCAGCTCGGCTCATTACTCTTTCTTATTGACCTGGATGCTGCCATGACCCCATCGCCTCTTCAATCATCACCATTAGCCAGTGAGTCATCTTTAGCTGGTCATCCAGATATTCAGCGTGTACGTGATTTTTTGCTGGATTTACAAGCACGTATTTGTGCCGCACTGGAACAACAGGAAAGCGCTGGTGGTGGCAATGCCCGGTTTGTGCCAGATGACTGGACACGGGCAGAAGGTGGTGGCGGTCGTTCCTGTGTGTTGCAAGGTGGCACAGTGATTGAAAAGGGCGGGGTGATGTTTTCCCATATTAATATTAAAAACCTGCCTGCATCGGCCACCGCGCGCCATCCCCAGATTGCCGGGGCCAAGGCACAGGCACTGGGTGTGTCACTGGTGATCCATCCGAATAATCCATATGTGCCCACCTCGCATGCCAATGTACGGCTGTTTGTGGCCGAAAAAGAAGGGCAGGCTCCGATCTGGTGGTTTGGTGGTGGTTTTGACCTGACCCCATTTTACCCTGCCGAGGCCGATTGTGTGGCATGGCATCAGGTGGCGCATGATTTGTGCCAGCCATTTGGTGAAGACGTTTATCCGCGCTTTAAGACCTGGTGTGATGAGTATTTTTATTTAAAGCATCGGGATGAGCAGCGCGGTATAGGTGGCCTGTTTTATGATGATCTCAATACAGAATCCATGGGCTGGGATTTTGAAAAATGCTTTGCATTTATGCAGGCAGTGGGTAATGGTTATTTGCAAGCCATTGTTCCGTTGTTCCAGAAATATCAGGACAAACCCTTTGGTGAACGCGAGCGCGAATTTCAGTTGTACCGCCGGGGTCGCTATGTGGAATACAATCTGGTGTATGACCGGGGCACGCTGTTTGGTTTGCAAACGGGCGGGCGCATTGAGTCGATTCTGGTGAGTTTGCCGAATTTGGCTGGCTGGTCGTACCGACAGGAATGGGATGAAGGGACGCCCGAAGCGCGGCTAACTGAATATTTTTTAAAGCCACGAGATTGGTTAAATTAGTAGGATAAAACGGTTAGAAACGCTCCACTATCCAATTTGGATAGTGGAGCGTTTATTGTAACTAAAACTTCATTGTACCATTTAATATTAGATTTTTTGCCACGTTAAGTTGTCCTAAATTATCGGATGCCTCAAAATTAATATTAACGTTGTTGAAAGTAGCGGTGCGTGCGTTGGCATCAATGGTTAAACCATTACAAAGATTATTAGCCTGTGCACTGGGCTTAGCACCACAGGTATATTGCACATATTTTTCTGAAGTACTGGACGTAGTTTCATGAATGCTAAAAATGACGAGTGAGCTATCAAATGGCTTGCCATTATACTCATGATGGTAGGAATAAACGCTCAATGCTGAAAAATGAGTGGTGTCAATAACATGACTATACTTTGCACCTGCTATGGCATAGTAACCACCTTTTGCAATATCAATACCTTCTGTAGGGTTAAGATCAATAGTAGCTACTGGAGCCTTGTTATTCAGTGGCTTATGCACAAAATGTTGAATTGGATTTAAAGGCACTTGTCCCGTAATACTTATGCAACCTCAAGGACTGGTATTGCCAACACATGAGCCTGTGACAGGCGGCGTTGTAGTACTATTACTGTGAATCAACAGGCCATTTTTAATGGTAATAGGCTGCTGGGTACCGTAAACCGGGGTCAACACAACATTGTTGAATGGGAATTGCACAAAACTGGCATTGCGCTGGTCAAATGTTATTCCGCTACAGGCAGCATACGAGCCAACACCACACGCCCACGCATAGGTGTTGTCTTCCAGTTGAACACTTTTAACTGCTTTATTTTCGACGGTAATTTTGATGTTCTGGGTTTTGTCGGCATTAAAGAAGGTATAGATATCAGGTGACGAAATGGCCACTGAACTGGCTTTACTAAAGCTGCAAAAATCTTGCGGTGCATTTTTAAAGCCCAGTTTGTCATCGGCTCCATTTGACTCACAGGGTGTACTATTTGCAGCCGCCTTTTCGCCATAAAATCCGCCAAAATCTGAAGTTTCAGCACTGTATTTGCCGTTATTGTCTTTAAACAGGGTGACGTAGCCCTTGTCTGTGACCAGCACATGGTTCGTTCCGTTGTTTAGTACATTCGGGCCACACACTTCTGTCACCATGGCCGTATTGCCACTTGCGATAATCTGGGCAGTTGCAGTATCCAGATTGAATACGGTAGTGCCTTTGTTCTTGTATACACCGCTATAGTCAGTAATGCTGTTTAGCGTGGTTACAGGAAGTTTTCGGCTGGCGCAAGACCGGGTATTATTGGGAGGCGTAGGCATGGCTGCTGGAATACTGGCGGTGCTTCCGGTGGCAACTACCTGATTCAGTAAGGCATTATAATTTTTAAGACTGCTGCTAGTAATAGCCGCCATTAGGGCATCCAGCATTTTGTCAAAAGCATCGCCTATCGCGAAAGTGCTGTTAAATAAATTGAATTCTTCTGGCAGCACATAATTTTTGCTAGCCAGTTGTTTGGCAATCTCATCGGTTGCCGCTTTAAGCTGGCTTTCTAGCAATACCTGATACTGTTTAAACCAGTCTGCCGGATTCTTCCTGCTAATCATGGCAATGCTAAGATCAGTCAATGGAGTAATGTTGACGTTACCCGCAGCCGTTGCATAGCTGTGCAATGCCAGATCAGCAGTTTTGGCCTGTAGCGCACACGGTAGATTGGTAGCAAGCACTTGCCCAGTCCATTGTCCCTTGTCGTTAGTACTCACCGGTGTACTAAAACCGCTATTGTTTTTACAACTTGCCGTCACGCTGGCGTTTTTAAGGGCTGCACCGGTAGCGGCTGTACCTGATAAAGTCACCATGCCGTTGGTGTTAGTGGTCGTTGGTACGCTGTCGTGATCATTGTGGCAGGCGGTGAGGCCAACAGTGCTAATTGCCGTACAAATAGCCAGTGTTTTGAGCGCTCTGCTATAGGCAGACTGGGTTTTCAGAGTTTCCATGGATTTGTCCTCGACATAATATCCACAGCATCTTTTTTAGTACCCTAAAACTCAACCCCCCATATGGGGGGTGAGTCTGTAAATAAGGCCTATTTGGCACAAAATATTACATGTTTTATTTCATGCTGTAGTGCTTGGCATTTCTAACACAGACAGCTTAACGGCTTGCCTGCTCAGCCGTGGTGGTAACCGCAGTCGTTTCATCCACTTGTTCGGTGTTGCCGGTCTGGGTGTTGACGACTTTAAACTCAATCCGGCGGTTATGGAATTTACCCTGTTCGGTTACGTTATCTGCTACTGGATTTTCCTGACCATAACCCATGGCACTGAGCTGGTTGGCAGCTACTCCCTGACTCACCAAATAATCAACGACTGCATGTGCTCGCTGCTCGGACAGGCGTTTGTTATACACTGCGTCACCTGTAGAATCGGTATAGCCTTCAATCATCAGAACAATCTCTGGTGACTGTTTCATAAGGGTTGCTGCAATATCCAAAATCGCCTTGTTGGCATCAGGAATCACGGCAGAGTCGCTGGCAAAGTTAATGATTTGCAAGTTTAAGGCACGTGCAACATCTTCGGCAGATGCTGGACTGGAAAGATTGGTCAGGGCAGACCGCGAGGCTTCAATACTACTATTTACTGACTGATCAACATCCAACGGTGAAATCGCGGCTACGCCCAGCTCAGGCGCAATACCCTTGATCTGATCGACCAGGCGGTTGATGGTAGCGGTATCTGGTGCATTGATCACCAGTTGGTTGCCGCTCCAGCTCAGGCTTGCATTGGGATAAGGTTTGACCAGATTCAGGATGGTCACCATTTTGTCCTGACCCGGCAATGTCGCGCTATAGGCAGGATTGACCAGGCTATTACAACTATACTGCGTGCCAAATACCTGATTGATGGCTGTACCAATCAGACTGTTAAGTGCTCCATCACCGACACTGGCATTACAGGCCAGCAGGTTATTACTGCTGCCTACTGTCAGGTTAATGCTCGCAGGATAACCACTACTGCTGGTTGTACTGGTTGTCGTCGTCGTTGTGGTAGTAACAGGTGGTGGTACTTCATCACGCTGGCAGGCACGCAGCAGGAGCAATGCCAGCAGCAATAAGGCCGCCAGACCTAGCCACCATGGCAACTGGTCGCGAAAGGTTTTGGCGCCAGTTTCAACTGGCATGTGATGTGCCGTTTCAATATCAGACACAGGTGCGACTGCCGGAATATCGGCTTCTGGCTTAAACAGGCCAGCCAGACCCAGGCTGCCCAGAACGGCAATCGACCAGGCTGGAATGCTACTGACAATGATGGGCAGGTAAGTTTGCAGGTAGTCCACCACATTGGCTGGTGCAATATCAGCCTGTAATGCCTGTGCACTTAAGGGGGTTGCCTGATCCAGCAGCGGGGCAATGGTTTCTACGGGCAAATTATGATGTCTTGAAAACTCTTCCAGCAACTGATGAAAGGATGCACTGGTGGCTTGCTGCGGGAATATATCAGCAAATAGCGCATTGGGATGTTCCAGCGCAAAGTCAAAGGCATGGGGCTGATAGGCAAATATTCCCAGCAGGATAGGATAAAACTGGTCCAGCAGCGCAGACTTGCTATTAAACTGATGCTGGCTGGCATCTGTAATCGGGTCAGGCTGAATGATTTGCGGGGTTACCCGTTCCCTCAGCAGGTCAATTGGATTAATCGCCATTTGTTTATTCTCCAGTAGTAGCCGGCCAGATTACAGTTGGGTTTATGGCCAGCCCTATTCTTGTCAGGTTTTTGTCAGGCGCTACAGCATTAGCGTGTATGCCAGCACTCACACAGGCAAGCGGACTAGGTTGCCAGCCAGCTTGCGCTCATGTTTTAATCATGCAATATTTTGATAAATTTATAGTTATGTGTTTTTGTTTAAATTGTGAGCTTTTCTAATCTACAGGTAAAAAGTGTAACAATAATAGTTAATTTTAATTGATACACATGGCATCAATCATTAAAGCGCTAGGATCGACTACACGGCATCCGGCAGTTTTCAAATGAATGCTGGATGCCAAAAGGCTTTAATTTTTTAAATGGCTTTATAATTTTTCAAAAATGTTTACTTGGCAGCTAATTCATCAGCGCCTGATTCACGTGGTGGCTTTGCTGATGGGCTTCTTCAATAATGCGCTGAATCAATACCTGTGCTGTTGGAATATCATGGATCAGGCCTTGCGATTGTCCAATAAACTGCATGCCGGTTTTTAAATCACCCTGTTCGGTAGCAGCCTTGAGCCGTGGCGTTGCAGCACCAAAACAGGCCAGCAAGCGCACTTTGGTTGGTTCCACCAGCAGACCTGCCATAATTTTCCATAGGGAAATATTCAGCTGTCGTGCAGCCAGCATTGCCTGCCAGGCCGCCACAAAAAAATTCATGGGCTTACGAGTCAGGCGCTGTGCGGTTGATGTTTGCATATAGCGGGCGGGCAGGCCATCAAAATTGGAGGAGTAAATGGTGGCATGCTGATCCTTGTCCAGCACTGCCTGTTTGGTGTGCTGGTGTACTGGGCTTTCAAAGCAAGTGGCAAAGCGCGAACCCATTGCAATGCCAGACGCACCCAGTGCCAGTGCTGCCAATAGCCCGCGTCCATCGGCAAAGCCGCCACAGGCAATCACCGGAACTTTTACTGCATCCACCAGCGCTGGCACCAACACCAGCGAAGTCACATCACCACCATGTGCCGCAGCTTCATGCCCGGTTGCCATAATGGCATCTGCACCCTGCGCTTCGGCAGCCAGTGCGTGTTTGGCTGTAGTGACTGTTGCAATGACCTTGCCGCCGTAGGCATGGCAGCGTTCAATCAGCCAGTCGCCTTTGCCCAGTGAAAAGTTAATGACTGGCACTTGCAACTCCAGCGCCACTTCCGCATTTTCCTTGGCACCGGGCATCAGCAAGGTACAGCCCACGCCAAATGGCTTGTCGGTCAGGCTGCGAATTTTCAGGATAGCCGCGCGGGTTTCCTCAGGGCTTAAAGGCCCCAGTGCCAGCACGCCCAAACCCCCGGCATTGCTCACAGCAGCCACCAGTTCTGGGGTGGAAATCCAGCTCATGCCTGATAAAACAAGCGGATAGTCGATACCCAATAAGGTGGTCAAACGGGTTTGCATGCTAAATTTCCTAAAATACCAACAACCTAAATTATCAACAATTGCTACCGGCCAAAAATAAAAAGCACTACAGTCACGGTATAATTAAAACTATTATAGCCAATTTAGCCTAGAGAAAAATCATGTCACGTGTTGCCCGTTACCATGCTGACCGTACCAACCAGAAACTGTATTTTGCACGACTGGCCTGCCAGCAAGCGGAGCAAACCGATAAAGTACAACAGGCACAGGGTGCACGCGAGTCAGCCGTGTTCCATTTGCAGGGGGCGGTGCTGGCCTTTTTGCAGGAACTGGCGCGCTATTACCGGTTGGACGACCCACGCCCAAGCTTAAAAAGCATTAAGGAAAAAATGGCTGCGCGTGAGCAGGTATCCCCAGAAATCAGTATTCTGGAGCAATTATCGCAGCAGGGCTTTCTGGCCGAACTCAACCGTGCTTATGCCTTTTGCCAGTATGCCCCGGAACCCCCGGCACCTGCTCCCGAAGAAGAAAGCTCGTCCATGCTGATCATCAAGGTGACACAAAGCCCGCAGGCCTGGTTACCGGATGTGCAAATCCTGCGGGAATGGCATCGTGAGTTATTGCAACTCATTGAAGGTTTTCGTGATGAAATGGTAGAGTTTTAGGCAGTTTTTTATAAAAAAGCTGCTTTAGCCCTTGAAAAAAGCTGTCATTGGTCGCATTTTAAATACCGTAAAAGATGTCAAATTTGTTTTCAGGGTTGTCATTATTTAACATCAAACTGATTGCCTAAAGCCAATTTGATAGCGTTTCGCACCAGCGCGATAGATGATCGCGACTGTAGTATTGGTGGAGAAGACAATGGCTTCAATTGAAAAAATTAAAGAATTACTGAAATCAACCGAAACCGTGCTGGAACTGGTGCAACAGGCCAACGGTGAACTGGTGCTGCGTCCTTCCGGTAGCGACAGTGAACCACTGGTAAGCATCAAGTTTTCTGATCAGGTTCAGGCGGTGCTGGGCGACAATGCACAGGCCTTGGGTCAGCATATGATTCAGTCGGCCATCTACATGATGATGGAGCAGCAGTCTGCACGCTGGCATGCCGAAGTGTTTGATGTTGAACCTGCCCATTATAGTTAAGGTGGTGGAGCTAATGTGCTAATGCTATGGTCTATTGGTTTGGCGAATTTTTGCAAGCCATCCAGTATTAGCTAGCGTTTGATTCAGTGGCTGTTTAACCAGCTTATGTATAGTTAAACCAAAAAGAGCGCAACAATTAAAGTTGCGCTCTTTTTATGTGCATTTAAGCAAGTTTTTGATTAATGGGCAGTTTTGGGCGCGGTTTCCCGTTCATCAAAACCCATTTGCACCAGAATATGATGGGTCATATTGCTGGCCATTTCAGACTTGGCATAATACACGCGGCCAATATTTTCCTGCTCCAGTACCCGCGCTTCCTCAATACTTTCAGCACACAGCATGATTTCAATGCCGGGATTAAGCTGGCGCGCAATTTCGGCCATACGCCGCACGTATAAGATATCCATGGGGGATACCACCAGCATTCGTGCATGCATGATGTGCGCCTGAATCAGTACGGCAGGCTCGGTGGCATTCCCTGATACGGCAGCAATGCCCTTATTACGCAGATTTTCAACAATTTCACGGTTTTCCTCAGCAATCACCACGCGGATATTTTGTTCCTGTAATGACTTGGCAATGCGGCGGCCTACTTCGCCATAACCGACCATCACCACCTGATTTTTCAGGTAGGACTGATCCACTTCATCCGGCAGCATGGCCAGCGGGTCGGCACTGCGCTCCAGCAGCCGAGCCAGATGCGAACGTTCCCGAATCCAGCGCTGTACCGGTTCAATGGCAGTAAACATGAATGAGTTTAAGGTAATGGAAATGAGCGCCCCGGCCAGAATCAGGTTTTGCGCTTCCGGCGTAATCAGCTTTAAGGATAAGCCCAGCGTCGCCAGAATAAAGGAAAACTCGCCAATTTGCGCCAGACTGGCACCTACAGTGAGTGCCGTATTGAGCGGATAGCGGAAAAACAGCACCAGTGCCATGGCAGCCAGCGTTTTACCCAGCATGATAATGGCAACCACGCCCAGAATTTGTAAGGGCTGCTCCACAATAATGCTGGGATTAAACAGCATGCCCACCGATACAAAAAACAGGATGGAAAAAATTTCACGCAGTGGCAGGGTTTCTTCTTCTGCACGATGGCTAAAGTCGGATTCCTTGACCACCATTCCGGCAAAGAAAGCGCCCAGTGCCATCGACACGCCAAACAGCACATACGAGCCATAGGCAATGGTTACGGCTGATGCCACGACCGTTAGGGTAAATAGCTCACGCGAGCCAATCCGTGCCACCAGCAGCATGATTTTGGGAATTAGCCGCTTGCCAACAATCAGCATAAAGGCAATAAATGCCGATACTTTTAGCAGGGTTAAAAATAGCGTGAACCAGATATTCTGGTCGGTAGCTGCATGACCATCCTGTACGGGCGCTTCACCACCCAGCAGGGTAGCAGTTGCAGGGAGTAAAACCAGCACCAGCACCATGACCAGATCTTCAACCAGCAGCCAGCCCACCGCAATCTTACCATTCACTGATTCCAGCAGGCCCCGGTCGCCCAGTGCACGCAGCAGCACCACCGTACTGGCACACGACAAACTCAGGCCAAACACCAGTGCCGCGCCAAGGCTCCAGCCCCACCACATGGTCAGGCCAATGCCCATCAGGGTTGCCACTGCAATTTGCAGCATGGCACCCGGCAGGGCAATCCGGCGTACCGCCAGCAAATCTGATAGGGAAAAGTGCATGCCGACGCCAAACATCAGGAACATCACGCCCAGCTCGGCAAGCTGATTGGCCAGCGCCAGATCGCCCACTACACCGGGCGTGTTGGGGCTAATGATAATTCCGGCAATCAGGTAGCCAATCAAAGGGGGCAGGCGTAAACGTGCGGCCAGATAGCCAAACACCAGCGCCGTGCCAAAACCCACGGCCAGTAAAATAATCAGATCAACTTCATGCGGCACCAGTTTCTCCCAAAAAAGACAGTCAGTAAAATGGCTTAAACCTATTATAGAAATAGCAATAAATCGAAATAACAGCGCTAACAGTCAGCGCTATTTTAGGATAGTAATCAATAGATGCAAAAATTGTGGCAAGACAGCAAAAATTACCTGAAAAAATGTAAAAAAAAACGGCTCAATATTGAACCGTTTTTTATCGCTAAAACCAGATTATTTGATTTTAGCTTCTTTGAAAATCACGTGCTGACGAATTTTCGGATCAAATTTTTTGATCTCCATTTTCTCAGGCATAGTACGTTTGTTTTTGGTGGTAGTGTAAAAGTAACCAGTACCAGCAGTAGACACGAGACGAATCTTATCGCGCATGACCAGGGCTCCTTAGATCTTTTGACCTTGAGCACGCAGGTCAGCAACAACCTTCTCAATGCCCAATTTATCGATAATACGCATACCTTTAGTGGTTAGGCGTAGGCGTACAAAACGCTTTTCGCTTTCTAACCAGAAACGGTGGTGATGCAGGTTCGGCTCGAACCGGCGTTTGGTTTTGTTGTTGGCGTGCGAGACGTTGTTGCCAACGACTGGACGCTTGCCGGTAACTTGGCAAACCTTAGACATGGTGAACTCCATTGATTAGGCCACAATGTTAACGGCCTTTCATATCAAAAAAGTGGTTGATTAAATTCAAGGGGCGTTTTATATCAAAAAAACGCCCCGAACACAAGTCAAATGCCTATAAAAAGCGCTTTTAATTGTACTTGCCTAACCAGATGCTATTTTAGCGCAACATGGTCTTGAGCAGGACTTTATGGATTGGCTTGCCAAACGGCGGCAAAATCATTTTAAACGCGTAAAAGCGTGGTTTAACCATTACTGAACGCGCATGGCTCATGTTATAAAAGCCTTCCTGTCCATGATATTTGCCCATGCCGGATGCCCCAACACCACCAAACGGCAGGTCATCCTGTGCCACGTGGGTCAGTACCTGATTGATGCCAAAATGGCCAGAGTGGGTGCGGCGCGCCATGTATTCGGCACGGTCGGCATCATAGTCAAAATAGTACAGCGCTAATGGACGCTGGCGGGCATTGATATAGCTAATGGTTTCATCAATATCATCATATTCAATAATGGGCAGCACCGGCCCAAAAATTTCCTGCTGGCACAGTTCCATATCGGTAGTGACATTGGCAACCAGCGTAGGGGCAATCTTGCGCACGCTGCTCAGGTCTTCGTTAGCCGGATTGAACTCAAAAAATTCAGCGCCCAGTTCGCGTGCATTGTCCAGATAGCCCTGAATGCGATTATACTGCTTGTCATTAATGATGCTGGTGTAATCGGGGTTATTGCGCAGGGTTGGATACATGCTGGTGGCAAAATGGCGCATGTGAGCCACAAACTCACGGGTACGGCCACGTGGCAGGAAAACATAATCCGGTGCTACGCAGGTTTGGCCTGCATTCCAGAATTTGCCGGCAGAAATGCGCTCGGCAGCATCTTTAAGCGACATGGACGGATGTACAATAGCAGGTGATTTGCCGCCCAGTTCCAAAATTACAGGCACCAGATTTTCAGCAGCAGCAGCCATCACGGTTTTGCCGACAGGAATAGAACCGGTAAACACAATCTGGTCAAACGGCAAGCGGCAGAAGGCATCGGAAATAGCACCGCCACCATTGATGACGGTGACCAGATCATTGGGGAACACTTCAGCCAGCGCGCGCTCCAGTACCTTGCCAAAGCTTTTGGAGGAGCTGGAGATTTTCAGCATGGCATGGTTACCGGCAGCCAGCGCACAAATCAGTGGGCCAACCGCCAATAGCAGCGGATAATTCCATGGTGCCATAATACCAATCACGCCCAGCGGCTGGTATTGTACCCATGCCTTGGCAGGTTGATGCAGGGCAGACACATGACGCTTGGAGGGTTTCATCCAGCTGGTCAGGTGCTTGCTGTAATAGGTACACTGCTCAAGGCAGGTCATGATTTCGCCAATTTTAGTTTCATGGATGGAGCGATTGCCAAAATCTTCGGAAATGGCGCTGGCAATTTCGTCCTGATACTTCACCAAGGTGCGGCGCAGGCGGGCAATACGCTCAATGCGCTCGTGCGCTGAAGGCACCGGATTTTGTGAGTAGGCAGTTTTCTGGGCTGCCAGTGCATCATGCATGCGTTGAATTTCAGGTGGCAATGTGCTTTGTACGCTGACAGGAGATGACAAGCTATTCATAATAGGACATGAGGCCAGATTTTATTTAAGATAAGTTGATTTTTAGAGTAATTGCTCTAAAGTGTCAATAGGTTTTTGATGAACCGTCAGGTTTAAAGGTTATTCAATTGCAATCAGGATGAGCTATTTTGAAGCCATTAAAGACACGAGACCGGATTTTACAGATCAGCTTGGCGCTGTTTAACGAACGCGGTGAACGTGTAGTAACCACCAATCATATTGCTGCTGAAATGGGCATTAGCCCCGGCAATCTGTACTATCATTTCAGGAATAAAACCGAGATTATCAAGGAGCTGATGGATACCTATCAGGCTGAAACCATTGAGCTGCTGAGTGTGCCGGATGACCGCCCACTCACTGTTGCTGACAAGATCCAGTATTTTCAGTCTTTAAGCCAGCAGTTGTGGAAGTACCGGTTTTTGCACCGCGATATTCATCACCTGATGGATTCCAATGATGATTTCAAGCAGATGTATCCAAACTTTGCTGGTCAGATCATGAAAAAGGGCAAGCAGATTTATCAGGGCTTCGTGGATGCCGGGCTGATGAAAATTGAGCCGTCTGAAATTGAGGCATTGATTATCAATATCTGGATTGTGCTCACCAACTGGACCAACTTTTTATATATGTCGGGTCATATTTCGCATGCCGGTGTGATGGATGAGCGCTGGATCTGGCAGGGTTTGCGCCAGATGGTGTTTCTGGAAGGCCCGTACCTGATTGGCGATAGCCGCCAGGCCTATGACACCCTGCTGGCCAATATTGGCAAATCCGAGCTGTTTGAAAGCCTGTCCGCACAAGGTACGCATCAGCAAGCTGCCAGTGAGTGATAAACGGGCAAGCACGGTTAAATAAAAGCCTTTGGGCATCACAGTAAAGCAATAAATGGCAGCAACGCAATAATAGGGACAACTTGCAGGGCTGAATAAAAATATTTAAGCCCTGCCTAAAAGCAGCTAGAATGCCTGCTCTTTTTGTTTGCTTGAATTGACTAAAAACACAAGATGGGATTTTTGACATGACCACGGCCAATACCGCGCGCCTTTTGATTACTTGTGCTGACCGCTCTGGGATTGTGCAGGCTGTATCCGGGTTTTTGTATCATCAGGGTGCTAATATTACGGCGCTGGATCAGTACGCCACTGAAGCACAGGGCGGCACTTACTTTATGCGGGTTGAGTTTGAAGTCAACCAGCTGGCTGCCCGCCGTGACAGTTTGAGTCAGGCTTTTGCTGACACCGTTGCTGGCCGTTATGACATGATCTGGCAACTCACGGCAGTGAGTGACATCAAGAAAGTCGGTATTCTGGTGTCCAAGTATGACCATGCCATGCTGGAACTGCTGTGGCGGCATGCGCGTGGTCTGTTGCCCTGCGAAATTACCCATGTGGTGAGCAACCATGAAGACCTGCGCGATGCGGTGGAAGGCTTTGGCATTCCGTTTACGGTGATTAAGGTGACCAAGGACACCAAGGCTGAAGCTGAAGCCCAAATCCACGAAATCATGGCAGGTAATGACCTGCTGGTGCTGGCGCGTTACATGCAGATTTTAAGCAGTGATTTTGTGGAAAAATGGCCGATGAAGGTGATTAACATTCACCATTCTTTCCTGCCGGCTTTTGTCGGTGCAGATCCATACCGGCAGGCTTATGACAAGGGCGTCAAGCTGATTGGTGCCACGGCGCATTATGTGACGGCAGAGCTGGATCAGGGGCCAATTATTGAGCAGGATGTAGAACGCGTGAGCCATCGGTATAGTGTGGCTGATTTACGCGAGCTGGGCGAAGATGTGGAGCGCAATGTGCTGGCGCGTGCAGTGCGCTGGCATCTGGAAGACCGTGTAATTGTGCATGGTAACAAGACGATTGTGTTTGATTAAGAAAGTATAGGCCTCGCCGCAATGGCGGGGCTTTTAGTAGAAGTTTTATATTAAAAATAATAAGTACTATAAGGTAAACAATATGATCAAAAAGATAGTGTGCTTTAGCGGTGCATTTACTGTTCTGTTATACAATACGGCTGTTTTTGCTTTTAATCACAATAGCCTAAAAATAGATCAGGCACATCTTGAGCAAACACTATCAGAAAAGCCATTTTCTGAAATTTATCAAGATGCAGTAGCTGGCAAAAAAGAAGCAGCCTTTCAATTGGCGCAGCATTATCGCAGTGGTGAGGGAGTACCGCAAAGTGATAAAGAAGCACTAAAGTGGCTCACCCGGGCTGCTGAGCAGAATAATCCATTAGCCCAGCTGGAGCTTGGCATTCGATTGTTTACTGGGAAAGGAGTAACCCAAAATCTAACAGAAGGCTTTAGCTGGACAAGTCAAGCAGCAGAACTGAATGAGCCTAATGCCCAGTTTATACTTGGTACTGCCTATGTTGAGGGGTTAGGGACAACCCAGGATTTATCAAAGGCTTATCAATGGCTAAATAAAGCCAGTAAACAAAATCAGCTAGATGCTCAGGTGTTACTCGCCAAACTCTACATGGCTGGCCTCGGTACTCCAAAAGATTCCAAAAAAGCTCTAGATTTATTATTAAAAGCAGCTGAACTGGAAAATGCAGAAGCTCAAGCACTATTAGGGGTGGGTTATCTGACTGGGAAGGAAATAGAGCAAAGCTATTCAAAGGCAATATACTGGCTGGAGTTAGCAGCGGAGCAGGATGATCCAATAGCCCAGTTAACGCTAGGTGGCATGTATCTGTACGGGTTGGGTGTTAATAAAAATGTAAGTCAAGGCTTGGCTCTCATAAATGCAGCAGCGCTAGAAAGTCCTGAGGCTCAATATCTCTTGGGTACTACCTATAGGGAGGGCATTGACGTAGAAAAAAATGAGCAGTTGGCCCGTAACTGGTTGCTACGAGCAGCACAGGCTGATTATGCCAAAGCCCAGCTTAAGCTGGGTTTAATGCTCATTAAGGGTGATGGCGGTTATAAAAATAATATGGAAGGTTTTTCATGGGTTTTAAAAGCTGCAGAGCAAGATGATGCCAAAGCGCAATATGCACTTGCTTATCTATATTATACCGGTAGTGGGACTAGTATAAATCTTGTGGAATCAAAACGCTGGCTATAAGAATCTGCAGAGAACGGCCACCCCAAAGCACAATTGATTATAAAAAAATATGGTGGTTTTAAAAGTTCGCTTCCAATGCTTGATGATAAAAATTTTTAGTAATACTTGGCTATTGAACCAAATGTTGGCCCTATCATTAATTCTCTAAAACCATGTATGGTTTTCTTATCCAGCCCTTGCAATATTCACGCTGCTATGCCTAATTTATAGGCAAAGGATTGCATTTAAATTCAAGTCGCACTGAATCACCAAGGAAAGGAAAATGTCAGAGATCAAACGCCTGCATGTGGGCAAATGCTACTGCGAAGTCACCATTTATAAGGATGTGGTATATCTGGCCGGACAAGTGCCGCGTCGCTGTACCAGTGAACAGTCCAGCGATATTGCCACACAGGCACAGGATGTATTTAGCCAGATTGATGCGCTGCTGGTTGAGGCTGGTTCAGATAAGCACCGGATTTTGTCCTGCCAGATTTTTCTGGCAGATATGGCGGATTATGTTGGTTTTAATCAGGCATGGCGTGAATGGGTATCACCGAGCAACCCGCCACCGCGCGCCACTGTACAGGCCCAGCTTGCCAACCCGGACTGGAAGCTGGAAATTGTCATTACCGCAGCCATTTATTAAGCCTGCTGTTTATCTAAGAATTCGCTGACTGTTTGGTCTTGGCCTGATGCAGCTCGTCTATTAGGGTGTGCATCAATTCAGTGGCATTCAGGTTGCGAATGCGTGCCACGTTGCTGCCTGCCCAGTAGGCGGCAAAATCATAATTGCCCTGCTTGCTGGCCAATGCATGAAGTTGTTTGGCCAGGTCATATATATAGGAATAACTGCTTAAGGCAGGGCGTTCCGGCTGGTCAACTTGGCTATGCCATGCACTCATCAAGCCCCTTGCAGGCCGCCCGGAAATGCTGGCAGTAATATAAGTGGTTTGATAAGCCGGGTCTTGCAGGCGCTGGCGATATACCGGATCGGCAGCAGATTCCTTACAAATCACAAAGGCTGTGCCTAACTGGGCAGCACAGGCGCCAAGCGCTAGCACCTGCTGAATATCATCACCATCCATAAGGCCGCCCGCCGCAATGATCGGCAGATGGGTATGGGTTACCAATAACCGCACCAGATCATATGTGCCAATGGCCGGGTCAATATCACGGTTGAAAATACCCCGATGGCCGCCAGCTTCCACCCCTTGTGCCACAATGCCATCTATTCCAGCGGCTTCAATGATTCTAGCTTCGGCCAGACTGGTTGCACTGGCTAGCAAAACAATCCCGGCATGTTGCAGTTGTTTGATCACATCAAGAGCAGGAATACCAAAGTGAAAGCTCACCACCGCTGGTTTTTCCTGTAGCAGCATGTCTATTACAGGCTGGTTGTCAATCAAACTGGAATTCACTGGTTTTAAGGTTCCGGGTGCTTCACCACCCAAAGCCTGAAAAAATGGCGCCATGTAATTAATCCAGGCCTGCTCAGTGGCTGGATCGCGCTGTGGCGGCTGATGGCAAAAGAAATTGCAGTTAAATGGCTTGCTGGTGAGTGCTCTGGTTTGTTGAATGGCCAGCCGGGCAGCTTCAGCTGATGCATTGGCCAAGCCCAATGAACCCAGTCCACCCGCATTACTGACTGCGGCTGCAAGTTCAGGCGTGCTGGTGCCTGCCATGGGCGCTAACAAAATGGGATGCTGAATGCCCAGTTGCTGTAGAAATTGCTGTGTCTTGATAGGGTAGGAGGGTGTGGCACGGGGATGAAAAGAATCAGGTTGATTGTTCATGGCAATTGCTCTCTAAATAAAAGGTGCCAAACAAAGCATTAACCTGTTTTAACATGGGATTTAGGGCAGCATAAGCGTAATTTAATGATATTCATTATTTATGCGGTAAATAATTGATAGGATTAAATTGGCTGGGCAATCAGCCTGAAATGTAACTTACACAGGTATTTAACCTAAGCATGAATTCAGCCTAAGCATTAGTTTAATCTGTAACAGCATGGCCCTAAAAAGTTACTGCGCCGCCTGTAATTTGGGGCGGGCGCGCTCAAGGGCGGCCAGTAAGGCAGGTTTAAATTCACCCGCTTTAAACTGTACTAGACCCGAATGTGCTGCACAAAAATTTTGGGTGTCCTGCCATTGATCAGCCAGTTGTTGCACCCACTCACAATAAATCTCGGCTGCATTCGCTTCCGGTTTTAAGGCCCAGCGTGTGGCTGGACTAATAAAAATTTCTGGCAGGAATTTTTCAAGTAATCCGCCCTGTGGCGGCGCGGCAAAGGTGTCATCAACATGCAGGCTTTTGCTGACAGGATGATAGGCCAGTAATGAACCGGCATGGACGCCGGGCTTGGCTGAAATGTAGTCAATGCCTTGTGTCAGTGAAAACTCAAGCTCGGGATAGCGCGCAGCAACGGCCTCACTTTCTACCCGATCCGGGGACCACGCTAACTGGGGCAGTTTTTGTTGATGACGCAGTGAACCATACAGGGTGGCCTGTGGAAAGTCGCGTGCCATGGCTTCACAGTGCAGGGTATGAAACGGATGCAGGTTTAAAATCGCTTCAACCGCCTGTCCCTGATGGGTGAGCGCCATGACCTGCTCGCGGACGCTGCCACTGAGTTCATAACTGTCCAGAAAAATAAAACGGTCTTTCGCCAGTTGTACCAGTGAACAGTGCGTTCCCACATCAATCAGGCCACCAATCCTGAGTGCGCCACGAATATTCCAGAAGCCTTGTCCAAGATTGATGATGGTGTGTGCCATGGTGCGTTACCTGCCTGTTTACTGAAAAATAAAAATGAAACCAAAACCGCGCTTGGTGTTTAAGGTTGATGTGCCAATAGCCAAACAGCGAATTTTATATCTAATCCCTTAATTTGCCGATAAAAACAGAATTGTTGAATAAGAGTATCAGTGACAAGTGGTGAGATTATGTAAGTAGTCCCAGACAAGCTAAGTGAAAGTTAGGCGTATTAGCTATGTCATGTTTCATCGAATAATATAACCATTGCATGTCATCAGTAATTTTCTAAAAAATACTTGTCTGCTTCATTGAACTGTATAGGTTCTTATACAAAAACAGCCCATAACTTTTTGAAGGGTCTTTAAAATCAGGACAGCACCCCGATGTTATTGATAAATGAAAATTTGAATTTTTGAGGTAGATCAATGGATAAAAACTATTATGAAATACTGGGCCTGCAACGTGGCGCCAGTACTGATGACATCAAAAAAAGCTATCGCAAGCTGGTGCGCAAGTATCACCCGGATGTCAGCAAAGAAGCTGATGCCGCCGACAAGATGCAGCAGATTAACCTAGCTTATGAAACCTTAACAGATGACAGCAAGCGTAGCGAATATGACCAGATGCTGGACAATCCCTATGGCTTTGCAGGTGGTCATACTGGTAATGCGGGTAACCCCTATCAAAATCAGTACCAGTATTATCGTGGACACGAAGGCGCTGGCCAGCAGTTTACTGAAGAAGACCTGCGTCGTGCATTTGGCGGTGGTTTTAGTGGTGGCGGTTTTGGTGCGGGTAGCGGCGGCGCAGGTTTTGGCGGCTTTGAAGACCTGTTTGGCCAGTTTGGTGCCGGTTTTGGTGGAGGGCGTGCTGGTGCTCAGGGTCACCAGCAACAAGGCAGCTATCAAAATTATCGCGGTGAAGACCAGCATGCCAGCATTGAGGTGGATGTGCGGGTGGCGTATGAAGGCGCAACCCAGCAACTAACGCTGCAAATGCCAGTGATTAATGCCAATGGTCAGCAGGAGATACAGCGTAAAACCCTACAGGTCAAAATTCCCAAAGGCATGAAACCGGGCCAGCAAATCCGCTTGTCGGGGCAGGGGCAAGCTGGCTTCAATGGTGGCGCGCAGGGCGATTTATACATTGAAATTCAGTATCGTAATACCGACCAGTTGCGTTTAGAAGGCAGTGATGTGTACCTGACCGTACCTGTTAGCCCGTGGGAAGCGGCGCTGGGTGAAACCATTCAGGTGAGCACGCCAGCAGGCGCGGTGGATGTGAAGCTGCCGGAAGGTTCGCAAAGTGGACGCCAGTTGCGCCTTAAAGGCAAGGGCATTCCGGCTAAGGAACCGGGCAACCTGTATTTGATCCTGCAAGTGGTGGTGCCGCCAGCCAATACTGAAGCGGCCAAGGCAGTTTATCGGCAAATGGCAGAAAACATGGCCTTTAATCCACGGGCATAAGTCAAAACAACATCAGGCTGAAAAGAGATAGTTTGGGAGAATAACATGCGACAGTTCATTATCCGCGATATTACGCTGGATCAGGAACAACTGGATGGCACTGTAATTGATGGAAATGTGTTTTTAAGCCTCAGTGATTTTGCCCGTGCCTGTGGCCAGCCGCACGACTGGGTGATTGCGCTGGTAGAACACAGTATTCTGGAAAAAAATGACAGTACGCCAGAACACTGGCAGTTTGTGGGCGAGGAACTGGCACGCGCGCGACGGGCATGGCGCTTGCAGCGTGACTTTGATGCCAGCCTTGCTGCCGTGGCGCTGATGCTGGATTTACTGGATGAAGTCAAACAGCTACGGGCTCAAGTGGCATTGCATATCCGCTAGCAGCCTATTATTAAGCTCTAAATTAGGATATTAAGTAGCCTTTATATCCTGTGTCATCGTAATTTGACCGAACAAACGGCATAATCAATACAAACAAACATTAGATGAATGCCGTTTTGTTAGTTCCATCCCAGCAAGCCCCTGACAAGTATTCAATAAAAACAGCGCCAGCTTACAGCATTGGCTTGTTGCTCAGCCTGTACCTCGCACAGGGTTTGCCGGTTGGTTTTTTAACGCAGGCGCTGCCAGCCATTTTACGAAAGAATAATGTATCACTGGCTGCCATTGGGGGTTTTGGCCTGCTGATGGCACCGTGGGCGCTAAAGTTTTTATGGGCGCCCGTGGTGGATCGTTACTTTTCACCGCAGTGGGGACAAAGCCGTAGCTGGATTATTCCCACCCAGTTTTTAACAATTTTGTTGCTGGTGGTGATTAGTTTTCTAGAACCCGGCGCGCTGGCCAGCCCAGTTATTTTGCTGAGTTTTTTTATTGTCCTGTTTTTAATTAACCTGATGGGTGCCACGCAAGATATTGCCACCGATGGCCTTGCCGTGCGTTTGCTGCAAACCCTGCAGCAACACTGGGGCAATGCGGTGCAGGTATTGGGTTCGCGGCTGGGTTTTATTTTTGGCGGCGGTGCGGTACTGCTGTTGCTGGATTTATGGTCATGGCAAGTGGTATTTCTGCTGCTCACTGGTTTTGTAGTGCTGAACAGTTTACCCATTTTGTTGTTTCGGGAACCTGTTTGGCCGCAGCAGATCCAGGTTGATGGCGTGCAGGCAGCAGCTAAGTCGAATTTTCAGCTTAAAAAATGGCGAAAATTCTTTGCCGTTGAATTTGCCTATTTTTGGCATAACCCACAAATGCAGGCATGGTTGCTGGTATTACTGACCTTTAAGCTTGGCGATAGCTTAAGTGGTGCAATGGTCAAACCCATGATGGTGGACATGGGCTTTAGTCTGGCCAATATTGGTTTGATGGCCAGCATGCTGGGTTCGGTGGCTTCAGTGATGGGTGCCCTGCTGGCTGCATGGTTGATGAAATACATGGCGCGCAGTACAGCACTGTGGTGGTTTAATTTATTGCAAATTTTAAGCTTCTTGTTGTATGCCATATTGGCCTGGCAGTTTGAACATGGTTACATTGTGGTAGCGTGGCAGGTGTATTGTGTGAATGCCATTGAACAGTTTGCCGGGGCTATGGCGCTGGTTGCCATGCTTACCTTGATCATGGATTATTCCCGCAAGCAGCAAGCGGGTAGTGATTTTACCTTTCAGGTATCAGTGCTGGCGGTGACTGGCGGCGGTGTGCATATTGTGAGTGGGATAGTGGCGGAATACTGGGGCTATAGCATTCATTTTGGCTTTTGTGTGCTGTTGGCAGTGCTTTGTTTATGGCCTATTTTCCGGTGGCGCAAAGTAAGTATTCATTAGATCTCTTGCATAAGTCTGGTTTCGACAAGCTCAACCAACGCTGCCTGAGCCTGTCGAAGGCGAGTTGGTACAACTTATGAAAGAAGTCTATTATAAATTTGGGAATCAGGATGAGTAAATTAATGGAAGCGTCACATTGATAAATCCATCAAAAGGAATTCAATTTATAATATATTCATTCGGTCTGTTAGCAAGCTTAAGCTGGTTTTTTATTGATTTTATCTCAAGTCATTTTTGGCAAGAAAATTTTATTTATAGTTTCATCTTTTTTCTATTGCTGATCACATTTTTTTATTTTCAGATATTCAGAATAACGGGATGGAAAACGCAACTATCACCAAACTCTAGTGGAACCTTGACCATACTATTTTTTGGGAGCATTACAGTATTGATGATCTTTTTAGCGAGTTATTCAATAGCTAAAAAGACTGTGCCTTGGATATATACTCGCTTGAATGGTCAACCAGCAGAGTTAATTTTAACTGCACAAAAAATATCTTTTACAGGGAGGAAAGGTTGCCATACGTATCTATATTTTCGGGCAGATAATGAAAATAAAATTTGCATTCGTAGCAGTCAAGACAAATATCCAGATACTGAATTTAAAGCTAAACTAATTGGAAAACAAAGCAAATTAGGCTTCTTGGTGCAATCTATTGAGGTAGCAGAACAACCTTGATTAAAAGCCAGCGCGTGCGGACACATCGGCTAAAGAAAAAGACAGGAAAGGTTTTTCTGTTAATTGCCCAGCTCACCGTAATTTCACCTGTTATTATTATCTGGCTTTGGGTCGCCTTTACCAGCACAGAACCCTTTTTAATCAGTAATTACTGGCAGCAGCATTCAAAGATTCCTGTTGCGCTCGTGGCAGTACCTTTTGCATGGATAATCTTAACATTTGATATGGGAAAGATTTCAAACTATCTAGCAGAGCATACTTTTGGTATTTTTTTAATAAAAATAATGGGCTATTTAGGCATGGGTATTTTATTTAGCCTGATTTTTATGTATTTCACTTTACCGATTGCCATCACCCAGATTACTGGTGTTGAGTATCAGGAAAAGGGTATTGCACAAAGAACCTACAGTGGTGGTGGCCGGGGATGCCATTACTATCTGCATATTCGGTTAAAAGAACTCAATGGTAGTGTTTGCATAGGTCGCGAAAGCTATAATCAGCTGTCTGATCAGCCTTTTTATATAGAGGTTACGGGTAAAAAAAGTAAGGTTGGAATGATTATTAAAAAATGGAATTTTGCTGAAAATTAATAATAGACTTCTTTCATAAGTTGCACCAACTCGCCTTCGACAGGCTCAGGCAGCGTTGGTTGAGCTTGTCGAAACCAGACTTATGCAAGAGATCTAATCTTATTTAACGTATCAAATCCCATAAGCCATTAATATGCCGATATTCTCTAATTACAAGGTTTTTCTCAGGTAATGGAAGATGAAAAGCATTGAACCAGATGGCATTTAACCCTGCCTCTAGTGCAGGAATGATGTCTTTTTCCAGTGAATCACCAATCATTGTGATGTCAAATGGCTCAACAGCCAGTTTTTCTACAATAGCCTGATAAAAACGGGCAGAACTTTTTTCAATGCCCAAATTGGCCTTGCAAAAATAACCTGAAATATATTGGGATAAATGAACGCGATCAAATGCTTGCTGAATTTCTGCTTCGGATGAATCAGCAGCGCCTGTGGCAATATAAACTTTATGGTGTGCTGACAGATAGGCCAGTGTTTCTGCTGCTCCGTCAACCGCCTGAACAGTTTCCCAATAGCACATTTTGCCAGTATATTGAGGAAAATCGACCATCAGGGTATTGCCCCAGTCGAATAAATAAATAGTGCTCATGTGAATCAGGCAAAGTTTGAATAAGATCAAATCATAAGACTAAAACACCAATAAAAAAACAGCGCCGAAACGCTGTTTTTCGTTTAGCTTAAAGCCTATTTGCCATCACGGGCGGCCACGGCGGTATCGACAAAATCGGTAAACACGCCATCAACGCCCAAGTCATAAAACTTTTTATATTCGGCTTTGGGGTCGTTTTTATAATCACTGGCCAAACGGCGTGGTTCATTGCGGAAAGTAAAGGGTACTACTTCCAGCCCAATAGCATGCGCATTTTTAACCACATTGCTGGCAGGTAATAAAACACGGTCACGCTCATCCAGCTTGCCGTCATTGTTCAGGTCATCAGCCTTGCCATCATTATTGGCATCTACCGTTTTGGAGCTAATCAGGTAAGGCTTCCACGGCCCGATAATATCAGCATAGGTTTTAATTTCTGCCAAGCCGGTGGGAGTCAGCATAGCGCCATAGGTTTTGTCAGTTTTGCCAGCCACTGTCCAGTCATACGGACGCAGCGATGGCGCTTCAAACTGCATATTACCGTTGCTGTCAATGTCGTAGCCATCGATGAGCTGCACTAATCGAACATCCGTTTTGCCGTTAAGATATTTGAGGTTGCTCACTTCAAACGACTGGATAATGGCTGGCGAATCTTTTTTGCTGTAGCCGTATTTGGCTAAAATACGCAGTAGTTCATCTTCAATTTTATATTGGCCAAAAATACTGGCATGGAAAGTAGAGTGCTTGATTTCAGGGATAATGCCGACGTTTTTGCCCAGACGCTTGTTTTCGGCCTGTACGGTTTGAATCATTTCCTCAAGGGTTGGAATTGCAAACTGGCTATCGTACTGGGTGCTGCGATCCTGCGGTAATGGCTGAATGGCACGCAGGGTTTTGAGTTCCGCCAGGGTAAAATCTGAGACAAACCAGTCGTCTTTAACGTTTACACCGTCAATCATTTTGCTGGTTTTACGGCTGGCAAATTCAGGATGAGAGGCCACATTGGTGGTGCCGCCAATATTGGGTTCATGGCGGCAAACCAGTATGCCATCTTTGGTCATCACTAGATCCGGCTCAACAAAATCTGCACCCAGTTCAATGCCTTTTTTATAGCCTTCCAGCGTGTGATCCGGCAAATAACCCGCCGCGCCGCGATGGCCGTATACCAGTGCTTTTTTAGGCGTTGGGCTAATGACGCCTGTGTTGTCACTATTATCGTTGTCATCATTACAGCCAGCTAAAGCAGTGGCCAAAATAGAGCCAATCACTGCGCCCATCAATTTTTGCTTGTTCAACATAATGTTATTTCCAGATTTTGTCTTTTATGACGCCTTTTACTAAAGATATAGTGAGTAAAAGAGTTGGCGCTAGTCTGCATGAGGCTTATGACAAGCCCATGAATCTGCCATATAGGTTTGCAGGCAGGTAAAGAGTTAAGGAGCGCGCAAAGGGCAGGCTTTGCAGATGACTTGTCTGTATAAAAGCATTTATTTCAGTGAGACAAGCACCTAGAATAGCCCTCTTTCTGCCTGTAGTTCGCCAACATCATTGTGGTGAGAGACATGCACGCATTACCCAATCCTGATGCTGGCCTGTAGTCCGGCCATTTGCAGTAAATTTCCCATGAACTCGTCTACACCCGAAAGCTTCCCACAAAGCCAGGCACAAAATCAGCCAACCAATCATCTTAAGCGCAGTATGCAAACCCGTCATCTAGTGATGCTGTCGCTGGGCGGTGCCATTGGGACGGGCCTGTTTTTAAATTCAGGCGGTGTGATTGCCCAGACTGGCCCGGTGGGTGCAATGCTGGCATATTTTATTGGCGGGATTATTGCCTATCTGGTGATGCTGTGCCTTGGCGAGCTAGCGGTGCATGTGCCGGACAGTGGCGCGTTTAGTACCTATGCCACGCGGTTTATTAATCCCGCCACAGGTTACATGATTGCATGGCTATACTGGCTTACCTGGACGGCCACGCTGGGCACCGAATTCACGGCAGCGGGGATTTTAATGCAGCACTGGTTTCCGCAGGTCTCGGTGTGGATCTGGTGTGCGCTGTTTGCAGTGGTCATTTTTTTATCCAATGTGTTTTCTACCCGGGTGTTTGCTGAAACCGAGTTTTTTCTGGCCTTCATCAAGGTGGCCACGGTTTTAATTTTTATTATTCTGGGTGGCTGTGCTGTTTTTGGGTTGATGCCTGCTTTTATGAATGGCTTTCAACCAGCGCCATTGCTGCATAACCTATATGCACAGGGCTGGTTTCCCAATGGCCTGATGCCGATTTTAGTCACCATGCTGGCGGTTAATTTTGCCTTTTCCGGTATGGAGCTCATTGGTGTGGCCGCTGGTGAAACCGATAATCCAGGCAAAACCATTCCCAAAGCCATTAATGCGGCGCTATTACGCCTATTAATCTTTTTTGTGGGTACCATTTTTATTATTGCTGCACTGATTCCCTTTGAGCAGCTTGGCCTGACAGAAAGCCCGTTTGTGCTGGTGTTTGAGCGTATGGGCATTCCCTATGCTGCTGATATCATGAATTTTGTGATTATCACTGCACTGCTGTCGACGGCCAATTCCGGCTTGTATGCCGCTTCACGCATGATGTGGTCATTGTCCCAGCAAAATATGCTGCCCAAAACCTTTGGCAAGCTGACCCGGCGCGGGATTCCACTCAATGCGCTGATGTTTAGCATGATTGGCGGCTTGGCATCTCTGCTCACCAGCGTGTTTGCTGCGGAAACCATTTACACGCATTTGCTGTCGATTGCTGCGTTTACCATGGTGGTGGTATGGATGAGCGTGGCGGTGAGTCATTATCGGTTTCGCAAGCAATTTCTAGCTCAAGGGGGCCAGCTCCATGACTTAACCTACCGTGCGCCATTTTTCCCGATTGTGCCGATTGCAGCCTTTGTGCTGTGTTTTATTACCTGTCTGGGCATGGCGTTTGATCCCAGTTTGCTGGGTGGTTTAATTGGTTGCCTGCTGTTTATTGCCGGGTGTTATGCCAGCTATTACAAATGGTATGCACCAGCCTGATTGCCATGAAATCTGCTGTATCACTGGGTTTTAATCAATAAAATCAGGCTGGAATATGCAGGATCAGTTCCAGCACCAGCTTGCTGCCAATAAAGCCCACCAGCAGCAATCCAAAGCCCCATAGGGTAAAGCTAATGGCACGCTGCCCGCGCCAGCCCAGTCGCCAGTGACCAATTAACAGCGTACCAAATACCAGCCACGACAAAATGCTAAACACGGTCTTGTGCGCCAGATGCTGGGCAAAAAAGCTGTCAATGGTAAAAATCCCAAAACTCAAGGCCAGTGTCAGCAATCCAAAACCCAGCGCAATCATGTCAAACAGTAGTTTTTCCATGGTTTGCAATGGTGGCAGCAGGGCCACCCAGATGCGTTTATCGGTTTTTTGCTTGAGTTCGCGGTTTTGCGCCCACAGCAAAATGGCCTGAATACTGGCCATCCATAGCACGCAATAAGCCGCCAGCGACAGGAAAATATGCACGTCCAGCCATAACCCGCCCTGGTTTAATGACACAAATGGCCCATGCCAGATCACACTCATGAGCAGGCCAACACAAGCCACGGGCGTTGCCAGCAGGTTTAATCCTAAAATGGGCCGATAGGTACTAAACAAAAAGCTGAATGCCAGCATTAGCCAGCAGGTGAGCGAAATCAGGTTAAAAATATTGTAATTAATCCCTGCCGGGGTGATGAGCGCCGGAAACAACACTGACGCATGTAGAATCAGGCCAATGCTCAGCAATACCAGTGTCACCAGCTTGCGGGGTGGCATTTTTTGTAATAAATGAATCAGCAAATACCAGAAGGTACTGGCATACGCAGCCGTCGCAAGCAGTGCTATAATCACAGGCAGGCTAGTCATGCCATTCAACCCTGATTCTAATGGTTTGGATTTTCATTATTAACGATTCGACCATATTCAACCGTCTGGTATGTAATATCCTATAGCATCTGGAGCGGTAATTTTCTATTCTAGGCAATATTTTTTGCAAAGTTACAAGCGGAATTCGCAATGTTTGATACTTTAACCGATCGTTTGACGCAAAGCCTGCGCAATGTCACAGGCACCGGGCAGCTTAACGAAGATAACATCAAGGATACCTTGCGGGAAGTACGCATGGCACTGCTGGAAGCAGACGTGGCATTGCCGGTAACCCGTGAGTTTATTGAAAAAGTAAAAGCCGAAGCACTGGGGCAGGAAGTCTTAAAGCAATTATCGCCCGGTCAGGCGTTCGTGAAAATTGTTTACGACCAGCTTACTGAAATGATGGGCGAGGCTAATCAAAGCCTGAACCTGTCTGCCAAGCCTCCAGTAGTGATTTTGCTGGCAGGTTTGCAGGGTGCCGGTAAAACCACCACGGCAGGTAAGCTGGCCAAGTTTTTAAAAGATCGCCAAAAGAAAAAAGTAGTGACTGTTTCTGCCGACGTGTACCGTCCCGCCGCCATTGAGCAGTTACGCAGTGTGTCCAATGATGTGGGCGTGGATTTTATTCCCTCATCAAGCGACGAAAACCCGATTGACATTGCCATGCGTGCCATTGAGCAGGCCAAAATCAAGTTTGCCGACGTGCTGATTGTGGACACTGCTGGCCGCTTGCATATTGATGAATCCATGATGGATGAAATCAAGGCGCTGACGGCTGCGATTAACCCAACCGAAACCCTGTTTGTGGTCGATTCCATGACCGGACAGGATGCGGCCAATACCGCCAAGGCGTTTAATGATGCTTTGCCGTTAACCGGTGTGATCCTCACCAAAACTGACGGTGATGCGCGTGGTGGTGCCGCGCTGTCAGTGCGTGCCATTACCGGCAAGCCGATCAAGTTTTTAGGGATGGGCGAAAAGCTGGATGCTTTGGAGCCGTTCCACCCTGAGCGGATTGCCCAGCGTATTCTGGGCATGGGTGACGTGCTGTCGCTGGTAGAAGAAGTTGAACGCAAGATTGACCGCGAAAAAGCGGAAAAGATGGCGAAGAAACTGCAAAAAGGCGGTGCATTTAACCTTGAAGACATGCTGACCCAGTTTGAACAAATGAAAAACATGGGCGGTATGGCAGGCTTTTTGGACAAATTGCCGGGCATGAGCGGCAGTGGCATTCAGCAGGCGCTGGAACAGGCCAAGCCGGAAAAGGAAGTGGGCAAAATGGAAGCGATTATTCGCTCCATGACCATTAAAGAACGCCGCAACCCAGATATTATCAACCCAAGCCGTAAGCGCCGTATTGCTGCCGGTTGTGGCATGGAAATTCAGGATGTGAACCGCTTGCTCAAGCAGCACAGCCAGATGGCCAAGATGATGCGCAAGTTTTCCAGCCCCGGCGGCATTGCCAAGATGATGCGTGGCATGAAAGAGCTGCAAGGTGGCGGCGGTGGTGGTTTAGGCCCGTTGTTTGGCGGTGGTGCCGAGGGCGCAGATGGCGGGCAGGGTAGAATGCCTGGCAATATGCCATTGCCACCGGGTTTTGGTAAAAAGCGTTAAGTTTGAAGTACTGGAATTAAAAAACGGCCTTAAGGGGTCGTTTTTTAGTTAATAGTAAAGGTTCCGTCAGGATTTCTTTTTTGCCCATATTTTTTAAGGCT
Source organism: Alkanindiges illinoisensis (assembly GCF_004377485.1). Lineage (GTDB taxonomy): Bacteria > Pseudomonadota > Gammaproteobacteria > Pseudomonadales > Moraxellaceae > Alkanindiges > Alkanindiges illinoisensis_A. The sequence goes on from NZ_SNTY01000014.1 coordinate 166,848, forward strand.
TTTTAAAAGTTCAAGATTTTGTATTTTTCCTTCTAGCCATTCGGGATCATCATCCCAGATTGCACCATTAAGAAGTATGGTTTCACGGACTTTATCACTTTCCCAATATTGATCTTCATACTCATGGTCGAGAAATAAAGTGAAACGGTTAATCTTTGCACCAGTAAAAATAGTACCTTCGAAGGCTACCCCAGATAGATTGGCGTTATGCAGTTGAGAGTTTGTTAAATTTGTATTGCTCATTATAGAGTCTTCTAAATCAGCAAATTGTAGGTTGCAGGAGCGAAAACTTGTATTTGTCAAATTTGTATTTCTTAAGTCTGCGTAAGTTAGATGACTATAATTAAGCTTGGTTTGTACTAGGAGTGCATTTTGAAAGTTAGCTTTTTGAAAATTAGATTGATTAAAATTTGCATAAGAGAGATCTGCATATCGAAGCTTAGTTCCTTGTAGCTGCGTCCCGCTGAAGTAAGAAAATGATAAATCTATGTGATCTAAAGTTAAGCCAGCTAAAGTTAATTCTCCAAAAGAAAAATTCATGTTGCCTGTACCTTTAAGGTTTAAACCTATTAGTTGAGGCAAAAATAATCTTAGATGATTACCATTTGCTCCAATTAGAGCTCTATTTAAGGCTGCGATAATTGGATTCTTATGAAATTGGGGTAATGAATTTTTAAATTCTTGCTCATTATAAAAACGTGCTTGTTGCTGAGTAATAATAGATTCCCAAATGGCATGAATCAGTAAAAATGCAGGTTGCATAAATTGCTCGCCATACTTACCAAACATAAAGGCTTCTAGCTGGGCAATCGCGCTAGCTTGTAAAGCTTCTGCACCTAAACGGCGGCTAATACTGTTACTGCCTTCTGGGACAAGAAAATCCTCTTGGCTGGTTGTCGTTTCTTCGATATTTTCCTGAATGTCTTTAGTCGTTTTATTTGTGGTTTTAGTGGTAGTAGTTTGCTTGATTTCGGGCAAATGAAAGCCACTCGCCCATTCACTCAGTTTTTGAAAGTCTTTTAGATTAGTATCTTTGCGGCCATTTTCAATTTGCACGCGATTATTTTTATCCCTAAATACCCAAATAATAAAAATGACAGGTGAAGTTATCACGGTAGTAATCAGTGCTGCTAAAACTGGGCTACGCGAATCTTTGATTAAAATACTTATCGTGTCGCTATCAAATTTTAGCCACTTATATAGAATGAATAAAATAACTAATGAAATAAAAGTGGCTATAGCGACTTTCAGTATACGCTGCGCAGTTTGTGATTGATGATCAAGATTGACCCCCAAATTACGCTTTTTCCATCGTTCAAAATCAACTTTTTGATATGCAATGCTAGCTTTTATAAACGCATCAACACGCTCTTTTAAGATTATTATTTTTTTAAATTCTTCATCTTCCCAGTCTGGGCCTTTATATTCTTTATCCTCATGCTTTAGATGATAGTGATGATATATGGCGTCACGATTAGACCAAGCAATAAAAGCTTTGATGTCTTTGCAAATTTCTTTTAGTTGATCGGGTACATAAAAAGCAAAAACTAATATTTCGCAAAAAAGTGCCAAGATTATTAGTCCTAAAGAAACCCAAGGATTAATCTGTTTATCTAATAAATTAAAAGTACCGTAAGATAGAGCGAGCATTATTAGGTTAATGATAATAACCCAGCGCCGTTTAACCGGATTTCTCCAAAAATCTTGAAGCCAATTTCTCATTTAATTCTTATCTCAATCCATGACCCATTATCTTTATTCAAACAAGTGCGTATAAGCTGGCTTAATGCAAATCATCCGGCGTATAGTGGTAACTCACTCTTAAAAACTTATTCTTAAAAATTCGCCATCGGCAAACACATTATGGCCAAAACCACATTCCCCTTGTGTGGTTTCCAATATCACACTGTCTGCTTTAAAACGCATTTCCACTGTGCAGCCTTCACCAGCCGCCAGCCCTTCGGTTTCACTTTCTTTCCAGACAGCTTTGCCATTTTTAATCGGACTAAGCGTAGTAAATTCGCCCATATTCGGGCCGTAATACATACTCATCATGCCCATATACAAGCCAGAAAATGAAATCTGATATTGCGTGCCTTTTTGCTTCACGCCAACGATATTCCATGCGCCATTGCCCGCATATTGCCAGTATTCACCCACTGGGCTTTTGCTTTGACTGGATGTATCCAGTTTAGCCAGTTCGGCTTTAATCAGGTTCAGGTTGTACTGCGATTTTTTATCATCCGGGTTAATCATCAGCCATGCACGGGCTTTGAGATAATCCTTTTGCTTGATATAGGTGAGTGCCACATTGTTGTCCGCCGTAGCCACTGCACCGTCAGATATGGAAAATCTGGGCTGATTGCCCTGAAACATAACCCGGCAGGCGTGGCTCCATGCGGCCTGCGTTTCAAAAAGGGTGCGCGCTTTGTTGTAGTTGCCTGCGTGATAGGCTTTTTGCCCGGCCTGTGCATAGCCTGTTATTTTCTTGCAGTCAGCAAGCTGCTGTTTTTCCTGTGCCTCTTCCGTATCTATTGCATGCGTTGGGGTCGTAGCACTTATCCCTAAAACTACAATAAATAATCCAAAAATTTGAACAGGCTGGGTTTGGATCATGGTTCTGTTTTTTTGGATTGTTGTCATTATTAGGCTCATCTTGGTCGGTTTTACATGGTTTGACTAAGCGTAATTAGCTTGAGTTTCTGTATGTTTAGGAGGGGTAGCTAATCCCTTTAAATAGTGATCAATCTACTGTTATTCAGGCTTGGCAAAAAAACGCATCAGGCCTTTTAACAGCAAATCCGGTTCCAAAATCAGCTCGGTTTTTTGCTGTAAAAAGCTGGCAAACACCGGAGCATCACCGCCAGTGAGCACAATTTTGCGCTCAGGGTTATGCGCAATAATTTTTTCAATCGCACCCAGCAAGCCCAGCAAAATACCATGATGTACAGCATCACTGGTATTGCGGCCCGGATACAGGTCACTAAACGCCTGTTCGGGAATTTTAATACCTTTGGTACCTTGAGTCAGCGAATCGCGCTGTAAATACAGGCTAGGCAATATATAACCGCCCAAGTGCCGGTTATTGTCCAGCAAGTCAATGGTCAGTGCCGTGCCGCAGCCGACAATGCAGTACTGATTTTGCTGTCCGTCCTGCGCATTGCCAGCGAGGGCCAGCACCTGTAGCCAGCGGTCAATGCCCAGTTGTTTGGGATTATCATAGCCCGTGATCAGGCCCTGATGCTGCGCCTGCACGCTGGCAAAACGCACGGGAATATTCAGGCGTGACAAAATCTGCTGCACGCGCTGGTTAGAGGCTTTATCCAGCACTGAAGAGATACCAATTTCATGCGGGCTAAACTGGGCAAAGCGATCCACCAGCCCCAATAGCAAATCCGCTGGTGATTGCAGGTGCAGCTCGGCACCATTGGCCTGCATTTCCCCGTGTGAGGTGAGCCAGTATTTAAGCCGGGTGTTACCAATATCAAGCCAGAGCTGACGCATTGAAGCCATTCCCTTGTTAATAAGATACAGAAATGAGAGGGCAGAGTTAAGATATAAAAAACTTAGACCGCGCGGACTTGCCCGCTATAAATGACTTTTGTACCGTTTAAGGTATTGAGGAGCAGCGCGCCATCCGGCTGGATACCAATAATCGTACCGTGCAAATCAGTTTGCGCCGGACTATGTACCACCACCTGTTGTTGCAGCAGTGCATCAAAGGCAGCAAAGCGGGTGGGTAGCTCCAAACTACCATGGTCAAACTGCTGGCAGGCATGAATCAGTGCCAGCGTGGTTTGCACCGCCAGTTCGGCCACATCCAGCGCCTGTCCGGTAATGGCAGTTAGGTCAGTCACCGGCTGGTCAGTCACCTGTGCCTGCATCGGTTGCAGGTTGAGGCCCACGCCAATCACCACCTGATTGTCATGCAGCGGCTCAATCAGGATACCGCCCCATTTGGCGCCATTGAAGTACAGGTCATTGGGCCATTTGATTTGCAATCCGGCATGGTGCGCCAGAATCGGCATATTAACCAGCGCCAGAGCGACTTCCAGCGCCAAACGGCCACTCACCGGATGCTGAAGCGTCCAGCGTAGTGACAAATACAGGTTGCCTGTGGGCGATTGCCAGATACGTCCCGCCTGACCACGTCCGGCCTGTTGCTGGTTACTAATGACCAGAGCACTGCTGCCACTCATGGCTTTGGCCACGTCGTTGGTGGAGGTGGTGGATGGCAACCAGAGCACATGGTCAATCGTGCTTACGCCATGCAGCCTGAGGCCATAACGCAGGCTGTTGATGCGTGAATCCTGTTCATCAGGGATAGCGGGGATTGAATGGTCAGGTATAGTCATGGGCGTACTCATGCGGCTTATTGGGCTATATATATTGAGCGGTTTGCTACCAACCTATATGGGTGTGGTGAAAAAAACTAAATTAAACTGCGGCGAAAATAATTAAATAAAACTAAATAAAACCAAGGATAAAACGCATGGGTTATAGGGTGAATGACCTCGGCATTACTGTCAAGTCAGTGTGTTTTGATCAAAAATATAGCGTTTTTATCGGTTTAGGCCTGCCTATTCTTTAAAAATAATGTAAAAATGTCCGACAATGTGACAGAGTACACATGTAAACTCTGTTATATAAGCACTTAGGGGTAATGGCTATAACCTGACCATTTTTAAATTGATAACAACATAACAGGTATCATAATGGCATTTCAGGCGTCAATCAGTTTATCTGAACAAATTGCAAAGCACATTAGTGAACAAATTATTACCGGGGAGCTGGTCGAAGGGGAGCGCATTCAGGAGTTACGCATTGCCAAAGAGCTGGATGTAAGCCGTGGCTCAGTGCGTGAAGCCCTGCTAATTTTACAGCGAACCTATCTTATTGAAATTTATCCACGCCGCGGTGCCGTGGTGTCGGAAATGTCGGCGCAGCAGGTTCAAAGCCTGTTTGACACCAGCATGATGATTCTGGGCGCACTGGTGCAGCGAACCAGTGAGCGCTGGCGCCAGCATGACAGTGAGCAAATGAACACACTGATGCAGCAGCTGGATGAACAGGTGCGGCTGGGCGATATTGAAAAATTTTATGACCATGTGTTTTTATTCCTGCATACCTGCAACGACATTGTGGCCAACCCCTACCTGACCGATATTTTTGAAAACCTGTTGCCATCATTGCGCCGCAGTTATTTTTTAACCTTAAATACTTCACGGCGCGAGTTGCAGGAAGCCTTTGTATTGTTCCGTCCAGTAATTGATGCCATCCTGATCCGTAAAGGCGAGCAGGCAGCGTTATTTATGGAAGATTTTTGCCGCCACCTGCGCAATCTGGTGCTGGACTCACTGGCCCGCATGAAGCAGATTGAACTGGCGTGGGCACAGCGTTCACGGCGCTAGTTATGGATTCTAAGACTTATCACCAGCGCGCTATAGAAAGATGCGGTAAACAAAGTAATGCGATTTTAAGATATGCGGTTAATTAGTTTAAAGCTGGCGGGATTCAAGTCATTTGTGGATAGCACCACACTGGTGTTTCCCGACAACCGGACAGCGGTGGTTGGCCCTAATGGCTGTGGCAAGTCCAATGTGATTGATGCCATTCGCTGGGTGATGGGGGAATCCTCGGCGCGGCAGTTGCGTGGCGGTGCCATGACTGACGTGATTTTTGCCGGAACCGCACAGCGCAAACCTGTCGGGCAGGCCAGTGTCGAGCTGCGCTTTGAAAATACACTGGGCAAGCTGGGTGGTGAATACAATGCCTACAGCGAGCTGTCGGTGCGGCGTCAGGTCAACCGCGATGGCCGCTCGGATTATTTTTTAAATGGCACACGCTGCCGCCGCCGGGATATTACCGATATTTTTCTGGGCACTGGCTTAGGCCCGCGTTCCTACGCGATTATTGAACAGGGCATGATCAACCGCTTGGTCGATGCCAAGCCCGAGGAAATGCGGGTATTTATTGAGGAAGCTGCCGGGGTGTCGCGCTATCAGGCACGTCGCCGCGAAACCCTGCAACATCTGGAGCATACCCGCCAGAACCTAAGCCGTCTGGAAGATATTAATGATGAGTTGCAAAGCCAGATGCGCAGCCTCAAGCGACAAAGCCAAGCCGCGATTAAATACCACGAGCTGGAACAGCAGCAGCTGGACTTAAAAATCAAGGTATGGTCAGCGCATTATCGGCAGGCCGAACAAAACCAGCAGCGTTATACTGAACAGCTCACCCAACTGGGTGAACAATACCGCGAGTTACGCAGCCATCGCAATCAGGCCGAAGCCGACTGGGAAAGCGGCAGCCAGCAATTATCCGGGTTACTGGCGCGGGCTGAACCGATTCAGCAGGCGTGGCAGCAGGCTGAGCGTGAAGTGAGCCAGCTTGCCGCAAAAGTGCAGCAATATCAGCTGGATCAGCAGCAGCGCGAAACCCAGATTCAGCAGTGGCAGGACAACCTGAAAACCCTCACCAGCCAGATTGCACAGGATCAGGAACGACTTGTGACATTAGAGCAGCAACTGGAATCAGGTCAGCAGCAATTTCTCGATACAGAGATACAGCTTCAGCAAAAACTGGCGCATTTACAGCACATCGAACAGCAGTATCAGCAGGTGGAAGCCGACTGGCAAACTAGCCAGCAGCAGGCCCAGCAATTTACTCAGCAACAACAGCGTTTGCAGCAGCAAATTGACAGCACCGCACGCGCCCAGTTACGGCTGGAGCAACAAATCCAGCAGGCCAGTGCCCAACTGGAACAACTCAAACGCAGTGCGCAACAGACTGAACTGGATGATGTACTGGTTGAACTGGATGAGGCACAACTGGAAAAAACCCGGCTGGAGCAGCAACAGCAGCAGGTACAGGCAGCACTAAGCCAGTATCAGCAGCAACTGGATCAAGTCCGGCAGGCGCTCAAGCAGCAACAAGCTGAATTCCAGCAGCATGAAACCGAGCTACAGGCTATTCAAAAATTACAGGCCACTCAAAAGCTACAGGCTACTCAAAAGCTTCAGGCCAATAAAGCAGGCCAGTCCAAAAATGAAAAGAATGCAAAAGCTGGAAAAAATCATCAAGAAAATCACCATAAAGAACATCAGAATAAGGAAATTCAGACTGAAAATTTCAGCGCTGTTGCTACGGTACAACTGTTGCAACAATTACAGCTTCAGCCGCAAGCGCAGCCGCATTTGCCCTTAATTGAAAAATTTCTGGCCGACTGGCTGACTGCCGATTTGCAGGACAGCTTTGCGAACACCGCTACTACAGCGCGGGCTTATCTGGTAAATCCTAAATCATTGGATAATTCATCTTTAAACACTTGCCTCCAACATGAACACGTCATTCCTTTAGCGCATTGGATTATAAGTCCGCTGCTCAGTTGCTGGCAGGCTGTTGGTATAGTGCCGGATTATTCAATTGCCTTACATTTACAACCGCAGCTCAATAGTTACCAAAGCCTGCTCAGTCTGGACGGTTTCTGGCTGGGACAAAACTGGCACATCAACCTGAATATTGATGAACAGGCCGCCCGCCAGCAAGGGATTTTACAGCAGCAATTGCGCCAGCAGGAACTTCAGCAAATCCTGCATCAGTTGCAGCAACACATTGAGCCATTAGCGTGTCAACAGCAGCAACTGTTACAACAGATCACCTTGCAGCAGGACAGTCTAAAACCAGTTGAGCAAAAGCTGGCACAGGCCAACCAGGCGCAGCGCCAGCTTGAATTGCAACGGGCCCGTCTGGAAAGTAGCTTGCAAGCCGGACAGCAGCAAATGGCACAACTAGTGCGCCAACTGGAAGAATTGCAGCACAGCCAGCAGGATGATCAGGAGCAAGTGACCGAATGGCAAATGGAACTGGCCAGCCTGAATCTGCGCTTGAATCAGTTAAACCCGCGCCTGCAAGCCCAGCAGGATAGCCGCAACCAGTTGCAGCAGGCCGTGCAGGATGCGCGCATTGCCCATCAGGTCACCCAGCAGCAACATCAGCAGTTACAAGCCACACAGCACAGCTTAACGGTACAGTTGCAGGCAACCCGGCAATCCTTGCAGCGTGCCGAGCCGCAACAACAGCAAATTCAGGGACAACTGGTGCAACTGGAACAGGCAGTAGTACAGGCGCAACAATTGCATCCCACCCAACTGCAACAACTGGAACAGGCACAGGATCAAGCAGCACAGGCGCATGCCAGCTGGAGCACCTGGCAGCAGCAACTGGAATTCCGGCAGCAGGAACAGCAGCGTCTAAGCCAGTTGCGCCAGCAGGGTCAAAACCATGAAGACCAGCTACGCGATAGTCTTGAGCAAACCCGGCTGCACTGGCAGGACTGCAAAAACAGGATGGAACAGGCACTGGAACAGCTTACTGCCTTGCAGATAGCGGCTGAATCGCATCCTGACAATGAATCCATGACTCATAAACCCATCCAACCGGAACAAGTGGATATCAGCCAGCTGGCCGACTGGCAGCAGCAACTGGAAAAAGTACAGCAGCAAATCCAGAAGCTGGGCCATTTGAATCTGGCAGCGCCCGAAGCCTTGCAGGATGTCACGCAGCGCCATGAAGAACTGGCACATCAGATGCATGACCTGCAACAGGCAGTCGAGCAACTGGAACAGGCCATGAAAAGCATTGATCAGGAAACCCGCACCCTGTTTATGAGCACCTTTGATCAGGTGAATGCCGAGCTGAAAATCCTATTTCCCAAAGTATTTGGTGGCGGTGAAGCTTCCTTAAGCCTTGAGGATGACTGGCAATCCGGGGTAAAACTGATGGCACGGCCACCGGGCAAGCGTAACAGTAGTCTGGCTTTATTGTCCGGTGGTGAAAAAGCCCTGACAGCACTGGCGCTGGTGTTTGCCATTTTCAGGTTAAACCCGGCGCCCTTTTGCGTACTGGATGAAGTGGACGCCCCGCTGGATGACGCCAATGTGCAGCGGTTTTGTCATTTGGTAAAAGAGCTATCACAACAGGTGCAATTCATTTACATTACTCATAATAAACTTGCTATGACCATGGCAACGGATTTGTTGGGTGTAACCATGCCGGAACCCGGCGCGTCGCGTCTGGTGGCAGTAAATATTGAGCAAGCTGCAACATATAGTGCAACTTCGGAGTAGTACTCATGGATTTTTTAACCATTGTTGGTTATATCTTGGCTGCCCTGGCAATTGCCCTGGGCCTGTATTTAATGCTTAGAAAAAATACAACCAGTGAAAATACAACAACGGCAACTGAACAAGCGGCAACAGAACAAGTAATGCTGGATGACGCTGACAGCAACATCACCACTGCGCATGAGAACGGACGTATTCCGGTTGTTCCGCGCCATGTGCGTGACCAGATTAGGCAAGCCCCATCGCTTGCCACAGCAACTACGACTGCAAATAGCCCAGCCCAGCCCAGTACAAATCATGCTCAAGTAAATAGCAAAACGATTGCTGAAGATGATTTAGACAAAAATAATTTTGATAAAAACGACTTTAATGACACTGATTTTGATGAAAGCGATTTCGATAAAAAAGATTTTAATCAAAGCAACTTCAATAAAGACAACGACCTACTGGCTGATGCTCCGGCCATCAAGGCAGATCGTACAGCAGATTCACTGGACGACACATTAAATGATGACCATGCAGATCAGGGTCGAAATAATGAAGCAACCAGCAGCCCAATAACCACGCAACAGGCTCAGGTACAGACACAAGCTCAGGTACAGGCGCTGGCAGAAAGCAGCAAGCCTGATCAGGACCCGGTTGAAGATACCTTTGATCAGGCGCTGGCCCAGCTTGAAGCTGCCACCTCAGCCGATGATTCCATTATTGACGATGAGCTTGAGGATACAACTGCATCTTCCAAACACATCGGCAAGTCTGATACTGAACAACTCAATGCGGCGAAAGACACCTTAGCTACTGCTGATGTCGAGGAATGGCAGGGTGAAAGTGCACTGCTGGATGCGCATCTTGAAGATCAGGAGCGCCGTGACGATGAAAGTGCACTGGCACAGGCCGAGCATATTGTGGCACTGTATGTGATGCCCACTGCATCGCGTGCGCTGTCTGGCGAACGAACTATTCAGCTATTACGCCAGTTTGGCCTGCGTTATGGTGAAATGGCATTGTTCCACCGCTTTGCCGATTCTGATGGCACTGGCCCGCTGATGTTTAGCGTATTGCGTTATACCAGCGAAGGCCCATCCGGCTTTGATCTGGAAACCCTGCCAAGCGAACAGGTGGAAGGTCTGGCATTTTTCCTGGCGCTGCCCAGCAAGCATGCGGTGGCAGGCTATGACACCATGGTGAGCATTTCCACCCTGCTGGCGCGTGAAATTCATGGGCAGGTTTATGATGAACACATGAATCAGCTTAGCCCGCAGTTGCGCGAGCATTACCGGCATTTTGTACTGGAATACCGCACGCCGGCCTAAGCAGATTGGGAGAGCCAGACTGGTTTATTCAGGCTGATTTTCTAGTCATCGATCTTGCCATTGTTGCGCTGCAATGATGGCATTTTTGTTTTACCATGTCCTATTTAAACGTTAGCCCTTTTGACCACTGGTTTTTTGATATGATGCAGCCACCAACCGATTCCCAGCACCTGACTCAAGCTATGAATCAGTCCACGATTCGGCGTATGCGAGAACTGATTAGCATACTGGCCAAGCATAACCATGCCTATTATGTAATGGATGCGCCCAGTATCAGTGATGCAGAGTATGACCAGCTGTTTCACCAGTTGAAGGCACTTGAACAAGAACATCCTGAGCTGATCCAGCCGGATTCACCCACACAAAAAGTGGGCGGTGAGGCTTTGTCCAAGTTTCAAAGCGTGCAGCACACGGTGCCCATGCTGTCACTAGGCAACGTGTTTAATGAAGAAGACCTGCAAGCCTTTGACCAGCGGGTGCGTGAGCGCCTGCCCAACCAGCCTTATGAATATGAAGTTGAACTCAAGTTTGATGGATTAGCAGTATCGTTGTGGTATGAGCAGGGCCGTTTTGTGCGTGGCGTCACCCGCGGTGATGGTGAAACCGGTGAGGACATTACCCATACGGTAAGCACCATTCGCAACCTGCCGAAAGTGCTTCACATTGAGCCGGGGCAAAGTGTACCTGAGTTTCTGGAAGTGCGTGGCGAAGTGGTCATGCCCAAGAGTGGCTTTTTAAAACTCAATCGTGATGCTGAGGCACGTGGTGAAAAAACCTTTGCCAATCCGCGTAATGCCGCTGCGGGAAGTCTGCGCCAGTTAAATCCTGAGATTGCTGCTGCCCGGCCACTGGCGTTTTATGCTTATGGGATTGCCCAGTGTAGGCCGCATCATGGTTTTGCCACCCAGTCTGACAGCATGCAATGGCTAACCCGGTTGGGCTTTGAAATTGGCGAGCAGCATTTTGTGGCAGCCAGTGTGCAGGAAGTGCAGCAGGCCTATGAACAAATCCAGCAGCAGCGCGCTGACTTGTCGGTTGAAATTGATGGCATGGTGATCAAGGTGAATGCCTTAAGCCAGCAAAAGCAGCTTGGCTTTTTAAGTCGTGAACCACGCTGGGCGACTGCCTACAAGTTTCCGGCACTAGCTGCGCTGACCACCGTTGAAAACATTGAATGGCAAATTGGCCGCATCGGCACGCTCACACCGGTAGCTCGTTTAAAACCGGTGTATGTTGGCGGTGTAACGGTGAGCAATGTGACCCTGCACAATATTGGTGAAATTCATCGGCTGGATGTGCGTATTGGCGATACCGTGAGCGTGTATCGCACTGGCGATGTGATTCCCAAGGTAGAGCGGGTCTGGCCAGAGTTTCGCCCAGTTGATGCTGTACCCGTAGAATTACCAGCCTGTTGTCCGGTGTGTGATTCTCCGGTGGTAATGCCGGAAGGGGAGGCGCTGGCGCGTTGCAGTGGCGGTCTGTATTGCCCAGCGCAGCGTATGGAAGCCATTCGTCACTTTGTTTCGCGCAAGGCCATGGACATTGAAGGTCTTGGCGAGCGCTGGGTGGAATCGCTACTGGAAAAAGGCCTGATTAACAATGTGGCGGATATTTACCAGTTGCATGCGCATCAGGACGTACTGCTTGGTTTAGAGAAAATGGGTGAAAAATCCCTGCAAAACCTGCTGGGTGCCATTGAAGCCAGCAAGGAAACTACCCTCAGCCGTTTTATTTATGCCTTGGGAATTCGCGGCGTAGGGGAAACCACGGCACGCATGCTGGCCGATAATTTCCAGACGCTGGATAACCTGAAATTTGCCGATCTGGATGCACTAAAAAAAGCCCCCGAGGTCGGTGAAATTACCGCTGAATGGATTCATGATTTTTTCCATGCTGCGCACAACATGGAAGTGATCGACCGGTTGCTGGCAGCTGGGGTGCACTGGCCATTACCTGCGCCACGTACCCGTCAGCCTTTAACTGGTGAAAGCTGGGTACTCACCGGAACCCTGACCCAGTTTACCCGCGAAGAAGCCACCCAGCATTTACAGGCACTTGGCGCACGGGTGAGTGGCAGTATTTCAGCCAAAACCCGCGCACTAGTGGCTGGCGAAAAAGCCGGCAGCAAACTGGACAAGGCGCAAAAGCTCGGTGTGCGCATTTTAACGGAAACTGAATTTGTTGAGCTGATGCAAAGTTATGGGCAGGATATTTAAATAAAATTCCTCAAAATTATCTAAATATTTATTTACAAAGTATATACATTTAGGTTGGTTGTAGTAGTTAAATTTATGGTTAAAACACTATGGATAAATCTGGTAGAAACACTGGTACTAAAGGATTTCATGGTTACAAAAATGGCCGGATAAATTGTAAATTCTGGATGTATTAATATTGTAATTGGATATAATCTCGCCAATTAGTAAGCCCTTGCTGAACTGTAGAACGAACTGGTAAATCCATTGGTTTGTCTACGCATCAGCAGGGGTTTTTCTATTGGCTAGGCGTGTAGGAGCACTACCGATTAGCCGGGCAACTGGTCTTTTTTCATGGTGGTGACACGCAATTATGTTACTGTTTAGAACTGCTGGCGTTGATAATACAACTCTCCTGAGCGCGCAACGGGTTTCAACCCGCCTGAACTTTTTTGCGCTGGGTTTTGGTACAGCGGCATGGGCGCCCCTGGTTCCGTTTGCCCAGCAGCGTCTGCATCTCAATCATGCGGATTTTGGCCTGCTGTTATTGTGTGCCGGGATTGGCTCCATGGTGGCCATGCCTGCCACTGGGGCACTGGTTCAGCGTGTTGGTTGCCGCGTGCTGATTGGCTTTGCCTTGCTGTTATTGCTGGCTGTATTGCCGGGGCTAACCATCTGGAACACCTCGCTGATGATGGCGATTTCGCTGTTCCTGTTTGGCGTGGCCGCAGGCAGTTTTGGTGTTGCTCTTAATCTTCAGGCGGTTATTGTTGAAAAAAATAGCCTGCGTTCATTAATGTCCAGCTTTCATGGCATGTGTAGTCTGGGTGGGCTGGCCGGGGTAATGACCGTTACCTGTTTACTGGCAGCAGGCGTATCGCCATTGGTTAGCGCCGTTGCCATTAGCATGCTGTTATTAGCCATTAGTATCTTGGCAGTGCCCGCCTGTCTGGCAGAAATTGAAAAGGAAGAAGCTACAGAAGAGTCTGCGCCCGAGCAGAAAAAAACTGGCTGGAAACTGCCTAACCGGGTCATCCTGATGATTGGCATCATGTGCTTTATTGCCTTTTTGTCCGAAGGCGCAGCCATGGACTGGAGCGGCATTTACCTGACTTCTAAATATCAGGTCAGCACTGCTTACGCAGGTCTGGCGTATACCTTTTTTGCCATTACCATGACGCTGGGTCGTTTTTCTGGTCGCTATTTGCTGAAATCCCTGGGTGAGAAAAATATTGTGTCCTATAGTGCCGCCTGTGCTGCGCTGGGTCTGGTGGTTGTCGTGACTGCACCGCACTGGTTTGTGGTACTGCTGGGTTATGCACTGGTGGGTTTTGGCTGTTCCAATATTGTTCCGGTAATGTTTTCCCGGGTTGGCCGCCAGTCGCTTATGCCCAAGGCTGCTGCATTATCCTGTGTTTCGACCATTGCCTATACCGGTTCCCTGACTGGCCCGGCGTTAATTGGTATTGTCGGGCAGGTCACCAGTTTGACGATTGTATTTACCATCGTTGCGGCCATGCTGCTGGTCATTGCGTTTTTTAACAAGTTTACCCGGGTTGATCCGGTTTCAAACCACGCATAACTTAGCTCTCAAAAATTAAAACGGGACAAACCAGTTTGCTACCCTAGCTGCTGGTTTGCCCCGTATTTTTAAGCATCTCAAAGCCATGTTGTCTAGATTATGGAACTAGCAGAAGCTAAGGCTGCTTTGCTTTCCTATAACAACTGATACGCCGTATTAACTGCCCGCATGGGCTGCTTAAAATTTTCCAGTTGATGGTTTTTGCGCAAGTCACTTAAAAACTGGTTGCGCCAGTCATTAATATCAAAGGTGGTTAAACCCTGCATCAATTGCTGGTAGCGTTCCAGACGTTCCTGGAGGGGCATTTCTACCGCAATTTTTAAGGCATTAACCATATCCTGTGTATCGGTAGGGTCAACAATCAGCGCCTGCTGCATTTGTTCAGCTGCACCGGCATATTTAGACAAAATCAGCACGCCGGGATTTTCCGGGTCTTGCGCGGCAATATATTCCTTGGCCACCAGATTCATACCATCGCGCAGGGAACTAATCCAGCAAATATCAGTCAGACGGTATAGCCCCATCAGGGTTTCATGCGGCACCACTTCATTAGTGCAGTCAATCGGCAGCCAGTCATGCTGGGCAAAGGTGTCATTAATTTTTTCTACGGTTTGATTGACCTGCCGGAACAGGCGCTGATAGGCCAGAATATCCATGCGGCAAGGGCAGGCAATTTGCAACTCGGTGATACGCCGGTGATATTGCGGATACTGCTGCAAAAACTCGGCAAAGGCATCAAAGCGTTCCAGAATTCCCTTGGAGTAATCAATACGATCTACGCCAATAATGGTTTTCTGGTTTTTTAGCGCTTTGAGATCAAATACATCTTGTCGGTCACTGGCATGTTTTTTTGCCACCTGCTGAATCTGGGCAGGGTTAATGCCAATGGGATAGCACTTAATGGTGGTAATGCGTTGCTGGTAGCTCACCAGTGAATGCTGGATTTTTTGCGCCTTTAGCAAGGTGGTGCACGCCTGCATACACAGGGTCTGGTCATAATCGGTTTGCAGGCCTACCAGATCGTAATGGCACAGATCCTGAACCAGACGCTCAGCCGTTGGAATACATTTCCAGATGGAAAGTGGGGCAAACGGAATATGCAGGAAAAAGCCAATCTTGTTGTTCAGTCCCAATTCACGGCAATAGCGCGCTACGCTAAAGAAATGGTAGTCATGTACCCAGATCACATCATCTGGTTGGGCAATGGCTTTAAGCTGCTGGGCAAATAGCGCATTGACTTCTTGATAGGTTTCAAACTCGGCCTGATTATATTCAATTAGATCCTGCCGTTCATGCATAGCTGGCCATAAGGTGTTGTTGGCAAACCCGCAATAATACTGGTCATACTGCTGTTGGGTTAATGGGCAGGTCAGGTATTCAATTTTGCCATCTATAATTTTTCCAAACTGCGGTTTTGCTGCTGTTTGGCCTGCTTGGTTATTGTCGCTAACAATATCGCCATTCCAGCCCAGCCAGGTACCACCCGTTTCCGTGAGCGCATCCTGTAGCGCTACTGCCAAGCCACCAGCCGCGGGTTTGTCAGGATTGGGCAGGCTCACCCGGTTGGACAATACAATTAGTTTGGACATGTTTCTTCTCCATATTGTTCCCGTGTGCAACTGCTCACTGCCTTATTGGCAGCACGGCAAGGCAAAAACTGGTGAAACTGAGCTAAAAACGCTGCAACCGCAGTAGTATCTTTGAGACGATATTGGGCATCAGTAGGCCCGGTTCCTACCTTGATGCTCATCCCCTGTTGCGCATTGACTGCCTTAAAACCGGATTCATCGGTAATATCATCACCAATAAATATCGGTGTGATGGGATCAAGTCCAAAATGTGCCAGAATAGTCTGGATGGCATGACCCTTATCTGCCTGTATTGGCAAGATTTCCACCACACATTTGCCATGATTCAGCTTCATTTGCGGATAACTGGCCACTAACTGCTTCATAATGTCATGCGCAACTGGCTCCAGTTCAGGGCACTGGCGATAGTGCAGGGCAAAAGAATACTGTTTATCTTCCAACAGCAATCGGGGATATTCTGTACAGGCATGCTGGAGTGCCTGTTTTAAGCGGTCAAAATCAATACTGCTTAAGTCCGGACTTAGACGGGTGCCACTGTCCAGTACAATATCCAGACCGTGCAAACCTGCAATCGGCAACGTCAGTGATTGAAATAGCTGCTGTGCGATCGGAATCTGTCGGCCAGTTACTGCAATTACCGGCACCTGACAGCGCTGGATGCCTGCAATAGTCGCCAGCATAACATCAGGGATAAAGCTTTGTTCAGGGTCATCACAAAAATCAGCCAGCGTGCCATCAATGTCCAGAAACAGGCAATAGGTGTGAGAGCTTGCCTGAAGCTGCTGGATTAGCTCGACTGGGTCATTAAAACAGGTTTGGTTAAAAGCAGGGTTTTGATTTGCAGGTACCTGATCCAGCGCCAGATGATGAATGGCATCTTGGGGTGAATCTTCAAAATTTTGATTTTCAGCGGTTTGCTCATTAATTGGTTGGCTGGTCATTCTGGTACCCTCGGCTAGGCCTTTTTTTAGCACCAAAATTCATGGTTTGGCCGAAATTTATTATTTGCACTACATAATATTAAGTTTTTACACATAAATTTTTCACAATATTACGTATAAGGTTGCTTGGATTAATTTCCCAGTTTTTGTAATTAAAATAATAAGCTGATATTTATGCTTTTTTTGGTTCTTATATTGTTGGGAATAATGGTTTGTCCTTTAGTGGATCTGTTTAAGATTTACCTTTAATGACCCGATATTACCCTTAACTCGAATATCCATATACTTGGTACTGTGTTTAAGCTTTTTTTGTAAAAGCAGCATATGAACTAGTGCACCCAACTTAAACCATTTGCCCTAAAATGTAGCTTTAAAACAAGGCGTTATGACATCAAAAAATAGTGCAAATGCGTATGCTTCTCATTTTTAATTGTTGAAAATCATAAACTTACTCAATTATCCGCTTTGAAAAAATTATAGCCTGCGTCATAATGATTCCAGTTTTGAGGAGAAACATCATGCGCGGCGATACCGAAGTCATTAATTACCTGAATATGCTGATTGGCGGCGAACTTGCTGCGCGTGACCAGTACCTGATTCATTCCCGGATGTATGAAGACTGGGGCCTGCATAAATTGTATGAACGGCTGGATCATGAATCCCAGGAAGAAGGCGGCCATGCCGATGCACTGATTCGCCGGGTACTGTTTCTGGATGGCACGCCGGATATGTCACGGGATAGCCTGAATATTGGCACCGATGTGATTTCCTGCCTTGAAGCCGACCTTGCGCTGGAGTACAAGGTGCGTAAGGATCTGGCCAAAGGCGTACAATTGTGTGAAGCCAAGGGCGATTATGTCAGCCGTGATATGCTGCGTGCGCAAATGGCCGACACTGAGGAAGACCATACCTACTGGCTGGAAAAACAACTGGGCCTGATCAAGAAAATTGGTTTGCCGAATTATTTACAGTCGCAGATGGGTGTATAAGTCAATTTGATCGTTAAATGACTTTAATTTATAAAAAAGCCCAGTTTAATTAGACTGGGCTTTTTAGTTCAATATCAAGAATTATTTCATGCTGGTATCGCGCTTTTGCTGACGCAGAAACCCACCACGGCGCGCAGGCAATGGGTTTTCCACCTGACGCTCAGCGCGACGCTTGGCCATGCCATACAGCCCAGTACCAACCCGTGGCTTAAGCTCGACAGTTTTTACCAGATTATCAATGTCATGCTTGTCCAGTTCCACCCAGCGCCCAGTACGCAACTCGCGCGGTAGAATCACCGAACCGTAGCGGGTACGCAGCAGACGGCTAACCTTTAGTCCCTGTGATTCAAACAGGCGACGTACTTCGCGGTTGCGGCCTTCTTTAACCACCACCTGATACCACCGGTTAATGCCCTCACCACCAATTTCACTAAACGATTCAAACTTGGCCGGGCCATCTTCCAGCTCAACACCGGCCAGCAGGTTTTTACGCGCCTCAGCAGTAACTTCACCCATCACACGCACTGCATACTCACGCTCCACTTCATTGGACGGATGCATCAGGCGGTTAGCCAGTTCGCCATCATTGGTAAACAGCAGCAGACCAGTACTGTTAATGTCCAGACGGCCCACCATCACCCAGCGGTCATTGGCAATTTGCGGCAGATGTTCAAACACCGTCGGGCGGCCTTCGGGATCATTGCGTGAACAGATTTCACCTTCAGGCTTGTAATACACCAGCACACGGCGGCGCACTTCATCTTCCAGCTGGAACTGAACCTTGCGGCCATCAATACGAAGCTCGTCACCCGGTTCAATGCGCTCACCCACCTGGGCAATGCGGCCATTGACGCTGACACGTCCGGCAGCAATGACTTCTTCCATATAGCGGCGTGACCCCAGACCAATTCTGGCCAGTACTTTTTGTAACTTTTCACTCATAGCAAACACAACCTTAATAAAAAAATCGCTTTAACCACGCTGGTGCATCTGTCTGGGCCTGTCACGATAAACTATCGTTAAAGGTATCCAGTACTTCCTTGACATCTTCTAGCGGTGGTAAAGCTTTTAATGACACGAGGCCAAAAGCATTTAAAAAATGTTTCGTGGTGACCAACAGGGCAGGCCGCCCCGGGATCTCACGAAAACCGGATTCGGTAATCCACTGACGGTCAAACAATGTTCTTAAAATCTGACTGTTCACGGATACACCACGAATATGTTCAATATCAGCACGGGTCACGGGCTGATGGTAGGCAATCACGGCCAGTGTTTCGAGCAGGGCGCTGGACAACCGCACCGGACGCTCGGGCCAGACTTTGGCAATCAGGCTGCTGTAATGCTCACGCACCTGAAAGCGATAACCCTGGGCCGTTTCAATTAGTTCAATGGCACGGTTGTTCTGGCGTGCAGCCAGCAGTTCCAGCCACTGTTTGATCTGTGCAGCACTAATACTGTCATCAAAGGCCTGCCTGAGCTGGGCGATATTAACCGGCCCTTCACTGGCAAAAATCAGGGCTTCCAGCCGCAGCAGGGCATCATCAATAATATTGACTGGATGATGCACGCCAGGCTGCAACAATGCTGGATGAGTGGGGTCGGTATCAGGCAGCATGGCTTCGCCGTCCTGTAACTGCCAGTGGCTGCTCAATCCCACAGCCACGGATTTCAAGCTCGCCTTGCCGCACCAGTTCCAGCACCGCCATAAAGGTCACCACAATGCCCATGTGACCTTGCGCCGGATTAATCAGCTGGTAAAACGACATCACCTCACCCTGCATGGCCATCTGACGGATAAAATCAATGCGTTCTTCCAGTTGTACGGGTTCTACTTCCACCTGATGGCTTTGCAGGCGCGGGCGCTTGAGCAGCAAGGTCATGGCCTGATGCAACAGGCTGGCATCAAATTGCTCATCATCCTGTGTGTAAATGGCAGCCACTGTGCTATTGGCATCAAACACATCGCGTTCCAGAATCTGGCAGGCACTCAGCCACAGGGCACCCTGCTTCACCTTGGCATAGTTTTGCAGGCGACTGAGCAAATCCTGACGCGGGTCATCTTCAGGTTTGGCAATCTGCGGTTTGGGTAACAGCAAACGTGACTTGATATCGGCCAACGACGCCGCCATCACCATATAATCAGCGGCCAGTTCAATATTGAGCGCTTTCATGCCCTGAATATAATGCAGGTACTGGGTAGCAATGGGCGCAATGTCCAGCGTTACCAGATTCAGGCCATTTTTATGAACAAGATAAAGTAAGAAATCCAGCGGCCCTTCGAAGTATTCCAGCAAAATCTGGAATGCCTCAGGCGGGATATACAGGTCATCCGGGATTTGGGAAAACCACTCATCATACATACGGGCAACCGTAGGCTGAGCAGGTTCACCAGCAATTTGTTGTTGGTTCATATAATTAGGCCACGCGAATTTATACAAAAGGCATGAAAAATAGTTACCATCATCTGAGCAATAACAGTGCGCAGAGCTGTCTACTTCACAAAATAATAAGCGCTACAAAAAAACTGTATTAAGCTTTTTCCAGTGAAAGTCAACAGGCGCGTTTAAATAGCACTTTCTATGCCAACTTCTTATATTTACAAAAATTGACAGTTTTGCGCTCGTAATGAGAGGATTGTACAGCAAAGCAACCGTTTAAGTGTGAACGATCAGTCAGTTTGCAAATTATCTTATTCTTTGAAAAATAACCTTCAGCCTGCTGGTAAAATCATTTTAGACAGGCTGAATGAGACGTATACAACCAGACAGAACAGTTTATTTAAAATTTTAATTATGCGAATGCGCTCACATTTCCCATGCCTTCACGTACTACAACCGGGTAATCACCTGACAAATCAATGATACTGGTCACGCCACGGCTACACACGCCCCCATCAATAAACAGCTCAATTTGCTTGCCCAGTTGCATTTCAATGTCGTAGGGGTCGTCAAATGGCAGGTCTTGTCCCGGTAAAATCAGGGTGCTGGTGAGCAGCGGTTCATTCAGTTCTTCGAGCAATGCCTGACAAATCAGGTTGGTTGGAATACGAATACCAATGGTTTTTTTCTTGGGATGCAACAGACGACGGGGCACTTCGCTGGTGGCTGGTAGAATAAAAGTACAAATACTGGGGGTGTTGGCCTTCAATAAACGGTAGGTACTGTTATCTACCTTGGCATAAGTGGCAATATCGGACAAATCCCGACACAAAATGGCATATTGGTGCTGCGCGGGTAAGCGACGGATTTGCCCAATTTTTTCCATTGCCGCCTTGTCACCGATATGACAGCCAATCGCATAACAGGCATCAGTAGGATAAACCGCCACATCACCGGCACGGATGCGGTCAACGGCCTGCTGAATCAGGCGTGGCTGCGGATTATCCGGATGAATACGTAAATGCAGCATGTTCATGTTCCTTGTTGTTCAATTAAAACACGCCCATGAAGTGGTGTGTTACCACCTTAGACTATGCTTATATTTAATCTAGGCTATTTTGATTGATTTCACTTTAAAAAATGTAAAATTAATGACGAATTTCTAAAGGATGGATAATCAGTATTATTAGATCTCTTGCATAAGTCTGGTTTCGACAAGCTCAACCGACGCTGCCTGAGCCTGTCGAAGGCGAGTTGGTACAACTTATGAAAGAAGTCTATTGCTGCATAAGCTACTCTGCGTTGATCAGCGTATAAAGAGGTCTACCATTCTCTGACGTCGAAGTAAGGCATTTTAGTGCTTGACCAAGCTGCATTGGGCTTTTGCTGCTGACAGGGAATAATAGTCAATCCTTTCTGTTATACTGGTGCAAGGTGGCATTAGACAATTTGGTTCTGCTATCCTGCCGCAAGCTGCTTAAACTGGCAGCATCAGTCCACTGGTCAGGCATTTGGGTGCCTGTCCTATGAAAATTTAGCAATAGCGTGTAAAATTATATCTTATTCTTTGACAGCGCTCTTACAACTTTGTAGAATTGCCGCCCTGTATGTGTTAGCAAATCATGTCAGCAAATCATTTTTCATCAAACGACAGCGCATCAAAGCACGTGTCATCAAGCGCGTCCCAGTTACCGTCTCGGATCGAGCCGTTTAAGTGGGCAGAGCAAGGCTATAACTGGGCCGGTCAGGTTCCATTAAGCCGTTTTGCACGTATTGCCAGTGAAGCAACTGTACCTGCGGGTCAGCCTGATACTGACGAGCTTATGGTAAACGTTGATTGTCGCCTGTATATGGATGACTATCAGCGTGTTGCATGGCTTGATGGGACACTGTCTGCCACAGTGCCGATGACATGCCAGCGTTGTCTGGAACCTGTTGAGGTTCCGGTGGCAACTCAGGTTCATCTGGCACTGCTGACCGATGAGAAACAGGCTTCACGCCTGGATGAGGATGCTGATTTTGTCATTCTCAGTGAAGAGCAGGTGGTTCATGGCGTAGATGACGTCCAGACCATTGACCTGATCGAATTGCTGGAAGACGAACTCTTATTGTCGGTGCCGATTTCACCACGCCATGACGCGTGTGAAAACCAGCATCAACCTGTGGTAGAGGATGAGCCAGAGCAGATCAAGCGTGATAATCCGTTTGAAGCACTGGCTAGTCTTAAAGGTAAACTGGATTCTTAACATTTTTAAGTCTCCGGCCCAGATTAAAGTTATTGCCTGATCTATTTGATCAATTGTTAAGGAGCCTCTCATGGCCGTTCAGCAAAACCGTAAAAGCCGTGCTCGCCGTGACATGCGCCGTTCGCACGATGCACTTATCGCCAACACTGTATCAGTTGATAAAACAACTGGTGAATCCCATCTGCGTCACCATGTGACCAAAGATGGTTTCTATCGTGGCCGTCAACTGTTTGCCACACCAGCAACAGAAGAATAATTGATTTAGGGTGCGCACTTTATGCCACCGTTGATCAACCGAGTGGGAGCTTAGGCTCCCATTTTTATTGACTTTTTATTGATGTTGACTTCAAGTCCTGATTTGGCTAACTACTGAATCGGGATAACAAGACAAGAGGTCTTAAGGAATCTTGCACATGACAGCGTCCATCAGTCTCCCGAAGCTTCAGGGACATACCGCATTTGTTTTTCCGGGGCAAGGCTCACAAAAGGCAGGCATGCTCGCTGAACTGGCCGAGCAGTTTAGCCTGATCCGGCACACTTTTGATGAAAGCAGTAATGCACTCGGTTTCGATGTCTGGCAGATCGCCCAGAGTGGCGAGCAACTGGATCAGACTGCCTATACCCAACCGGTATTGCTCACCGCCAGCATTGCGATTTGGCGTGTATGGCAGGAACTGGGCGGTGTCAAACCTGCTGTCCTGGCAGGTCATTCGCTGGGTGAATATAGCGCGCTGGTGGCAGCAGGCAGCTTGAGTCTTAGTGATGCCGTCAAGCTGGTGCATTTGCGCGGCCAGCTCATGCAGAATGCAGTGGCTGAAGGACAGGGCGCTATGGCTGCCTTGCTCGGCAAAACTGATGCCGAAGTAGAAGCCTTATGTGCACTGGTGAGCCAGCAAACGGGACAAGTGGTGGAAGCCGCCAATTACAATGCAGCCGGGCAGGTGGTTATTGCTGGCACGAAAGATGCGGTAATGCAAGCCATTGCACAGGCCAAAGAACAAGGCGCCAAGGCCATTGTGTTACCGGTGAGTGTACCTTCACACTGCGCGCTTATGCAGCCTGCGGCCGAAAAACTGGCTGAGGCACTGGCCAACACCTGCTTTAATGCACCGCTTATTCCGGTCGTACAGAATGTCAATGCCCAGATTGAAGCAGATGTCGACAGTATCAAAACTGCGCTCATTCAGCAATTGTATCGTCCGGTACGTTGGACGCAAAGTATGCAGATGCTGGCCAGTCTGGGCACTGAATATGTGGTGGAGTGTGGCGCAGGCAACGTGCTGGCCAATCTGGCCAAGCGCCTGCCCAGTGTAAAGGCGGCCTATGCCACCGATACGCGCACCCGGCTGGAAGATGCCTTGAGTGCGATTTCTCTGGCAGAAGGAAAACTGGCATGAGTACAGAAAATATAAACGGTAAAAAAGTGGCCTTGGTTACTGGCGCAACGCGTGGCATCGGTGCCGCGATTGCAAAGCAACTGATTCAGGATGGCCTGTTTGTGGTGGGAACCGCAACCACCACAGAAGGTGCTGCGCGGATTAGTGAGCAACTGGCGGGTCAGGGCGCGGGCATGCTGCTGGATGTGCGTGACAGTGCTGCCATTGACCAGTTAATCACGCAAATTGAAGCAGAATTCGGTTCGGTTGCTGTACTGGTCAACAATGCAGGCATTACCCGTGACAATTTGCTGCTGCGCATGAGCCATGATGACTGGAGCGATATTTTATCCATCCATTTGGGTGCTGTATTCCAGCTCTCCAAGCGTGTCCTGCGTGGCATGACCAAAATGCGCTTTGGCCGTATTGTCAGCGTTAGCTCGGTGGTGGCGCAAATGGGCAATGGCGGACAAGCCAACTATGCAGCCGCAAAGGCAGGCATGGAAGGTTTTAGCCGTAGTCTGGCCCGTGAAATGGGTAGCCGTAATATCACGGTCAACTGTGTGGCACCGGGTTTTATTGCCACCGACATGACAGAAGAACTCAGTGCAGAGGCCAAAGCCAAAATGCTGGCACAAATTGCAGTCAACCGTTTGGGTGCTCCAGAAGACATTGCCCATGCGGTAAGTTTTCTGGTCAGTGAAAATTCTGGTTACATAACTGGTACGGTTTTGCCGGTCAATGGCGGCTTATACATGCACTAAAAACCATTTTGGTTCTTTGTAATTGCGCGAGTTTAGTCTAAACTAGGCCGGTACATTTAATAACGCCACATGCATGAGGAGAATTCCTGTGAGCGATATCGAACAACGCATTAAAAAAGCTGTGGCTGAACAGCTCGGTATGCGTGCTGAAGACATCAAGAATGAAGCATCTTTTATGGACGATCTGGGTGCAGATTCATTGGACTTGGTAGAGCTGGTGATGTCATTTGAAAATGACTTCGGCATTACAATTCCTGATGAAGATTCCAATGCCATTACCACCGTTCAATCTGCCATTGATTATGTCAGTGCCAAGGTGGGCGAAGCCTGATCTACTGTAACAGGCTTGCATTAAAACCGCGCCAGTCGCGGTTTTTTGTTGACTGTATTTTGCCGCTTAATTCAAAGCAGACAAGAACATCGGTTGTTTTTCATTCTTTATGGCACAACTGATATTTTATTACCTGGTCTTTATGATGATGTAAATTTTGTAAAGCGCATTAAAACAACACTCTAATGACTACAACGTGACTTACACACACGATCAAATAAAAACTTCTAGGCTAGAAACTCATCAATTTTCTGAGACAGGCACACTAACCAGAATCATGGGAATTGTGCACAACAAGATGGAGAATAAACTATGGGTATTTTTAATTTTACCAAAGGCATTGGTGAAAAACTGACGGGTCATAAACAACAGCCCGCGCCTGCCGCCAATCCAAACACCACGCATCAGGCTGCACCATCTGCTGCACCTGCCGCCCCACATCAGGCCACACCGCGTCCGGCTGCGCCTGCTGAGCCTAATCCTCAGGTGATTGCCAATTTACTGTTAAACCGTATTAATGGCTTAGGATTGGGTATTGATGGTTTAAAAGTTCATTATGAAGGCAACACTGATACCGCCGAGATTAGTGGCACTGCCAAGACGCAGGCTGACCGTGAAAAGGTTATTCTGGCTGCAGGCAATGTGGATCATGTGGCCAAAGTCGTTGACCATATTCTGGTCAGTACGCCAGCGCCAGAGAGCAAGTTTTATACCGTAAAATCCGGTGATACACTGTCAAAAATTTCTCAGCAAGTATATGGCGATTCTGGTAAATACCAGAAAATCTTTGAAGCCAACCAGCCGCTGCTCAGCAGCCCCGACAAGATCTATCCGGGACAGGTACTGCGGATTCCTGCCTGATTGGCTACTAACTGGTAGCCACCTTTATAAAAAGTCCTGAATCATCAGGACTTTTTAATTATGAGGCTTAGGTTGAACAGACACCTGTTAGACTATCTGGCACGCCTGCACTATTGAAACCTATAATCCCTAAGCCATAAACAATCCTAAACTAAGCCAAACCCAGACTGCGCCAGATCCGTGGGTTCATTAGGCGCATGGTACGTTGTAAAATATGCTGCGCTTGCTGGCGGGTCAAGCGTTCATCATTCTGGGTTAATAACTGAAGCATGATGACGGCTTGGCGTTTAAGTGCTGTACTTGAAGTGTACTGGATTAATCGGCCCAGCATTAGCGGAATTTGGGCACGATGTAGGCCACTGGTGCTGTTTTCTAAGTGTTGAATCAATCGCCAGGCTGCTTTGTTAGCCAGTTTCTCACCAATAATTTCATTGATGACCCGTAACACGTCGGGTTGCTGATAACGGGTGTAATTCCTCTCAATACTACTAACCAAGTGCTGCTGCTGAGCCAGCCCAAGATTTAGCCAGTTATTGGACAAAAATACATATAGATCAAATGTATTTTTAGATTCAGTGGCTAGGGGATGAGCCAGTAACTCAAAAACAGCTTGAATAAGCTGGTTAAAATAAACGGGCTGGGTGTAATACTGAAATTCCAGTTGCTCTAATAACTGGGTAAATGCTTCTTGCTGCTGCAAGATAAACAGGTGAGAAAGTTGATGAAGCTGCTGCTCAAAACAATAAGAAGTTTCCATGATCAATGCAATCCGGTGATTGCGATAAGTGTGGAAATGACAGTTTAGCAAAATCAGCAATGAAGAAAAATTAAACAGCCTGCATTTTTAACTGCTGCTGTGTAAGCGCCCAGTCCACATGCACCTGTACCACTTCATCATGCTGGCTTTGTTGTAGCGCTGCAATAATCTGCGGGTCAAAGTCTGCATTACCCAAGCCAATCGCCACATTACGCATAAAACCCTGATAACCCGTGCGCCGGATAGCACTACCTTCGGTTTTGCTTAAAAATTCCTGCTCAGTCCATTGCCAGAGTTCCAGCAAGGTGGCCTGATTCAGGTGATGTCGTGCCTTGAAGTCATCTTCTCCGGAAAGCTGGGCAAAGCCATTCCATGGACAAATCAGCTGGCAATCATCGCAGCCAAATACCCGGTTGCCAATTGGCTTTCTAAATTCTTCGGGAATAATGCCCTGATACTCAATGGTCAGGTAGGCAATACATTTACGGGCATCCAGCCGGTAGGGGGCCACAATGGCCTTAGTCGGACAAATATCAAGGCAAGCCGAACAACTGCCGCAATGTGCAGTGGCAGGCTCATCAAAAGGTAAATCAAGGCTGGTAAACAGCTCGCCCAGAAAAAAGAATGAACCGGCTTTCTTGTTAATGAGCAGGGTATGCTTGCCTGTCCAGCCAAGGCCGCTTTTTTCAGCCAGCGCTTTTTCAAAAATGGGGGCAGAGTCGGCAAAAGGCCGCGATTCAAATGGGCCGACTTTTTCTTCAATGACACGTGCCAGTTGCTTGAGTCGGCCACGCAGCACTTTATGATAGTCGCGACCACGCGCATAGCGCGCAATAATGGCTTGGTTGGGTTCATGCGGTACATAGCGGTGTGGCGGTGCTTCAGCCAGATAATCCATACGCACACAAATAATGCTGCGGGTATCTGGCACCAGCAGGGCAGGATTGGCACGTTTATCCAGATTGGTAGCGAGATAATCCATATCGGCATGAAAGCCATCGGCAAGGTATTGCTGCAAATGTGGAATCTGGTCTTGCGTGTCTGGCCGTGCAATCCCGCAATCCGAAAAACCAAGCTGGCGCGCCTGTGCCTTGATCCACTCTTTTAACGCCTGTGGGTTTTGCCGTAATGTTTCATCCAGCACAGGAATAGTGGCCTTTTTGCTAGCCATGACAGCCCATCCATTGGTAATGGCAGAAGCAATGACAAGCGGCCTGAAAAAATGTCATGATCAAAATATTTAAAACCAATTAGCACAATGAACAGTAGCACAATGAAAAGGAGAGCTGCGCATGCGTCCAGAGGTGTTTAACCGTGAACAGGTGCAGGCTTGGGAGCAACGCTGGTTTGCTGCCGGAAACAGCAGCTATGGTCTCATGCAGCAGGCTGCATGGCAAATGATGCCGCATATTGTGCAATCTATCGACAGCCTAAAACAAGATCAGGTAGTTCAACATCAAACAAGCATTGGCGTGTATTGTGGGGCCGGCAACAATGGTGGCGATGGCTGGCTATTGGCAGCCTACTTAAAGCGGGCTGGATATGGCATCTGGGTGTATGAGGTAGAGCCGCCTATTACGGATATTGCCAAGCAGGCCAAAGCCTATGCGGTAGCACAACAAGTCAGGATTTTTTATGCCCTAAGTCAGCTCCCCCTTGCTGATATACACATTGATGCGTTGTTTGGTATTGGCTTAAATCGCAAGGTTAGTGGTGCATACCAGCTTGCCATTGAGCAGTTTAATCAGGGCAGTGGCTACAAGGTGGCGCTGGATATTCCCAGTGGTCTTGATGCCAATAGTGGCGCTGTGCTGGGCATAACCTGTGATGTGGATTTAAGCCTAAGTGTACTAGGCTTAAAGGTAGGCCTGCTTACCGGACAGGGGCCAGCCTATGCTGGCAAGGTCATTAACTTGCCACTGATTCCGCCAGATGATCAATTGCAGGTACTGGCGCGGCTGGATCAGCAAGTCCCGCAGTTGCCTAAGCGCCGCAAAACGGGTCATAAGGGAACTTATGGGCATGTGCTGATTATTGGTGGCGATGAAAACATGGGCGGTGCAGCGATTATGGCTGCTGAGGCTGCACTGGCTGGTGGCGCCGGTAAAGTGACCTTGCTGACTCATGAAAAACATCATAACGCTGCGCTTAGCCGTTGTCCCAATGTCATGACACTAGCCATGCCAGCGCAGGCACAAATTACAGCGGAATTTGCAGCGCAGGTAAGCCAATCTATCGACTGTATTGT
Organism: Alkanindiges illinoisensis; assembly: GCF_004377485.1. Lineage (GTDB taxonomy): Bacteria > Pseudomonadota > Gammaproteobacteria > Pseudomonadales > Moraxellaceae > Alkanindiges > Alkanindiges illinoisensis_A. The sequence goes on from NZ_SNTY01000014.1 coordinate 195,543, forward strand.
GATTGGCATGGGATTGGGCCGGCATAATTGGGGAAAAGCCATCTGGCAGGCATTTTTACCTGTGCTTGAACAAGCTGAAGCAGTGCAACGTGTGGTTATTGATGCGGATGCACTGTGGCATTTATCAGCGGGGCATCTGGCCGATGAGCAGGCAATAAAAACTGGGTTACATCAGCACTGGTATTGTACGCCGCATTCTGGCGAGGCAGCCCGCCTGCTGGGAACAACGGTGCATACGGTAGAGCAGGACCGTATTGCAGCGATTTATGCCTTAAAGGAAAAATTTGATGGCAACTGGCTGTTAAAGGGCGCTGGCAGTTTAAGCCTTGATGGGCAGGGCTTAAGTATTTGCGGCTTGGGTAATCCCGGAATGGCTACGGCAGGTATGGGCGACATTCTGGGGGGCATGGCAGGTGGATTACTGGCACAGTTACCCGATTTGCCACTGCATGAGATTGTGGCCCTGCATGCAGCAGCCGGAGATATTCTGGCAAAACAGGGCGAACGTGGCTTGCAGGCGACTGATATGCTGCAAGTCATTAGGCAGGTGGTGAATTAACAGTAGCTAGAGTATCTATGGGCGTATGGTTAAGATTTGAGTTACTGTGCCAATCGGGCCATGCTGATCATGCAAAATAGTACAGTTTACTCCCAGCCCATTATTGCCAAAAGATACACTGGTATCAAACCCCAGCCATTCTCCGGTGGGCATGGAAAACAGGTGTACGGTGACATCCAGGTTGGGAAAAGCGATTTCATGGGGGTTGGCACGTACTGTCATGCCATTGGGAATATCGAACAGGCAAGCGGCTTGCGCCAGCGCACTAACTTGTTCATCCTCTAGCACAGGCTGTTTTGCCTTTCCCCAATATGCTGCACGCCCGGGTTGATGCTGGACACGGCGTATTTCTATACTTTTAATAAAATCACCAGCCCAGATCGTGCTGGGTTCCCAGATTGGCATTTGATCCAGAGGGGGAATAGGGAGTAGAGATGTGCCCGCAAGATTATGAGTATTATGTGGTTTAATTAACCAGGCTCTTGCGCGTAGTGCAGGTCGTTGATTGTGATAAACCGTGCCTTCAATCAGTTCAATTGTACGGCCAGAACGTAGCGTTTGTATTTCTATGGAAATAGGTTCAAGCGGAAGAGTTCCTAAAATATCAAAAGACAATCGTCCAATGACAAAGCCATGAGCTCGCTTGGTGCAATCACATTCCAGCATATGCGTGAGCAGTCCAACCACAGGGGCAATATGTTGCTCCTTGACATTCCATGCACCACCCGTATGCGCAGTGGGTAAAAAAGTAGTTTCATCTAAACGTTTAAAATAAGCCATGGTTCTATATCACTCATTATCACTTTTTAAAATTATAGTTGTGGAATATGATGATGACAGGATTCTAAAAGGCTTATCTATAGTCTGATCGGGCCATGACCAAAAAAGTTTCAGTCGTAATTTATGAGGGCTGTTGGGCCACCGGAATCTTCTCTGTTGTGGATTTTTTCCGAATTGTCGCTTTACTGGAAAAACAGTTGGGCCTGCCACCACGTTACAAGGTGAGATTACTATCAGTAAATGGGATGCCAATACAGGCAGCCGGGGGACATCTCATTCATCCAGATGGAAGTCTATATGATGAAACAAATGCTCAATTACTGGTAATTCCTGCAATTGAGGGAACTTATCTGAATGACCAGTTTATACCAGAACCTGGAATTATTGCTTGGTTACAGGCAGGAAGGTCACGAGGGGCTCATGTACTGGCCTTAACCACAGGTGCGTGTTTTCTGGCCGCAGCAGGACTGGCCACACAATGCTTGGTCACTACGCATTGGGCTTATATGCGCTGGTTAACCCAACGCTACCCTAATGTACAATTTGTAGCAAACAGGAATTTCCTGCAATCAGAAGGGATATGGTCTACAGGCTCTTTGGATGGTAGTTTTGATGCATTACTGACCATGCTGGCACAAGAGTGTGGTGACCATTTTGCGCAATGGTGTGCTACCTACCTGTTGATCTCTGATCCCAGCCGCATGAATCCGATTTTACCGACTTACCGTAATCATTGTGATGAAAAAATTTTAAGGGTACAGGAGTGGATAGAATCCCGCTATGCGCAGGCCATAACTATTGAGCAGATGGGGGAGGAGGTTGGGTTGGCACCCCGTACCTTAAAGCGACGATTCCAGCAGGCGCTTCAGCTTTCACCTAATCTTTATGTACAAAAAGTAAGAATTGATAAAGCCAAAAAATTATTGTTAACCACGACTATGGCAGTGAATGAAATTGCCTATTCGGTAGGCTATGCAAATACCAGCTTCTTTATACGGTTATTTAAACTACATACCAGCCAAACACCAGCACAATGGCGCAAAATTGGGATGATGGCACAAACTTAACGCCGCCTCACCCCACGGCTTCGACCACGTGCCATACCACTGCCAATCAGGTTCATCACAGCCAGCCGGTTAAGGCTGCCCGATGTGTGTGCATGGCAAATGGCACAAGCCAGCGCATCAGCAGCATCAGCTTGCGGCTTGATACTCAGGCTTAGCAAGCGCATTACCATCATTTGCACTTGTTCCTTGTCAGCCGCGCCATAACCCACGACTGATTGCTTGATCTGGCGTGCGGTATATTCAGCCACACTTAAATCCTGATTCACCAATGCAGTAATTGCTGCACCACGCGCTTGTCCCAACTTTAGTGCAGAATCCGGGTTTTGTGCCATAAACACTTGCTCGACGGCAGCTTCAGTAGGTTTATAAAAATCCACGATCCGGCTAATACCGTCAAAAATCCGTTTGAGGCGTTCCGGCATGTCCATGGTTTCAGTACGAATGGTGCCTGCATCTACAAACAGCAGCTTGGAGCCTTCTTTTTCGACAATGCCATAACCTGTCAGGCGCGAGCCCGGGTCAATCCCGATAATTAATGGCATGACGATCCTTTAAAAAACTTAATTCGCCCTTATTTTTACACAGATTGCTGAAGAATTGCTGCACTAATCTGCTAAGGTTTGCAATAAAGCGCACCCCAGTTGTTTCTATATTGGAAGAAAAACATGTTAAACCCTATATTAATTTTACTTGCTGGCATTGTGCTTGAGGTTCTGGCCTGGATTGGCGCTGCCCAGTTCGTCAGTGGCTGGTGGATTTTCTTCTGGACAGTTATTGCCTTTGTATGGGGCTTAAGTATTTTGCGCAGCAGTGTTGGTGGCATCATGCCGCAATTGCAGCAAATGCAAATGACAGGTCAGCTCAGTGGTGAACCCCAGGTACAGCAAAGTCTGCCCAAGGCACTGGCTGGATTTTTATTGCTGCTACCGGGCCTGGTTAGTGATGTACTGGCCCTGTTGATTTTGATTCCAGCCGTACAAAACATCGTGCGCAAGGCCTTAACCAATATCATGATGAAGCGCCAGAATGCCATGATGCAAAACATGATGAAGGGCATGGGTGGCATGAGCACAGGTGGTTTTGGAGGTAGTAATACCAGTGGACAGCCGGATATGATGGCCGAGCTGATGCGCCGTATGCAGGAAATGCAGGGACAGGGCGCATCTTCTGGTAAGTCGCAGTCTGGTCAGGCACATCGTCCTACTGTGATTGACGGTGAAGCCCGTCATGTAAACCCGGATGTGAAAAAAATAAAGCCTGCCAATGATTAATCAGCAGGCCAAAACTTAAAAAATAACGTAAGTCAGTCTTTTAACCTTCAGGGCAAGGATGCCGGATGGTGTAGCGCTTTAATTATTCTTCAGCATCTGCATTTGGATCATAAATCAAAATAGCCTTGCCTTCGGTTTCAATCATGCCCTGTTCCTCAAGGGACTTGAGCACGCGCCCAACCATTTCCCGAGAGCAACCCACCAGACGGCCAATCTCCTGACGGGTAATACGAATCTGGCGGCCATTGGGCAAAATCATGGCTTCAGGTTGTGCGGCTAGATCCAGCAGACAGCGTGCAATGCGGCCAGTCACATCGATGAAGGCCAAATCGGTGACCTTGCGCGTGGTATTGCGCAGGCGACGTACTAACTGGGCAAACACCGCATAGCTTAAGTCAGGATAAATCTTGGCCAGTTCATGAAAAGTTTCATAGCTGATTTCTGCAATTTCACACATGGCACGGGTGCGAACTTCAGCAGAGCGCTGGGACTTTTCTTCAAACAGGCCCATTTCACCAAAGAAGTCACCGGCGTTCAAATACGCCACCACAATTTCACGTTCCTCATCTTCTTCAATGATGATGGAAACAGAGCCTTTTAAGATTAAATAAAGCGAAGAAGATTCGGCACCCGCCTGCACAATCGTGGTGCGGTTTGGATAGCGCCGGATTTGTGCATGTTTCAGCAGCATTTTCAGCGAGGCTGGCAGCTGCATGGGTGAAAAGACATCGGTGCTTAACGAAGAGTTGGAAGACGCATACATATTTTAAATTCCCAAAAGTTGACGCCTCAAACCATTACCGTCATGCAGTGTTGACTAAAAAGTTGATTTGCTGGCACCAATACTGAATATCATCCATGCAGTATTTATGCTAGGGTAGAGGCAAGCCCTAACTTTAAAACCTTTACGCAGGAGTTGCAATGCACGCCAGTGTCCGTTGGCTTGAAAATGTTGCTTTTGAAGCCAAATCTGCTAGTGGTCATCCCATTATTATGGATGGCTCACCCGAATATGGTGGTGAAAACCGTGGCGCACGTCCCATGGAGCTTATCTTAATGGGTCTTGGTGGCTGTGCCTCGTTTGATATTGTAACCATTCTCAAAAAAGCGCGTCAGGATATTACCGATGTGCGTTGTGAATTGCAGGCAGAGCGGGCAGATAGCATTCCGGCAGTGTTTACCAAGATTCACCTACACTTTGTGGTATCCGGACGCAAGGTAAAGCCGAATCAGGTTGAAAAAGCCGTGCATTTGTCTGCAGAAAAATATTGTTCTGCCAGCAAAATGCTGATGGATGGTGGTGTTGAAATTACCCATGACTTTGAAGTCATCGAAGCTGAGTAATTTTTCACAGTTTTAGCTGATAGCGTGTATAGACAAACCTGTCTGGTTTGTGGTTTTACTGCCTGATGCCATAAAAGTAATAAATTCGTGTATTCATTTAAAGGCTGCCTGTGATCAAGCAGCCTTTTATTTTTAATTATTAAAAACTTTTAAAAACGGCGTGGAATACGCTGACCTTGAGCATGCGGCATATCTGCACGTTTTAACGCGCCATGCAGCCACAATTCTCCTTGTTGCACGGCATCCTTTAGCAAAATACCTTGAGCTAGCCGCCCGGCAATATAACTGGCCAGACTGCAACCAGAGCCATGAAATTCGGCTTCCAGCCGTTGCCAGCGTGATTCTGCTACGCATTCGCCGTTCACATAGAGCCAATGCCGGATTCGGTGCGGTTCATGTTCGTGTGCGCCTTTCACTAACAATGCGTTGGCTCCCAGATCAAACATGACTTTGACTGCCTCAGCAATCTGGTTTTGGCCCGTTAACGCGCGTAGCTCCACGGTATTGGGGGTGATCAGGCTGGCTTTAGGAATCAGGTTCTTAAAGGCATTAACCAGTGTTGCTATATCACCCAGGCTGCCACCACTATTGGCTACCAGTACTGGATCAAGCACATATGGGATATTTGGCTTGTCCTGTAAAAATTCAGCCAGCATGGCAATATTATCAGTGGTTCCCAGCATACCGGATTTAAAGGCTTTAACAGGCAGGTCGTTATATACGGCATTGGCTTGCTGCAATAATAAATCGCTAGACGTGGCTTCAAAGCCATAAACCTGCTGTGAATCCTGTACCGTAATGGCCGTGCAGGCAATTGCTGCATGCGCGCCACTTTGACCAATGGCTTCAATATCGGCTTGCAAGCCTGCGCCACCAGAAGGATCAAGGCCGGAAAAACATAAAACGGTAGGGCGCATTTGAAGCTGACTCATGTTAGATCGTCCAGTTTTTCAGAATACCATTTCCGCTATTTTTTTTAGGGAAATAGCATCATCATTAAGATGGTTTTTATTTTATAGTGCTAAAACAGGAAATAGCTGTGTTAAATACAAATTTCTATAGAGAGGTTTATTGGATTGAGTGAGTGCGCCCAAAACTGGCCGATTAAAGCCATTTTACTGGATCTGGATGGCACATTAACTGATCCCAAGATTGGGATTACTTCATGCATCCGACATGCCTTAGACGGCTTGAATATTGCAGAAGTACCTGACGATCTGGACTGGTGCATTGGGCCACCTCTGATTAGTTCATTTGAAACCCTAATCAATAGCAATGATGCCACGCGACTAAATCAGGCAATGCGGTTGTACCGTGAGCGGTTTTCTACCATTGGAATGTATGAAAACAGCATGTACCCTGAGATTACGCAGGGATTGCAGCAGCTACAACAGGCAGGCTTTCAGCTTTATCTGGCAACATCCAAGCCGCAGGTTTATGCAAAGCAGATCCTGGAGCATTTTCAGCTTGATCAGTTTTTTAATGAAATTTATGGCAGCGAACTTACTGGCGAGCGTAACGATTAAACAGAACTCATTGAGTATATTCTGGCTCAGGAAAAATTAGCGCCTGAGCAGTGTGTGATGGTGGGTGACCGTAAATACGATATTATCGGGGCGAAGAATAATGGAATTTGCAGTATAGCCATTACTTATGGCTATGGTAGTCAGGCAGAGCTGGCTGTGGCCTCTCCAGATTATATGTTTGACCAGTTCAATGGGCTGGTCGATTTTTTAACTTCCGATATTGGCTGCTGATATGCTTTGGGAAGAATTTAAAATGTATGAAGACTATAAGAATATATTAAATGGATATAGAGGAGAATTTGATATGTACTGGTCAGATTTTGGGATAATCAGTGCGATCAGCATTTTAAAAGATTTTAATAGTCGGGATTGGCAGCTACTAATAAATAACATTCAGTTTCAATCTGAAAACTGGCAGGTGGCCTGTGTGGAAACACTTAGTGAAATTGAGTATTCAGAGTTTATTTTTCATATAATTGAAATTTTATTAAACACGGATAAAAGACGGATTAAAATTGCTCTCCTTGATACAGTAAATTCCTGGTTAACCCAAAAGTCAACTCTTCCTGAAGAATTTTTAGGAATGCTAAAAGTCAGAATTAATACTATGCATGATTTTGATAAGTTAGAACAAATACTGATAGCAAACTTAAATGTCAAACTGTAGTAAAAGACTTTTTATATAATGTGTAAATATGAACCTCATACTCACATGTGATGATATTTTGTCTAATGAGAATGTCCCATTAAATACCTTTATAAATATAGAGGCATTTTTAGTGATTACTCGTGACTGTTTTTTAGCTCCTGCTCAGAATTTTAGTGAATATAACCGCTTTATTCAGGTTTGTTATCCCCGATTAGAATATATATTGGATGAGCTGGTTTGAGGATGGGTAGGGGGCCCAGCAACTTATAATGATAAAGTACTTATATCGGGTGTACTGACTATAGGTCCCACTAGATCATATCCATTTAGTTTGACAGATATCAGTAGTCTTCATTTATTCAGGGAAAACGAAAATTTCATTATTCTTGAACAAACACATTAAAACCCCGGTTTCACTACAACTAAAATAATAATAGCAATTAACGCCACTGTAGGCACTTCATTAAAGAAACGCCAGAATACATGGGTCTTGTAGTGCGGATTTCCAATCAGTTTTTTACGGTAATGCCCACACAGCAAATGGTAAATCACTAAAAATAGTACTAGTGCAATCTTGATATAAAACCACAATGCATCATGATAATGCCGGTAAGGATCACCAATACTCACCAGAAAATGGCCAGTAATTAAGGTGCCCAGCATGGCTGGCCACATAATACCGCGATACAGCTTACGCTCCATCACTTCAAAGCGCTGGTGGCTAACCGTATCATCACTCATGGCATGGTAAACAAACAGGCGCGGCAAATAGAACAATGCGGCAAACCAGCAAATAATTGCAATGATGTGTAGCGCCTTGACCCACAAAAAGCTTTGCGGCATTACCAGTGTTTCCAGAGCCATATCAATCTTCCCAGCGCTTGAGAATCAGGCTGGCATTGGTTCCGCCAAAACCAAAGCTATTACTCATCACAGTATTGAGTTTGGCTGGACGTGCCTGCTGCACAATGTCAAATTCTGCTGCTTCTGGATCAAGCTCAGCAATATTAATGGATGGTGCAATAAATTGTTCCTGCATCATCAGCAGACAGTAAATTGCTTCTTGCACACCGGCTGCACCCAGACTATGCCCAGTCATGGATTTGGTGGAACTAATGGCCGGGCAATGTTCGCCAAACACTTCCTTGATCGCTTTAAGCTCGGCAGTATCGCCAATGGGTGTGCTGGTGCCATGCGTATTGATATAATCAATTTTCTCAACACCATGCTGGCGCGCTTCATCCAGCGCCATACGCATGCAGCGCACTGCACCTTCGCCACTGGGGGCTACCATGTCATAGCCATCGCTGCTGGCTCCATAGCCCACCAGTTCTGCCAGAATCCGGGCACCACGTTTCTGGGCATGTTCCAGCGACTCAACCACCACCACACCGCCGCCACCCGCAATCACAAATCCGTCACGATCTACCGAATACGGGCGCGATGCCGTTTCGGGCTGGTCATTAAAATGGGTACTCATAGCCCCCATGCCATCAAATAAAATGGACTGGGTCCAGTGATCTTCCTCACCACCGCCAGCCAGCATCAAATCCTGTTTACCCAGTTGAATCAGCTGAGCGGCATAGCCAATAGCATCGGCAGAAGTGGCACAGGCCGAGGAAATACTGTGGCTAACCCCTTGCAGTTTTAAACCCAGACCAATAGCTGCCGTAATGGTATTACTCATATTACGGGGCACTAATGTTGCACCGAGCTTGCGCGCGCCCTTTTCACGCAACACATCCGCCGCTTCAACAATAGTTGCTGTGGACGCACCACCCGTACCGGCAATGACGCCATAACGCGGATTTTGTCCCACATCTTCAGGCTTAAGCCCTGCATCTTCAATCGCTGCCAGCGCTGATAGATATGCAAAAGCCGAAGCATCGCCCATAAAGCGTTTGAGCTTGCGGTCAATTTTAGTGAAGTCAGCCACAGCCGAGGCACTGACCTGACTTCGCATGCCCAGCTCGGCATACTTTTCATTAAAACGTGTACCGGAAATACCGTGTTTGAGAGAATGCGTAACCGTTTGACGATCATTTCCTAAGCAAGAATAAATACCTAATCCAGTGATGACAACACGAGTCATATTTCTAATCCCAAGGGTAAATGATAGAAGTCAACGCGCAGGGCAGTGAGCGGTAGTACATTAGTGTACAGGTACACGCGGGCTATCATACAAAAACCTGTGCGATAAACCAAAAGTGTTTATAAAGCACAAGCATTTGCATAGTAACGGCACTGTAATAACACAGCAATAACGTATCTTGCACAGAATACGACACAAACACTATGGCGCAGGGTTGCGATGCAAATAAACTCCTTGTTATTGTGGTTTCAATCAAAACAAGTGTTTAGAAAGTACTTGGTTTAAAACCACTGCAACGAGGAAATGCATTATGACTGTTTCAGTTAATAGTGCGCAGACCAAACAATCTTCGCCTGATTTTAAAGATGGCTTTGCGCAAAATTTACCAACATCAATGGCCAAGGCTTCACCTGATCTGTTCGACAGCCTGCGTGCACGCAGCAAAAGTTTATCAGATATGGGACAAAACTTATTAAAGCAACTGGCTAAAAATTCAGTTAGCCGTTTAACCGAAATTCCTGAAGCAAATAGTGTGATTAATATGACTACCGATAACCAAACTCCAAGTAATAGTTCTTCTACCCTTAAAGCACCCAACCGTGCCAACCAGTTATTCCGCCAGCAATTGCCCGGCATTACCAAACAAGTTCTGGGCAAGCGCTTTAATACCGTAAATAAACTGGCCAATCTGGTTATGCCAGCAGGCAGTTTTGACAAGGTCTCTGACCAGATTCTGGAATTGCTGGCTGATTTTGCATCTACCGTTAGTGCTAGTGATCATATTATTGATGAGGCCGGTGTAAAAACCCTGGCAGAGCTACAGGACGATACCGCGCGCTCTGGTCGTCTGGCTCGCGCCTTAAATGAAAAAAACCGTTATATCGGTATGGCTCAAGGCGCTATTAGCGGTGCAACAGGTGTAGCTGGCGCGGCGGCTGATATTCCACTATCCATGATTCTGGCTTTGCGTACAGTGTATTTAACTGGCCGTGCCTATGGTTTTGAGTTAAACCAGCCTGAAGATCGTGCCATGATTTTTGAGGCACTGTCCAATGCTGACCTAAGCCTGATTACCGAAAAACAGGCCATTCTCATTGGCCTCAATAGTGTTAGCGGTATGCTGGGAACAGGCAACATTCAGGGCTTACAAGCCATGTTGGGATCAACCAATGATTTCGAGCCATTGTTCAAATTATTGTCTGACTCCAATGGTCAGTTAAAATGGCGCATTAGTGCTGCCTTGCTGGATAAAGTAACCCCAGTCATTGGTGGCGCAGTTGGTGCAATTTATACCAGTCGCCTGCTCAAAGAAGTGAGTGAGAGTGCCAAACAGGTATTTGAGCATGCGCGCCAGCAAAGTGCTGGTCAGGGAATTAGCCAGAATACCAGTCAGCAAGCAGTCAGCCAGCAGCCTTTAAAAATTGAAGACAAACTGCCGAATCCTGAAACGCCAGCCAGTCAGGAAGAGCAAGCTGCACAAAAAGAAGCTCAGGAAGCACTGCTGCACAATCAGGATATTGCCAAAGTAGAAGTGAGCACCCGCAGCGAACATGATGCCCAGCAGGTGGATGAAGCCACCAAGGATGAGCAGATCCATGACCAGTTAAGTGCGCTGGCTGATGCAATGATTGACGATAATGCTGATAACCAAGCCAGTCAGGGTGATGATTCTAGTCAGGACAGCAAAGGCCCTAATGCGTCAGCACAGGAAGGCGATTCTGATGCCTCTGCTGAAGACAGCACAGCACAGGATACAGCACCTAAGAAAACTACCCGCACCAGCAAGGCCAAATCAGCTGCTGATACTGATGAAAGCACTGCCAAGGCAAGCACAGCGCAAGATACTAACAGCAAGGCAGACGGCAAAGCTGATTCTGCCAAGCCGGCGCGTCGTTCTACCCGTAAAACGGGTAACTCGGCAGCCAGCAGTACAGCAACAGCTGACAATGTGCAGGCCAGTGCCAATACTAAACACTAAGTTAGATGTAACAGGACATTATTGCTAGTCATGGTACATTAATTCCTAGCGTATCTCAGGCTTAATCTCCAAGACGCCCGATTCACTACTACCTGAATCGGGCGTCTTTTTTATACCTGTTCTTACAGCCTAATTTGCCTCTGTTTTTATCATCCGGAGGGGCTTGATCTAGTGCAAAAAGCCCCCATTTTATGGGCTTGCTCAGGGATGTTCAAAGGAAGACTGGCCAGGAAGCCAGAGAGGATGGGCGGGAAATCCTATAGTGATGAAATCTTGACCCTCACCCGCTTATCCTCTACAATTTGATGCCCTCAAAAAGGGGTAAAGCCTTTTTGGGGTTTTTTGTTTACGGGAGAGAGTGCCTTATGGCAACAACGAATCAATTGATCCGCAAGGGTCGCAGCACTTTGGTTGAAAAGTCCAAAGTTCCTGCACTGAAAGCGTGTCCACAGCGCCGTGGCGTTTGTACACGTGTTTATACCACTACCCCTAAAAAGCCAAACTCTGCAATGCGCAAAGTTTGCCGTGTACGTTTGACTTCAGGCTTTGAAGTATCAAGCTACATCGGTGGTGAAGGCCATAACCTGCAAGAGCACAGCGTGGTGTTAATCCGTGGCGGTCGTGTTAAAGACCTGCCAGGTGTACGTTATCACACCGTTCGTGGTTCTTTAGACTGTGCCGGTGTTAAAAACCGTAGCCAGAGTCGTTCTAAGTACGGTGCAAAACGTCCTAAGAAATAAGACTTCTGTCTTAAAAAATTAACACCGTTTATGCTTGAGACTCACAGGAGTTTTTAGCCTAGCGGCGTTGAAAAGTAAGGCCAGCGTACAGTACAGATGACACTCGTACAATCTGCTGGATCACCCTGAAGTGTCATAAAAGGTTGTTATCATGCCAAGACGTCGCGTCGTCGCCGCCCGTGAAATTCTGCCGGATCCAAAATTCGGTAGCCAAACCATCGCCAAGTTCATGAACCATGTCATGCAAGATGGTAAAAAATCTGTTGCTGAAGGAATCGTTTACGGTGCCCTTGAGCGTGTACAGGAAAAAGCAAAAGTTGAACCTGTTGAGTTTTTCGAAACTACGCTAGAAAAAGTTCGCCCAATGGTTGAAGTTAAGGCTCGCCGTGTTGGTGGTGCTACTTATCAGGTGCCTATGGAAGTACGCCCCTCCCGTCGTACCGCCCTGGCTATGCGCTGGTTGGTAGATGCTGCTGTTAAGCGTTCCGAAAAAACCATGGCACTGCGTCTGGCTGGCGAATTGCTGGACGCTGCTGAAGGTAAAGGCGCTGCCATCAAGAAGCGTGAAGATGTGCATCGCATGGCAGAAGCCAACAAAGCCTTCTCGCACTACCGCTTCTAAGCGGGCAAAACAGGTCGTTGTTGAACAAACAATCAGGAGAAGAATGATGCGTATTGCTGCCCGTTTTAATATTGCGCTCCTAGCGAGCGGGGGATTTGCCGGCATTTAAGGCAAACGCACTTCTTTTTAGTCGCATTAAACGCATTCACTTTACTGACTGGTTTAATGCGTCCTGTTTTGACACAAATTTTAGGAAAGCAAGCAATCATGGCTCGTACTACCCCCCTAGAACACTATCGTAACATTGGTATTTCTGCGCACATTGATGCCGGTAAAACAACGACTACCGAGCGTGTTTTATATTACACTGGCGTAAGCCACAAGATTGGTGAAGTGCACGAAGGTGCAGCGACCATGGACTGGATGGAACAAGAGCAGGAACGTGGTATTACCATTACTTCCGCTGCGACCACCTGTTTCTGGTCTGGTATGGCAAACAACTTTGCCAAACACCGTATCAACATTATTGATACCCCAGGACACGTTGATTTTACCATTGAAGTAGAGCGCTCCATGCGCGTACTGGATGGTGCGTGTATGGTTTACTGTGCCGTAGGTGGTGTTCAGCCTCAGTCAGAAACCGTATGGCGTCAGGCGAATAAATATAAAGTGCCACGTATTGCATTCGTGAACAAGATGGACCGTACCGGTGCCAACTTCTTCCGTGCTGTTGAGCAAATGAAAACCCGTCTGGGTGCAAATCCTGTACCTATCGCTATTCCTGTTGGTGCTGAAGAAGCATTTGAAGGGATTGTTGATCTGGTTAAGATGAAAGCAATCATCTGGGATGAAGCGTCTCAGGGCATGAAATTCGAATACGGTGATATCCCGGCTCATCTGGTGGATACCGCAAACGAATGGCGTGAGAAAATGGTTGAGTCAGCCGCTGAAGCGTCTGAAGAGCTGATGAATGAATATCTGGAAAACGGTGACTTATCCGAAGAACAGATTCATGAAGCGCTGCGTATCCGTACCATCAACTGTGAAATCCAGCCAATGCTGTGTGGCTCTGCATTTAAGAATAAAGGCGTTCAGGCGATGCTTGATGCAGTTATTCGTTACTTGCCAGCTCCAAACGACGTTGAAGCCATTAAGGGTATCCTTGATGACAAAGATGAAACCGTTGGTGAGCGTATTGCTTCTGATGACGAGCCATTTGCTGCACTTGCATTCAAGATCATGAATGACAAGTTCGTCGGTAGCTTAACCTTCATCCGCGTTTATTCTGGTGTATTAAAAGCAGGTTCTGCGGTATGGAACCCGGTTAAAGCCAAGAAAGAGCGCGTTGGCCGTATCGTACTGATGCATGCCAATGACCGTGAAGACGTTGAAGAAATCCGCGCTGGTGATATCGCAGCGGTTGCTGGTCTAAAAGACGTAACCACTGGTGATACCCTGTGTGATGAAAACAATGTCATTACCCTTGAGCGTATGCAGTTCCCGAATCCGGTAATTTCTCTGGCTGTTGAGCCAAAGACTAAAGCCGACCAGGAAAAAATGGGTATTGCGCTGGGTCGCCTGGCCAAAGAAGATCCTTCATTCCGTGTTCACACTGATGAAGAATCTGGCCAAACCATTATCGCCGGTATGGGTGAGCTTCACCTTGAGATTCTGGTTGACCGCATGAAGCGTGAGTTTGGCGTTGAAGCAAACATTGGTAAGCCAATGGTTGCCTATCGTGAAACTATCCGCAAAGTGGTTGAGCAGGAAGGCAAGTTTGTACGCCAGACTGGTGGTCGTGGTAAATTCGGTCATGTATTCCTGCGTCTGGAGCCATTAGGTGATGAGCGCGAAACCGACTACGAATTTGCTGAAGAAGTGGTGGGCGGTACTGTACCAAAAGAATTCTTTGGTGCGGTTGACAAGGGTATTCAGGAACGCATGAAGAATGGCGTACTGGCTGGTTACCCGGTTGTTGGCGTAAGAGCTGTACTGTTCGACGGTTCTTACCATGATGTGGATTCTGACGAATTGTCGTTCAAGATGGCGGGCTCCATGGCTTTCCGTCAGGGCTTCATGAAAGCTGATCCTATCCTGCTTGAGCCAATCATGAAGGTTGAAGTAGAAACACCGGAAGACTACATGGGTGATATCATGGGCGACCTGAACCGTCGTCGTGGTGTGATTCAGGGTATGGATGATCTGCCAGGCGGTACCAAGCAGATTCGTGTTGAAGTACCATTGTCCGAGATGTTTGGTTATGCAACTTCCATGCGCTCCATGTCGCAGGGTCGTGCAACCTACTCTATGGAATTTGTGAAATATGCTGAAACCCCACGTAACGTGGCTGAAGGCATCATTGCTAAGTTCCAGAATGGTGGTAAGGCTGGCGACGACGAATAAGTCGTTGCAGCAATAATTTAAAACTAAACTAAAAACCTACCAGTCCACTGTTCATGTGAGTGACAGTGGGCTGATTGATGAGGAATGACATCATGGCAAAGGCCAAGTTTGAACGTAACAAGCCGCACGTAAACGTCGGCACCATTGGTCACGTTGACCATGGCAAAACCACACTGACTGCGGCAATCAGCCTAAACTGTGCCAAAGCATACGGTGGCGATGTAAAAGCACTGTCTGAAATTGACTCTGCGCCAGAAGAAAAAGCGCGTGGTATTACCATTAACACTGCACACGTTGAATACGATTCTCCAACCCGTCACTATGCACACGTTGACTGCCCAGGCCACGCTGACTATGTTAAAAACATGATCACCGGTGCTGCCCAGATGGATGGCGCAATCCTGGTATGTTCTGCAACTGACGGCCCAATGCCACAGACCCGCGAACACATCCTGCTGTCCCGTCAGGTTGGTGTACCGTACATCGTGGTATTTTTGAACAAGTGCGACATCGTTGATGACGAAGAGCTGATCGAACTGGTTGAAATGGAAGTTCGTGACCTGCTGTCCAAATATGACTTCCCAGGTGATGACACCCCAATCATCCGTGGTTCTGCACTGCAAGCCCTGAACGGTGAAGATGGCCAGTATGGTGTTCCAGCTGTTCTGAAACTGGTTGAAACCCTGGACTCTTACATTCCTGAGCCAGAGCGTGCCATTGACAAAGCCTTCCTGCTGCCAATCGAAGATGTATTCTCGATCTCTGGTCGCGGTACTGTAGTAACTGGCCGTGTTGAATCAGGCATCATCAAGGTTGGTGAAGAAGTTGAAATCGTAGGTATCAAAGATACCGTGAAGACAACCGTAACCGGCGTTGAAATGTTCCGTAAACTGCTGGACGAAGGTCGTGCAGGCGAGAACTGTGGTGTACTGCTACGTGGTACCAAGCGTGAAGACGTACAGCGTGGTCAGGTACTGGCCAAGCCAGGTTCCATCAAGCCACACAGCAAGTTTGAAGCTGAAGTGTACGTACTGTCCAAGGATGAAGGTGGTCGTCACACCCCATTCCTAAATGGCTACCGTCCTCAGTTCTATTTCCGTACCACTGACGTAACTGGTGCCATCCAGTTGCCAGAAGGCGTGGAAATGGTTATGCCAGGTGACAACGTACAGATGACTGTTGAGCTGATCCACCCGATCGCTATGGATCAGGGTCTGCGCTTTGCAATCCGTGAAGGCGGCCGTACTGTAGGCGCCGGTGTTGTGGCTAAAGTAACTAACTAATTTTTAGTTTTTTGCTTCAAAAAAAGACGTCTTTAATGGCGTCTTTTTTTATGTCTATTAAAATGCAAATATTCAGTGCCTGATTAGCATAAAAAATAGCCATTTCGTGATAGTTTTTGCATTTTGAGTGAACACTTGTCCCTAATTGACAAAAGGCTGGCCTATTTTGCACTACAGTAAAGTCGCTTGGTTTTTTATGATCAGGGTATAGGCAGTGTCGTCTTTCGACGTCAGCAAGAGGAAAATAACATGAACGCCACCGTGACTAGCCCAACAGTTAATACGCAAGTTGCTTCAAATAACTCAATTAAGGCGAATGCCATCAAGGCCAGCTTCCCGGTACGTCGTATGGACTTTGAATTTAATCAGGTTCCTGAGTACTGGATGAATGGCTCTGCAGGCCTAACCCATTTTATGACTGCCTTGTCTGCCTTGTTTCCGGATGGCGAGAAGTTCTTTGTGGACAGCACCCGTGCGGTGCGTAATGATCCCAAGCTGGCTGATCCCTACATGCAAAAGGAAATCTCGGCCTTTATCGGTCAGGAGGCCATGCACTCCAAAGAGCACGTTGGGTTTAATCAGTCTGCCAATTTTTATGGCCATGATGTTAAAGGTCTGGAAAAGAAAACCAATACGGTAATCCAGACTTTCCGTAAAGGTTTTTTGAAAGTTGCCAAGCCTTTTGGTATTACACAGGAAATGATCGACCTGACTGCAACCACAGCGCTGGAACATTTTACGGCGACTATTGCTTCCCAGTTACTGCGCAATGAAGAAATTCAGATCAAAATGACCGACGAAACCATGTACCGTCTGTGGATGTGGCATGCTGTTGAGGAAAATGAACACAAAGCTGTCGTGTATGATGTGTTTGAAACCCTGTATGGCCGTGGCCCGAAAGCCTATGTCCTGCGTAATACGGCGCTGGTTGTTGCGATGGCTGCCTTATTCTGTACCCAGTCTTATTTTGTATACAGCTTGCTGAAAAATGATAACAAGCTCAATGCTAAAGAATTGGGCAGTATTTTCAAATATGGCTACAGCTTAAAGCATGGCATTATCACTGGCATGATTCCAGAACTGGTTGATTATTTCCGTCCTGGTTTCCATCCCAATGACCATGACACCAATGCGCTGTTGGCTCGCTGGAAAGAAAAGCTGGGTTTTAATACTCATTAAAACCTAAGGGTTGCACGTTTACTCACTTGTTGTGCTTTATAGCGGCTAATCATAGCCGCTTTTTTATTTAATAAAATTTAACAACAGTCATTGAAATTTAAATTAAGGTAAATAATAAAACACCTTTAGCGGCATAGTTTGTTTGTCCCTAAGTGATAAAAGCCTGTCCTGTTTAGCACTAATTTTTATATCTAAATCTTTTATGATCAGAAATATAGTTGCAAAAAGGCCACTATTTGGGTCCTATGCAAACAGGAGGGAATATCATGAATGCCAAAGTATCTCCACAGCCTAATATCTCCGCAGCGCAAGGTGATGTAGTCAAAGCCAGCTTCCCGGTACGTCGTATGGATTTTGAGTTTCAGCAGGTGCCACGCTACTGGGCAGACCATGATGCAGGCCTAACCCATTTTATGACTGCCTTGTCTGCCTTGTTTCCGGATGGCGAGAAGTTCTTTGTGGATAGTACCCGTGCAGTACGTAACGATCCCAAGCTGGCTGATCCCTACATGCAAAAGGAAATCTCGGCCTTTATCGGTCAGGAAGCCATGCACTCCAAAGAACATCTGGCTTTTAATGCCGCAGCGCAGGCCTATGGCTATGACGTGCGCAGGCTGGAAAACATGACCGGTGCTTTGATCAAAAATACTACTCGTGTGGTCGGCAAGCTACTCAAGCCCTTTGGTTTTACACAGGAAATGATTGGTTTAACTGGAACCTGTGCGCTGGAACATTTTACCGCGACCATTGCTGCTGAATTGCTGCGTAACCCTGAAGTTCAGGCCATGTTTAAAGACCAAACCATGTACCGCTTGTGGATGTGGCATGCGGTTGAGGAAAATGAACACAAAGCCGTGGTGTTTGATGTATATGCCACCCTGTATGGTCGTGGCCCAAAAGCCTACAGTATGCGTGTTGCAGCCATGGTGCTGGCCATGGTATTTATTTTTATCACCCAATCCTATTTTACCGCGCGCCTGATGAAACAGGATAAAAAACTAACCTGGAAAGACACCAGATACATGATCAAATTCATGTATGGCCGCAAGGGTTTTATGACCCGGCAGATTCCTGAATTGCTGGCATTTTTCCGGCCAAATTTTCATCCCAATGATTTTGACACTGATGCATTACTAGCTCAGTGGAAACAAAAACTAGGCTTTGTCAGTGCTTAAATAGACTTTGAAATCAAGGTTGTATTTATAGCTTAGGTAACTTAAACCAGATAAATTCATCCAGTCAATTGCGGTCTACCAGACCGCTTTTTTTATGGGATATAAACGTGCCTGTTATAGGGTAAAACACTGGGTTTCCAGTAATTGCTTCACTATAATCATGCTTTAAATTCTGGCGCATCATTATGTCCGCTTTACTTCGTGCAATGACACTGGCTGATGTTCCGGCAGTCTATGCCATTGAACAGCAGGTGCAAACCCATCCGTGGAGCCAGCAGTTATTTATGGACAGTATTGCCGCAGGTCATCACTGTACAGTGCTGGAACAGCAGGATAGGGAACGAAGCCAGATTGTCGGGTTTTGTATTTTACAGCCAGTGCTGGATGAAGCCAATTTGTTGCTTATGGCCATTGCCCAAGCCAGCCAGAAACAGGGTTTGGGCTATCAATTGCTTGAGCAATCGATTGATGGACTGGTGAAGGCGCGTGCTAGCCAAGGCTGCAATATGATTTTCCTGGAAGTGCGGCAAAGTAATCAGGCGGCGATTGCCCTATATGAAAAACTGGGATTTGCCCAGATCGACCTGCGCAAGAATTATTATCCAACCAGTACTGGCAAGGAACATGCGGTCATTATGGCACTGACCCTGAGTATGAATTTTGCTCAATAAACAACTTGGAAAAACAGCAGGGCAGCTTGGTCAACTCATAAAAAGACACAAGCGCGGTTAATAGATCTGGATCATCTGATTAATAGGACCTAAGGACTTGCTGAGTTCCTCAATTTCCTGGTCACTTAAATGATCAGGCAGACAGGTCCATTGGCCATTCATTAGCACTTCCAGCGCTGCAAATTGTGCTTTGTACTTCATTTTGGGAGCGCTGGGCACCCAGTAACCTAGATACACATAGGGCAACTGGTTGCGTTTGGCCCATTCAATTTGTTGTAAAATGGCAAAAGTCCCCAGACTACGTTGCGGCAAATCGGGATCAAAAAAAGTATAAACCGCCGAAATGCCATCATCCAGATGGTCACAGGTGGCAACCGCCATCAGTTGGTCACCCAGCCACATTTCCAGAAAAAAGCTGTTGGTGCAGCTATCGACCAGAAATTTTTCAAACTGTTCACGGCTTGGTGGATACATATCGCCATCAGCATGGCGTAGCCGGATATAGCGTTCATAGAGCTGGTAATGCACATCTGTGGCATGGTAGGTCGCACGGGTTTCCAGCCTTAAGTCTTTATTGCGCTTTAAGGCTTTTTGCTGGCTGCTATTGATTTTAAATGAATTTACACGAATACGGGCAGACAGGCACTGGCGGCAATGATTGCATTCCGGACGGTAGACAAAATCGCCACTACGCCGAAATCCCTGGCGTGATAATTCAGAGAGCGTCACAGTATCAATCCGCTTGACCGGATCCAGAAATACCATACGCGCGGCCCGCCCTTCAATGTAACTACACTGATGCGGCGGTGTAATGTAGTACTGAATGTCCTTCATGGTGGACTAATATAAACGGCCCTTTATCTGGTTAACATAATCCGATATGGCTTAGTGAATCAAGTCCAAAAACGCATCAGTTGTTAATATATATTGAGTGGGAAATGCCCGCGCTGTAAATGCTTGCCAGTTGGGTGGTACCTGCATGATGACAGTTTTAAGCTGCTGTAAGAAGTCACGGCGCGGCAGGGTAGTAGCACCCAAGCTCAGCAGGTGATCATTGGGCAGCTGACAATCAACCCAGGCAAAATCTGAGGCAGCACACAATTTCATCAAAAAGCAAAATGCCATTTTGGAGACATCAGTCTGGCGGCTAAACATGGATTCACCAAAAAATGCCCGGCCAATTTGCACGCCATATAAACCACCCACCAGCTGCGTACCTTCCCAGACCTCTACACTGTGTGCCAGTCCAGCCTCGTGCAAATCCGTATAGCCTGCAATAATGCCTTCGGTAATCCACGTTTCCTGTGCATAGGCACGCGGTTCGGCACAGGCGCGCACTACCTGCTCAAATGCATGGCTAAGGGTAATGGTATAGCGGTCTTTTTTGAGCTGGCGAAGCAGGGATTTGCTGGGCTGAAACTGCTTTGGGTAAATAATGCAGCGTGGGTCAGGACTCCACCAGCAAATCGGGTCATCCTTGGAAAACCACGGAAAAATACCGTGGCAGTAGGCTTCCAGCAAAGTGGAAGGCGACAGGTCTGCACCAATGCCAACAATGCCCTCACCTTGTGGATCAACCTGTTCGGGATTAGGGAACTGAAACTGGCTGACAGGCAATCTCATACGTGGAATCCTGTGCAATGAAAGCTCCATAGTAAGGGATTTTAACCACTAACCACTGTTCAAAATAACAATTTGCCCATAAAAAAACCGTGCCTATTTTGAAACAGACACGGTTTTGGCGCTTACTCAGATTAAATCAATAACAGCTTATATCTTAGGGGCTTCCAGCTCATCTTCGGTATGGGTTTCCAGCGCATCCAGATACTTTTCTGCATCCAGTGCCGCCATACAGCCTGACCCTGCTGATGTAATGGCCTGACGGTAGATATGATCGGCCACGTCACCGGCAGCAAACACACCCGGAATATTGGTTGCTGTGGCATTGCCCTGTGTACCACTTTGTACCTTGATATAGCCGTTTTCAAGATGCAGCTGGCCTTCAAACAAACCAGTGTTGGGCTTATGGCCAATGGCAATAAACACGCCCTGTACATCCACGGTTTGTTGCCCATTGCCAGCAGTAGATTGCAGGCGAACCGCATTCACGCCGCTGTCGTTACCCAGAATTTCATCAATCTGGTTGTTCCACAGGATTTTGATTTTGCCTTCTTTTTCCTTGATGAACAGCTGGTCCTGCAAAATCTTTTCCGAACGAACCTTGTCACGACGGTGTACCAGTGTGACATGACTGGCAATGTTGGCCAGATACAAGGCTTCTTCCACCGCCGTGTTGCCACCACCCACCACCATTACTGGCTGGTTTTTATAGAAGAAACCGTCACAGGTTGCACAGGCACTCACGCCACGGCCCATGTATTCTTCTTCAGACGGCAAGCCAAGGTATTGTGCCGTAGCACCGGTGGCAATAATCAGCGCATCACAGGTATATTCGCCGTCATCACCCACCAGACGGAAAGGGCGCTGCTGCAAATCCACTTCATTGATATGGTCATACACCAGTTCAGTGCCAAAGCGCTCGGCATGTGCCTGCATGCGTTCCATCAATGCCGGGCCGGTTAAACCATGCGGGTCACCGGGCCAGTTATCCACTTCAGTTGTCGTGGTGAGCTGTCCACCTTGTTGCAGGCCGGTAATGATCACTGGCTTTAGGTTGGCGCGCGCTGCATACACAGCGGCACTATAGCCTGCTGGGCCAGAACCCAATATCAGTAGACGAATGTGCCGGGAACTCATGGTTATTCCTTTTTTCAGATGTTTTTACGGTTACTCAGAATTATACGGTAGATCATTGCAAATGCCAGAAAGGAATCACAAGAAAATACATATCATCATAATCGGTTTTCCCGTTTTGGCACACTGGCATGACCCGATCAGTTGCAGTGCAATAAAGGGGCTATTTACATCCATCCGCTAGACGCCACAGCCAGAACAGGTCAAACTTGGGCGTTATACTGGCTTTTCGGTATGATGCCTTTTGGCACACTGTTTTGATAACATGCCTTGATAAAAAGTAGTGCGCAGGGGCGCATGATGAGCGCATGGTAATTATGGCTAATTGTAGCTGATACTTGGTGGTAGGACATTAATGAACCCAGCAGCGGGCGCATATGCGCAGCGAATTTTACTGACAGTATTTCTGGCATCGTTTGGTATCTATTTGCTGATAGCAACCATCACTTATACCCCGTTTGATCCGGGCTGGACGCATGTGTCCAGTGACACGCTCACGGTGAGTAATGCCAGTGGGGTAGCGGGTGCATGGATTGCCGATTTGCTGTATGGATTTTTTGGCCGTGCAGCCTTTTTGTTGCCGGTTTTTATTCTGATTGAAGCAATTCAGCTCTGGTGGCCGCACAGTTTTTTAAGCCGTCCATTCCGCTTGGCCGCCGAAGTGTTTTTGCTGATGATCATGGCGGCCCTGTTTAGCCTGCACTGGCTGGAACCAGCAGATACCCTAAGCAATGCCTCAGGTGGGATTATTGGTTATGAAATTGGCCGTAACCTGCTGGCGCTGATGGGCATGATTTTATCCACAGTCTTTCTGGTTGTACTGCTGCTGGTAATGGTAACGCTGGCTTTTGGCATTCGCTGGGACAAGACCATGGACGGGCTGGGTAAAATTCCTGGCTTATTGCAGGAACTGTTTTACCGTAATGTGCCGGAACGTGAAGCCGCTCCTGATTTAACCATTGCCGATTTTGATAACAAAAGTTTTGCCATCAAGAATACTCACCAAGCTAGCACTGCCCAAAACGCCAACACCTCTGGCCCAGATCAACTGGAACCAATAGAAACTGCTACAGAAGCTCAGACCGCTTTCAATCCATCTGCTGAACCTCAGGTGATTCAAAGCGGGGAGCGCTGGACTGCCCAGAGTGCATCTGCCACCGCAGCCACAACAATGGGAGCACTGGGGGCGGCAAGCACCGCAGCAGGGGTTGCCTCAACCAGCACGCTGGATCATCTGGCCGAACTGGTACAAAAAGCCGATGATGTGCTGGCTGAAACCAACACGCCGATTAGCCTGTCCACCAATGAGGCCACCGCGCAGGTGAAGGTGATCAATACCCAGATTGAACCCAGTTTTGCCTGGCAGGATAATGACCTGCTGGATGAGTTACTGGGCACGCCTGAAAAAATATTTGCTGCGCCAGCGCCTGATGCATTTACTGCGGCAACCACTAGTCATGCAGCTAATGGGGTTGCAGTTTCGTCGGATGCACTCGAACGTACCCTGAATATTTTTGAGCAGTCCTTGGTCGTGACGCCTGAACCTGCCAGCGCAACTGATGCAACCCATCAGTCCGCTTATGGCACGGATACCGACACAGTACAGGATGGTTTACCAGAATCTCAATTTGCTAAAAACTATGCTGGGCAGTCATTAGATTCAGCCCATAATGCTGATGCACAGCTAGAGAGTGCTTTAACTGCTGCAAGCCCGCAAGCTGTGGCTCAGCCCACAATTATTCAGCCTACCTCTTCGGCACAGCGCCCATCTACCGAAGAAGATATTGAGGCTCTTATTAAAGAATTTGGACAAAGTGAGCTTGATCAGCAGGATGCACTATCACCTTATCCGGACCCGGCTGAGACGCACGATGAATTTGATGCACCCTTAACCGATGCTGCTGGCCGTCCTATCTCGCGTGCCATGCAGGTGATCCAGCATCGTGCCACCCTGCCACCCTTGCCGGGTCTTGACTTGCTGGACTTGCCAGACCCTAGCCGCAAGGTGAGCTACACCGCCGAGCAACTGGAGCGTTTGTCCAAGTTGCTGGAAATCAAGCTACAGGAATTTAATGTCAAATCCAAAGTAGTTGAAGCCCAGCCCGGCCCGGTCGTCACCCGCTTTGAGCTGGAACTGGCTCCAGGGGTGAAGGCTTCCAAAGTCACCAATATTTCCCGCGATCTGGCACGTTCCATGTCGATGGCGTCGGTGCGAGTGGTAGAGGTGATTCCGGGCAAGCCTTACATTGGCATTGAAGTGCCGAACACCTCACGCGAAATGGTACGTCTGATTGAACTGCTGGAAACGCCGACTTATCGCGATCCGACAGGCATGATTACCATGGCAATGGGCAAGGACATTGCAGGCCGTCCGGTACTGACCGACCTTGCCAAAGCCCCGCACATGCTGGTGGCAGGGACAACCGGTTCGGGTAAATCGGTAGCGGTAAATGCCATGCTGCTGTCCATGCTACTGAAATATACCCCGCAACAGTTACGTCTGATCCTGATTGATCCCAAGCAACTTGAATTGGCTAACTATGGTGATATTCCACATTTGCTGACCCCTGTAGTAACTGACATGAAAGATGCGGTCAGCGCGCTGAACTGGTCGGTCAATGAAATGGAACGTCGCTATAAGCTGATGACCTTTTTAAAAGTGCGCAAGATTGATGAGTTCAATCGTAAGGTTAATGAGGCGATTGAACGCGGTGAAGATTTACTGGATCCGACCTGGAAACCCAATGACAGCGCTGTGCAGGACAGGGCACCGCGCCTGCAACCCTTACCATTGATTGTAATTGTGGCGGATGAATTTGCCGACATGATCATGCAGGTGGGTAAAAAAGCTGAAGAACTGATTACCCGTCTGGCTCAAAAATCACGGGCAGCGGGGATTCATCTGATGCTGGCCACCCAGCGTCCTTCGGTTGATGTCATCACAGGTTTGATTAAAGCCAATATTCCAACCCGTGTGGCCTTACGTGTCAATAGCAAGATTGATTCCCGTACCATTCTGGATGGCGGCGGCGCTGAGGATCTGCTGGGTCATGGCGACATGCTGTTTTTGGCACCGGGTAAGATTGAACCGGAGCGGGTACATGGCGCGTTCATCAGTGATGATGAAGTCAACCGGATTTGTGATGCGTGGCGTGAGCGTGGCAGCCCGGATTATGTCGATGACATTTTAACGCCGTATGATGAAGAAGGCGGCTCCAGCCGTGGTTTTGAATCCGAGGATGGCGGTGGCGCTGACCGTGACCCGATGTATGATCAAGCCGTGCAGTTTGTACTGGAAACCCGCAAGTGTTCAGCTTCGGCTTTGCAGCGCAAGTTTAGTCTTGGCTATAACCGTGCTGCGCGCCTGATTGATAATATGGAAGACGCGGGCATCATTAGTCCAATGGGGCCAAGTGGCAAGCGCGATATTCTGGTTTGATAAATCAGGTGTAATGAGTTAGGCCCGATGGATGAGATAGCTTACCCAGAGCAACTGATCTATTGGCTTTTAGCTGATCAGCAGCGTATGCAGATTTTGCAAATCGCTGCTGATTTTTGCCGAAAAAACCATTTAAATGATTGGTGCCTAGCGGCAGGTTTTGTTAGAAATCTGGTCTGGGATCATCTGCATAATTACACTGATGCAACTGCACTGAATGATATTGACCTGATCTATTTTAATTCTGCAAACACTCTTGAGGACATTGACCTAAAGTTTGAGCAGGAATTAAAGCAATTAATGGATATCAATTGGTCAGTCAAAAATCAGGCTCGCATGCATACGCGTAATCATGATTTGCCTTATAAAAATATTGCTGAGGCCATGAGCTACTGGCCCGAAGTAGAAACGGCTGTGGGTGTTTATCTATCAGAAAATGAAATTAGAGTCGTTGCGCCATTTGGCTTAAAATCCTTATTTGAGGGAACAATCAGCTTGAATCCAAAACGACCAAAGCCGGAAATTTTTTATCAAAGAATTCAGCAAAAAAGATGGCTGGAAAAATGGCCTGAGTTACAGATAAGAAAAATGATAATAAGGCGAGGGTATAAAAATGAATAAAGAACAAATCTGGATATTTATATCTTATGGGTGGACTGAAATTGGTTTATCTGAGAAGGAAATAGATGATTTATTTGGCAGAATGAATATTAATCCTAATAATTTAAATGAAGTAAGAAAAGCAATTTTTTGGGAATACTGCGGTGCATTTGCAGTGTATACACTCTGGTCTTTTTTAACGGCAGGAATCATATTGCCTGATTGGGGCTTTAAAGAAAAATACATCATATCAAAAGTGTCTAACTGGCTACGAAAGCCAGTCATATTTTCATTATTTAATCCGCTTTGGCTATTAGGCTATCTATTCGCTTGTCTAATCGCTTTAAGTGGATGGCTAAAAATATTAAAAAGAATTCAAAAATTATAATTCTACTCTTTTACCTCAACCGGCTTACTGTGCTCCACATCAACATTTAATAAATCACGGGTTTTAAAATAGGTCAGTGCTGCCACCAGCAAAGTAATTGTGCCGCCCAGAATGGTGGCTGGAATTACGGTTAAATAACGCGCGGCCACGCCGGATTCAAAAGCGCCCAGTTCATTGCTGGATGACACAAACATACCATTCACTGCTGCCACACGACCCCGCAGGTTTTCCGGTGGAAAGATCTGTAAAATGGTTTGGCGAACAACCACGCTAATACTGTCAAAGGCACCGGTTAGTGCTAATGCCAATAGCGACAGCCACATGGTGGTAGAAAAGGCAAATACCAGCGTAAAAACCCCAAAGCCAGCAACGGCCAGCAACATATTGCGCCAAGCATGCTGAGTGGGCGGATACTTGGCCAGAAGCACCATCATCAACAATGCGCCAACCGACGGTGCAGCACGCAGCAGTCCAAGCCCTTCAGCGCCGACCTTTAAAATATCATCGGCATAAATGGGCAGCAGGGCAACCACACCGCCAAACAGTACCGACACCAGATCCAGTGAAATCGACCAGAAAATAATCTTGGTTTTAAAAATAAAGCGGAAGCCTTCGCTTAGGCTCAGCAGCACACTGTCATGTTCAATTGGTGGAAAGCTGCGGCGTTTAAGCAAAGCCAGCAGCACACTACACATCAGTAATAGACCCGTTACCAGATATAAAGTGGAATGCAAGCCCAAATAACCCAGCAACAAACCGCCTGTGACTGGCCCCAGCACCACTGCACTTTGCCAGCCAATAGTTGTCCAGGTAGCCGCATTGGGGTAAAGGTTGCGTGGTACCAGAAAAGGCTTGAGGGATGTCACGGCTGGACTATAAAAACCACGAATAGTTCCCATCAAAAATATAATGCCATATACCCCCAGCGAGAGTTGCTGTGCAGTTAAATGACCGTGCTCGTGACTACTAAACAATGCTGATAATATCAGTGGCAAAGGCAGCGACAGCACCATACAAATTTGCATAATAATCTGGCGATTATAACGGTCAGCAAAATAGCCACCCCACAATGACAGCGCAATAAAGGGAATAGCCTCAGCCAGCCCAATAAAACCCAGTACCAGCGGATCACGGGTAAGGTGATAGAGCGCGTAGGCCACAATGACTTCCTGCATCAGGATAGCCAGCGTCAGGCAAAACTGATTAATCGTTACAATGGAAAAATCACGATGACGCAGGGCAGCAAAAGCGTCGTGTGGTGCAGCAGGCGAAGTAGACATTATTGGACGTGGGTACAAAAGCAATTCTGGCGTCTATCATAAAAATTAAGCCAGACTTAAGATAGCGGTTTTTTTGGGTAATTCTGTTTAATACCAAGATTAAGAATCAGCAGTACCACATTAGCCGTAAAATAAGAATTTCTGGATGAAAAGCCATGCTTTTTTTTTAGGCAAAAATCAATTACACTATGCGCCCCCTACCTGCAAGCCGTCTGTAATGGTGCAACGTGCTGAACAGGTGTCCAAAGAGGCTATCATGAAAGTTAAGATGAAAACTCGCCGTGGTGCAGCAAAACGCTTTAAAGCGACTGCAAATGGCTTTAAGCGCAAGCAAGCATTCAAGCGTCACATTTTGACCAAGAAATCTCCTAAGCGTATTCGTCAGTTGCGCGGCTGTGTAATGGTTCACGTGAGTGACGTTGCATCAGTTCGTCGTATGTGCCCATACATCTAAGGAGAAATTAAATGGCTCGTGTAAAACGTGGTGTAGTGGCTCATCGTCGTCACAAAAAAATTCTTGCCCGTGCTAAAGGCTACTATGGTGCGCGTTCGCGTGTTTACCGCGTAGCGTTCCAGGCGGTAATCAAAGCAGGTCAATATGCTTACCGTGACCGTCGCCAGAAAAAACGCCAATTCCGCGCACTGTGGATTGCCCGTATTAACGCTGGTGCCCGTCAGAATGGTCTGTCATACAGCCGCCTGATTTCCGGCCTGAAAAAAGCGCAAGTGACCATCGACCGTCGTGTGCTGGCTGATATTGCCATGCATGACAGCGTTGCATTTGCTGCAATTGCATCTCTGGCAAAACAGAATCTGGCGGCTTAATCCGTTAATCTGTACTGCTTAAGTGCAAAAAAGCCGCCTTTCAGAGGCGGTTTTTTTATGGTTGATTTAATAATGACTCTAATAACTCGACAATTATTTATCCTTACTCAATAACGCATAGGCAAATAAAGCAACGACGCCAATGAGCACTGCAATAAACCCCCATGCCACAATCATTTTAGCGATTGCATAAATCAATAAAGCTACTAGTAATAACGCCAGAATAGCAATCAATAAAGTTACAAGAGGATGTTGCTCTTTTTTTGCGTCCATTGGTGCTGATAGTGGGTCAAGTGAATCTGCTTCCTGTTCATCAGTATGAGTATTAGCTTGAATAAGCCTTGGGTCAGTAATGATATACGCGTCGGGGTAGTCATCAAATTTTGTCTGACCCGCATTGTTGGTTGCCATGCAAATCAGATTTTTAAAATTCAGTTCAAATAAATTCATCCAGTGGCGAAATTCAGGTTCTCTTTCATAGAGCTTTTCATTCCATTCACTGGCTTCATTTTTACAGTTTAAGTCGGAGTGCATATAGCCCTTAAGCTGTATCATGGCATTGAGTAGCTTGGATGGATAGGCGCTGTGGTTTGAACCAGCCAGCAAAGGAAAAGACTCAAAATCGTAGGCATGTTCTCTATAGCGTGCGCCATAGCATTCAATAGAAGTAATATCCAGACTGACTTTTTGCCCATAACTGCGGTCAAACAGCATGGTTTTATAGTTCTGATAAATTTGTTGCCAGCTGGCAGTTGAAAGTGGATGCAAGACTGGAATTTGTTCCGTCTTAATATCTAGTTGCCAATAATAGTCATTGTCAAAGTCTGCAAAAAGGCTGGAGTCTGGTATCCATGACCGATTCAAGTCATCATCAAATACTGCTTTTTCCTCAGCTATTATCCAAACATTAGGCTGTTGTGGATGATGTGCCACAATGACAAATTCATCAGTCCGGATGAATAAATTTTCGATCTCAACTGGTGTTTTAAAAAAATCGTAAAAAGCATGAAGGCTAAGCTGCTGTACACCATGTTGTTGGAGATAACTGAGCCAATAACTAAAAGAATGACTAAGTAATTGCTTGGTGATGCCGCAACGGAAAGTAGGCAAACTGTCCTGAAAAATTTGATGTCGATACCACTTTTCCAAGTTGTCAGGGTTTTTTAAATAAGTATTGCCATAACTAACTAGCGCCAATTGACGCATCCATAGTGTACTTTTCATCTATAAATCCTGCATTTCATTGTTTTAAAGTTTGTATTCTTGGTTTTGGTATAATAGGCAAAGCATTGTAAGGGAAAAGGTATGATTATGGTCAATATTATCAAGCGCGGTGGTTTTCGCGAGCAGGCCGCCCGGCAATTAAAATATAAAAATTCGGTGAATCAACGTGCCGATATAACTGCACAAAAGGCCTATCAGCCTGCACATCACACTGATAAAGCAGCGCAGGACACTACCACGCCGCCTGATTCAGTTCCGGTAGATAATATGGATGACGTATCCAGTCATTCTTCCACTGAACACAATGCAACCCATCAAAGCATCCATAAAAATACCTAAGCTGTCGAAAAATCTTACCAATTGCCAAGCCCTTCAATTCAAAGGCATCACTATCTCGCCCAAAAAACTGTTAAAATAATCGGCTAACTTAAGTCATCACTGACTTATTTTTTATATTAAATTGATCAGAGAACCCCCATGTCACAAGAAAGCATGTCACTGGACAACCTGAAAGACGATGCACTGGCAGCCATTGGTGCCGCCCAGGACTTGAATCAACTTGACCAAGCGCGCGTTCAATTTACAGGCAAAAAAAGTCAGTTGGCAGAGTTTTCCAAGGGGTTAGGCGCATTAGACCCCGAGCAAAAAAAAGTGCAGGGTGCAGCGATTCATGCCGTGCGTGAAGCCATTAATGCCGCGTTAAACAGCAAGCAGGTTGAGCTACAACAGGCAGCACTGAATGCCAAGCTGGCCAGCGAAACCATAGATGTCAGTTTGCCGGGGCGTGGTCAGGCTATTGGCAGCATTCATCCGGTGACGCAGGTGCAGGAACGCATTAGCAACTTTTTTACCCGCGCCGGTTTTGTGATAGAGCGCGGGCCGGAAGTCGAAGATGATTATCATAACTTTGAGGCACTGAATATTCCGGGCCACCATCCGGCACGTGCCATGCACGATACTTTTTATTTTGATGCCCATCATTTGCTGCGTACGCATACCAGTTCGGTGCAGATTCGCACGATGGAAACCCAAGGTCTGCCGATCCGCATTATTTGCCCGGGTCGTGTGTATCGATGCGATTCCGACCAGACCCATTCACCGATGTTTCATCAGATTGAAGGTTTGGTGATTACTAGAGACACCAGTTTTGCCGAGCTTAAAGGCCTGATTATTAACCTGCTGAATGAGTTCTTTGAAAAAGAGTTGCAGGTGCGTTTCCGTCCGTCCTACTTTCCATTTACTGAACCCAGTGCCGAAGTGGACATTATGGATGAGCGCGGACGCTGGCTGGAAGTCATGGGTTGCGGCATGGTACATCCGAATGTGCTTAAAAGCTGTGGCATTAACCCGGAAGAATACAAGGGCTTTGCCTTTGGCCTCGGCGTTGAGCGCTTTGCCATGCTGCGTTATGACGTCAAAGACTTACGCCTGTTTTTCCAGAATGATCTGCGCTTTTTAAGCCAGTTTGCTTAAACCTCTCCCGGTCTCTTCTTACGAAGGAGAAGGATTCTCCCCTTTGTAAGGGGGAGCTAAAGGTGTTAGAAGCTATTCACACAGAATTTAAGAAAAGAATTTAGGAATTTGCGGTTATGAAAATTAGTGAAAACTGGTTACGGTCATGGGTTAATCCAGCCGTTGACAGCGATGTACTGGCCCATCAGCTCACCATGGCTGGTCTGGAAGTGGATGACAGCAGCACAGTTGCCAAGCCTTTTACTGGCGTTGTCGTGGGTGAAGTGCTGACGGTTGAGCAGCATCCCGATGCAGACCGTCTACGCGTGACCACCGTTAATATTGGTTCTGGCGAGCCGTTGCAAATTGTGTGTGGGGCACCGAATGTGGCTGTTGGTCTAAAGGTGCCTGTTGCAATCATTGGTGCAGTGCTTCCCGGCGACTTTAAGATTAAGAAAGGCAAGCTGCGTGGCGTAGAGTCGCATGGCAT
Source organism: Alkanindiges illinoisensis (assembly GCF_004377485.1). Lineage (GTDB taxonomy): Bacteria > Pseudomonadota > Gammaproteobacteria > Pseudomonadales > Moraxellaceae > Alkanindiges > Alkanindiges illinoisensis_A. The sequence continues at coordinate 227,274 of NZ_SNTY01000014.1, forward strand.
GTTGTGTGGCGCATCTGAAATTGATCTGGAAGATAGTGTTGATGGCTTGCTGGTACTGCCACAGGATGCACCTATAGGGGTCAATATCCGTGATTATCTGCAACTTGATGACCGTGTCATTGAAATCAGCATTACTCCCAATCGTGGTGATTGTTTCAGCATAAAAGGAATTGCACGTGAGCTAGGGGTAATTAATAACCTACCAGTCACGCCAGTTGAAATTCAGCCAGTCACCGCAACCATTGCCGACAAAAAGCAGGTTCAACTGCACAGTGCAGGCTGCCCTCGCTATGCTGGGCGTGTGATTAAAAACATTAATGCACAGGCCAAAACGCCGCAGTGGATGGTAGATGCGCTAAGCCGTTCCGGTATCCGTGTGCATAGTGTGCTGGTTGATATTACCAACTATGTGCTGCTGGAACAGGGCCAGCCGCTGCATGCTTTTGACCTCAGCAAAATTGAAGGGGATATTCAGGTTCGTCAGGCCAGGCCGCAGGAAAAGCTCAAGCTGCTCAATGAACAGGATATTGAGCTGGCTGATGATGTGCTGGTGATCAGTGATGATCATAAAGTGCTGGCAATGGCTGGCATTATGGGTGGACTAGACAGTAGCGTAACAGATAGTACCACTGACATTTTTCTGGAAAGTGCGTTCTTTGATCCTTTGGCTATTGCAGGGCGTGCCCGCCGTTATGGCATGCATACCGATGCCTCACAGCGTTATGAGCGTGGCGTTGATTTTGAACTGGCGATGCCTGCCATTGAGCGTGCGACCCAGCTGATTTTGCAACTGGCTGGTGGTGAAGCTGGTGAAGTGGTGCTGGTAGAGCAACTGGAAGCCTTGCCCAAGCGCTTGCCAATTGCCCTAAGCCTGGCGCAAGTCAACCAGTTACTGGGCTATAACGTGGCTGCCGATTTTGTAGAGCAAACCTTAAGCCGTCTGGGAATGCAGGTGAACGATAATGGCAATATTGACAGCAAGGGCTGGGAAATTATTCCGCCGTCCTACCGCTTTGACATTGCCATCAAGGAAGACCTGATTGAAGAGGTTGCCCGCATTTATGGCTATGACAATATTCAGACCAAAATGCCAGTGCTTGAAATTGAACTTAAGCCTGCGCAGGATCGCTTAAGTATTCAGCAGTTGCGCCAGACGTTAGTGAGTCTGGGTTATCAGGAAGCTATTAGCTTTAGTTTTGCTGATGAAAAACTGGAAAAGCAGTTAAATCCTGAGGTAAAACTGCTGAAGCTGGCCAACCCAATTTCCAGTGAACTGGGCGCTATGCGCAGTACCTTATTGTCCAGCCTGATTCCATCGGTGCAATACAACCTGAACCGCCAGCAAAGCCGGGTGCGCCTGTTTGAAACGGGCCTGCGCTTTGATTATGAACAGGCCACAGGAATTCAGGATTTAAAACAAATTCCAACACTGGCGATGATTGCCACGGGTACTGCCATTCCTGAGCAGTGGCATGCCAAAGCCCAGCCCATGGATTTTTATGATTTAAAGGGTGAGGTCGAACGAGTTTTGGCATCTGCACAGCTAACTGCTGAGTTTAAACCCGGCTCACTTCCGTGGTTACATCCGGGACAAAGTGCCAATATCGTGGTGCAAGGACAAGTCATCGGTTATTTAGGCCGTTTACATCCTGCCTTGGAAGATCAGCTTTATCTGGGCAAAACCTGGGTCTGTGAAATTGATCTGGATGTGCTTTTGCAACCTTATGTATCTAATTTTACAGAATTATCACGTTTTCCTACGGTTCGACGTGATATAGCTATTTTAATCAGTGCTAATATTACTATTGACCAAATTCAGCATACGATTCAATTAGCTGCAGGTGAATGGTTAATCCAAAGCTGGTTATTTGATGTGTACACCGGACAGGGCATTGATGCAGGGCAACGTTCACTGGCGTTTGCACTGCTGTGGCAACATCCGGAGCGCACATTGGAAGATGCTGAAATTAAGGAGGGAATGCAGCGTGTTATTGATGCGTTGCAAGATACGTATAAGGCGACTTTGAGGGCATCATGACTGCACTAACAAAAGCCGAAATGGCCGATCATTTAAGTGAAAAAACCGGTCTTAATCGCCGGGAAGCCAAACAATTGGTAGAGCTATTTTTTGATGAGATCAGTCAGGCACTTATTGCAGGCGATCAGGTAAAGCTCTCAGGGTTTGGGAATTTTGAACTGCGCGACAAGCGTCAGCGTCCAGGCCGCAATCCTAAGACTGGAGAGGAAATTCCCATTACTGCACGCCGTGTAGTCACGTTCCGTGCTGGCCAGAAGTTTCGTCAGCGGGTAGAGCAAGAACAATACGACGAATAATGTTGTGTTGTGACAAGATGATAATCGTAGAAGAGCAGCTAAAGGCTGCTTTTTTATTGCCGAGTTTTTAGAAATAAAGCGATTAAAAATCAAATAAAAGATAGCTAAGCGAATGAATAAATAATAAAAAAGAGAGCTAAAAAGCTCTCTTTTTTTGAAACTGTAACTATTACTGAGCAGCAGCTGGAGCTGTAGTAGTAGCAGCAGCGTCGGTAGCAGCTGGAGTAGCAGCAGCGTCAGTAGTTGCTGGAGCAGCAGCAGTGTTAGCACTGTCAGCAGCAGCGTTAGCAGCGTCGTTAGCGGCATCAGCAGCGTTGTTAGCAGCGTCAGCAGCAGCAGCGGTAGCGTCAGCAGTAGCGTCGGCAGTAGTAGCAGCAGCAGCGTCGGTAGCAGCAGTAGCAGCATCAGCAGCGGCAGCAGAAGCTTGAGCAGCAGAGTCTTGGGCTTCAGCAGCGTGTTCGTCAGCTTTTTTTGAACAACCAACGAAAGCTAAAGAAGCAGCAATAGCAGCAGCGATTGCGATTTTTTTGATTTGCATGGCATCACTCTCACAAAAGAAATAAGGTTTTCGAAAACCACAAATTAATCTGTTTCTTGCTTATTGCTATCCGTTGCCTTACGGTGAGGACACAGCGCAAGGGTCAGATTAAATGGTGCAGCAATCCTAGCACTGGTTTTTGGAAAAAACTACTCCCTTTTTGATTATTTTTATTAAAATTAATCACTTTGTTTTGCATTGATGAAGATAAGCCGACTGGCATTCTGGTGTTCTGCAGCCTTCAATGCATTCATCATTTGCATTAAAATATCTTCAAGTGCAATTTCCTGTTCAAGTGGCACAGGGCAAACGCCATATTGAATACCAAATTCTGGCTGCTGTATTTGCATTTCATCTTTGACTAAACCCAATGCCTTAACCACATGGCCAGTCTGTGTTGCGCTGGTATCACATAACAGCACAGCCAGATGATGCCGGTCCAGTTGTACCAGTACATCACATTTGCGCAAGCGATTTTTATAATTGGTAAATAATTGCCGTATGGCTTCTTTTTGATGACGTGAGCCTGCTTTCACCCGAATCATCAGTAAACTTAATGGAATCTGGTTACGCTGATGATAAGGATAGAGATAGGTTAAAGCATCAACCAGTTGTTTTTTTTCTAGAATGCCACTGTTTAATGCACTTTTTAGATCACGGGCACTACTTTGTAAATGATGCTTATAACAGTGCAAATAGCCCAAGGCAAAAATACTGCAACCTGTTAAATGAACAGGTTGTAACTGGCTATTGGTTAAAGTGTTATAAAAAAAACCTGCAATCATGGCAGCTAACAGATAGCTGGCATTCATGGCTGTTAAAAATGAAATTTTCAGGTCACTAAATGCAGCAATCACAAAAGTCATTGCCATTATCAGAATAATACTGGCCTGATTGGGCAGCAAAAACAGCAGGCTTAAGGCAAAACAGTAGTCTAGTACAATCCCCAGATAGAAAATCAGGGCGCTGGTGGGACGAAACAGCATGGCCAGATAGTGAACACTGGCTAAAACGCCGTAGGCTACCAAAGCAGCGTATATATTCTGGTCAATAAATGCTGAAGAAAAATCGGGCTGGCTATAAACCTGCCAAGCCAATGTGGCAATCAGTAACAGGCGTATTATCAGTAGCACGCCCTGGAATTGCCGGCTGTGTTTTAATTCCTGTAGGGAGTGCAATGACAGTAAAGGCGACATACGTGTGGAATCATGTGAATAAATGAATAAACCCGAATTAGGCAATAGCGTTTTATGCCATTAATTCTGGAAAAAGCATCATACCATGTTAGGAGGATCGCGCGTTAAAACCTGAAGTTAGCACTGTTCATTTCAATCAGGCATTTGCCTGAAAAATGAATGAATAAGTCAACTTGATACTTTCAGCGCAATGAGGTCAATAAAAAAGCACTTTAACGCAAGCATTAAAGTGCTTTTGGAAGCAGCAATCCTTAGGTTGAGGACTTACGCTTCATCTGATCAAAAAACTCATCATTGGTTTTGGAGTCTTTCATACGGTCCAGCAGGAATTCAATGGCGGCCAGTTCATCCATTGGATGCAATAACTTACGCAAAATCCAGACTTTACGCAGGTTGTCCTCATCCATCAGGCGCTCTTCACGACGGGTGCCTGATTTCTTGATATTCATGGCCGGGAAGACGCGTTTTTCAGCAATACGGCGATCCAGATTGATTTCCTGGTTACCTGTTCCCTTGAATTCCTCAAAAATCACTTCGTCCATTTTGCTGCCCGTATCAATCAAGGCGGTGGCAATAATGGTGAGGCTGCCGCCTTCTTCGATATTACGTGCTGCACCAAAGAAGCGTTTTGGGCGCTCCAGCGCATGGGCGTCCACGCCACCGGTCAGTACCTTGCCGGAGGATGGAATTACAGTATTGTAGGCACGGGCCAGACGGGTAATCGAATCCAGCAGAATGACCACATCCTTTTTGTGCTCAACCAGACGCTTGGCTTTTTCAATCACCATTTCAGCCACCTGAATATGGCGCGCCGGTGGTTCATCAAAGGTGGAAGCAACCACTTCGCCACGTACGGTGCGTTCCATTTCGGTCACTTCTTCCGGACGTTCATCAATCAGCAAAACAATCAGGAAAGCTTCCGGATTATTGCGGGTAATTGATTGGGCAATGCTTTGCAGCAGCATGGTTTTACCGGCTTTAGGTGGTGCTACAATAATAGAGCGCTGGCCTTTACCAATCGGGGCAATCAGGTCAACCACACGAGAAGTTAAATCCTCGGTAGTACCATTGCCCAGCTCCATGACCATTTGTTCGGTTGGGAACAATGGCGTCAGGTTTTCAAATAGAATCTTGTTGCGCGAATTTTCCGGCGTATCATAATTAATCTGATTAACTTTGAGCAGGGCAAAATAGCGTTCACCTTCTTTGGGCGGACGAATGGTGCCAGTAATGGTATCGCCCGTGCGCAGGTTAAAACGGCGGATTTGCGAAGGACTTACGTAGATATCGTCCGGGCCAGCCAGGTAAGACCCTGCTGCCGAGCGCAAAAATCCAAAACCGTCTGATAAAATCTCCAGAACGCCATCACCAAAAATTTCTTCACCATTCATGGCATGTCGTTTGAGAATCGCAAAAATAATGTCTTGCTTGCGATTACGCGCCATGCCTTCAAGACCCATGAACTCGGCAATTTGAATGAGTTCACCAATTGGTTTTTTCTTCAGTTCAGTAAGATTCATAGAGGTTCAGATGTGGATAAAAATAGGGGATACAAACGCAGCAACAGATTGCAAGGGTGCGCCTCGGTAAGATAAGGATGTACAAAAATGCATTTTTACCTGCTTTATGCTGAGCAAGTTAAAAACCACCAGTAGATAACGAAAGCGAAAAGTCGAAAGACAATTTCAGGTGCCGAACGGCTATTCTCCGAATGATAAAAATGATTCCATCATTCAAGCGGCAAGTGACTTGCCTTAATCTTCATGACACTATAAAACCCTGATCCTGTATTTGTCAATATTTGTTCAATGTCAACTTGTCAAAACGCATTAGACTTTTTGCCTGGCTTGAGCGCTTGGTCAGCTGGCTAAGCAATATTGGCAATAAAATCAAGATCAAATAGGGCGTAAGAATTTGGCTTGAGCAAAGTTTTGATTGAATGCAGAAATTAAAATACTAGAAATAAATTGATGGGGAACGTATTAAGCAGACATCGTGAGAAAATACCGTCCGTGAACAGGGTCAGGGACGGTAAAGCATCATTGTTTCGGTAGAAGCAACAATCTGGGCTTAGATATTCTGGTCGATGAATGCAGCCAGTTTGGAGCGGGGCTGTGCACCGACTTGCTGGGCAACGGCCTGGCCATCTTTGAAAATCAGCAGGGCAGGAATGTTGCGGATGTTGTATTGAACCGCTGTGTCTTCACAGGAGGTGACGTCAACTTTAACAATCTTCAGCTTGCCAGCATATTCGTTGGCTAAATCTTCCAGTACAGGAGCAATGGCTTTACAAGGCGCACACCAGCCAGCCCAGAAGTCTACCAGTACAGGCACATCAGACTCTAACACGTCTGCTTTAAAATCTTGGTCAGTTGTATTGACGATACCAGTCATAATTTTACTCCGGTGATATAATGGATCATGCTACAGATTATGATGTACATCATTAAGCGCATGATACCGCTAAGGTTTGCTTATTGTCAGTGACATTGTTAGTTTTGTCCAATGGATGCTTTCGATTTTGTGTATCGTTTTAGGCAATCAATTGTTTTTTGAGTATTGATGCTGTCAGAAGCTGGATATGCGATAAACTGGTTTCACATATTGCCAATACTGGCTTTTCTTTCCTAAAAGGGTGCTTTACCCTGTATGGGCTTAGGGTGGAGTAAATAAATCAACATGTCTGATTTTCTAGCAGAAGAAGAGTTACTGGCAGCCATTGATATGGGCTCAAACAGTTTCCATCTGGCGATTGCCCGTCTGGATCATGGCGAAGTACGCAAAGTGGCGTCCATGTCGGAGAAAGTCCAGCTGGCGGCAGGGCTTGATGAAAATAACCATCTGAATGAAGCTGCCCAGCAGCGGGGTCTGGAGTGCTTGAGTCGCTTTGTGGGACGTCTTGGCGCGGTAACGCCCAACCGGCTTAGAATTGTGGCCACCAATGCCCTACGGCAGGCAGAGAATTCACAGGAATTTATGCAGCGCGCTGCCGAGATTTTGCCAAAGCCTATTGAAATCATTGCAGGCCGTGAAGAAGCCCGGCTGATTTATCTGGGGGTGTCACATACCATGGCCAATGGCGGACGCCGTCTGGTGGTGGATATTGGGGGCGGTTCTACCGAGTTTATTATTGGTGAGGACTTTGAACCGATTCATACCGAATCGCTGCAAATGGGTTGTGTGGCCTATACCAAGGCTTTTTTTGCTGATGGCAGTATTAGTCCCAAGGCCTTTGAGCGGGCAGTGGCCGCAGCCAAAAAGGAAATCCGGGCAATTGCCAGCACCTATCAGGCTACTGGCTGGGATACGGTGGTGGGTTCCAGTGGCACAATCAAGGCCTGCCGTCAGGTGCTGGTGAGCCTTGGCCTGAGCGATGCGCAGGAAAATATTCTATATGAAGGCTTGCAGGTGCTTAAAGACCGCCTGCTAAAGGTCAGTGACATTAAACAAATAGATTTTGAGGGACTGCGCGACGACCGCCGTGCCGTATTGCCCGCTGGCCTGGCAATTTTATGGGCTATTTTTGATGTGCTGAAGCTGGATAAAATGGCCTATTCCGATGGGGCACTGCGTGAAGGCGTAATGTACGACCTGCTGGGCCGCTTCCGCCACGAGGACATCCGGGATCGCAGTGTGCAGGCCATGATGGCGCGCTATCATGCTGATCAGCGCCAAGCCGAGCGTGTAGTGAATACCGCACGGCATTTATTTGAACAGGTTGCTCCTGCCTTGCAACTGGATGCCGACAGTGCTGATTTGTTACGCCGTGCCGCATATCTCCATGAAGTTGGCCTGGCAATCAGTCATGGTGGCTATCATCGTCATGGCGCCTATCTGCTACAGCATTCGGATATTCCGGGATTTTCACAGGTAGATCAGAGCCGTTTGGCCCTGCTGGTAGCAAATCATCGCCGCAAGCTCAAGGCTGACCAACAGGAACAGGTACTGAAAAGTGGTGGCTTGCCACTATTACATTTGTGTCTGTTATTGCGTCTGGCTGTTTTGTTGCACCATAGCCGCAGTGACCAGCAGGTGCCGGAAGTGCAGCTTAGTGTTAAAGACAGCCACACCTGGCAACTGGGCATTAATGACCACGGCCAAGCCAATTTGTTGTTCCTCAGCGATTTGCAGGAAGAACAGCAACAATTTGCGCATTGGGGGATTCATCTGGAAATCCTGAATACAGCCCTGACACTTCATACATCGCCACTTCATACACCGGGGCAGGAGGCAGAATAAATTGATAAAAGCGGAACCCAATGTGCTTGCTGCCTGGAAAACAGTGCAAATTGCAAGGCATCCTGAACGGCCACAGTTTCTGGATTATGTCAGTGAGCTGTTTAGTGAGTTTGATCCGCTGCATGGTGACCGCCTGTACGGTGACGATGGTGCCATGATTGGCGGCTTGGCCCGTTTTGATGGTCAGCCGGTAATGGTACTGGGACAGCATAAGGGCCGGAGTACCCGCGAGCGCCTGCAACACAATTTTGGCATGTGCAATCCGGAGGGTTATCGCAAATCACTGCGCCTGTTTGAAATGGCCGAGCATTACGGCCTGCCGGTTTTTACCTTTATTGATACCATGGGTGCTTATCCCGGTGTAGGTGCCGAGGAGCGCGGACAGGCCGAAGCAATTGCACGTAATCTGGCGGCATTGTCCCGCCTGAAAGTTCCGGTAATTGCCACAGTGATTGGCGAGGGTGGTTCTGGTGGCGCCGTGGCAATTGGGGTGGCCGACCGGGTAATCATGCTGTCACACAGTATTTATTCGGTAATTTCACCCGAAGGCTGTGCGGCCATTTTGTGGAAAACCAATGAAAAGGCAGCTCAGGCCAGTGAAGCCATGGCCATTACTGCAGATCGTTTATACAGTCTGGGTATTGTGGAGCATGTCATTGATGAGGGCGAGGGCGCGCATTTACAGCCACTGGTGGTGATGGAGCGCTTGCATCAGGTATTGCGTGATTCGCTGGATGAACTGTTATTAATGGAGAGTGAAGCGCGATGCCAGGCACGCTATCAACGTCTGATGCGTTTTGGCAGCAGCCAGTTACAAAACAGCTCCAGCAGCAACTAAACCAGTTTGCGCCACAACAGCAATTTCTGGTGGCATGCAGTGGTGGCCGCGACTCCCTGAGTCTGGCTTGCGCACTGCATTTGCTGTGTCCAGGCCGGGTTCGTGTTGCCCATATCAATCATCAATTGCAGGCCCCTTCTAGCCAGTGGGCCAACTGGCTGGCGGCGCAATGCCAGCAATGGCAGCTTCCCTGTGTCATTCAGCCTGTTGAGGTGGCGGCTGGTAACCTTGAGGCCGAAGCCCGCAAAGTGCGTTATCATGCCTTGTTTAGTCTGCTGCAAAATAATGAAATTCTGGTGCTGGGCCATCACCAGCAGGATCAGGCTGAAACCCTGTTTTTGCGCATGTTGTCCGGCAGCGGGGTAAAAGGCTTGTCGGCCATGAAAACACGCGAGCAGCGCCAGCTTGAGTCCGGACAAAACGTAGGGTTATGGCGGCCATTGCTGGATTGTTCGCGTCAGCAGATTACCGAGCTGGCAGCATTAATTTGCCCGGACTATATTGATGATCCGGCGAATGCTCAGGACAATTTTGACCGGGTGTTTTTGCGTCAGCAGGTTTGGCCATTACTTAAAAGGCGCTGGCCTGCCCTAGATAGCACGCTGAACCGCACGGCTTTGCTGATGCAGGATAGTCAGGAGATTTTACAGGACGTCCAGATGCAGGACTGGTTACAGTGTGGTGACCACAATGTACTGGATATCCATGCCCTTGAACGGTTAAGTCAGCCCCGACAGCGCTTGTTACTATTACGCTGGATGCAGGGCGCTGAGCAATATGCACCAGCCTTTCATCTGGTTGAAGAGGTTCGGCAAACCCTGCTCAATGCGCGGCAGGATGCAAGCCCGAAGGTGGTATGGCAGGGCTGGCAATTCCGGCGTTACCAGCATCAACTGTATCGCCTGCCACAGCAATTGCCAAAAGCACAGGATTTACAGGTGCTATGGCCCTGTGGACAAGTACTTGAATTACCCACAGGCCAGTGGCAGTGGCAGCAACAGGAACTTGGTTTTCCGGCCCAATACATGGAGCAGCCATTTTTATTGCAGGCCCGTCGTGGCGGTGAGGTCATGCATGTGCAGGGAAGGGCTGGTCACTGGCCGCTAAAAAAATGCTTGCAGGAAGCCAGAATTCCGCCATGGCAACGTGAGCAGGTGCAGCTGTGTTATATGCAAGATCAACTTTTGGGTGCATTAACAACGCAGGGCTTTTGGGTCAATCAGCAGCAAACTCTGGTTAAGGACGGCTGGTTACCTGTGTTAGTCCCTAACCCTGCTTTTCCAGCATAATTTTCAGACCTGGCTTTTGGACATAGCTTTCAAACATAACGCTAAAACATGATTTTAAAAAAGGATGCGCCCATACATGAAAGACAATACCAATCAAACCAACAGGCAGGCAAAGGGATTTATGCCGTATTTAAGCAATCAGGTACAGTATGCACAGCGGGTATTGGGTTCGCAGCGCATTCAGCCCATTACCCAAAGCAACTGGTATCAACCGCGCGAAACGGTACTGGGTAACCCGGCAGGACAGCCGGCATTCTTACCGTTAACTGAGCAGTTTCCGCTATCTACACAAGACTGGCAAAACATTGACCAGTATTTATTAAATCATCAGACCCGTGCCTTTTTGGTATTGTGGAAAGGGCAACTGGTACATCAGTTTTATCATCAGTTTAAGCCGCATTATCAGTTTAATTCGATGTCCATGCTCAAGACACTAGTGGCATTATTAATTGGAATTGCCATTGATCAGGGGTTGATTGCAGGCGTTCATGTAAAAGCAGCTGAGTTTTTACCAGAATGGCAACATGATGCGCGCCGTGACATTACCATTGAACATTTGCTCAGCATGCAGTCGGGGCTTAAGAGTGATGTCAAGCTGGACGCCAGAACCTGGGTGCTGCCAGTGATTCCATTGTATCTGGGCAATGAGATCGAGCGCACGGCGCTGGCCTTGCCTTCGGTTGCGCCACCGGGACAATATTTTGAATATAATAATTACAATACCCAGCTATTGGGCATTATTTTACAGCGTGCCTCAGGCTTAACGGCTGCACAATTTCTCAGCAAGTATTTGTGGCAGCCATTACACTGTCACTCAGGTTTTTTATGGTTAGATAAGCCGCACGGTCAGGCCAGAACCTTTGGGGCTTTTTTTGCACAGCCAGAGGACTGGTTGCGCGTGGGCCAGTTATTTGTGAATCGCGGCAGCTTTCAGGGGCAGCAAATTGTGTCTGCGCAGTGGCTGGAACAAATGCAGATTCCACGCAATACGCCTGCACGTGGCGTGATGGATGGCCGCGCCGATTACGGCTACCAGTTATGGCTCAAAGCCCATGATTATGGCCTGATCCGTGGTATTCCGTGGTTTGAGGCCACCCATGCCACTACGGCATTTCATGATGATGCGCTATTTTACCTTGAAGGCTTGCGTGGTCAGTGCTTGTTTATTCATCCCCACCATGATCTGGTGGTGTTGCGAATGGGCGAACGGCCTAAAAAAGACTGGGACATGAGCTGGATGATTAACCAGCTTTGTGCAGTCTTAAATTAATTTTAGTTATTGAGTACAACAGAGTTCACCATGCACCTTACGACAGATTCAACAGCAACAGCAACAGCAACAGCTACAACTACAACAGAAAGCCCAATTCGTTCCGAAGGTAAAATTGCCTTCATTGGTGGTGGCAATATGGCACAGGCACTGATTGGCGGTTTGCTGGCCCAGCAATTCAATCCCGCTGATATTATTGTGTCAGAGCCGGTAGAAGCGCTGCATGCGACCTTGCGCCAGCTTGGCGTACAGGTCACTACAGATAACCAGCAGGCCATCACGGATGCTGCGGTGGTGATTCTGGCAGTCAAGCCACAGGTAATGGCAGAAGTACTGATGCCATTGCGTGAACAATTTAAGAATCAGTTAATTATTTCAATTGCAGCGGGTGTTACTATTTCTACCTTGTCACGCCTGCTGGGTGACTATCCACGCATTGTGCGTGCCATGCCCAATACACCGGCGCTGATTCAAACCGGCGCAACAGGACTGTATGCTACAACGGCGGTAGATACGGCAGACCGTACACTGGCCACCAACATATTACAGGCCGCCGGTCTGGTATTGTGGGTGGAGCAAGAGCAGCAACTGGATGCCGTGACTGCTGTTTCTGGTTCAGGCCCAGCTTACTTTTTTTATCTGATGGAAGCCATGATTCAGGCCGGGCAGGATCTGGGCTTAACGGAAGCACAAGCCAGGGCGCTTACCCTGCAAACGGCACTGGGGGCAGCCAAAATGGCGGTGAGCAGTCCGCATGCGCCAGACCAGTTGCGTAAAAATGTGACTTCACCCAACGGCACTACCCAGGCAGCTATTGAAACCATGGATACTGCTCACGTGAATGTGCATATTCAACAGGCCTTGCAGGCTGCTGCCACACGCAGTGCAGAATTAGCCATTGCACTGGCATCAAAGTAGTACCATGGTAATGTGGCGGTAAAGATTGTGTTGCATCAAGGCTACACTGGGTCAAGACGCGTTAGTTAAATTTAAATCTGGAACGAATGCATGGAACCACTTTCTTCGGTTTTGTTTAATCTTGTGATTAACATTGCAACACTGTTGATTTTTTTACGTTTTATCATGCAACTGGCGGCGGTGGATTATTTTAATCCGGTGGTTCAGGCCACTGTTAAAGCCACACCAGTGGTGGATATGTTTAGCCGGATTTTGCCCACAGTTGCCAATGGCCGCCTGAATCTGGCTGCGCTGGTGTTGCTGATTTTGCTCAAGCTGCTGGATTTGATGGGCAATGCGTATTTGAATGGATTGCCAGCACCATTACCTGCCGAGCTGTTAGTGGCGACTTTTTTATCGCTGATTCAGGGCTTACTGCGTTTTTGCCGCTACATTATTTTTGGTTCCATTATTTTAAGCTGGGTGACGGTATTTACCAATGCACGCTCGCCATTTATTGATGTGGTGTGGCAACTGGCCGAACCCTTGCTGGCGCCGTTTCGCCGGATTTTGCCCAATACTGGCCCGCTGGACTTTTCACCCATTGTGGCTTTGCTGGCGATTTATATTGCCGAGCAGCTCATGGCGCAGGCAGCCATGGTATTAATTGCTTCCGTAGGCTATTAATTAAAAATTTATATTCACAGGTTAAACAAAAAACCGCTGTCATCATCTGAGCAGCGGTTTTTGCTTTAAGGCCTTTTATGATGAAGGCCACGGTTCTAGGCTAGGGGTTTCAGGCTAATGTTCTTTTAGCCATGCGCATCTTCCCAATTGCAGCCTTTGCCCACTTCCACCAGCAACGGCACATCAATTTGCACCACATCCTGCATGACTTGCGCCAGTTCAGGGGCTAACGTATCGGCAATGGCGTCATCCACCTCAAACACCAGTTCATCATGCACCTGTAGCAGTAACATGGCTTGATCCTTGGGCAAAATACGGTCAACCGCAATCATGGCTTTTTTGATGATATCGGCAGCCGAGCCTTGTAGTGGCGCATTAATAGCAGCGCGTTCTGCGGCCTGACGTACCATGGCATTGCGGGCGTTGACATCCGGGGTATATAGGCGGCGACCCATCAGGGTTTCTACAAAGCCCTGTTCAGACGCTAGCTTGCGGGTGCGTTGCATGTATTCATAGACACCCGGATAACGGGCAAAATACTGGTTAATGTAAGATTGTGATTCCTGCCGCGATAGCTTGAGCTGCTTGGACAAGCCAAACGACGACATGCCATAGAGCAGACCAAAGTTAATGGTTTTGGCCTGGCGGCGCTGGTCATTGGTTACGTCTTCGAGGGCAATGCCCAGTACCTCGGCAGCAGTGGCCTGGTGAATGTCCAGCCCTTGCTGGAAAGCACGCAGCAAGGCTTCATCCTGTGAAAAATGAGCCATCAGGCGTAGTTCAATTTGGGAATAATCCGCTGCCAGCAGTACACGGCCTTGTGGTGCAATAAAGGCCTTGCGGATTTGCCGCCCGGTTTGCCCGCGAATGGGAATGTTTTGCAGGTTAGGATCCGTCGAGGACAAACGCCCAGTGGCTGTGACCGCCTGATGATAGCTGGTGTGTACCCGGTTAGTACCCGGATCGGCTTGTGCAATCAGGCGATCGGTATAGGTGCTTTTTAGCTTGCACAGGCTGCGGTGTTCCAGCACTGTGGCCGCAATCGGGTGATCAATTTTTTCAAGCACGGCTTCACCCGTGGCATACTGGCCGCTCGCAGTTTTCTTACCGCCAGCAATCCCAATCTTTTCAAACAGGATTTCACCAAGCTGCTTGGGCGAGGACACATTAAAAGGCTGGCCTGCCATTTCAATAACCTGCTGTTCCAGGGTGTCAATTTGTCCAGAAAATTCATCGCCCAGCTTGGCCAGAAATTCGGTATCCAGCTTGATACCACAGCGTTCCATGTGGGTTAAAATTTGCGCCACCGGCAGTTCCAGCTTGAGCAGCAATTGTTCCAGTGCCGGGTCTTCCTTCAGCTTTCGGCGAAACACTTCATACAAGCGGTAAGTCACATGGGCATCTTCACAGGCATACGGTGCAGCCTGTTCTAAAGGTACCTGATTAAAGGTGAGCTGCTTGACACCCTTGCCAGCCACATCTTCAAAGGTGATGGTCATGTGGCTTAAGTACAGGCGCGCCACATCATCCATGCCATGCCGGGTTGCTGTTGGATTAAGCACATAAGAGGCCAGCATGGTGTCAAACACCCAACCTGTTAAATTAATGCCGTGATTTTTAAACACATGCGCGTCATATTTTAAATGATGGCCAATCTTGCCAATGGCTGCATTTTCAAAATAGGGCTTAAGCTGAGCCAGAATGGTTTCGCGATTTAACTGTTCGGGCGCATCCAGATAATCATGCGCCAGTGGAATATAAAACGCATCCTGTGCGTCAAAGGCAAATGAAAGGCCAACAATTTGTGCCTTGCGATAATCCAGACTGGTGGTTTCGGTATCAATGACAAAATGATCAGCATTTTGCAGCCAGGCAAAAAAGTCATCAAACTGGGCTTGCGTTAAAATGGTGTGATAGTGTGCCGTACCCAGCTTGTCATCACTGCTGCTGCTTTCTGACTGGCTTTCAAAAGTCTGGCTGGCCTGTTGCTGGCGCTGTTCAGTCTGGATTGCCATCCGGTCCGGATTATTCGGATGCTCCAGCGACTGTAGCTGGCTTCTAAATTCCAGCTCGGTATACAAACGGCGCAGCTCCTCAACATTCGGATTGCCTAGCTTCAATTCACTCCAGTCCAGTCCAACCGGCAGGTCACAAATAATGGTGGCGAGCTGGTGATTCAGTGGAATGCTGTCCTGATGGTCACGGATATTCTGGCCAAGCTTGCCTTTGATGTTGTCCAGATTTTGCAGGATGCCATCAATATTCTGATATTCCTGCAACAGCTTGGCTGCAGTTTTGGTGCCCACACCGGGAATGCCCTGAATGCCATCAGAGGCATCGCCCATCAGGGTCAGATAATCCACAATTTGCTGTGGCCAGACGCCAAATTTCTCAAACACGCCCTGCGTATCTAGCACGCGGTCGCGAAAGCTGTCTTCCAGATTCACACAATCATTCACCAGCTGCGCCATGTCCTTGTCGCCCGTAGAAATCAGCACGTGGTGACCTTGTTCACAGGCGCGCTTGGTTAGGGTTCCCATCAGGTCGTCGGCTTCAACGCCGGGCAGGGTGAGCAGGGGAATGCCCAGTGCACGGATCACCGCATGCAAATAGGGAATTTGTTCTGCCAGCTCAGAGGGCATCGGCGGGCGGTTACCCTTGTAAGTACTGGACAGTTTATGGCGAAACGTCGGTTCTGGGGTATCAAACACCACGGCCATGTGCGTGGGTTGCAGGCGGCGCATCAGTTTTTGCAGGGCAGACAATGCACCGCGCACGGCATTGGTGGTAAGTCCGGTGGAGGTGGTTAACGGTGGCAATGCATGAAATGCCCGAAACAGGTAATACGAACCATCAACCAGTACAAAAGGGGGCATGTCATCTTTCATCATGTAAAGTAACCATTTTTTAAAAAGTAGAATTAAATTCTGGCGGGCAGGATGCGCATCACCACATTGGTTGTGTTCCAGCCGGACCTAAGCAGAATAACATGAAAAAACCTGAAAATAAGTGCGATACCAGTGCTACATCAGCGTGGAGACGTACTGGCAAAGAACACTGTTTTTAACGATGTAGCACAGTACTAATGCCAGAAATTCAGGCGCAATCCGGCAAAAAACCGCCTATAGAAAAGCAGGATTAAAATCTTGAATGTGGCTATTAATATGGAGCAAAAACTGCAAATTTCAACCCGGATTTCATGCCTGTTACCGTGTTGAATATGGCTTTTATCAGTAATTTATGGCCGGGGTTTAAACCAATAAAGATGTGGATTAAAGCAGTAGTTAGTCGCTAAAAAAATAGCATGACGAGTGAGAATTTTGCCATTTGCTTCATTTAGCCTTTACATAAACTAAATTTTTAATCTATTGCTTTGCGGTACGATGAAAAATAAGTAAAACAAGGATAATGTTCGATGTTTCATTTGTCGTTTTGGGCCATTCTGGTGTTTTTACTGCCACTGGCCTTGGCTATTGTGGCACTGGTGACCAGCCTAAGAACCCAGCGTCAACTGGAACAGGACGTTAGCCGACTGGAGCAACTGTTAAAAACTACCATTCAGCAGTCGCAAAACTATCAACAGGCTTCTCGGCAAACTATAGCTGCATCGGCTCAAGCAGATTCTAGCCAGCAAGTTTCCACTCATCAACCATCAATACCCGATGACATCCCCGTCACAGCACATTCACTGGAAAGTCAGGTGCCTGTTGAAGCTACTGTTACATCACAAGCCAGTTCCATTGACGAGGATTTAATAAATTCAGCGCCATCAGAGCCAAAAGGGCAAACTGCACATCCTGCCAAAGCTGCATGGCCGCAAGCCACTTCACCTGCACGCCCACAGTTGCTGGAACCGGATGAACAATCCCTGAGTGTGGTGACGTCCATTTGGCATTCCTTTATGCAATGGTTTAAAGGCGGTAATGCCATTGTACGAATTGGGGTGATTGTGCTGCTGGTTGGCGTAGTTTTACTGCTGAGGCTGGCCAATGACCTGCTGACTATTCCGATTGAAGTGCGGCTCGGTGCAGTGGCGATTGGTGGCGTTGCACTCACGTTGATTGGCCTAAAGCTACGGCAAAACCGGCGCAGCTATGCTATTAGCATTCAGGGCGCTGGCCTAGCCATTGTGTACTTTACCCTGTTTGCCGCGTTTCGCCTGTATGAAGTATTACCGGCCAGTTTGACGTTTGGCCTGTTGGCAATTCTGGCAATTGTTAGTGCGGCACTGGCACTGATGCAAAATGCCTTGCCCTTAGCCTTGCTGGCCTTTGGCGGGGGGTTTCTAGCGCCGCTATTGACCTCAACCGGAAGCAATAATCTGGTAGGACTGTTTAGCTATTATTTAATCCTGAATCTGGCACTGGCCTGGATGGCGCATTATAAAACCTGGAAGGTGTTAAACGTGCTGGGGGCAGGCATGACCTTTGGCATGGCGGGCTATCTGGGCTGGAACAGCTATGACGACAGCATGCGCTGGCCACTGGAAGGCTTGCTGCTGGCGCATCTGGCACTGTATTTATTTATTGTGGTGCGTTATAGCCAGCAACTGGCAACCGTGCCAGCTAATGAATCGGTGCGTATTGCCCCGGTCGATAGCAGCCTGCTGTTTGGCGTGCCACTGATGGGTTTTGCCCTGCAAGATGGCCTGCTGCATGACATTCCCTATGCACTGGCGCTAAGTAGCGCGGTGCTGTCGGGGCTGTATCTGGCATTGGGTTACAAGCTGTTTTACCAGAACCGGAAACTGGTGCTGTTGACCGAAGGCGTATTGGCGCTGGGCATTGGCTTTATGGCACTGGTAATTCCATTGGCATTAGATGCGCAGTGGACCGCAGTGGGCTGGTCGGTTCAGGGAGCTGCACTGGTGTGGCTGGGCAAGCGGCAAAACCGCATCTGGTCAATCCGCTTTGGCGTGTTGCTGGAAGCCTTAAGCACACTGGCGCTGCTGTGGCTGTCGTTTGATGGCGAGGAACTGCTGTTGCCACTGGTGGTGTATAGCGTGTGCCTGTTTATTTGTGCCTTGCTGGTGCGTAAGCAGAATTATCAGGCCCTGTCAGGGGTAAATCTGTCATTAACTCTCTTTCAACCTGCCTTTTTAATACTGGTATGGGCATTTGCAGCCAGTCAGGTCATGCTGCATGAGCTGGAACAATGGAGCATGGGTCATCAGGTTTACTGGCCCTTGCACCAGTTGCAATTTAGTTTGTATCCACTAATATTTATATTTTTGGCAATGCTGGCCAGCTGGCGTTTTTACTGGCCGCAGCTTAGCTTGTTAATCCGGCTGATTCTGGCTGCACTCACCCTGCATGCTGCTGGTATCTGGCTTGATTATGGGCATCTGTTTACCCATCGACCCCTGCTTGTACTAACCATGCTTGGCTATACAGTGTTTGGTGTGTTGGCCATTCAGCGACTTTCCCGACAGGCAGTCTACGCCAATACCCTGCAACAACCCGTGTCTTCTACCCAGCAGCATGACCTGTCTAGCCGTGTTGAGCAGGCCATCTGGGCACTGGGCTTATTGATTTATAGCAGCGTACTGTTACAAGTTTACTGGATCAAACAGCCGATGGTTGCCATGATCATTTTGCCACTGGGATTCATGGCAACAGTGTTACTGGTTAAAAAACCATTGTTGCTCATTCAGCGCCACACGCTGCTGCATGATTTAAGTATTCCAGTGAGTGTGGCGCTGTTTGGCTGGATGATGGCTGCCAGTTGGCTGTCCAGTGGGCAAATTGGCGGTTTACCGTATGTACCTATACTGAATGTGCTGGACATCTGCCTGATTGGTGCTGGTTTGGTGATTTACCGCTTAATGATGGATTTGCCACCAGCATTGGTAAAACTGGCACAGGCTGGATTAGGTATTGCTGCATTTTTTAGCTTGACCAGCCTGATTATCCGCACCTTGCACCAATGGGCAGGTACACCACTATGGGAAAATGGCGCATGGCAGGTTGATCTGGTGCAAACCAGCCTCACCATTATCTGGACCTTATGTGCCCTGATACTAACAGGCTTGGCCAGTCGCTATGGCTGGCGGCAGGTATGGCTGGCAGGCATTGCCTTGCTGGCCGTAGTGCTAATCAAGCTATTGCTGGTGGATTTATCCAATGTGGCAGCCATTGCACGCATTGTGTCTTTTATTGGCGCAGGCTTGATGATGCTGCTGATTGGTTATATTGCGCCTTTACCGCCTGTAAAAATAGCAGAAACTCCACCATCTTCACCCGATTCCAGGGAATAGGGGCCAGATATGACTTTCAAACTGTTTATTACTGCTGGCCTCTGGAGCTGGCTGATCACTGCCCATGCGGCAACGAGCCAGCTCAGCACACCAATTGTTGAAAAAAACCTGCAAGGTGTGCAGCAGCTTGAGCTGAATTTGGCCAATATTGCTGCCTATCTTGAACAGCCCCGGCAGTTATCGGTAGTGGATGCCAACCGGCAGGTCATGCCTATGCGCATCATGCAACCTGTGCTCAAGCCCAAAAAAACCACCTTTCCCTTACAGGTATATCGTTGGCCGGCACAAGCAGTATTTAATAATCCTGCGGCTTTGAATCAGCTTCAGCTTCAGTTAAAGCAAGGTGAGCAGCAGGCTGTGGTGACCTGGCCGGGCCAGCCGGATTTGAGTCTGATTCAAGCTGGTATAGATCAAAGCTGGCTACTGGCTGCACCGCCATTGCCAGAGCAGCCTGCTGGTCAGATGCGCGCCGAAGCACTGCTATTGAGCTGGAACAGTAATGATTTTTCCAGTCAGGTGCAGGTAGAGGGCAGCGATAATCTGGTGGACTGGCAATTTGCTGGCTTGGGACAGGTGCTACAAACGCACGATGCCAAAGGTCAAAAACTCATGCAGCAGCGGGTCGACATCCGGCAATATTATCAATTCTGGCGGTTGCGTTTTGACCAGCCGCTGGCGCTACAGCAGGTGCAGCTTCAGGCCAGCTTTCCTGCCATGCCAGCGTGGCAACAGCAGGAATTCCAGTTTCAAAAAACCAGCGAACCTTCACTCCATGAATCATCACCACAATGGCAGCTTCGGTTGCCGTATTCGATTGCTATTCAGAAAATGCAGTTTGATGTACCTGCCAATCAGCTATGGCAGGTAACGGTACTGGCCAAATTGCCACAGCAGGGTCGTGAGGTTTGGCAGCAAGTAGGACAGGCTGAGCTGTATCGGAACAAACAGGGTAACAGTACCGAAAATCGCGTAAACCAGATTGAGTTTAACCAGCCAGTCATGGCATGTGAATGGCGGGTGCAAATTGAAGCACCGCTGAATCTGTCCCGTGTACCAGTGCAGGTGTTTGCCCCCGAAACCGTGCTGTATTTTCTGGCACAGGGCACCGCACCTTACCAACTGGTGACTAACCCGCAAGGCAGCCGTATGCCCCCACGGTTGCCTGAAAAGCTTAATCCCGTGGGCAAGGTGCATCTGGGTAATACCATTGTAATCGTGAAGCCGGTGTCCACCCGGCAATATGGCTTGTGGGTAGGGCTAATTCTGCTGGTCGGCGTACTGGCAGTTGCCGCATGGCGTTTATACAAAACCATGCAACAACCGGGGAATCCCTGATCAAAAATAGCCGCCTGGACTCATTAGCGTCGGGGGGTGGGGCCAAGTGGCGGGTTATTCATAGACTGGGCGTTAAGATTAGGGCCTTGCAAATGCTCTGCCGAAATCATGCCATCCGGATCACTCAAACCCTGATGCAAATCAATTTTCGGCACCGGGATCTCAATGTGATTACGGATAAAGTCATCCTTGATCATTTCCTGAATTTCATCGCGCACTGTTAAAAAATTCTCGCGCCGGGTCCAGACTGCAAACATCAGCTCAATGGTGGATTCACGAAAGGCAGTGACGGTAACGCGTGGCTTGGGTTCATCCAGTACCAGCGGATATTCGCTGGCCAGATTCAGGAGCACCTGCCGTACCTTGCTCATGTCTTCCTGAAAGGCAATCGCCAGTGTAATGGGAATGCGCCGGATTGGAAAACGTGACAGGTTTTGCACCGGCGTGCGAATCAATTGCTCATTGGGCACCCGGATAAAAATATTGTCCACTGTACGCAACTTAATGGATAGCAGGTCAATGGAAATTACTTCGCCTTCAATTACATAGCCACGAATCAGAGTCATTTGAATCAGATCACCCACTTCAAACGAACCTTCACCAATCAGGAACAGCCCACTAATCAGGTTGGACGCTGAAGTTTGTGAGGCAAAACCAAATGCCACGGTTAAAATACCTGCCGCGCCTAGAAAAACACTGAGCTTAAACCCAGCTTCGCGCAGGCTGGTAATCAGGAACAGCATAAAAATGAAATAAAAAATTCCACGGCGCCAGACCAGCCGCTGATGGGCATTAAAGCGAAAGCCAATAGTGCGGATAAAGGCATTGCTCATCAAGCGCGCCACAAAAAACCCGAGCGTGAGCATTACCAGAGCGACCAGAATATCTTCCAGACGATCGGTTTTAATTCCGCTCACCATGCCAGTAAAGGTACTTTTGAGTTGTTCTGTAATATCCAGCGCCATTCATTCAATCCAGTGACCAAGGTGGAATAAGTTCAACAATAGGGTCAGTGCGAAGTCCACTATTCAAAAACTATAATAAAACAGGCTAATGCTAAAAAAAGCTGTCAAACATATGAAACAGGCCAGCTTCACCAATCCGTGGCGGCTGAATAAAAGCCACCTGACCCGCCTGCGGCGGTGTACGGTTTTCAATCCGGATGCGTGGGGGGCGGTTGGGTGTGTCTTGTACTACCCGGATTTGTGACGTCCAGATGCGGCCACTATCACTACAGTGAAAGAGGGGCAAAGCCTGTACAGGCAGGTTCATGCGATCCAGTTGTAATAGCGTGCTACTGGTATTGTGGAAATGCACAGGCGTTACTGCGCGAAAAGCACGGGGTACTAACTGCTTTAAGTCAGTACGGCCTTCCACTGGTGTGGCATAGCACAACTCGCCTTTAATGGTATCCGGGCCAAACCAGGAATCCTTGGGGCGGTTAATGGCAATATCAAATAGCGGTTCCCGTTGGCCGCCAACAAAACCTGCCATCCAGAGTGGGGTACTGACAAACAGCGTCCCTTGCTGGCCTGCCGGAATAAAAATGGGATTAATGGGTTTTACAATCACCGAACGGTCAGCCAGCCGAGGATACAGCGACAGCGAATCACCAGTATGCGCAAACATATAGCGTTCCAGTACGGTTGGCTCGCTAAAGGCTGTATCAATATCCAGTATTTCCCAGTCCTGCATGTTTTCATTCTGATGGCGTGGACGGTGATACTCCAGTTGCCATTCATTAATATTGCGACTAATGCGCACATACAGCGAACCCAGCCGCCATGCCCGGGACTGCCCCACCATAAAGCTCAATGGCCCCCACCACGGTGCTAGCGGCGAATGTTCAGGAGAGGCGTGGTGTAGCAGCGTATCAGGGATCAAAGTCATGGCCTGTATTGCAAAAATCCGGGTTTGGTAAAGGCGTTAAAAGATAGCTGAAGAAATCGGACAATAAAAGAATAGTGGCGCTTTAATCAGCCAGATGCTTAGAGTACACTCATTGTTCCTGTTAATAAAAATGGAATTTGTCGTGCAATTGCTTCGTCAGGCTCAGCTTCCCTACAGTTATGCCAAACGTCATGGTGTGCTACTCCAGTTTGACGGTGAGCAGGCCATTATCGTGCGTCGGCAAAATGCGCCCCTACCGGCACTCACCGAAGCCCGCCGCTTTCTGGGTGCAACTGCTTCTTATAAAACCGTGGCTGACGAAGAATTTTCACGTCTGCTGGCTTCATCATTTGCGGGTGATACCGGAGAGTCGCAACAGGTTGCAGCGGGTCTGGAAGATCACCCCGATTTGTTAAGCCTTGCCGATCAGGTACCAGAAACCGAAGACCTGATGGATCAGGAAGATGATGCACCGATTATCCGTCTGATCAATGCCTTGCTGAGCGAAGCCATTCGTCTGGGCGCGTCCGATATTCATATTGAATCGTTTGAAAAACGCCTTTCGGTACGCTTGCGGGTGGATGGACAATTGCGTGAAATTGTACAACCGCGCCGGGAATTAGCACCGTTGCTGGTCTCGCGTATTAAAGTCATGGCACGACTGGACATTGCCGAAAAACGCATTCCACAGGATGGGCGTATTTCATTGCGTCTGGCGGGCCGGGAAGTGGATGTGCGAGTGTCAACCTTGCCGTCCAGTCATGGTGAGCGCGTGGTGATGCGTCTTTTAGATAAGCAGGCAGGCCGCCTCAACATGACTCATCTGGGCCTGATGAAAGATGACTATGAGCGCCTGACGCATTTGATTCACCGTCCACATGGCATTATTCTGGTCACTGGCCCGACCGGTTCTGGTAAAACCACCACCCTGTATGCCGCACTCACTGACCTAAACGATAATACCCGCAATATTTTAACGGCCGAAGACCCGATTGAGTACCAGCTTGAAGGCATTGGACAGACCCAGGTCAATACCAAGGTCGACATGACCTTTGCCCGTTCCTTGCGTGCCATGTTGCGTCAAGACCCGGATGTGGTGATGGTGGGTGAAATCCGCGATCTGGAAACCGCTGAAATTGCCGTGCAGGCCTCGTTAACAGGCCATTTGGTGCTTTCCACCCTACACACCAATACCGCAGTTGGCGCAGTAACTCGTTTGAAAGACATGGGGATTGAGCCATTCTTGCTCTCTTCTTCCTTAATTGGCGTGATTGCCCAGCGATTAGTACGTACGCTTTGCAAGCATTGTCATACATGGCGCGAAGCAGACAGCTACGAGCAGCAATTGTTTAGTCAGGTGCAGTTGACTGAACCCTTAAAAATTCCAGTGGCGCAGGGCTGTGAACAATGCAACCAGCTTGGTTTTAATGGCCGTACTGCGATCTATGAAGTGGTACCCGTCGATGATGCCATGCGTCGCCTGATTCATGGCAATGCCGCCGAGCATGAACTGGAAGCCTATGCGCGTAGTTATGCGCCTTCCATTCGACATGATGGCTTGCTGAAAGTCTTGCAGGGTAAAACCACGGTAGAAGAAGTACTGCGAGCCACGCAGGAAGAGTAATTATATTATTTGGCTCTTTTAAAATAAGGGCTGCGTCAAATTTTGTCGCATCCCACTGGTATTAGAATGATAAATAGAGAAAAATGGCTTATTCAAAAATATTAATAGTAGGAATGATAAAGTGAATTTAATTGATCTTTTACCCCTAGCTGGAATTGATATTTCCAAATCAATAAAGATTATACGCCACAGTAGTAAAGATAATGAGATTGTTAAGGTTTTCACTGAGAATCGGGAAGTTCTGGAACAGTATCAAGCCTTACAAAAGCCGAATCTATTAAACTGTGATTATGTGGTTTCCTGTATTAAAGATAAAAACAGAACAATTGTTCAAGCGGTATATGCAGTAGAAGGACATCGGGCTGCACAGCCAGCTGATATACCCAGTCATACGCTTATTCAGGAATTAATGAAAAAAGAGGATATTCAGCAGTTAAGTTATACGCTATTAAAACGTGTTAATTCATTTGAAGAGTTGGAACAACGCATTGTGATTGACTGGGGAAAATCAGCAATCTCATGGCAACAATCTCTAAATAATAATCCTAAGCCAGTCATTGAGATACGCGCAAAAGGAAAAATTGAAGAATTTCTGGATTACGATCAAGTTCTGTTAACTTATCACCAATTACAGGACATGGTTAAGTATCCTGAAGCCAACCGCGAATGGCATCAAATGTTATCCGTTAATGGGATCTATTTAATTTCAAATAATAAAACAGGACAACTTTATGTTGGCTCTGCCTATGGAGTAAATGGGATTTTAGGACGCTGGCGCGACTATGCAATCACAGGGCATGGTGGAAATGAGCGATTAAAGCATTTAATGAAGCACGATCAATATGCTATGCAGGACATGCAATATTCAATTTTGACGACTGTTGCAAGCAATAAAACCAACAAAGAAATTGTGAATCTGGAAAATTTTTATAAGAAAAAGTTGGGTAAGTCGGCTGTTACCCTTAACCATGAAGGGTATATGAGCGATGAGGTTCAAGCTGAGCGCCGAAAATTATTGCTGAATTATCTACAGCAGTTTCTAGATGAGCAGCAGGTAACTGATAAATCTACCGAGCTTCCTTCAACCAAATACAGCAAGGTTAATCTGACCAATACTGAAAAGCTATTTTATGCCTTTATTTCAGAAGATGGTATTAATGAATTACTGTTAGTAAAACAATTAAAAATAGGTCATTACAGTCTTTATCTTGAGTTTGGACTGGATGGAAAGCGCCATTTGGTTACACAGCCGTGGCAGCGAGAATACCTGCTAGAGTTAAATCAACTACCTAAGCAAGATGGAATAATTATTAATAGCGAAGTCAGGGAAATTGGAGTTATAGATAAAAGTGATCCTGCCTATGATCAACTTACAGTGGAGGGTAGATTGGGATATGGGCACAGTAATGATGAAACTGAGTTTAAGGAAATTATTGCGCAGTTATCAGGTAAAGATGGCTGGTATGATGCTTATATGTATTAGTTCCGATCTGATCGGACAAAGATCTTGAAAAAGAGAAAGTTACCCGTTTAGATAAAGGTGTCGAATCTTAATCAAACAAAGGTAACTTTCTGATGTTGTATACTACCAATCAAATCATC
>NZ_SNTY01000003.1 GCF_004377485.1 Alkanindiges illinoisensis
GAGATTCATGCACGTGTGGCAGTATTAAATAAATTTATGGAATTAGGCCGAGCTCATACCCAAGTTGTCACTTAAATTTGAGTCGCTTAGGGTAGTTCTATTTTTTAAATCTTTGTGCAACAAAGCCATTTATAAACAGTTTTATTATCAAATGAAATGAGCATTACATCAAAAAATTATATTACAGTAAATACACTGCTGTCCCAGATGAAAAGCCGGAGATAGGTGGATGAAGAATGACTTTTAATCTTGACGCCATAAACCAGAAATATGGGCAAAATCCCCAGCAGTTAATTGCATGGGCACTAGGACTTGGCAAGCCTGCAATTTGTACCACCAATTTCAGGCCGTATGAAGCGGTAATGCTGCACATGCTGATACAGGTAAAGCCGGACATTCCTGTAATCTGGATGGACAGTGGGTATAACACTGAGGCAACTTACCGCTTTGCTGATGAAGTCACCAAACGCTTAAACCTTAACTTGAAAATTTACCTGCCCAGACGTTCACGTGCACATCGTGAAGCACTGGAAGGTGCAGTCCCGGCGCTTGATGACCCGCGTCATGCGGCCTTTACTGAAGAAGTGAAACTGGAACCTTTTGCCCGGGCTTTGCAAGAAACTGCCCCGCAAGTGTGGTTTACCGCATTACGGGCCAGTGATACGGCTGAACGGGGACAAATGCAGCCTGTCAGTATCAATCCGGATGGTTTGATTAAGGTTGCGCCTTTACTACATTGGTCATCGCGCGATATGTATGAATATCTAACAGCGCATCAATTGCCTGATAATGTGGATTATTATGATCCCACCAAGGGAGAAGAAAAGCGCGAATGTGGCTTGCATTTAAGTCATTAATGACCGAATGCCAGATTTATGTCTATTCCAGTAATCGAAGCTGAGCCTGTTGCTGTTGTAGAGCCAGTTCAGCCACGCCCACGCCAGCTAAGCGAAACATAAGCTGATGATTAAGTTCAGGAGCCAGGCGCTCAATCATAAGCAATACAGCTGCCTGAAATTCCGTATAGTGTGGAATATGGCTGGAATAGGTGACTGAGCGAGTAATGGTTTTAAACTGACTGGTTTTGAGTTTAATCGTGACGGTGCGTGCGCTCATCTGTTTTTTCTGCATTTGCTCCCAGACCTGATTTGCCAAATGGTGCCAGTGCTCGCCCAGCTCAGGCAAAAACTTGTCCTCACTAAAAGTGGTTTCCTTGGAAATTTGCTGTCGCTCGCGGCTGGCATTGACCGGCCGTTCATCAATGCCACGTGCCAGATCATAGAGCCGATAGCCATAGCGGCCAAAATGATGTGCCAGCTCTGCCTGGCTATGTTGCGCCAGCTCACCCACGGTATGAATATTCAGTGCCTGCATTTTTTGCAGGGTAACCTGACCCACACCCGGAATCTTTCCTACTGGTAAATTCGGTAAAAACTGCGCAACCTGACTGGGTTTAATCACACATAATCCATTAGGCTTGTTCCAGTCCGAAGCAATTTTGGCCAAAAACTTATTGGGAGCCACCCCGGCTGAGGCAGTCAGAGCGGTTTGTGCAAAAATTTCGGCACGAATGGCCTGAGCTACATCGGTAGCAGTAGGCAGGTTTTTAAAATTATTGGTGACATCCAGATAGGCTTCATCCAGCGATAGGGGTTCAATCAGATCAGTATACTGATGAAAAATGTCATGAACTTGCCGGGATACCTCACGATATTTATCAAAACTGGGCGCAATATAAATAGCATGTGGGCAAAGCTGCTTGGCTCGTGCGACCGACATGGCAGAGCGTAGCCCAAACTGGCGTGCTTCATAAGAGGCTGCACAAATTACTGAGCGTGGGCCATCCCAGGCAACCACCACAGGCTGACCACGTAGATCTGGCTGGTCGCGAATTTCTACAGAAGCATAAAACGCATCCATATCAATATGCACAATTTTACGCACACATCATCCTGACTTTGCAATTAGGTGAAAGTTAATAGGATTATCAGCACAATCAGTGAGTTAGCTTGAAGTAAACTCTATTGTTTAAATAAACACACTAACTGTTCCCATGGAATAACAATAGGTTTTAAGATCATGTGAATTTTACGTTAGATTACGTCTTGGCATATAGAAATTTTTTTGTAAGCCCATACTCATCCTGCCAAAACTGATATTGCCGAAATAACAGGAAGGCTGTTTTAACCAAGGCCAACAGTTTTTTGATGAAATGCGCTATAAAAAGGAAAAGCTATTGAATGACGCGATATTAAATTCAAAATGAGAAAGCCAGTATGTCAGCAACGTCACAAATCAGGTTATATCAAGAACTGCTTGAAAGATCATGGCAGCGCCTTTGCCAGCAATTAAACCTGCCTGTTGATCAGGCTTGTATCACACAGGTTTATCAGGAATTACTGGCAGGCTATGCTGAACCGCATCGTGCTTATCATAGCGTGCAGCATCTTGCTGAGTGCATTAGCCTGTTTGAGCAGGTTATCCATCTGGCTGTAGAGCCTGCGCTGTTAGAAATTGCCTTATGGTTTCATGATGCTATTTATGAAACCCGCCAAGCGCCTGATCAGCTTAATAGTAAGCCAATAAGCAATGATCACTTAAGCAACGAGCAAAAAAGTGCGGATTGGGCAGCGCAATTCCTGAAGCGCTGTAAGGTGAATCCAGCAATCATTCTACAAGTAACCCAACTGATCATGGCAACCCAGCATCATCAAGCCAGCACTAATGATGAAAAATTGATTGTCGATATTGACCTTGCGATTTTAGGTGCTACGCCTGCACGTTTTGCGCAATACCAGCAGCAAATCAGGGAAGAATATGATTTTGTAGCACCAGCATTATTTAATCTCAAGCGCAGGGAAGTGCTGGCTGGATTTTATCAGCGTCCACGCATTTATCAGACAGATTATTTTTATAGCCGTTATGAACAGCAAGCGCGTGAAAATTTGCAGACAGCCTTGCTACCTGATAATCAACGCTAAACATCAGTATTTGCCAGCAAGAACGAAGATATTTTAACTATTGCAAGCTAAATATTTTAGACATAAAAAAGCCCGACAATATTCATCCTGAATGGTCGGGCATTTCTTTAGCATCCTGCTGTACATCCTGTTCTCGATACATCCTATCGAGCCTTGCGATTCATGCCAGCCTTTCAGCTCGCGCTATCCGTATAGCTAAATCCGTGCCATGTCATCCTTGATTCGCTAAACACATCATCTCGCATCTGACCCTGCCAAAACAGTCGCCACAACCCCAATTGATGTACGCCAATGCTTACAAAAGTTAACACACCCTTGAATGGATCACGGCTCGACTGACATAAAATGAGGTTTGAAGATGTATTAGGCAGGATTGTTGTACAATAACCCTGTAGTGTCGTTAAATGGATTTGTAGGATTAGCTTAACAATAATGAAAATTCATCATTTAAATTGCGGAACTTTTTGCCCTAGTTGTCAGCGGTTACTCGAAGGTAAGGGAAGCTGGCTGCAACCTGCCACTATGTGCTGCCATTGTCTGGCCATTGAAACCACTGAGGGTCTCATTTTGGTGGATACAGGGCTTGGCGTGCAGGATGTACTAACACCAAAGCATCTAGGGCATACGTTCAGGAACCTGATGCGACCAAAACTGGAGCTGGAAGAAACAGCGCTGTTTCAGCTGGATCAGATGGGCTTTAACCGCCGTGAGGTGCGGCATATTGTGCTCACCCATCTGGATCTGGACCATGCCGGTGGAATTGCCGATTTCCCGGCAGCAAAAATTCATGCCTGTAGTACCGAGATTGAAGCTGCGCTACGGCCGCACTGGCGTGATAAGCTACGCTACCGGGCCAAGCAGTTTGAGTTTAATCCCAAATGGGCAGCGACAATTAATACCACGGATACCTGGTTTGGCTTTGAAAATATTCAGCGGCTAAAAGGCATTAAGGAAGAAATTATACTCGTGCCATTACATGGACATACCCGGGGTCATTGTGGTGTTGCGGTAAAACAATCCAGCGGTAAGTGGCTTTTTCATGTGGGTGATCTGTATATGGATCGCCGCAGTTTATATGGCAAGGCTCCCGCTGCCATGAAGCAATGTGAAAAGCTGCTGGCTGTGGATAATAAAAAGCGACTTGGTTATGTTAAACAAGTGCGTCAATTGATTGATGAGCATAGTAATGCAGTTGAAGTGTTCTGCGCGCATGATATGAGTGAACTCAATTATTATCGTGAACAACAAATCGACTAAGCCATAAAAACGCTTGTTTAAAAACTTTTGAATATTGTTGATTTAAAAAAACCAGCTCACGAAGAACTGGTTTTTTTGTATTTATACACCTGACGAACCGTCCAGGTTTTCATGTCATCCAGATAGGTGTAAATCACAGGAACAACCACCAGTGTAAGCAGGGTAGAGGTTAATACCCCGCCAATAATAGCATGAGCCATCGGGGCACGCTGTTCGGCACCTTCACCTAATCCCAAGGCCAGCGGCACCATACCCATTACCATCGCGCTGGTCGTCATTAAAATGGGACGCAAGCGCGTTTGCCCAGCCTGAATAATGGCTTGCTCACGCGACAGCCCTTCCTCAACTGCCTGCTGAATAAAATCAATGAGCAAAATGGCATTCTTGGTCACCAGACCCATCAGCATAATAATGCCAATGATGGAAAACATATTGAGGGTACTTTGAAACATAAACAAAGCCAGGAACACCCCAATCAGCGATAAGGGCAGGGATGCCATAATGGTGAGTGGATGCAGGAAACTATTAAACTGTGATCCCAGCACCATATAAATGAATAGCACCGCCAGAATCAGTGCTGTGGTGGCATAACCAATGGACTCCTCCATATTCTTGTTACCGCCAAGCGTCTGGAATTTATAACCGGGTGGTAGCTTCATATCCTGCTGGATACGCTTGATATCTTCACCAATATCACCTGCCGGACGCCCGGAAGTGTTGGCATCAATCAGCACTTCGCGGAACAGGTTGCGCCGGTTAATTTGCGAAGCACCTAGCGTCTGTTCAAAGCTCGCCACCTGCGACAGGGGAATCAGGCTGGGCTGCCGGGCTTGGTCCAAGTTGCTAGACGTAAAATACAGGTTTTGCAATTGATTCAGGTTTTGTCGGCCACTTTCCGGCAAGCGGACATTAACATCATAATTTTCGCCATGTGGATCTTGCCAAGTGGTAATATTGTCACCTGCCAGCAATGGGCGTAGGGCTTGCCCAATCTGGCCTACTGACAGTCCCAGGTCGCTAGCGGCTTCACGGTTCAGTTGTACAGCCAGCGTGGGTTTTGGTTCAGCTAATGAGGAGCGCAAATCCACAATACCGGGCACAGTTTTAACCTTGGCCATAAACTGGTCAGATAGCTTTTGTAATTCATCCAGTTCCGGGCCAGTGATTGACACCATAATGGGTTTTAAGCCGCCGGAAATGCTGTCATCATCGGCTGAAACGGACGTTACTTTAATACCGGCAACCGCTTGTAATTGTTGCCGGATATCATTAACCAGTATTTTAAGACCGCGCTCACGCTCACTTTTAGGCTTGAGGCTCACCCGCAATGTTGCACGGTTGCGGCCACGGCTTCCTGTGGAGTTAATCGAGCCATAAGTAGTAACCACTTCCGGAAAATCCCGCAAAATATGGTCAACCTGTTTCACCTTGGCTTCAGTATATTGCAGGGTAGAATCCACTGGGGTTTCAAACTGAACCTTAAGCTCACCCAGATCCGGGGTAGGCACAAATTCCTTACCAATCAGGCTAGCCAGCATAAAGGCAATTACCAGCGATAACACGGCGCCACCCAGCGTGAGCAAGCGGAAACGCAGGCAAAATTTTAAAATATGGGTATAAACGCCATTTAATCGATCGATTTGCCCGGTACAGCTATCCAAAAAGCGCTGAAACCAGTTTTTCTTTTTTTCGCTCTCCGGTTTTTCCGGCCAGATGGCCGACAGCATGGGATCAAGTGTAAAACTAACAAACATGGATAGCAACACGGCAGCACTTACCGCCACGCCAAACTGGTAAAAGAAGCGGCCAATAATCCCGCCCATAAAAGCAACCGGCAAAAACACGGCGACAATGGTCAGGGTCGTTGCCAGTACAGCAAGGCCAATTTCCCGGGTGCCATCCAGTGCTGCCTGTTTATGATCCTTGCCCATGGCTGCATGGCGTACAATGTTTTCGCGCACCACAATGGCATCATCAATCAGCAGACCAATACACAGCGCCATTGCCATCAGGGTCATCAGGTTAATACTAAAGCCAAATGCCCAGATGACAGCCAGCGTGCCAAAGAGTGAAATAGGCAGGGTGAGTCCGGTAATAATGGTTGAGCGCCACGATCCCAAAAACAGCAATACAATAAAGATAGCCAGCACGCCGCCTTCAATCAGGGTTCTGACCACATCGGAAATGGAAGCCCGAATGGACTTGGCCCGATCCGAACTCAAGGTAAAAGTTACTCCGGCAGGTAGCTGCTGCTTGATGTCTTCCAGCACCGCCTTGCTCTGGTCGACCACCTTAATCACGTTGGCCTCAGAGGTTTTTAAAATATCCAGGCTGACAGCATTGTTGCCATTAAAATAAGCACCCGTATCAGCTTCGGCCTGACTATCCACCACATTAGCCACTTGCGACAAGTAAATCGGAGTCTGGTTACGGCGCGCCACGATCAGGCGGTTAAAATCTACCGGATTCTGTAGCCGTCCCTTGACTTCAACCACCAGCTCCTGATTGCCATGTTTGAGTGTGCCACTGGGCAGTTGCAGGTTTTCTGTACGCAGTACGTCAATAATCTGGTTAATACTGACTCCCAGCGCCTGCATTTGTTCCGGTAGTACTTCAATGCGAATCTGACGCTGTACATCCCCCAGCATATTGACATTACCCACGCCAGAAATTGTGCGTAGCTGTGGAATAATGCGTTGATCCAGATAATTACTAAGATCACGCATGGGCATATTGTTGGAGCGGAAAATCACCGAGAGGACTGGGGCATCGCTGGGGTTATAGCGTTCAATAAGCGGATCTTCCACCTCATCGCGCAGTTGAGGCTGCACGATGGCAATCTTGTCACGCACATCCTGCGCCGCCAGCGTTGAGGGTACATCCAGATTAAACTCCACAATGACGGTGGACAAACCTTCGCTAGAAGATGAAATAACCTGCTTTACACCCGAAATGGTATTAATGGAATCCTCAAGCTTTTTGGTGACATCGGACTCCACCATTTCAGGCGATGCACCCGGATAGGTGGTGTAAACCACCACATAAGGGAAATCAATATCCGGGAATTCTTCAACGGTCATGCGCTGCCATGAGGCCAGACCCGTCACCATTAATGCCAGCATCAGCATGGCTGTAAATACAGGATTATTGACACTAATTCGGGTGAGCCACATATTTTTACCTTATTATCGACGTTGCCAGTCCATGTGTATTCAAACAATAAAAAACAAAAGGGCAGGGCTTAGCTGACCTTGACAGGGCTTCCATTGGCCTGTTCAGAAAATTTAACCAAACTCACGATGTCATCGGGTTGAATGCCTTTAACCAGTACGCTGTTACTGGCCTGATCCTGCATCACGACTTCAACATTCACCTTATGCAATCGGTTCTGGCGAACAACCCACACATACACCTGATGCGCGCTATCGTGTTGAATGGCCTGCGCTGGCAATACCAGACCGGACTGGCTATTGTTGAGCCGAATAGACCCTTCAACATAATTGCCAATGGCAAAGCTGGATGCCGGACTAGTAACAGTGGCATAAAATTGTACTGCGCGACTGGCTGCATCAGTCACTGGATTAATACGGGAAATACGTGCTGTAAAGACAGGCTGGCTTTGTCCGGCAAGCTGAAACTGGACAGTCTGGCCGACCTGAATACTGTTTTGCGTATCTGGGGCAGAACCCTGCAATTCAAGTGTTGTGGAATCTACAATTTCAAATAGGGTTTGACCCGGCGCCACTGTCTGGCCAACCTGTACCTGACGATTTGAGACAACACCCGAAATCGGTGCGCTTACCACCGCATCACTTACCGCTTTTTGTGCAATGCTGACCAGCGCTTGCTGCGCAGCCAAATTTTCACGCTGGGCACGGGCATCCGCCTTGCTACGCTCATACTCAATTTCAGAAATAAATCCCTGCTTGAACAAACGCTGGTTACGCTCGGCAAGGTTCTGGCTTAGATCGGCCTGTGCCTTGGTTGCGGTATAATTTGCCCTGGCCTGAAGCAAGCGGGCCTGATCATCCTGATTGTTTAAGCGAAGTAAGGTTTGTCCTTTTTGTACCTGATTACCATTGTCGGCATAAACCTGAGTAATGGTGCCTGAGGTTTGCGCCTGAACAGAAGTCCGCTGGCGTGCCTGCAGGGTGCCTGTAAACCTGATCTGGCTTGACAGGCTACGATACTGGGGCTTTATCAGGTCAGATCCAATCAGCTCAAGCTGACGAGGTACTGAGGATTCAGAAGTGGACGAAGTAGAGGGGGCCTCGGTTTTTTGACAGCCCAATAACATGACACAAAAGGTACAGGCAAGGCATAGCCGTACTGATAATACGCTTAAAATTTTCATAAAATCAAATCCAGATTTTATATAAAGTTACATGGCGATTTAACGAAAAATGCAGGATTTTCTACAAAATTCGCTGTAATTTTAATGGCTTATAGGTTTTATAACGTCCGTGACAGTAAATCAAAGCCCGCGCTATCATAGCAAAAGCTTTAAATTTGAGCATTATTTAGTTTGAGGTTTATGAGAATTACATCGTTTTTAAACGGCGAATAATATCGTCATATTGCTGAATGACCTGTTGCTGGCGCTCATTAATAGCCTGAATGTTTTGCTGGGCTTCCAATACATTCTTCTTATTGTCTGTAATGCTTTTTTGCAGCATTGCCGGTACAGGCTTGCTTTGACGCTCATAGGTTGCAGCCTGGGCAATATCCTTGCTCAGCATGCGTTGCAAACCAGTAAGCTGGGTTTGTAGATAGCTCTTGCGTGAAGCCATATCAGCCAGCATCTGGTTACGCTTGGCAACCGCCTGCGTGACCGAACCATAGGTCCTGCGCAGGTTTATATCAGCCTGACGCTTGGCGGCTTCTGCATCGCGCTTGGCCTTTTGGCGGGCATAGCTTTCTGTTGAATAGGGAGGAACCCGCTTGATCACCTGCATATTGCGGTCAAGCGCTTCATAGCCATATTTCAGGTGCTGATCAGTAATTGTACTGCTAAGGCTGGGCTGGCCACTGCCATTATAATAACGATACCAGCGTATAATAGGCTGAGGGTTATTAGCGCCAGATGAGTAGCTTGAGTAATCATAGGCATCAGCAAAGACAGGGTTTGCATAAAAGGACGTCATACAGGCAAGTATGCTGCCAAGCACAGCAACTCGGATAGAGGCCATATCTGTTTTTAGCAGTGATGACGCATTGCAAAAAGACTGGCTCATATCCGTATCCTGATTAGCGAATGAGTACATTCTAACTTCCTGTCTGCCATTGTAGAAAAGCCCTTTAATAAGGGCAACGACTTTTCAATGAAATTAAAAACGCATTTCTGTTCATTTAATGCCTTAATAGGTATAAAACTGATTATTACAACATCTAAATACAAAAAATAGTGAACCTATGGTTCAAACCCGGGCATTTCTGCATTGGCAAAACTGCTGCAGGTATGCTAAAAAGTGAGTAGCAAATGGGGGAAGCAAGTGATGGTGAATAAACACCCATATAACTTGCGCTCAAGATAACACGGGAAGACGAAACCAATGGAAGAAAATTTTTCTGGCTTAAAGGTAATGGTAATTGACGATTCTAAAACGATTCGTAGAACTGCTGAGACACTGCTGCAAAAAGTAGGCTGTACTGTATTTACTGCAGTTGATGGCTTTGATGCACTGGCCAAGATTGCCGATTCAAATCCTGATATTATCTTTGTGGATATCATGATGCCGCGTCTTGATGGCTACCAGACCTGCGCCTTGATTAAAAATAATCAGACCTTCCAAAAGACTCCTGTCATCATGCTTTCCAGTAAGGATGGCCTGTTTGATAAGGCAAAAGGCCGAATTGTTGGCTCAGATGAATATCTGACAAAACCATTTAGTAAAGAAGAATTATTTAGTGCCATTCGCCAGCACGTCAATATTTAAGGAGCAGCAGGATGGCTCGTATTTTAGTAATTGATGATTCTCCAACTGAAACTTACCGGTTTCGCGAGATTCTGCAACGTAACGGACATGAAGTGCTTGAGGCAGCTAACGGTGCTGATGGCATTAGCGTAGCACGTGCCGAATTGCCAGACTTAATCCTGATGGATGTGGTCATGCCCGGCATTAACGGCTTTCAAGCGACACGACAATTGACCCGTGGTGCAGAAACCAAGCATATCCCGATTGTTATTGTGAGTACCAAGGACCAGGAAACTGACCGGGTATGGGGAAAAAGACAGGGTGCACGTGATTACCTGACCAAACCGATTGAAGAAACCTCCCTGATAAGAGTTATTCATCAACTTCTCTCGGCAGTTTAATTATGGCAGCCCGTGGATTTATTGAGCTTTTGCGTCTGGCCGACTATGGACGGCAACGGCAACAGGGTGGGCAGGAAAACCAGAATACCCGCTGGTCAGGCATTGCCTTTCGATTCGCAGGCTATCAGTTTGTAGCGCCATTGGGCGAGGTGGCTGAAGTTGTACCGGTTCCCGGTAGTACCACCATCCCCAGTGCAAAAAGCTGGATGCGTGGTTTGGCCAATGTGCGCGGACGTTTACTTCCCCTGACAGACCTTGCAATGTTTCTGGACTTGCCAGAAACCGAAATTACCAGACTGAGCAAAGTGATGATTATTGATCAGCCCAACAATTATGGGGGCATTATTGTTGATCAGGTCATGGGGATTCATCACTTTAACAAGCATAGTTATTTTAGTTCAAATGCGCAGTTGCCGGATGCACTGGCGCAGTACACCAGCGGCTATTTCGAACGTCATGGACAGCAATGGCATGTTTTTTTATTTAGTAAGCTTATACAGGATCAGGCTTATTTGAATGCTTCTGCCTAATAAAAGTTTATGGGGTCGGAGAGATAAAGAATTAGGGAGTTTTGGGAATGAGTTTAAAGTTGGGCGAGAAAAAGATGCCTTTTTCGTTGCGGGGTGGTAATACGGGAACACCAAAGTGGCTTAAATATATTCAAGCCTACTGGGATACCACGGCCTCTATTTTTGGTGACCCAAAACAAGCTAAGCCTTTATTATGGCTGGGAATGGCGGGCCTGATTGTTACGCTGATATCCATGGTTTACCTGTTTGTCAACGTACCCAATGCCAATAATCTAACACGTGACATCGGTGAACTACGCCTGTTGTCACAGCAGATTTCGCGTTATGCGACTGAAGCTGCGGTGTCTGGTAATGTCAAGGCAGCACAGAACCTTAAAGTGTCTCAGGATGAGTTTAACCAGCGCCTGTCTGACGTGCATGATATTTATGGCACCAGTTCTCAATCCATTCAGGAAGTGGACAAGCTGTGGGGCAGTATTAATGATGGTGTAACGCTGATTTTATCGCAGCAGGAAACTGTTAACTCTCTCAATGATATTGGTACCAGTATTGCTGAAGCCATTCCTGATGTTCAGGCTGAATATAACGTGGTTGTTGATGGTCTGGTTCGGGAAAATGCACCTAATAGCCAGGTTGCACTAGCCAAAAACCAGGTCTGGCTGGCAGAGCGTATTTTACGTTCCGTAAACTCGGTATTAACGGGTGATGAAGCTTCTGTGGCTTCTGCTGATGACTTTAGTACTGATGCTGAAGACTTTGGCCGTTATCTAAATGGCCAGTTGCGTGGTGATGCAGAACTGGGCGTTGAGCGTATTACCAATGCTTCCCTGCGCAGTTCCCTGCAATCTATTCAGGAAACCTATACCGATGTGATTCAGGTTGCTGCATCCAAGGTTCTGGTGAACTCACCCAAAATCACGCAGGTGCGTAATGCAGCAGGGCAGGTATTTACCCAGTCTGACAGCATGCTGAAAAAACTGGATGGACTGTCTGATAGCGTAAATGCGCGTTATAACAACTTTATTCCCGGATTCATTTTTCTGTTGTCATTGGGTCTGATTGCTTATGCCCTGAACCGCTTGTTCAGTCTGCGTTCCAGAATTGACCTTGACCGTGCTCATAAGATTCAGGAAGAAAATGACCAGAACCAGACTGCGATTTTACGCTTACTGGATGAGCTGGGTGACTTGGCTGAAGGTGATTTAACCACCAATGCGACTGTATCTGAAGATTTTACCGGGGCGATTGCAGATTCCATTAACTTTGCGATTGACCAATTACGTACACTGGTATCCCGTATTAATTCGACGTCTGCACAGGTAGCAGATTATTCGCAGGAAACCCAGTCGATTGCCATGCAGCTTGCAGATGCATCTGAACATCAGGCTCAGGAAATTGCAGGAGCTTCTGCGGCAATCAATGAAATGGCCGTATCTATTGACCAGGTATCTGCCAATGCGATGGAATCTGCAGCGGTAGCAGAACGTTCGGTAGACATTGCCTATACGGGTGCTGATGTAGTACAGCGCACCATTGAGGGTATGGATGTTATTCGTGAACAGATTCAGGAAACATCCAAGCGTATTAAACGTCTGGGTGAATCGTCACAGGAAATTGGTGACATTGTATCGCTGATTAACGACATTGCTGACCAAACCAATATTCTGGCATTGAACGCTGCAATTCAGGCATCGATGGCAGGTGAAGCAGGTCGTGGTTTTGCGGTAGTAGCTGATGAAGTACAGCGCCTTGCTGAACGTTCTGCCGCTGCAACCAAGCAGATTGAAGGCCTGGTTAAAACCATTCAAAGTGATACCAATGAAGCGGTTATTTCCATGGAACAAACCACCAGTGAAGTTGTTCGTGGTGCGCACTTGGCCAAGGACGCAGGTATTGCACTTGATCAGGTACAGACTGTATCACGTACACTGGCTGATTTGATTCAGAACATTTCTGATGCAGCACGTCAGCAGGCAGCCTCAGCAGGTCATATTTCAAATACCATGAATATTATTCATGATATTACCACTCAAACCACGACAGGTACGATCAACACTGCCAAGTCGGTAGGTGATCTGGCTGAAATGGCTGTGGAGTTGCGTGCTTCTGTTTCTGACTTCAAGTTACCAGAAGATCATTAAGACTTGTTTGGTTGAGAGTGTCGTCATGGATGAATTGGCACAAGATGGATTTAAGTCTTTAATGGGTAATGAGCTTGCTACATTGTGGCGCTCACTGATTGAGTCGCGTATTGGCATGGTGTTGCCAGCGCGACAGCATCAGTTGTTTGAGCAACGCATTGTTAAAAACATGGCTCAATATGCGTTGGATGCAATCAGCTATTATCAACTGGTTTGCAAAGACAAGGCAGAATGGCAACGTCTGGCTGAGTCTTTGGTTGTACATGAAACCTCTTTTTTTCGTCACTCCCCCTCTTTTGAACTGGTTGAGCAGTATCTGGTTAAAGCCAATAAAACTGTCAAACTGTGGAGTGTCGGCTGTTCCACAGGGGAAGAAGCGTGGTCACTGGCCATGCTTGGTGATCGGTTTGCCATGTATGGTTATGAAGTGCTAGCCACCGATATAAGCCAGCAGGTTTTACTGACTGCTAAAGAAGGGGTTTATCTGGCACGCAAGGCCGAACAGATTCCAGCCCGTTTTCGTTCCAACTATGGTTCTGCGCTAGGCCAGCATTATTGGCAAATTGCAGAACATTTAAAGTCAAAAGTTTTTTTCCGGCAGTTTAACCTGATGAATGTGGTTGGATTGCCGTTTAGAAAACTGGACATTATCTACTGCCAAAACGTTTTGATTTATTTTAAGAAATTTGACCGCCGTGATATCTTGAATGCCTTGGTTAAGTGTCTGGATATTGGTGGGATACTGGTATTGGGTCCTGGTGAAGTACTTGAGTGGCGTCACCCGCAATTGAAAAAAATTGAATGGTCAGGGACGCTGGCATATGAAAAAGTTTGCATCTGAATTGGATAATATGAGCACTTCGCACAAAGAAACCACACAGCAATCTGCCATGGCATTAGGCTGGGTTATTGACTCACTAGAAGAAACGCTGCAAAACGCCCAGGATATCGTTCAGACTGCAAAGCAAGCTGTACAATTAGCAGAGGCTGGGGAATTATTGCATCAGGTCAGTGGTACGCTGACCATGACTGAGTTGCTTGACCCGCTGATCCTGTCCGAAAGTCTGGAGCAACTGGCAGAAGCCATAGCAGCCAATAGTATTGATTTTAGCCAGCAACTGGTTTTATTGAGTGGAATTCAAACCTTAAGCCGCGAACTTAAGTTATTGCATCAAACGAAGCGATTACAGCCGTTAAATATTTATCGCACTGTTAAAGAAATCCGTTCGTTATTACAGGCTCAAAAACTGTCGACCAGCACTGCCTATCCAAAACTTGATTATAATTTGCTGGTTGAACCCAATCAGGTGCAGTCCGTTTTAGATGACGATACATGGAAAAAAACAACGTTAATCTATCGTCACTTGCTCAATGAATTTTTATTAAATCCAAAGCAGCAGGATAATCTTGAAAATCTGGTCAAGGTTGCCCGCTTTTTTGCAGCAGGTGCCAATAATCTGCAAAATGCAGCGCTATGGCAAGTATTAACCCGCCTGCATCAGGCTATGTATGAAGGTAAAGTTGATTTAAGCTCAATTGCCTTAAAGCATAGCTTAGTACGTTTAGAGCGTATGCTGGCTCAGGAGCAGTATGATGAAAGCATGCTGTTTGAATTACTTGAGCTGTTTGAGCAGTTTAATCTTGAGCATGAATTTGCCTTGCATCAGCAGGCTATAAATGCCGCAATGGATGACCGCAGTATTACCTCGCCATTGGTACTGGACAAGATTCTGGCACTGGTTCAGGACGCACGCACTAAACTGTCGCAACCTGACAAACTGGATAATATGCAGGTTAAGCGCTTACTGTCTGAAGCCGTACGCTTACTGGAACTCACAGGCTGGCGTGATATTAGTACAGGAATTAAACAGCTCACTCAGCAGTTCAATAGTACCGAACGCTTACAAACCGCAGAGTTGCTCGATCATTTAAATGATATTGAGCAACAGCTGAATCATCTGGTACAGGCATTTGAAACCCAGTCCAACAGCGCAACGCAGCTCAATGACCAAAAAATTATCAGTGATGCACATAATGCTGTAGTGCGTGAGTCTAGGGTAGCTCTGGAATCCATTAAAAATCAGTTTTTTAATTATAGTTCCTCAAAACGTGATGCCGAGTTGCTTAAAGACTTGCCAGAACGCTTTAATGAGCTAAAAGGCATTTTTGTCCTGTTAAATTTGAACCGGGCAGCGTCGCTTGTTAACCAGTTAGTTGAAACCCTGAACCAGACTTTACTGCAAAACCAGTATACGACCAGTCGCGGGCAAATTGATCTGATTGCACAGGTAATTGCTTCACTAGAATATTATCTGGATCAGCTGGCCGCACATTTTCATGATGAAAAAGTGCTGGACAAGCTGGAACAAGTCTTGCAACAGGTTTATTTCTCGCAGGAAGATACTTCGGTTGAACCTGTAGGCGGCGAAAAAATATTTCACGATCAGACTCCACTGGAGCTACTGTCATCAATAGAAGGGGAAGCAATGTCTAAGCCCTCACAGGAACAGTCCAAGCCTGTTGTTAAGCCTCAGGTTGCAAAGGCTTACCTTGATATCACATTGCCGGAAGATGATTTTTCCGAAGACGATGATATTCGTGAAATTTTTGTTGAGGAAGCGACTGAGGTGCTGGAAAGCCTGCAGGAAAACTTTCCAAAATGGTCTGCCCAGCCACAGGACTTTGCTACCCTTAAGGAAGTTCGCCGCTCATTTCATACCCTGAAAGGTTCGGGTCGCATGGTCGGGGCCAAAGCTTCAGGTGAACTGGCGTGGTCTATTGAAAATATGCTCAATCGGGTGCTGGATAACACCGTCCAAGTAACACCAGTGATGATTGAGCTGATTTCAACTGTGTTGTCAATTTATCCTGAACTGGTAGAGAATTTTGCAGCCAAGCAGGAAATTGCTATTGAGTTACGCGCTTACATTGCTGTGGCTAACACACTAAGCAAGGGACAGACTGTTGAAGCTGACCAATTGCCCTGGACACAGGCGGAAACTGCACTTGCCAAGACACAAGCGGAAACTGTTGAAGACGCTTATGTTGATGAGACTCAAGCTGCAACTGTTGAAGACGCTTATGTTGATGAGACTCAAGCTGCCACGAATCAAGTTGATATGGCTGCTACAGTACCGGCAACAGTGAATGAAGATATGATGGCAGACCAGGAAGGTCTAAACATTTTTGTTGAGGAGGCCGAAGAACATATTGATGCACTGCATGCCTTTATTGCTGATGAAGATGCACATGAAGAAGTGCCGGATCATGTTATTCGGGCGCTGCATACCTTGCGCGGTAGTGCGGCCATGTCCCATGTGGATTCTATTTACCGTTTGGCGAGTGCACTGGAAGAAGAGTTTAAACGCCTTATCCGCATGCATTTGCCTGTTTCAGCCACACATATTGGCTTTTTAGAACGGTTTGTACAATGTGTGGGAAGCCATCTAGAGGCGCTGGAAAGTGGTCAGACTCTAGAACTCGAAGCACATGATGTGGAGTTAATTGAACAGGTTAATCAGGTTACCCAGCAGGCTGCTCAGGAAGAAAGTGAAGCGATTGCAGGTGGTGCACCTTCTAATGCAGGAATTGTATCGCAACTGTTGACTTTGCCACTGGATGAACTTCTAGATGCCGAGTATGAGCTGGAAGAGCATTTGGGTAGTGCAGATATTAAAGACTACCTGAACACCCTGACTGAGCAAAGCCAGCAATTGCACGCAGCTGCGCTGGCCACATCGATTACTCCATTACAGCAACTCACCCAGTATCTGACCAATGTTTATTACAAGCTAAAAGACGTTCCGCCCAAAGCAATTGAACAAAATCATGTTGAGTGTCTGTTAAGTGCCCATTATGCCCTGACGGAAATTTTTGATGCACTGGCTGCCACTCAAAAACCAACACTGGACATGCAGCTTATTGATGAACTCAGCGATATTCTGGCGCATGATTTCAATCCAGCATGCCTTGCTGTGGTGGAAGAGGAAGTAACCGAAATTGCAGCAGAGGCAGAACAGGTTGAGTCTACAGAATCTGTAGCTGAAAGTATTAGTGTTCAGGAAGCTGAAACCACAGAAGTTGAACCGATAGCAATACAGAGTCAAGATACTGAATCGTCATCGTCTGCATTGCTGGCGCAGTCTTCTGTTGCTGTACCAAGCCCTACAGCGTCGCTGATTGATGATCAGGTTGATGCCGAGTTACTTGAAATCTTTATGGAAGAGGCTGAAGAGCTGGTTAATGAAATTGACCAAAGCTTTGTAGTATGGCAAAACAATCCTTCTGATATTGAGCCGTTGAAAGTCCTGCAACGCCATTTACACACCCTAAAAGGTGGCGCAAGGATGGCACAGGTGAGCAGCCTGGGCGATTTTGGCCACGAGCTGGAAACGGTATATGAGCGACTGGTCAATGGCTCATTACAATCAACACCAGCATTGATTCAGTTTATGCGTCATGCACAGGATATTGTGGCCGAGCAGGTTGAACAGCTACAGCTGCAGGGTACTTCTTTCTATGCCCAAACCGAGCTGCACTTACTGCGTACTTACTTGCATACAGGTGACGACAGTATTCTGGTTAAGGGAATTAATACGGCATCAGCAACGTCGGCAATTGCCACGCCTGATGTATCTGCGGCAACAACGCAAAAACAGGATGCCAGTCAAAGCGCTAATAATCTGGCACAACTGGCTGATCAGGGTGAAATTACCAAAGCACCTGCTACAGCAACGACGCAATCTGTGCCAGCGCAAGCCAAGCCAGAACAGCAGGCATCACCTCAGCAGATTATTACAAATAGCCAAATGGGCGGGGCACGCCGTTCGTATGCCAGCGCGCAGGAATGGACTGAGGAAGACCGTCCTGATGCGGACATGCTTAGCCTGTTCATTGAGGAAGCTCAAGAGCAGGTTGAGCACAGTAATCAATTATTGCAGCAATGGCTAAAAGACAGCAAAGACAAGCGTGCCTTGCTGGAACTGCAACGTAGCCTGCATACCATGAAAGGTGGTGCCCGCATGGCAGGCATTACCAGCGTGGCCAACTTTGCGCATGAACTTGAATTTGTGTACGAAGATCTGGCTACTGTGCAAAAAACGGTACCCGCACTGGTTGGCAGTCTGCTGCAACTATGCCATGACTGGCTGAGTGATGCGATTGCTGTACTGGAACATAACCAGCAGCCACTTGAGCCTGTTGCCCTGATTCAGACCTTGCAATTGTTCCGTAAGGATGCTGACAGCCTCACCAGTCTGCCACGCTTTGATGAGGCAAATCAGCAGTTCCGTCAGGATTATGCAGGACAAACCCTGTTTGAGCAGGAAAGTATTACTGAAGTCCATGGCGATGGTACTGAGCCGCCTTCCATGTTTGGTTTATTCAATAGCCAGAATACTGAGCAGGCATCCAGTAATGAGATGATTCGTGTTTCCGCCAGCCTGATGGAAAAAATGATCAACCTTGCGGGTGAAAATGCGATCAACCGTGGTCGCATTGAAATGGGTGTCAATAACATTGGTTTTGTGCTTGATGAGATGGGGCTGACCATTGCCCGTCTGGCTGAACAGCTACGCCGCATGGAGGGCGAGCTTGAGTCACAGATTCTGGCCCGTCATGAGCAGGAACGTGGGCAATATACTGA
Source organism: Alkanindiges illinoisensis (assembly GCF_004377485.1). Classification (GTDB taxonomy): domain Bacteria; phylum Pseudomonadota; class Gammaproteobacteria; order Pseudomonadales; family Moraxellaceae; genus Alkanindiges; species Alkanindiges illinoisensis_A. The sequence goes on from NZ_SNTY01000003.1 coordinate 18,870, forward strand.
CTTTGACCCACTGGAAATGGATCAGTATTCCTCGCTTAACCAGTTGTCAAAATCGCTGGCAGAATCTGCTTCTGACCTTGTGGATTTTAAAAACACCCTGACAGATAAAATCCGTGATACTGAAAACCTGTTACTACAGCAATCGCGCATTCAGTCCGAGTTGCAAGATGGCCTGATGAATTCCCGTCTGGTTCCATTTTCCAGAATGCTGCCCCGTTTACAACGCGTAGTACGTCAGACCTCAGGTGAACTGAACAAGCCTGCTGAACTGATCATTAATAATGCTGAGGGCGAACTGGATCGTACTATTCTGGATGGGATGGTGGCACCACTTGAGCACATGTTGCGTAACGCGGTGGATCATGGTCTGGAAACGCCGGAGCAGCGTCAGGACGCCGGCAAGCCTGCCGTTGGCCAGATTGAGCTGAATATTGAACGGCAGGGTAATGAAATTATCCTGACACTTGAAGATGATGGTAAAGGCATTAATATTCAGGCAGTGCGTCAAAAAGCAGTTGAGCGTGGCCTGATTAGTGCAGATTCCAAATTGAATGACTACGATGTCATGCAGTTTATTTTCCATGCTGGTCTGTCTACAGCAGACAAGATCACCCAGATTTCTGGTCGTGGTGTGGGCATGGATGTGGTTCAAAGCGAAATCAAGCTATTGGGCGGCACTGTGCACGTCGATTCTGTGCAGGGCAAAGGCACACGCTTTACCATGCGCTTGCCACTAACAGTTGCCGTTGCAGATGCACTGATGGTACGTGTGGCGGATCGCCAGTTTGCCATTCCATTGTCACAAATTGACCGTATTGTTCGGGTATCACCAGTGGCACTGGAACAATATTATCAAAGCCATGATGAAAGCTTTAACCTGGATGGCCAGAACTATCGCCTAAGATATCTGGGTGAGTTCATTCAGGGCATAAAAGCACCAAACCTTCAGTCACAAAGTATGTCCTTGCCTGTATTACTGGTAAAAGGCATGGGTCAATCCACAGCAATCCAGGTTGATCAGCTGGTGGGTTCACGTGCCGAGATTGTGGTAAAGCCAGTAGGTCAGCAGTTAACTTCCATTGACATGATTTCAGGTGCAACCATTGTGGGTGATGGTTCGGTCACCGTGATTCTGGATGCACAGGCGCTGGCACGTCGTGCTTCTGCCACAGCCCGTAATCAGGCAGTCAGCACTCAGAAGGTTACTACTGAAACAGCACCAAGACAGGAAAGCAAAAAACGTACAGTCATGGTAGTGGATGACTCTGTAACGGTACGCAAAGTAACGTCGCGTCTGCTTGAGCGTCAAGGCTATGATGTGGTAACTGCTAAAGATGGTGTAGATGCCATTGAGAAGCTGGAAGAGGTAACACCAGACATCATGCTGCTTGATATTGAAATGCCACGCATGGACGGTTTTGAGGTTGCAACTCTGGTACGCCATAGCGAGCGTACCAATGAGCTGCCAATTATCATGATTACATCCCGTACAGGGGAAAAACATCGTGAGCGTGCATTCCTGACTGGCGTAAATGCTTACATGGGTAAACCGTTCCAGGAAGCTGAGTTACTACAGAATATTGAGGAATTACTTGCCGCAGCAAGCAATTAATCCTTGGTAGTCCTTAAGCAGTACTTTGATATGGCATTAACGCTGTAGTAGTGGTGAGATGATTCCAAAGTTAATCATCGTTGCAGATGACGCACGGCAACGCCACGCCCTGACTGATGTTAGTCAGGCGTGTGGCTTTGAAATCATGCATTGTCTGGCCTCGCGCCAGTTTGACGCCACAATTGCTCAGCAACAACCGGACTTGTGGATCATTGATGTTGAAAATGAAGGTGATTTGCTGGAACTCATAGGCTTTGACCAGCCCATGCTGATGGGAATGACAGCAGCACCAGCCTTTACCGAGCAAATACTGTATAAACGCTGGAAACAAGCAATTAGTCGCAAGCTGCTGACCTTACTAAGTGATAAGGTGCCTATTTTAAACAATGCAGTTGCCTTGAACGCTGCATTGGCGGGTAATGCCAAACAGATCCTAAGTGCCAGATTATTGCCAGCAGCATGGCGGGTGGTTTTACTGGCTGCCTCAATGGGCGGACTGGAAGCGGTAAAGGCATTTCTGGATAAAGTCTCGCCTGATTTGCCCGTGATTTTTTTGCTGGTACAGCACATTGATCCGTATATGCAATCACAGCTTCCCCGCATTTTAAGCCGCCACAATCAGTGGACATTTGAAATTCTGAATCGCGCTGAAATGCCACTGGATATGGGAAAGGTTTATATTGTTCCTGCCCAGCACCAGATTAACTTTGACCGGCAGGGGCGGGTGGTAATGCAAACTGATAGTTGGCCTGGTGCTTATCAGCCTTCTATTACCACCATGATGCATCGTGCCAGTACCGTATTTAGAAATCAGTTACTGACGATTGTTTTTAGTGGCATGGGTGATGACGGCAGTCATTCAGCGGCTTATCAGGTTAATTGCGGGGGCAAAATCTGGGCACAAACCTCGGAAAGCTGTGCCTCAGCCAGCCAGCCGGACCAGATGCGTGCCACAGGGCAAGTCTGTTTTAATGAAACACCGGAAGGGCTGGCACAACAGCTTGCCTTGGAATATAGACAAAGTAGGGAGAACAGTAATGAGTAATAATCACGATGCCAGCTACACGATGAGTCTGCTCACTACCACAACAGGCTTTGTTGATGTCTATGTGATCGATGCAGACCAGCAATTGCCCTGGCTAATTCCACAAAATCTGGTATTGGCAGCCTTAAGTGCAGAATCCGGTATTCAGGAAATTGAGTGGCGTGACAACAACCTGCCTGTATTAAATCTGGTAAGTGCCCAGATTGCCAAGCCAGTGGCGCTGGTGATTGAAAGCTTAAACGGCCAGCGCTTTGCCCTGCTAACTGAAAAAATGCCGGATTCCCAGCGCGTCCGTATTTCAAGCTTGCATGATGAGGACCAGCAACCTGCTAACGATCCTTTCGTGTTTCAGGTGGTTAAAATGCAGGAGCAATCCTATCAGGTACCGGATTTTGAAAAAATCAACCAGCATTTGGCCTCACTGGCTTCTTAGGTTTTAATGCTGCTTTAAAGTAATAAAATAAAAAATAGCCAGCTGATGTGAGCTGGCTATAATCAAACAACAATTATTTAATAAAGCTTAAGCCAATAATTTAGTTAAAATTTGCTGATAAATGTCGCTTAAAGGTTCAAGATCATTAACATCAACGTGTTCATTAATCTGGTGAATCGTTGCATTTAATACCCCAAGTTCCAGTACCTGCGCGCCAGTTGGTGCAATAAAGCGGCCATCAGACGTGCCGCCACTGGTGGATAGCGTGGTTTCAATGCCTTGGACCTCACGAATGGCCTGTTGTGCTGCAGCCACCAGTTCTCCTTCAGGCGTTAAAAAAGGCTGACCAGACAATGTCCATTTCAGCTCATATTTTAAGCCTTGGCTATCTAAAATATCATGCACACGCTGCTTTAATTGTTCAGCGGTCACTTCGGTTGAAAACCTGAAATTGAATACCACTTCCAGCTCACCCGGAATCACATTATTGGCACCGGTTCCAGCCTGAATATTGGATATCTGAAAACTCGTGGCTGGAAAAAAATCATTGCCCTGATCCCAGACTTCACTGGCTAGAGCTGCTAATGCTGGTGCAGCCCGGTGGATGGGATTATCGGCCAGATGCGGGTAGGCAACATGCCCTTGTTTACCCAGAACGGTCAAGATTCCATTGAGTGAGCCACGGCGGCCATTTTTAACAATATCGCCCAGCTTGCTGGTACTCGATGGTTCGCCCACCAGACACCATTTAATTTTTTCCTGACGTGCCTCTAAAGCCTCAACTACTTTAACCGTGCCATTAATGGAAGGGCCTTCTTCATCAGAGGTAATTAAAAAGGCAATTGAACCTTGATGGTTAGGATGCTGGGCGACAAAACGTTCACAGGACACCACCATTGCAGCAAGTGCGGTTTTCATATCGGCACTGCCGCGGCCATAGAGCTTGCCATCACGGATTTCCGGCTGGAATGGATCACATGACCATTTTGCAAGATCACCAGTAGGTACCACATCAGTATGGCCGGCAAAGCAAAACAATGGGCCAGTGGTACCACGGCGTGCCCACAGGTTATCCACATCACCAAAGCGCATGAGTTCAATCTTAAAACCAATTTTAGCCAGTCGCTCGGCCATAATGGTTTGGCAATTGGCATCATCAGGGGTGACAGAAGGGCAGCGTAACAGTTGCAGGCTAAGGTCAAGGGTATCGCTGTTAGCAAGATCAGCGTGAAGCAAATCAGTAGTGGCCATGAATTAATCAAATTTGAGTTAAACCGTTGCGGTATCATAACATTGATTAATTTAATGCAGTATTGAAGACTAAACGTGGCTAATAAAAAGCTGCTTGTGTCAAAGCATTGTGATTAACAAAAATTTCAGTTACTAACAAAAAGCCCATTATCAGATTGACAATGGGCTGGTCATTTAAGCTGAATACAAACTTAAATTACATTTTGTGCTGGGTATGATCAGCAGTATCAGTTACTTTGTCGCCTGCTTTTGAAACGTCCTGGCCAAAACCTTTCACGGTATTACAGCCAGTCAGAACAACACCTACCAGCGCAAGAGCAGCGATTAATTTCATGTTTCTCTCCAGAAAGTACAATATAGTTTGTAGTTCTAAACTTATATGATTGATATCTGATTGAAAATATCTGCTACGTTAGGGTTAGGTTTCAAAGTGTTATGATTATTGAGGTATTTATGGCTTTTGTCAGTAATCCGTAACATGAAATACAAAACTACTTTATTTTCAGCATTTAACAGCAAATAAAGGCCATTACGCCAATAGACAGGATAGTGAATTGATTTGGCATTCTGCGGCATTTCACTGGAAGAAAAATGCGTATTTTCTACCATCCATTCCTGCCGGCTGGCATAACGCCATTTAAACCCTGCAGGCGCAGGTGGAATGGTATAGCCCCAAAATCCGCTTAAATGCTGAGGTGTTGACCATTCAGGACAATGTACAGTAGTGCCAGCTGGATAAAATAAACGGCCTTTAACAATGGCACGGCGCCAGTTGATGGTGTGATCATTGGTATGGCTGACATTAAACTGCTGCTGGCACAAGTGTTTAAGTTTTCGATCCAGACTGTCGCGTCGATTAGGCCCTAACCAGTGTTCAGCTTGTAAACTATCTTCACCCAGATAGAACTTGATGGCAACTTCCCAGTGTTCAATTTTTTGCGTGTCCTGATTTAAGATTAAAAAATCTATTTCACCGAGGGTACGCTGTCCTTCCATACGTTTGATCCCTTGCCCTAACAAGGTGAAAGGATGATAGGCACTATCCTGCAGCCAGAATGCCAGTAAATGTTCAAACCGGATGCCCAGCCGTGTATTGCGCAAGGTGAGCATATGCTGTTCAAGAGCCAACGGATGAGCATCCAGTTGCTGCAAGCGCGGCAAATAATTGACAAAGTGCTGTTGCCAAAAGCTGTCTTCTGGCAACTCAATATCTTGCGCCGGCGTTAAATGATTTGTCGTGAATGCCAGCGATTCAGGCCAGTGCGCGAGCAAGGGTGGACTTGCAATACTAAAGGCCAGTTCACGTACTATCGGATGTTTGAATAATAACCAGGGCTGATCAGTATCAAAAAAATTCATTATTTTTTGAAAAATTTAAGAGAACGGCAGAATAGCAGTAAATTTTCAGGAGTTGAAACAGGCAAGGGAAAAATAAGCCCATAAATAAAAAAACCACCAAACCCGGCAATAGCAAGGTGGCGGTTTTAGCAACAAATTCTGTATTTAAATGGTGCCCCGAGCCAGAATCGAACTGGCACGCCCGTTAAGGCGAGGGATTTTAAATCCCTTGTGTCTACCGATTTCACCATCGGGGCCAAGTTAATAACAACAGGTTTCTAAAAAGAAACTGGAGGCGCGATCCGGAGTCGAACCGGACTAATCGGATTTGCAATCCGGTGCATAACCGCTTTGCTATCGCGCCAACTGATTGCATGACTGGCATGGTTGCCTGTCTTGCCAGCGAAAAAGCATTGCTTTATGACCGCTGTTCAGGCCGACAATATTATCAGCCTGAAAAAAAAATACAAGCAAATCAGGCTGACATTATGGCTAAAAAGACAGCATTCACGTCAAAACTTATGCCTGCATTTAAGGTATCATGCGCATAGTCATAAAATTGCGGAGAAATGATTGTGGCAAACTTGCTGGATGGTCGTGCATTAGCTGCAAAAATTGAACAGGATTTAAGCCAGCGTGTGGCAGCCTTAAAAGAAAAAACCGGACGTACGCCAATCTTGGCCACGATTCTGGTCGGTGATGATGGCGCATCGGCAACTTATGTACGCATGAAAGGCAATGCCTGCCGCCGTGTGGGTATGGATTCGCTCAAGATTGAACTGCCGCAATCCACCACCACAGAGCAATTACTGGCTGAAATTGAAAAGCTGAATGCCAATCCTGATGTACATGGCATTTTGCTGCAACATCCGGTGCCTGAGCAAATTGACGAGCGCGCCTGCTTTGATGCCATTAACCTGAATAAAGATGTTGATGGCGTCACTTGTCTGGGTTTTGGCCGGATGAGTATGGGTGAGCCAGCCTATGGTTCTGCAACACCACAAGGCATTATGACCATTTTAAAAGAATATGGCATTGAGATAGGAGGCAAGCATGCGGTAGTCGTTGGCCGGAGCGCCATTCTGGGCAAGCCAATGGCCATGATGTTACTGGCTGCCAATGCCACCGTAACGATTTGTCATTCCCGTACCCAGAATCTGGCTGAGCTGGTGAAGCAGGCGGATATTGTGGTCGGTGCAGTAGGTAAGGCAGAGCTGATTAAAAAAGACTGGATCAAGCCAGGCGCTGTGGTGGTTGATGCCGGTTTTCATCCACGCGAGGGTGGCGGGGTAGGTGATATTGAACTAGTTGGCATTGAAGCTATTGCCAGCAGTTATACGCCTGTGCCGGGTGGGGTAGGGCCAATGACCATTACCACGCTTATCCGCCAGACTGTCGAAGCGGCTGAAAAGGCGCTGGGTTAAATGCAGGAATTGTACAGTACAGGAGCGCAGCAAGCGTCAGTATTAGCGCCTGAAGTGTTGTTACAGGCGCTACATCAGGTGATTCCAGCCACGAGTTTAACTTGCCAGCGTTTACCCGGCACACCCATTGATTTGTGGTTAATCCCACCGGATTTGCCCACAGAGCGCATGGATGATGACGTGGTACGGCGCATCTGGAATGACACGCCATACTGGATTTTCTGCTGGGCTTCGGGGCTTGCAATGGCCCAGTGGCTTTTGGCAGAACCGCATCATGTAAAAGATAAAGTGGTTCTGGATTTTGGTGCAGGTTCTGGTGTAGTAGCCATTGCCGCAAAAATGGCAGGTGCCAAACGGGTGATTGGCTGTGATATTGACCAGATTAGCCTGATTGCCTGCCGGGAAAATGCCTTGCTGAATCAGGTTGAGCTAGAATATCTGGATGATCTGTATGCCTATACTGAACAGGCTGATGTGCTGTTAGCTGCTGATGTGCTCTACGATCAGAGCAACCGGTTTTTTCTGGATGAATTTTTGAAATTTGGCAAACAGGTCTGGGTGGCGGATTCGCGGGTAAAGAATTTTTCACACACGGCTTATGAAAAAGTGGATGAACGTAGCGCGACTACCTGGCCTGATCTGGATGAAGCGAAAGAATTCAGGAATGTAAGTTTTTACCGTACTATCAAGTGACTATAAATTCTGTGGTTAAGGATTAAGAAAATTTAATGCCGCGCGCATTTTATCGGCAAAAGATGGCATTTCAGGGTTAAATTTGGCTATATTAGCAGTCGGTTGAACCTTGAAGGGCTTTTTATAGGGCGCTTACGGTTCCCATTCAAAATTAAAATCAGTCACTTATCCAGTGAACACCTAAAATATTAAAGGCATATTACTGTGAAGTATTATCGTTATACCGATTTAGTCTGGTTAAATCGTTGCTTATATACTCTGCTTTTTCCTCCTGCCATATTGACCATCATTGGCTTGCTGCATGGTTTATACAGCTTGCAGCGCTTGCGTGGGCAGTCATCGCTGGCCGCACTAGACAGCTTGAATCCTGACCTATCACACATGCTCATGCTGGACGGCGTTTTGCGGGTTTCCCAGATTAGTCTAACCATCCTTATGCTGACTTTCTTTGCCTTCTGCTGGTTATATTATGCCAAGCGCAACCTTATTGCGCTGTTTCAGCAGGTGGAGCACTGTTTGATCAATAACCTCAAGCAATTTGCCAACCTGTTTATCAGCATTTTCTTTTCCTTGCGCATGATGCGGGAATTATGGCGCACCAGTATTCCCAAAAACCATCGTCATGGTATTCAGCACTGGCTGGTTCCGGTATGGTGGGTGATTCTGATTGCAGCCAATACCTGTAAAATCGTGGCAGTGGTGCTACTGGCCAAGGCTTCCACAGTAGGGGACTGGTTTAATGGCTATGAGTGGATGCTGGCCGCTTACTGTTTTTATTTTCCCTTGTATATTTTGACCTGGCGACTGGCAAACCAGTTAGCCCGTTACCAGAAAATCCAGTGGCAACAGCTGATGATCCAGAGTGCTTAAGTAAAAAATAACTGCTTAAGCAATATCGCATCTTTCACTGCTTTTAACGGGTTGATTAAAGTCTTAATAAGTTAATTAAAAAGCCTGATGCTAAAAGTATCGGGCTTTTTATTCTTTGCATTTTTTAACGTAAACAGGCAGCCGTAACCTGCTTTAAAGTATTGGGGCTGGCATTTAGCATGTCCATCCCTGCGGTATTACTGCTATTTGATAGCTTGGGCGTGGCAGACAAGCCAAATGAAGTGCGCTCACTATTACCTAGCGGCACAGTGCTATTATTACCGTTATTGTTAAAGCTTTCCTGCTGGTCAAGATTGGCAAATTCTTTTTGATCCAGAATATTAATGTTAATGGGTGTGTTCGGGGCTAATCCCAGTTCTTTGGCACAAGCTTTTTGCAGCTTCTGGCTGATTATCTGGTCAGTAGTTTTGCTATCTAGTGTATAGCTGATAATCACCTGATCCGGGTTACTGGGTTCACGCTGATAACCGGTTTTTCCATTATAAGGCTGAATGCTTTGGCAGGCCGTAAGTCCCATAGCCGCCATCATTAAACCCAAAAGCGTAGCTTGTGACCATGCGATTTGTTTTAGCCTTGTTTTAGCAATCCCAGAGTTGTTTTCGTCATTTTTTATCATGAGAGTTATCCTTTAATTGAGGGGTAGGCAAAGCGTCCAGAAATTATTGCACAGGATTGAAAAATAAAATTTCCTGAATTGTGCAAATGATGTCATTAAAAGCTGGCTTTACTAAAAATCAATTATTCCTAAAAATTGGATAATCTTAAAAAAAGCAAAGCTGAACAAATAGCAGGCATAAAAAAGAGCCGCCAAAGCGACTCTTTTAAAGTGACCTGGAATTAGGCTACTTTTTCAACATTAATAGCTTGAACCAACTGTTCACGACGCGCTTTCAACGCTTCTGGCACATGGTTGCCGATTTTATCAAACAGTTCAGCATGGCTTTCCAGCTCTGTATTCCACTGTTCTGCACTTTGTGAGGTTACTTGTGCAAATTGTTCAGCAGTGAAGTCAGAACCTGTCCAGTTCAGTTGTTCATAGCTTGGTACATAGCCAATTGGGGTTTCAGTGGCTTCAGCACGGCCTTCGCAGCGGTCAATGATCCACTCCAGAACGCGCATGTTCTGACCAAAACCTGGCCAGATAAAGTCGCCATTTTCATCACGACGGAACCAGTTTACGTTAAAAATCTTGGGCAGCTTGGCACCGGATTTTTCCAGTTTTTCGCCCAGATTGAGCCAGTGCTGGAAGTAGTCACCCATGTTGTAGCCCGCAAATGGCAGCATGGCAAACGGATCACGACGCACGATCCCTTGCTGGCCAACAGCAGCAGCAGTGGTTTCAGAGCCCATGGTCGCAGCTTTATACACGCCATCTACCCAGTCAAATGCTTCTACCACTAAAGGCACAGTGTCAGCACGGCGGCCACCAAAGATAAAGGCAGAAATTGGCACACCGGCTGGGTTTTCCCAGTCCGCGTCAATGGATGGACACTGGCTGGCAGAAACGGTAAAGCGAGCATTAGGATGTGCAGCCTTGCTACCAGATTCAGGTGTCCACGGCTTGCCAGTCCAGTCAGTTAAGCCTGCTGGTGCTTCTTTGCTTAAACCTTCCCACCACACTTCGCCATCTTCAGTCACCGCAACGTTGGTATAAATCACGTTCTGGTTCAGGGTAGCCATACAGTTTGGGTTGGTTTTGGTGTTAGTACCTGGTGCAACGCCAAAGAAACCAGCTTCTGGGTTAATGGCATACAAACGGCCATCTTCACCCGGCTTGATCCAGGCAATATCGTCACCAACGGTTTCAACTTTCCAGCCTTCAAAGCCAGCTGGTGGAATCAGCATGGCAAAGTTAGTCTTGCCACAGGCTGATGGGAACGCAGCGGCCACGTAGTGTTTTTCACCTTGTGGACTGGTTAAGCCCAGAATCAGCATGTGTTCAGCCAGCCAGCCCTGATCGCGGCCCATGACTGAAGCAATGCGCAGCGCCAGACATTTTTTGCCCAGCAATGCATTACCACCATAACCTGAACCATAAGACCAGATTTCACGGGTTTCAGGGTAGTGAACAATGTATTTTGTGTCGTTACACGGCCAGGTGACATCTTGCTGGCCAGCTTCAAGTGGCGCACCCACTGAATGTACGCATGGGACAAACTCACCATCAGTACCCAGTACGTCATATACTTCTTTGCCCATACGCGCCATCATGCGCATGTTGACCACTACATAAGGAGAGTCAGACAGCTCAATCCCGATGTGTGCAATATGGCTGCCCAGTGGACCCATGGAGAAAGGAACCACATACATGGTACGGCCACGCATACAGCCTTCAAATAGACCATTTAAGGTTTGACGCATTTCAGCCGGATCAGTCCAGTGGTTGGTTGCACCGGCATCTTCCTGCTTTTCAGAGCAGATAAAGGTACGGTCTTCAACACGGGCAACGTCAGATGGGCTGGAATTGGCAAGATAGGAATTTGGATGTTTTTCTTGGTTTAGTTTGCGCATGGTGCCGTTTGCAACCATAAGGTCCAGCAGGCGTTGGTTTTCTTCTTCACTGCCGTCGCACCATTCAATGCGGTCAGGTTGCGTCAATGCTGCAATTTCTTCCACCCAAGCGATCAGTTTAGGGTGGCGAACGAATTCAGGTGCGTTCACTTTGGTCATGGTGAGGCCTATCTTTAATGTAGAAGCGCATATTCGGATCACGAATGACAGCGCCAGAAAAATTGTTGGCCTATTAAACCACAAAAGCAGTTTTTATTTAAGATACCTTTTTATAGCAATAAGTGACTTGCTATACTAAAAATATATTAAAAATCAAATGTTTAATTTGTAAATTAGGTAAAGTATTTAGGTAAAATATGATTATGTTATACTCATCATTTTAAATTATGATGTTAATAAATCATTGTTAAGATTGATTTTTATAAAATATTCACACTACGTAAAATTTTGTAGAGCCGATAAAGCGGAGTTTTTGGCCTAGGCTGTGGCAAATAATGCTAATAAATTTTGGATCAATCTCAGGTATGATTTTTCGGTTTTTAGATGAATCCCCTAAGTGGTAATAAGGAGCAGGTAATGCAATTACAGGATAAAGTGGCCATTGTTACTGGTGGTGCATCAGGTCTGGGTTTGGCAACGGTAGAAGCTTTTGTGGCCAAGGGTGCAAAGGTAGTGATTTTTGACCTGAACCAGCAGCAAGGCGATGAAGTGGCGAACCGTTTAAATACGGCACATGGCGATAATGTGCGTGCTTTAGCTGTTGACGTAACCGATGAAGTGGCTGTACATGCAGCAATTCAGCAGGTGGTGTCTCTGTTTGGTGGCTTACATATTTGTGTGAACTGCGCTGGTATAGGTTCGGCAACGCGCACCGTGGGTAAAAATGGGGCGCACCCCTTAAACACGTTTGCCAAGGTAATTCAGATTAACCTGATTGGCACTTTTAACGTCACCCGACTGGCGGCTGAAGCCATGCAGCATAATACAGCGGTTAATGAGGATGGCGAGCGTGGCGTGATTATCAATACGGCATCCGTGGCAGCTTTTGATGGCCAGATCGGTCAAGTGGCATATTCGGCGTCCAAAGGTGGTGTGGTAGGCATGACCTTACCGTTAGCGCGTGATCTGTCAGTGATTGGTGTACGTGTCAATTGTATTGCACCGGGAATTTTTAATACCCCGTTGATGAATAGCTCACCTGATTCGGTGAAAATACCATTAATTGAAATGACCCAGTTTCCCAAGCGTTTGGGACATCCGAGTGAATATGGCCAGTTTGCCGTGCACATCGTTGAAAACAGCTTTATGAATGGTGAAACGATTCGTCTAGATGGTGCAATCCGTATGGCGCCGCGCTGATTGAATGCTGTAGTCTTACTACTTTACTTATGAGTGGTAAGGCTACAATTGCTAACGTAGGATTACTAAGAAAATGGATGAGCATAAAAATCTTATTTCTCCTTTAATCTCATTATGGTATGCGCAAATAGCTTGGGCAAAAGAGCTATTGGTAAGATCATTTAATTTAAAAAAAGCAGAAGATATTCTTCAGTATCAGAATCGGGGAAATCATCAAATTCAGGGGACACTATGGTTTGTAAGAACTCATGGCATAGGAGTTGATATATATAAAACACCAGCAGTCGGTGGAATTGATTTTGACTTTGATCAGCCTGATCCAGATTTGTGGCGTCTAAAAATTTTTCTTGAAAGACAAATAAATGATGGAGTATTACTTTATTCTGATTATAGGGTGCTTATAGAAAATGAAGATTTATTGGATCAGGTAATAAAAGAAATATTAAACGAATTAGAATTACCAGACTGACCTTTGAGTTATGATAACTTTAATCATGATGAAAAAAATTAACTTTATATGACTGAATCACAAGCACCTGCCAGTTTTCACTTATGGATTGATGCCGATGCCATTCCTCGCATTTTGCGCGATATTATTTTTCGGGCTTCAGATCGTCACTTGCTGGGCGTTACGTTTGTTGCCAATCAGCCGCTAGGTATTAAGCCATCTATCCGGATTAAATCTATTCAGGTGACGCATGGAGCAGATAGTGCAGACCGTGAAATCGTTGAACGCATGCAAGCTGGTGATATTGTGGTGACGCAAGATATTCCACTGGCGGCCCAGGTGATTGAAAAGGGCGGAACCGCTATTCATCCTCGTGGTGATATTTACACGCCGGACAATGTACGCGCACGTTTGCATTTGCGTGACTATATGGAAGTACTGCGCGGCGCAGGCGTACAGACTGGTGGGCCACCACCCATTTCGGATAAGGAAAAAAAGGCCTTTGCTGATTCGCTGGAAAAAACTATTCAAAAGCAGAAGCGACAGTAAAGGTTCATTTCTGCTGAACTTTATGAGTTTTACTTCCGAGCGGATTTATAAAAATAGGCTTTAAGATCGCGTTGAAGATTGCCGGGTGACTGATTGATCGCAGCAGAAATAATATTGTTGATTTTCCACTCATGATAAATGTTTTGAAACTCAAAAGTGACTTGAGTTGGCACCTGCCAGTTTTCAAACTTTACGGTCAGATACCCGTTATTTTTATGAGTGATAAAATTTGAAATAGAGAGTTTTTTAATATCGTAGTCTTGTCCTGCAACAATATAGTCGTAATCCAGCGCACAGATTCCTTCTTTTTGCGTGCAAGCATTTTCCAGTTTTAATAATTTTTTTAGTTCAGGCGTTGCACGCTGGCTAATTACGTCGCTAAAGTTTTCAGGTTGATTATTAGCTTCTAAAGAGTTCTGTTCATTTAGATAAGCTTTGTAAAGCTGGCTTATCCAGATTCTTGGAGGACTTGTAGTGGGGTAAGAAGCAGAAGTCGCATAACTTACTGAAAAAAATGGAAATAAAATCAAGGCGGATAGCGTTAAAAAATTTAAAATTTTCATGGTGATGGCTCTAATTAAAACAATTGTATAATGTTCAGATATTCTAAACACAGGGTTTGCATCAGTAAACTCAAGTAAAAATATTATGTTGATGAATTAGGATAAAATTATGGGAACCAGTCAGCTACTTCTCGGCGTACTATTTAGCTCCATTGGACTGGGCTATTTTATCTATGGCAAAAAGCAAAAAACCATTGTGCCATTTTTATGTGGTTTGATTTTAATGATTTTTCCATATTTTATTGAAAATACTGGCTTGATTATTTTGATTGGGGCAGTCGTGTCTGCTATTCCTTATTTTGTCAGGTTATAAAAAGCCACACAGCATCTATCTACTGTAGGAAAGCAAATCGCTGCATTCACTCAGCGACAGCAAACCACTATAAAAATGAGCGTCATTGATCGTGTTGAGAAGTTAGTTTTAAATCCCCATTAATAGCTTATCCCAACCATACATGGATAAGCTTTGTCGCAGCATTCTGACCGTATTTCTACTACTGATCTTTCCACGATTGACAATCTGCTTCAAGACGTTCGCAGTTGTAATCGGTGCGCTGATGCCTTACCGCATGGCACGCGACCAATCTTGCAATTTAACCCGCAAGCAAAAATCCTGATTGCGTCACAGGCACCGGGCCGGAAAGCACATGATAGTGGTATTCCATTTAATGATGCCAGTGGCGACCGCTTGCGCCATTGGCTAGGAATCAGCCGTGAAACCTTTTACGATGCAAGCCAGGTGGCCATTGTGCCAATGGGATTTTGCTATCCGGGGAAGGGCAAGTCAGGGGATTTGCCACCACGTCTGGAATGTTCTAAAACATGGCATGAGCAGCTATTAAAAGCCCTGCCGAATATTGAGCTCACCATTTTAATTGGCCAGTATGCACAGGCTTATCACTTAAAGGCAGCCCATGATTCACTGACTAAAAATGTGATGAACTGGCGCGAGTTCTGGCCACATATCATTCCCTTGCCACACCCTAGTCCGCGTAATATTTTCTGGTTACGGCGCAATCACTGGTTTGAAGCAGAAGTTATTCCGGTATTGCAGCAGCGTGTGCAACAGGTGCTGCATGCAGATAGCCTTTAAAATTTTCAAGATTCCTGAAATGAATTTTAAACATAGAATTTGAGACACATTCAGTCCCTGCTGTTATTGGCGATTTTAAGGAATTTTAAGCCTTATAAGATTTTTTTAAGTTTATCTGGAAATGTCTTGTACCTGTCAAAATTTAAGCGCATGATCAGCGCATGAACTTAGTCAACGTGGTTTCCGTTGTGTCTCCCATCGTATCACCAAATGTGGTACGACCTGTGGCTGCGCGTATTTGGGCAGCAATTTTGGGAAAATACGAGCGGAAATAAGTTTAAAAATTTCGATTTATAGCCGCTCCTAGAGCGGCTTTTTTTATGGCTGAAATTTCTGGGGTGCTGATTTTTCAGTACCGCTAAGGGAAATGTTCGGCCAATCATCAAGGGTAGTGGCGTTTAAAACAGGAGAATCAATATGCATAGCGACAAAGTGAGTACTGAAAAACCACCGCAGATGTTGCGGTTACCTGCCGATGTGAGCACAACAATAACAGCGGCACAAAACAGTGCGAGCCGCTGGCAGGTGGGTAGCCGCTATATTTTACTGGTGCTGATCTGGTCAAGTACCCCACTGGCAGTGGTATGGAGTGTGCAGGCTTTGCATCCCATGTGGGCGTTGACCGCGCGCTTTATTCTGGCGGCTGCATTGGCCTATGCGATTTGCAGGGTGATCCGTTTGCCATTGCCACGGCATAAACTGGCTTTGCAAAGTTATCTGGCCGGGAGCCTGAGCCTGCTAGGAGCAATGTTGCTGACTTATCTGGCAGCGCCGTATCTGGCTTCGGGTTTAATTTCCCTGTTGTTTGGCTTTGCGCCACTGGTTGCCAGCCTCATATCGTTTGTGTGGACCAAGGATCAGCATTTATTTGGTGAGCAATGGCTGGGCATGCTGATTGCCGTACTTGGGCTGGGTCTTATTTGTTTAAGTGGCGAGAGGGCTTTTGTGCAGCCCATTGGCATTGGCCTGATTTTTTTAGCGGTATTGTGTTACGTCGGTTCGATGTTCTGGGTAAAAAGCATACAGGCCAATCTGCATCCATTGGTACAAACCACGGGTTCACTGGTCGTTTCAGCAATTGGTATTGTTTTGCTAATACCCTTGTTCTGGCAGCATTTGCCAACACACTTGCCATCTACATTAACCATGATGGCCATTTTATACAGCGTGGTGGTGGCGTCGGTTATTGCAATGCTGTGCTATTTTGATCTGGTACAACGGCTTAACCCGTCTACGGTGGCACTCACCACAGTGCTAACCCCGGTGCTGGCGCTGCTATGGGGCGTCTGGTTTAACCAAGAACATATTGCTGCAGGTGTTGTTCAGGGCGTAGTGGTGGTATTGCTGGGCTTGATTCTTTATTTTGTGCGCGAATGGATGGCAGGGTTTAAAGCAACCAGGCTAAAGCAGGGCCGTGCCCAGAAAAGTAGTCCAGCACTGGATAAGCCTTCAATTTCTGGATAACGCTTGAATCCGGGTTTGGATTCAATCTGGTTTAACGCTCAGGCGGTATTGCTGGGCGTTTTTTATTTTTTCTTAACCCGGCCTTACCATTATAAAAAATTTACATTTGCGCTTAAGCTTTTGATTTAAAGTGGCCTCTTTATGAATTTGGCCAAATTAATCTGGCAATAACCATTGGGTGATGCGGCAAGGTAGACATTAAAGCAGTGCTAATGCAGCACGTTTTGATGGGTATGGCAGGAAAGGTAAAAATGCATGATTACTGATTTTTCGGAAAAGAATAAATTAGTAATCATGCTTAAAAACAGGGGTAAATTGCAGGCAGCTTAACTGGAGCCTAGTGTTCAGTAGAAATTTATTAGTAATCATCCATGGTCCTGAACTGATCCAGTTCATTTTCTTCAGTCAGCTTTTGATTGATACTTTCAGCCAGCTTGGCGCGGTCATTAGGATGCAGGCTAATAAAATAAGCACCTGTTCTAAAACCTTCCAGATCTTCATCCTCGCTGTAAACCACCCGTGCTGTTGCTGCCAGATGAAAAGCATTTTCAGGATGGCTTAAGGTCAGGTGAACATGCGAACCGGGTGGAATGCGTTCCCGCGCATAAAATGAAAGCCCGCTTTCAGAAATGTTCACCCGCGATGGGCTTGGCAACATGGTTTCAACCATGGCGTCATATAAAGCACCGGTGATAAGATTCAGCTTTTGATTCATCAGTTGAACCACACGTGCAACCGTTGGGCTTTCCTGTTGTAGTGCGACTGCTAACTGGCTCTGGACACTGTCGATTTCATCAAGTTCTGCCAGCAGCAAAAAATAGCGCGGCAGTACAAAGCTGGGGTCGTAAGGGTCCTTCAGCGCATCAGTACGGGTAATCAGTTGATAGTTGGTACGTAAGGCAGCATTGATGCGTGACATAAGACGGCGTTCACCTGTGTCTGCTCCCTGCTGTAAATTTTCCATTTTCTTTCCTCGGATGACTATATGTTTAAGCCGATCTCGCTGTTTGTTGGGTTGCGATACACTCGAGCACGGCGGAGCAATCACTTCATTTCTTTTATTGCTTTAGTGTCCATCATTGGCCTAACGCTTGGGGTTGCAGTTTTGATCACTGTTTTGTCCGTGATGAATGGATTTGACCGTGAACTAAAAAACCGCATTTTGGGTATGATACCTCAAGCGACTGTGTCGTCTACAGAAATTTTACCCGAATGGCGACCTTTAGTCGAATTAGCGGATAAACAACAACATGTGGCGGGTTCAGCACCATTTACCCAGTTGCAGGGCATGTTAACCGCGCAGGGGCAGGTTTCCGGTATTCTGGTGAGCGGGATTGATCCAAAGTTTGAGAAAAAGGTCTCCATTGTCCAGAATTACATGACTGCCGGATCACTGGATAATTTAAAAGATGGTGAGTTTGGCATTGTCTTGGGTAAAGGAATGGCCGATGGATTGGGCCTGCGTCTCAATGATAAGGTAACACTGGTATTGCCCGAAGCTTCGCCGTCACCGGCAGGGGTGGTGCCACGCTTTAAACGCTTTACTGTGGTCGGGATTTTTAGCATTGGCGCGGATGTCGATTCCATGATTGGTTATATTGCGCTCAATGACGCGGCCAAGCTGCTGCGCCTGCCGAATGGTGCCCAGGGTATCCGCATGAAACTGGATGATATTTTTGCAGCCCCAGACGTGGCCAGCAAATTGTTAAACCAGTTGCCGCCCAATTACTATGCGTCCAACTGGACAGAAACCCATGGCAACCTGTTTAGCGCCATTCAAATGGAAAAAGCCATGGTCAGCCTGTTGCTGTTTTTGATTGTTCTGGTGGCTGCATTTAATATTGTGTCCTCATTGGTGATGGTCGTGACTGACAAGAAATCCGATATTGCCATTTTACGCACACTGGGTGCATCCCCAGCCACCATTACCCGGATTTTTATGGTGCAAGGCGTAATTATTGGAGCATTTGGTACACTGGCAGGTGCTGCGCTGGGTATTTTGCTGGCCTTAAGTATCAGTGATGTGCTGGGCTGGATTAACACTACCTTTGGTTTGCACTTGTTTGATGCTTATTTTATTAATTATTTGCCATCGTATCTGCGCTGGCAGGATGTGCTGACGGTGGTGTCACTCTCACTGCTGCTCAGCTTTTTGGCCACCATTTATCCGGCACGCCGTGCCGCCCAGATTCAACCGGCAGAGGCGCTACGCTATGAATAATCCGCAACTGCAAAATCAATCATCTCAAAAGCAGGCAACCAATGTGGTGTTGTCGGCACAACGTCTGGGCAAGACTTTTGATGATGGCCGCAACCAGGTTGAGGTGTTGAAGGGTCTGGATTTTTCCATTCACGAAGGCGAGTTTGTGTCGATTATTGGCGCGAGTGGCTCAGGCAAAAGCACTTTGTTGCATATTCTGGGTGGACTGGATTTGCCAACCTCAGGCGAGATTATTCTCAAAGGTCACGCCATGAACCGCTTGAATGAAACCAAGCGCGGTAACCTGCGCAACCAGTATTTGGGCTTTGTTTATCAGTTTCATCATTTGTTGCCTGAATTTGATGCTATTGAAAACGTTAGCATGCCGCTGTTACTGCGTGAAAACAGTACGGTAGAGCAGGCTCAGCAGCGTGCCACTGATTTATTGACTAAGGTTGGACTCAAGCATCGCCTAACCCATAAACCCGGTGAACTGTCTGGTGGCGAGCGCCAGCGGGTGGCACTGGC
The DNA here is from genome assembly GCF_004377485.1 of Alkanindiges illinoisensis. Taxonomy (GTDB): domain Bacteria; phylum Pseudomonadota; class Gammaproteobacteria; order Pseudomonadales; family Moraxellaceae; genus Alkanindiges; species Alkanindiges illinoisensis_A. Next base: position 38,272 of record NZ_SNTY01000003.1, read on the forward strand.
CCGGGCGCTGGTAACTAGTCCGGCAGTGGTGCTGGCTGATGAACCCACAGGTAATCTGGATCGTCGCACGGCACTGGACATTATGGATTTGCTAAAAGACTTGCGTAGCGAGCTGAACATGGCGATGCTGATTGTGACGCATGATGATCAGTTGGCGCATTCGGCAGACCGTATTTTGCACATGCAGGATGGCTTGTGGGTTAATCCTTAAAATCCCTTATAAAACTTAAAGCCTTGCTTGCGAATCCAAAGCGTGAGCAAGGCTTTTACATGCAATAAAAAATAAGAAATTTTAGAGTAATAACAAGTGATGATGATATTGCTGGGCTTTATTGCCGGCGTAATAACGATTGGCTATCACAATATTTTTTCTGGCTTACTGCCGGTTTCTGGCTGGCTATCAAGCGGCTTTTTATTTCTGCTGATGATAGTGGTGTTGACACGGGTTACTGTGCGGCATTACCTGATTTTGCATCCTGTGATTTATACCATGAGCAGTGTGGCCTTATTTGGTCTGGCTTTCATATTCGGTACAGGTTATGCGCACTGGCAACTTAATCATGCCTTGCAGCAACGCCTAAGCGAGCCAGTTGAGCAAACTGCCCTTGTGCGTGTGGTTGGGATTAGCGATGGCGTAGGAGAAGATTGGCGCCAAGTGGTTGAAACTGTTGCAGTAGAGAATCGGTCACAGTCAGGGCAACCGTCACAGGCAAGATGGTTGCTGTACGGCGCATTTGACTGGAATAAGCACCAATCGGTTACGCCACCAGACATGCAGCCGGGGCAATTATGGCAAGTTCGGGTCAAATTGAAACCAGCACACAGTAATGCATCACCGGGTGCATTTGATGTGGAAAGGTGGCTGTTGCAGCAGCATATTACTGCCACGGGAACCGTTCAGACAGCGCAGCAATTAACCCCACAGCAGCTTCAGCAATTACAATTAAAGCCTGAGTCATTGTTACAGCAGCTACAAAATACGCTACAGCGCGAGCGATTGCGCATTCGCCAGCATTTTATGCAGTGGGATGCTAACCCAAGCCACACTGCTAAAAATGCTGTTGCTGAAAGCCCTGTAGATAAAAATCATACTGTTAAGAACAATACGGCCAAAGGCGTACTGTTGGGCCTGCTGACTGGTGATCGTGGCCTGATTGATGCAGACACCACCTTGCTTTACCAACAAATGGGCATTAGTCACCTGCTGGCAATTTCCGGCCCGCATGTAATTCTGGCCGCGCTGATGATCACGTGGTTGCTGCAAAAACTGCTTGACCGTTTCCCGGCAGTGTATTTAAAAGCAGAACGCCGCCGCTGGTTATTACCGGTTTTTATGCTGGTTGTGGTGCTATATGCAGGCCTTGCCGGATTTGATATTCCAGCGCAGCGCACGGTACTCATGGTTGGTCTGGCTGCGGGGTTATTATGGTTTCGTCAGCGCTGGAGCCGCACGTGCATTTTACTGATGTCAGCAAGTATTTTACTGTTGCTTGATCCATTGGCAATCTTGTCCGCAGCATTCTGGTTGTCGTTTGGTGCGGTGGCGATTTTACTCAGTATGAATGTGCCACAACCGGGTCAACATGAAACCAGCGTTTCGCAGGGCACATTAAAACAGTGGCAAATAAAAGTAATGCAGTTTGTGCAGTTGCAATGGCGACTGTTTGTATTGCTGTCCCCGCTGGTGTTACTGAGCTTTGCGAAAATTTCATGGCTGGCGCCGCTGGTCAATCTGGTGGCTATTCCCTTATTAAGCGCAGTGGTATTGCCGGTTAATTTACTGGCCTATGCGGTTTTCTGGCTGTCGCCTGCGCTTGCTGATGTGATCTGGTCAGTAGCGCTAAGGCTGCTTGATGTATTTCATGCTGGGTTAGCGTGCTTAGCGTATTATTTTCCTAATGCGTTGCAACCTTTTTATTTAAATTCGCTACAGCTTATGGCCCTGTTTGCCATGTTAGGGCTTTTAGTGTTGCCCAGGGGAATCATTCCGCGCTGGTGGTTTGCCTTTTTAATCATTCCGGTTTGTTATCCGGCGTGGCCTGTCGCTCCCCTCACAGTTCAGGTGCTGGATGTGGGGCAGGGCTTGAGCGTGATCGTAAAAACCCGACACCATGCCATGCTGGTGGACACAGGCGCAAAGATTGGCAATAGCAATATGGGGAATAAAGTGGTGATTCCTGCCTTGCAGGCACAGGGCATTCACCGGCTGGATAAACTCATGCTCACTCATCTGGACAGTGATCATAGTGGTGGTGCGCCAGCCATATTGCAGCAACTGGCTGTTAGCCAGCTCACCAGCAGTGAAACATTTGCGCCGTATCCCACTTATCTGTGTGAAGCCGGACAAAGCTGGCAATGGGATGGCGTGCAGTTTCGTGTGCTGTCACCCTTACCGGCCCATTTTCGGGCTACCGGGAAAATTGCAAATTCAAAAAATGAAAAGTCCTGTGTGCTCATGGTTGAGGTGCCAGCACAGGCTGATATTCCGGCACAGCGTGTGCTGATTATGGGAGATGCCGGGCTTTACACCGAGTTTTTATTGCAGCAGCAGACCATTCCATTACAGGCCGATTTATTAATTTTGGGGCATCATGGCAGCCAGCACAGCAGTTCCAGCCCATTCCTGGCCAGTGTACATCCGCAGCGTGCAGTGGTTTCTGCAGGCTATCTCAACCGGTATGGTCATCCAAAGCCAATTGTACTGGCACGCCTGAATGAGCAAGGTATAGCCGTTGATTCTACGATTGATAGTGGCACACTCACGTATGTGCTGGGTCAGCAGAAATACCTCAAGCCCCAGCGCTACCGTGATAAAAATCTATGGTTGCAACGGATTTATGATTAATGAATCTTTTATTAAAAACTAATCTTTGTTGATAAATGCCTGCCGTGCGCTGGCAATGGCAGGTGCAACCTGATTTTCTGGCACATAGTAAATATTTTCAAGCTGTGGATTGGCCTTAAAGCGCTTATAGCTCCAGTGATAATGTTCCGGATGGCGCCGAATTAATTGTTCAATGCTATGGTTAAGGGCATTTACTGATTGCTGTAAATCCGGGCTGGAAATATCACGATCTACCGGCTCAATCACGATGGAAAAACCACCCTGTTCCGGTAGGCGAATACAGGACAGTTGCAACACATGGCAGCGGGTTTTTTGTGCCAGCCGCGAAACCAGTGTGCTGGTCAATACCGGACAACCAAAAAATGGTGAATAAATACCGCCAGTGGTTTCAGGCGTGTGATCAGGCAAAATGGCAGTGACGCCCCCTTGCTTGAGTGCCCGGAATATCTGCCGTACCCCGCTTTCATCAGTAGGCACCAGCGTAGCACGTAGCCGACTGCGGGCGGTCAGGACGAACTGGTCCAACGCCTGATTCTGGCTGGGTTTATACATGATCACAATGTCAGTGAACTGATTTAGCCAGGCATTCATGATTTCCCAACTGCCCAGATGCGGCACCACCAGAATCAGCCCCTGTTTGCTGGCAATGGCATCCAGTAGCAATTGTTGACCTTGTACCTGATGAATATGACCAATACTAAATTGCGGTGGACTGCCCCAGATTTTGACAAACTCCAGCATGGACTGGAATTGGGCCTGAACCGATTTTTTTGCCAGTTGATGACGCTGTTCCGGCTCTAATTCAGGAAATACAATTTGCAGGTTACGGCTAACGGTTTTAAGTGCTTTTGCTGATGGCATAGTGATCATCAGCGTTGCCACCAGACGGGCCAGCCATTGCAGCAGCCTTAGCGGTAGCTTGCTAAATATTGCCAGCGTACGACTCAAGCCAGAAACAGCCGGGGGATGATCCTGAATCATCATATATTGAGATTAGCCATATTTTAAGGTAAGGGTAAGCTGCTATTGTAGACACTCTTGGCCAAAACCTTCAGCAAAAGTTTTAACGCTTTTGCTGTTGAAACAAAGCAATTTGCTCCCTAGGATTAATGCGCTATGATTTGGCACAGAGATACTGGCAAAACTGGCTGGCCCTAAACCTTTGGCGAAGCTGGTTTCCAAAAAAGATCTGTCCGTTTTTTAAAAGCAAAATAGCACCGGTCAACAGTTCGCAATTTTTGCATAAAACCATTTTATAAGGTTATTTTCATGTCCGATTGGCCACCAAAACCAGATTCTTCCCATACCCCACGTCCACAAGACCCACGTTCACCAGATCATCATTCCGCAGTAACCCAGGGCGACGCCTTGCAGGTTCTGGAAAAAGCAGTTCTGGCATCCGTTCAGGAACAGCGTCGCGCCCGCCGCTGGAGCATTTTTTTCAAGCTGCTGGCGTTTGGCTATGTGTTGCTGCTGTTTATCATCATGGGACGCGGTTGCAGCACGCATGAAGGTGGGGCAGTCTCTGTTGGCAGTACTTCACCGCATCTGGCTGTGGTTGATATTGATGGCACGATTGGTTCTGGTTCCAACGATGTGAACAGTGAAGATGTTTCCGAAGCACTGGAAAAGGCATTTGAGGCAAGTGGTAGCAAGGCTATTGCATTAAAAATCAACTCCCCCGGTGGTTCACCTGTTCAATCCGATGAAATCTGGCAGGAAATCAAACGACTGCGTGCTGAACATAAAGACAAGAAAGTGTATGCGGTGATTGGCGACATGGGTGCTTCCGGGGCCTATTATATTGCGTCTGCTGCTGATGAGATTTATGTGAATCCATCTAGTCTGGTGGGTTCTATTGGCGTGATTATGCCCAACTATGGCGTGTCGGAACTGGCGCGCAAGATTGGTGTAGAAGACCGCACCATGACAGCCGGGGCGCATAAGGCCATTTTAAGCCCAACCCAGCCAGTAAATCCTGAGGAGCGGGCACATATCCAGAACCTGCTCAATAATGTGCATGGACATTTTATTGCAGCGGTAAAAGCGGGCCGTGGCAAGCGCTTAAAAGAAAATCCAGATATGTTTAGTGGCTTGTTCTGGACGGGTGAGCAGGCGATTGCTTTGGGTCTGGCTGATCATAACGGCAATGTCAGTTCGCTGGCCCGTGAATTAAAACTGGATAAAACCGTTGAATACACGCTGCCTGCCAATCCACTGGAAAGCCTGCTAGGACGCATGGGTACTTCAATTGGACAGGGAATTGGGATGTCTGTTCAGCAACGGCTAGAGAGCCAGCAAACTGCGGAGCTTCGATGAAACCCCTGATTCACTTTGCCCATGCCAATGGGATTCCTTCAAAGGTGTATAGCAAGTTTTTTGACGCTCTGGCTGATGAATACGATGTGGTGTATTTGCCGGAAATTGGGACTGATCCCAAGTATCCGATTTCCAATCACTGGACGCATCTGGTCACACAGGTGATTGACAGTATTGAACGGCAGGCGCAAGGCAGGCCTGTGATTGCCATGGGGCATTCACTGGGTGGGCTACTGAGTTTTATGGCAGCCTATCGTCGTCCTGAGCTGTTTCAGCAACTGATTATGCTGGACCCGCCACTGATTAATGGTTTTCCATCCTTTGGTATTCATCTGGCCAAGCTGTTTAACCAGAAGTATGTGGACAAACTCACGCCTGCCGGGATTTCCATTAATCGCCGTGATCACTGGGACAGCCGGGAAGAAGCTGCGGCTAAACTCAGGTCACGCGGATTTTTTGCCAACTTTGATCCACAGTGTTTTGATGATTATATCCGCTACGGCCTGACCGATGATCCGATCCGGGGCGGTGTCACCCTAAGCATTCCCAAAATGGCAGAAGTGGAAATTTTTCGTACCAATCCATCGCTATTCTGGTTTAAGCCGCGCCGCGCGCCCAAAATACCCGTCAAGCTGGTAGTGGGTCAAAGCAGCCAGTTTTTACAGCGGGGTTTTCCACAGCGGGTGAAACGGCTGCTGGGTATTGAATATATCATTACCGAAGGCGGCCACATGTTTCCGCTGGAACATCCCGAGCAGGTGGCCCGTTTAGTCAAGCAATTGATTGTCGAGCAGCAAAAGTAGCTTAAGTTAGTAGTTGATTTAGTGCTGGGTGAAGGTGATTTATCCAGCCTATCTTTATCATTAAAATAAGTTTTGTCTACTTTTAGATCAAATAAAAACTAGCCTTTTCTGATCAAAGAGTTCTAGGTGTTTATATGAATATAGATTATGAAAGTATTTCACAATCGGCTTTTGATAAGTTGCATTTATGGCTAAATGCTGTTGCGAGTGAAGAGAACTATCATCGTTGGGTAAAAGATGGGAGAATTCGAATCGTTGATATTTGGGATGTTTTTACTAAAGTTCCATTTATGTATGTTTTTGACTGGAAGGACAATATCGAAGATTGTATTGATGAAATTCAGGAAGAAATACCGGTTTTTGCGGTACCACAAAATCCAAACCTAGAATATTTGGATTTTAATGATTTAGAGAAAATTCTCTCAAATTATAATCAAACGCAAAATGAGCGAAGAGTATTACTTTTTGGTGAATCTTGGCATGATAGTGATGGGGTCATGCTGATTATCGTAAATACTGAAATAGCAGAAAAAATAGTAAATAATGATGAATTAGCACCACTATTTACTATAATTTAAATATATCTAGCGGTTTTCCAAATATACTTACAAGGTAAAGAAAACTTATTTAGTATTAAGATTACTCTATAGAAATTTCAATCTTTAGCAGCACCTGACGTTTCTTCACTTGCTGGCCAACTTGTCCCATAATCTCGGTAACCACGCCATCCACATCAGCCTTGATTTGCTGCTGAATTTTCATGGCTTCCAGAATCAGCAAGGTTTGGCCCTTGCTGACGCTATCACCTGCATTCACCAGTACATTGACAATCGCCCCATCCATCGGTGCACGAATTTGCCCGTCACCTGCGGTATCGGCACTGGCAGGCGGTGCATAGGTAGTATGCTGAATGATCAGGTTGCCATTGCCGCGATCTAAGGAAAGCGTATCACCTTGTTGCACATAGGTCACACTGCGGCGTATCCCTTGCCAGATATAAGTCAGCAGGTTTTCTTGCTGATGTAATATTTGCAAGGTGGCCTGTTGCTCATTCCAGCTTACATGCAAGCCATCATTTTTTGCCAAGATTTGTATGGTATAAGTTTGCTCACCCATTTGCAGCTTGATGACTCGTGGCAAATCCAGTGCACTTTGCCAAACCTGATTATTTTCATCATCTGAACTGGCATACAATGCCGCTGTAATCGCCAGTGATTCAAAGTCCGCATTCACCGGATGAAGACTCACATCTTCACTAAAATGCTGGGCAATAAATGCCGTACTGGTATTGCCCGCAACCAGCTCAGGATGGCGTAACAGGTTGACTAAAAAATGTTTGTTGCTATTTACCCCCAGCAGCACAGAATCTTCCACCGCGCGGGCCAGCAGGCGCACGGCATCCTCACGGGTTTTGCCATAGGCAATGATTTTGGCAATCATCGGGTCATAATACGGGCTGACTTCGCCTTGTTGCGTCATGCCATGATCAATCCGCACATTGGGCAAGTCTGCTGGTTGCCAAAACAGCACAGGACCAGTTTGTGGTAAAAACTGCTGACTTGGGTCTTCGGCATACAGGCGCACTTCAATGGCGTGGCCGTTAAGTTGCAACTGATCTTGCTCTAAGGGCAACAGCTCACCATTGGCGACGCGGAGTTGCCATTCCACCAGATCCAGCCCGGTAATTAGTTCAGTGACCGCATGCTCAACCTGCAAGCGGGTATTCATTTCCAGAAAGTAGAAATTGCCATTACTATCCAGCAGGAATTCAACGGTACCGGCACCCACATAGTTGCACGATTTGGCAGCAGCTACCGCAGCTTCACCCATACGCTGGCGCAAATCATTGGTCATGACCGGGCAGGGCGCTTCTTCAACCACTTTCTGGTGGCGGCGCTGAATCGAGCAATCACGCTCAAACAGATACACCACATTGCCATGCGTATCGCCAAATACCTGAACTTCCACATGGCGCGGCGCAATCACCGCACGCTCCAGAATCAGCTCGCCAGAACCAAAGGCATTCTCAGCTTCGGAACGGGCAGTTGCCAGTGCAGCAGGTAGCTCATCTGCATTTTCGACCAGACGCATGCCACGACCACCACCGCCTGCCGAGGCTTTTACCATTAAGGGAAAGCCGATTTTTTGGCCTTGTTCTGCTAAATGCTCCAGCGACTGTTCACCGCCTTCATAACCGGGAATGCAAGGCACGCCCGCTTCAATCATGGCAATTTTGGACAGGCGTTTGCTGCCCATTAGTTCAATGGCATGTGGTGTTGGGCCAATAAAGGTAATGCCAGCCTGTTGGCACGCCTGCGCAAATCCGGAGTTTTCTGACAAAAAACCATAGCCTGGATGAATGGCATCTGCGCCAGTGAGCTTGGCCGCATTCAGAATGTTTTCAATGTTCAGGTAGGATTCACTGACCTTGGATTCGCCAATGCAAACGGCTTCGTCAGCAAACTGTACGTGCAGCGCATTGGCATCAGCTTTGGAATAAACGGCTACAGTCTGGTAGCCCAATGCTTTCGCAGGGCGCATCACACGGACTGCAATTTCACCACGGTTGGCGACTAAAACTTTGGAGAATGCCATGCGGCCTCCCATTTCAATAAAAGATCAGATAAAAAGTTAAATAAAAAACATTAAAAATAATGGTTACTTGAATGGGTTTAATCAGCCCACTTTGGTAAGCGTTTCTGGATAAATGCCATGGTGCCCTCGGTACCTTCATCGCTACTTACGGCAGCAGCAAACTGTATGGCTGCCTGATCCAGTGTCGTGCTCAGATCACTGACCTGCGTACTGTTGTGCAGCAGGGCTTTGGTCACACGGCTGGCATTGGGCGCAGTACGGCGGATGTGCTGTAAAGTGGTGCTTAGCGCCTCATTCAAGGCCTCATCACTGCTAAACACCTCATGCACAATACCAATGCGTGCAGCTTCCTGACCATCAAAGCGATTACCCAGCAAGGCCAAACGACGGGCTTGTGTCAGGCCAATGCGTTGCACCACAAACGGGGCAATTTGCGCTGGGATCACACCAAGGCCAGTTTCCGGCAAACCGAATTGTGCATTATTACGGCACAGTGCAATATCAGACACACAAGCCAAGCCAAAACCACCACCCAGCACCGCGCCTTCCAGTACCGCAACTACGACTTGCGGCGCATGGTTGACCTGTTCGATTAGGGTGCCAAACGCACGGTTAAAACGAATATAGCCGTCATGGTTGCCAGCAGTCATGGCTTCGCTGCGCAGGGCGGCCATGTCCTTAATGTCGCCTCCGGCACAAAAATGCCCACCAGCACCACGTAACACCACAGCACGAATAGTTAAATCATCTTGAATGGCATTAAATACGCTGACCAGTTCCCGCAACATGGTTTCGCTCATGGCATTGCGCAGTTCCGGGCGGTTTAATGTGACATGCAATACTGCACCGTCTTGCTGGAGTAACAGGGTTTGTGGGTTTTCGATTCCAAACATATTTTTTTTCCTAAAAATTTAACGCTTGGCCGGAGCGATTTGCATAAGCTTGCAGATAATGCCGAGCATGATTTCATCAGCGCCACCACCAATTGAAATCAGCCGACCATCACGATACAACTGCGCGGCCGGGTTATCCCACATAAAACCCATGCCGCCCCAGTATTGCAGGCAGCTATCAGCAACCTCTCGGGTTAAACGTCCGGCTTTGAGCTTGGCCATGGATGCCAGTTTGCTCACATCCTCTCCGGCCAGCATGGCTTCACAGGCTTGATAGGTGAGGGCGCGCAGGGCTTCAATTTCAGTCTGCAATTCGGCAAAGCGAAAATGAATAACCTGATTGTGAATGAGCGGTTGGCCAAAAGTTTTGCGTTGCTGACAGTACTCAATGGTTTTTTCCAGACAGTATTCCATGGCGCCCAGTGCATTGGCCGCCAGCCACAGGCGTTCTTCCTGGAATTGCATCATTTGCATGCGAAAACCTGCGCCTTCTTCGCCAATCAGATAACGCTGCGGCACCCGTACATTGTCCAGAAAGATTTGCGCGGTCTGGCTGGAACGCATACCCAATTTATTTAAAGGTTCAGAAAAACTAATACCGGGTGTTTTGGTGGGAACCACAATCAATGACTTATTGCGATGTGGCGCATCATCCGAAGTATTGGCTAGCAAACACAGAAAATCTGCTTGCAAGGAGTTGGTAATCCACATCTTGCTGCCATTAATGATGTAATCATCACCGTCTTTTTTAGCAGTGGTTTTAATGGCCGCCACATCAGAACCCGCATGCGGCTCGGACACCGCAATCGAGCCAACAAGATCACCTGCAATGGCAGGCACCAGAAATTCCTGCTTGATTTCTTCACTGCCAAAACGGGCAAGGGCTGGTGTACACATATCGGTTTGCACACCAATTGCCAAAGGTACGCCGCCACATACCATACCGCCCAATGCTTCGGTGACCACCAGATTGTAGGAATAATCCAGCCCCAGACCGCCATATTGCTCAGGCTTGCAAATCCCCAGCAGGCCAAGGTCACCCATTTTCTTAAACACGTCATGCATGGGAAACTGGCCTTCGCGTTCCCATTGTTCCGCGTAAGGATTCAGCTCATTTTGCACAAACTGCAAGGTAGTACGTTTTAAGGCGTCATGTTCTGCGGTGAATCGCATGCTTGTGCTCCTTGCACTGGCTTTTGAGATTGCGGCTTTTTAGGTTCCAGTTATTTTTGTTTTTTCGGCAAAATGTCCATCAGCTTGCAGATAATGCCCAGCATGATTTCATCAGCACCACCGCCAATTGAACCTAGACGGCCATCACGATACAACTGCGAGGCCGGGTTATCCCACATAAAACCCATGCCGCCCCAGTATTGCAGGCAGCTATCAGCAACCTCTCGGGTTAAACGTCCGGCTTTGAGCTTGGCCATGGATGCCAGCTTGGTTACGTTTTCACCAGCAATATGCGCTTCGCAAGCCTGATAGGTGAGGGCACGCAAAGCTTCTACTTCGGTTTGTAACTCAGCCATGCGGAAATGCACTGACTGGTTGTTAATGAGCGGCTGGCCAAAGGTACTACGTTCTTTGCAGTATTCAATGGTTTGCTCAATCAAATGATCCAGTCCCCCAATCGCATTGGCCGCTGCCCACAGGCGTTCTTCCTGAAACTGCATCATTTGCATCATAAAACCCATGCCTTCCACACCCACCAGATTGCGCTGTGGTACACGTACATTGTCAAAAAACACCTGTGCGGTGGTGGTGGAGCGCATACCCAGCTTGTTTAATGGCTCGGAAAAACTGATGCCCGGCGTTTTGGCAGGCACGATAATCATGGACTTGTTAATGTGCGGCTTATCATCAGAGGTATTGGCCAGCAAGCAAAAAAAGTCAGCTTGCAGTGAGTTGGTGATCCACATTTTTGTGCCATTGATCACATAGTCATCACCATCTTTTTTGGCAGTGGTTTTAATGGCCGCCACGTCTGAACCAGCATGCGGTTCGGATACCGCAATGGCAGCCACATAGTCACCCGTAATGGCTTTGGTTAAAAACTCATCGCGCAACTCGGCGCTACCAAAGCGGGCAAGGGCCGGGGTTGCCATGTCAGTTTGCACACCAATTGCCAAAGGCACACCACCGCACGCTGCACGGCCCAGTTCTTCAGCCACCACCAGATTGTAGGAATAATCCAGTCCTAAACCACCATTTTCAGTGGGCTTGCAAATGCCTAGCAAGCCAAGGTCGCCCATTTTTTTAAAGACTTCATGAATAGGAAAGCGTCCTGCTTCTTCCCACTCGGGAATGTACGGATTTAATTCTTTTTCAACAAACTGGCGGGCGCTGCGGCGTAAGGCATCATGTTCCGGGCTAAATTTCATTTGAATGTCCTTTAAGAATTTCTTTAATTGATCTGGTAAAAATGGTTTGGATCAGGCTAGAGCCGTGCAACACCAAAACTGCTGGTGGTTAATTGACGCTGTTCAGCCTCATCAATGGTTTGCAGTAAAAAGACCAACAGGCGGCGTGTGTCGCGTGGGTCAATCAGGCCATCATCATGCAAACGGGCAGAGTTAAACAATGCACCACTTTGCTGTTCCAGCTTGGCAGCCGTACCTTGTTCCAGAAAATCCAGCACTTGCGGGTTAGGCTCCTGACCGGCCTGACGCTGCTTTTCTTCGGTCACAATACGCAATACCTTGCCAGCCTGTGCGCCCCCCATCACAGCCGTACGTGAATTAGGCCATGCAAAAATAAAGCGCGGCGATAAGCCACGGCCAGACATGGCATAATTTCCTGCACCATAAGAGCCGCCCACCACAATGGAAATACGCGGTACACGGGCATTGGCCACCGCCTGAATCAGTTTGGAGCCATGCTTGATAATGCCACTTTGTTCAGCGTCTGTTCCCACAATAAAACCAGTGGTGTTGTGCAGGAAAATCAGTGGGCGCTGGGTCTGGTCACACAGCTGGATAAACTGGGCAGTTTTCACGGCGCCTTGTGGGGTAATGGGGCCGTTATTGGTAATAATACCAATGGTTTTGCCGCCAATTTTTGCCCAGCCACATACAGTGAGTGCGTCAAACTCCTGCTTGAATTCCAGAAAATCGGAATCATCCACCAAACGGGCAATCACTTCCTTCATGTCAAACGGCTGCTTAGGATCAGCCGGAATCAGACCCAGAACATCGTCAATGGGATAACGTGGCTCCAGATAATTGTCGGTATTTGTTACAACCTGTTCTTTCCAGTTCAGCATGGCAACCACATCACGCGCCATACGAAGGCCATCCGCATCGTTTTCGGCCAGATATTCAGCTGTCCCTGCAATTTGCGCATGAATTTCTGCGCCGCCCAGTTCTTCACTGGTGGCAATTTCACCGGTGGCAGCACGCAATAGTGGCGGGCCAGCCAGAAACATTTCGGTTTGCTTACGCACGGCGATCACGTAATCGGATAAGCCTGGCTGATAAGCACCACCTGCCGTGGCATTACCATGCACCACTGAAATTTGTGGAATACCGGCAGCGGACAAACGTGCCTGATTGGCAAAGGTCTTGCCACCCGGAATAAAGACTTCTGCGGCATAGTTCAGGTTGGCACCACCACTTTCAGTCAGGGTAATCACCGGCAGTTTGTTTTCCAGTGCAATTTCCTGTAGGCGCAGGGTTTTTTGCACGCCCATCGGTGACATGGTGCCGCCTTTAATGGCGCTATTGGCAGCACTAATCAGGCAACGCACGCCCTGTACAAACCCAATGCCGGAAATCACACCACCGCCAGCATCGGAACCATCCTTGTCATCAAACATCTGGTAGCCAACAAAGCCACACAGCTCGACAAAAGGTGAGCCTGCATCCAGCAATAGCTTGATACGTTCATGCGGCAGGATCTTGCCACGTTTGTCAAACTTGGGCTTGGCCTCAAACGATTTATCTAGCACCTTTTGCTGTACCGCCCGCATCTCGTCAATCGCCTTTTGCATGGCCGTACGGTTGGTCGCAAAGCTGGAACTATTGGCATCCAGCTCACTGATTAAAATGCTCATGCCTGTCTTTCCTGTGTCTGGTTTTCCTGTGTCTGGAGATCTTGAGTTGGGTTTTCTTCTGGATTGCCGGGTTCTTCTTGAGATTTCAGCACATCAGGGATAAAGGCACGATGAAATCCATTATAGGAATGGCTATTTTTGGCATCAGACAAGGGATACATCCGTGTGCCCAGTGAGGCAGCCCCATCAATCCGCAAGGTTACACCTGATACAAAAGCAGCGGCTTCAGACAGCAGATAGCAAATCGCTGAGGACACTTCGGATTCCGTACCCATACGCTTGAGCGGAACATTGCCTGCAAGGCTTGGAATCACAAATTTGGCAAAATCACCCTGATAGGTATCCATGCCGGATGACATAATCCAGCCGGGAGAAACCGCATTGACGCGCACACCGGATTTGCCCCATTCCACTGAGGCGGTTTTGGTCAGGTTATCCACGCCGGAACGGGCAGCCCCAGAGTGTCCCATGCCGGGCATGCCACCCCACATATCGGCAGTCATGTTCACGATAGAACCGCCGTGTTTTTTCATATACTGGTTATAGGCTTCACGCATCATCAGGAAGGTGCCGTGCAGGTTGTTGCGAATGACGGCATCAAATCCATTGTAGGAAATATCTTCCAGAGAAGAGGGAAATTGCCCGCCTGCGTTATTGACCAGGCCATCCAGTTTGCCAAACTGTTCAATCACTTTGGTAAAGGTATCCTTAACCTGAGTTTCGTCGCGGATATCACAAATCAGCCCAATGGCCTTACCACCATCTTCGGTAATTTCACGTACCACGCTATCCAGTTTTTCCGGTTTACGGCCAGTAATGATGACCTGGGCGCCAAGACTGGCCAGTTCATGGGCCGTTGCGCGGCCAATCCCTGAGCCACCGCCTGTAACCATAATGACTTTGTCCAAAAAAGCATCATGGCGAAAAATTGAGTGATACGACATCATGATTTCCTAAAAGAGATTTTTCGTAATAAAAGTTTTGGCACTAAAGTGTTAAATGAGCCATTAAATTTCAGGCTAAAAGTGTAGCCGGAATCTTGACAGGCATATCCAGCAACTGCTGGCCAAATGCCTTGCCCTGCGGGTCAATACGCAAACTGGCAATACCACCACCGCCCAGTGCATTTTTTAATAAAAAGTTCAGCGCATAAAAGCCGGGCAGCTCAAAACGGATCACTGTACTGTTGGTATCATCCAGCACATGCGCCATGTACTCTGCCACGGCCTGTTCAGTCAGCGAGGCACGAATCCACGGCAAATATTGTGCTTTACGTGCAATCACACCAATATTGGAATGATTACCTTTGTCGCCACTACGCGCATAAGCCAGTTGAATAAGTGGTACTTCGGTTAAATCACTTGCTGCATCAAGATTTGCCATTTCACCACTGGCTAATGGCTCAGTTAGCTGCGTAGGTTGGCCAGTAACGCTAATAGGAGTACGCTCACCGTTGAATTCAATCTCAACCGGAACCTGATCTTTATCAATTAAAAATGAAAACAGTTTAACCACAGGGGACGCTTTTGGACGGCCACCGACAATGCCAGTAATGCCGGGCGCCATGCCAGTTGCCGCTTGTGCAATTTCAGAGGCAAAAAACAGGCAGGCTTCCTTAAAGGGATGGGTCACTGCTATTTTAACCACCACTTCCCGGGCATCCTGATAGCGTGCATGCGGGCCATAAGTGGTTTCTGTCCCTAAAATTTCTACCGAAGTGGAGCTAAAGCCGGGCACACTACGCATGGCCAAAACACGCTGACATTTTTCCAGGATGGCTTGAGCAACGGCTTCACCTTTGGCTTTGGCATCGCGTCCGCCCAGCATAAAGCTGACCAATACCCGAAAACCATCGGCATAAGTTGCACTCACCTTATACTGATGGGTTGGGGCACGGCCCAGCGCACCCGTCACCTGTACCCGATTGTCGCCAACTTGCTCAAGTTGCACATGACTAAAATCAGCAACCACATCAGGCAGCAAATAAGACTGCGGGTCACCAATTTCATAAACAATTTGTTCACTAACCGTTGCAGTGCTCACTAGCCCGCCTGTACCTTCTGGTTTGGTCACCACAAAGCTGCCATCGCTACTGACTTCCACAATCGGGAAGCCCATATTGGAGTAACCATCTTTGACCAAATGCCAGTCGGTAAAGTTACCGCCGGTACATTGTGCGCCGCATTCAATCACATGGCCTGCCAATGAGCCTTGTGCCAATAGGTTATAGTCGGTGGTTTGCCAGCCAAATTCATGCATCAATGGGCCAAGCACCACAGCAGAATCCACCACACGCCCGGTAATCACAATATCAGCACCCTGATCCAGCGCAGCCTGAATCGGTGTTGCGCCCAGATAAGCATTGATACTGGCAATGCTACTGGGCAACGGCTCACCCGTTTGCATTTCACCAATGCCTGCGGCCTGTAATTCTTTTTGTTTGGCCATCAGGTCGTCACCCAGCACCACGGCAACTTTTAAGTCCAGGTCAGCATCAGCAATCAGCTTGTTCAAGGCATCACGGCACGCAACCGGATTCACACCGCCCGCATTACTAATCACCTTAATATTTTTCTTGGCAATGGTTTTAAGCAGGGGTGCCATAACACGAGTCACAAAATCAGTGGCATAACCCAGATTTGCGTCTTTTATCCGCGCATTGGCCATAATGGACATGGTAATTTCAGATAAATAATCAAATACCAGATAGTTAATATCACTCAGGTGTACCAACTGAAACGCAGCAGTGTTGGTATCGCCCCAAAAGCCTGAAGCACAACCAATTTTTACAATTTTATTCTGATCCATATCTTTGTTATGTACCGGGTTGCTCATCTGCCTAACTCAATGTACCATTTGTTTTGCAACCATACCAAGCAAGCGCTAGGTTTGTGATTGTTAAAATGTATCATTTTGGTGGCACAAAATGGTCAGTCCAGCAAAAAAGCGGTCTGGTACTTCTGGGTAAAACACTAAACTGATAATGGTTTAGGTGACAAAAGCTTTATTTAAACATTAACGGTTGAAACCAATGCTTGAAATGAAAAGTCTGGAACAATTGCCACAAATGGGCGGGCTGGATGACAGTCCCCGTGGCCGGGTGATGCGTGCTGCAGCGTACCTGTTCCGGGAAAATGGCTATGCTTCCACTACGGTTCGGGAGCTGGCACAGGTGGTGGGCATTCAGTCCGGCAGCCTGTTTCATCACTTTAAAAGCAAAGACGATATCCTGCTGGCCGTGATGGAAGAAGCGATTCGTTACAATACGGCACGTCTTGAACAGGCAGTGGCGCAAAACACAGACACACTCAAGCAGATTCGGGCCTTGATCCGTGCTGAGCTGGAATCGATTAATGGTGACACAGGAACAGCAATGGCTGTGCTAGTGTTTGAGTGGGATGCCTTGTCAACAGACCGGCAGGATTACTTGCTCAATATGCGCAAGTACTATGAACAAATCTGGTTAGATGTATTGGAACGTGCGCAGCAGGAAGGTTTAATCAAACATCCCCCATTTATCTGGCGGCGTTTAATTGGTGGGGCAATTTCATGGACAGTCACATGGTACAAGCCGGAAGGCCGTATGACGCTAGATCAGTTGACTAATATTATTCTGCAAATGGGAAAGGCTGAATAAGCAGCCGTAAAAAAGAAGTTCCAAAACTAAAAATGCCGTCTGCATTGATCAGAGCTGGCATTCACTGATAGAAAATCTGCGTTTCAGGTTAGCTAAATGGTACTAACACCAAGCGTTATTTTACACAGCGCATAAGCCGTTCATGCATAAAGCGTACGGGTTCAACTAAAGGCTGCCCATCCAGATAAGCCTGATTCCCCAGTAATGCCACACGTCCCGCCGCGATCCAGCTCATAATACGTGGGTATAACTCGTGTTCCAGCACATGAATCTTGGTTTTTAAGCTTTCTACAGTATCCTGTGGACATACCTGCAATACAGACTGCGCAATAGCTGCGCCAGAATCCAGCTCTGCGGTTACAAAATGCACAGTGCAGCCATGAAAACGATCACCGGTATTCAATACACGCTGATGGGTATTTAAACCCTTATAGGCAGGCAATAATGACGGGTGAATGTTAATCAGCTGGCCACTAAAGCGATTGACAAAATTGGCTGTCAGTACCCGCATAAAACCAGCCAGCACAATCACATCAACCTGCCAGTTAAGCAGCACAGCAATCATTTCGGCTTCAAAACTATCACGGTCGGCGTACTGGCGATGGTCTATCACCAGTGCACGGATACCAGCATCTTTGGCGCGTTGCAGGGCATAGGCATCCGGTATATTGGAAATAACCCCGACCAACTCTGCCTGAATGCGACCCTGCTGAACCGCATCAATCATTGCCTGAAGATTACTTCCATTCCCAGAAGCTAAAACTGCAAATCTAATCACGCCAGAATTACTCTCACTTGGTCGTCTGCATCAGTGGTTGACTGTGCATCTGCTTCAATTTTACCAATCACCCAGGCCGTTTCACCAGCAGCCTGCAATTGTGCCAGCGCTTGTTCACTGTCTGCTTCACTGACAGCAATCACCATGCCGACGCCACAGTTAAAAGTGCGATACATTTCATAAGTATCCACATTGCCCTGTAGTTGCAGGAACTTGAACAGGGCAGGCCATTGCCATGAAGCAGTGTCAATGCGGGCACGCGTACCGTTTGGTAGCACACGCGGCAAATTACCGGGCAAACCACCCCCAGTAATATGGGCCATGGCATGAATATCAACCTGCTTGGCGAGTTCTAAAATAGACTTGACGTAAATTTTTGTTGGCGTCATCACCACATCGCCAAGCTTTTTGCCATCAATATCCTGATCCAGGGAAATATTTTTAACATCAATGATTTTACGGATTAATGAATAACCATTGGAGTGTGCACCACTTGACGCTACACCAATTAGCACATCACCAGCCTGTACCTTGCTGCCATCAATAATCTTTGAGTGTTCAACCACACCCACGCAAAAACCGGCCAGATCATAATCTTCGCCTTCGTACATGCCGGGCATTTCAGCTGTTTCACCACCCACCAGCGCACAGCCAGCCTGTACACAGCCTTCACCGATACCAGTTACAACATCGGCTGCCACATCAACATTTAAGTGACCAGTCGCATAGTAATCAAGGAAAAATAACGGCTCGGCGCCACATACCAGCAAATCATTCACGCACATGGCCACCAGATCAATACCAATGGTGTCATGCTTGTTCAAGGCCAAAGCCAGCTTTAACTTGGTGCCCACACCATCAGTACCCGACACCAGCACAGGCTCTTCATAGCCTTTTGGAATTTTGCATAGTGCACCAAAACCACCAAGGCCGCCCATTACTTCAGGGCGCATGGTACGTTTGGCGACGGACTTAATCCGGTCAACCAGATGATCTCCAGCTTCGATGTCGACGCCAGCATCTTTGTAGCTTAAACTGGTGGTTTGGGGTGAAGATGATATGGTCATAAGATTAAGTCTCCGCGTAGGGGGCAGATTATAGCGCGAATAAACGAAACGACTATGGTATTTCGACGATAAAATGCTTATGTTTGGCAAATCAAAAGCAAAATATTGCAAAACTGGCCTGTTTCCTGGCAATGCCAGAGGGTAATTCAAACATGCAAGACCCCGTATTAAAAAGAATATTTATATTGGCTGCACTGGTACTGGCCGGTTTTATTGTTTACCTGCTGATGCCAGTGATTGCACCTTTTATTGCGGCCTTCTTCTTGGCCTATCTCATTAATCCACTGGTTGCGCGCATGGCAAGATACAACATGCCGCGCTGGCTCACCATCAGTATTGTTTTTCTGGGGATTATTGTCGGAGTAGGCGTGGGCACCTGGTATCTGGCACCCATGCTGTGGCAACAGTTGCGCTATGCTCTGGACAATGTTCCTGCTGCAATTACATGGGTGAATAACAACGCATTACCCTGGCTTGAGCATAATTTCAATCTTGATTTAGAGCGGGTCAATACCGATGAGTTGTCTGCAGCCATCATGGATTATGTGCAAACCAATTATAGCGCTAATAGTGTGCAGCAAATGGTTTACCGGATTGCCCAGTCCGGTTTAAGTATTATTCATGTTGGCGGCCTATTGGTATTGATTCCAATCATTGCATTTTATTTTTTGCTGGACTGGAACAACATGATCCGCCGGCTGCAACTATTGATTCCCCGTCATTATGAGCCTACTGTTGTCCAGATCACCCGTGAATGTCATGCAGTACTGGGTGCATTTGTTAAGGGACAATTGCTGGTCATGCTGCTGCTGGGCATTGTCTACGCAGTCGGCCTGCAATTGATTGGCATTGAGGTAGGACTGATCATTGGATTGGTGGCTGGCTTGTGCAGTATTATTCCTTATCTGGGTTTTGCCATTGGTATTATTGCTGCAATTGCTGCTGCGCTATTGCAATACGGCCTGGACTGGGTTCAGCTTTTGCTGGTTCTGGTGGTATTCATGATTGGGCAGGCCATTGAAGGTTATGTGCTCCAGCCCTTCTTGCTGGGTGATAAAATTGGCTTATCGCCCGTCGCTGTAGTATTTGCAGTACTTGCTGGTGCCCAGTTATATGGTTTTATCGGCATGCTGGTTGCCTTGCCAGTTGCTGCGGTTCTGGTGGTTTTATTGCGTCATGCGTATCAAACCTATGAAGGCAGCGTGTTTTATATGGGCTATCGGCAGCCAGACAGCGTAAAGCTTCCAACTTCTGGAAATGAGCTTTCAGAAATCAGGGTCAATGAGCATGAGGTAGAAACTCATCTGACACTACAGGAGGATGCTCCCGAGTTAGGCTTGCAAACCTCATCATTGAACCCATTATCAAAACCTTCATCAGAGCATGGAAATCACGGTTTATAATGCGGCAAATCAGTTTAGATATTGAACCTCATCTGGATGCCCAGATCAGTGATTTTGAAGGGCCGGGCTGGAAGCCAGTCATCGATACCGCCCGGCAAATGCATTTAGGTCTACTTAACCGATTTTATTTGTATGGCGAAGCCGGGACTGGGAAGTCCCATGTACTCACTGCCATTTGTGAATCCTATCTGGACATGCAGCGTAGTGCCATTAAGGTATCCCTGCTGGATCTACTGGATGCCCCAATTGATGCCATTACCTCGCTGGAAAATTATGACCTGGTTGCGCTGGATGACATTGAAACCATTAGCGGTGTGATCCACTGGCAGCGTGCTATTTTTCATTTGATTAATTCTAGTGGAGAAGGGGGCGGCCAGCTTATCTTTTCATCACGCTTGGCACCTACCGAACTCAGGTTTGAATTGCCTGATTTGCAGTCACGTCTGACACAGGCCGTTAGTCTTAAGGTACCTGACGGCAGCAATATTGCAGACCGCAAGGCACTGGTTGAAGCAGTATTAAAACGTCGTGGCCTGATTTTTGATGGGCAGATTATTGATTATTTAATTCATCATGGGCCACATAAATCAGCTGCATTACTAAAAACAATTGAGCAACTGGATGCGCTGCTGCATGGTGATCGTAGGAAGCTTGCCAACAGCACCCGCAGGCAGATTTATGCCTTAATTGATGAGTACAATAAAACTGTCTGAAAGTAAACGGGACATTAATAAAAAGCTTGTCTGTTCGCCGCTGGTGTGCCAAAGTATCGTACCGCCAAGGAGATACACTGATTATTTAGTGTTCACATGGCTGTGAAAATAATAACGCTCGAGAAGGAGTCGCGTTTATGCTCAAGCGCACAATTGGCCTGGGTCTTCTGTGCATGGCTAGTCATGCTTACAGTGCAAACATTGTGGTAAACACCACAGAAGATGAGTTTGATGAAAAAACTCCCAATAGCACGTGTTCATTGCGTGAAGCCATTCAACTTATTAACAGTACCGATGCTAATGGCAAAATTCCAGAGGCAGGCTTTGGTGGCTGTAGTGGTAAAGATGCCAGCCCTTCAATTGTGCTTGAAACCGGTAAAACCTATTTTCTCAATAAAGAAGTGGCAATCAAGAAATCGTTAAGCATCAATGTCCTTGATGAGGCTGGCAATAGCACCAAGTATGCAGGCGAAAAAAATGCCATCATTCAGGCCAAAGGTGCCCATCGACTGTTTACCATTGATGATGGTAATCCCAATATTGCCAATCTGGGTATTATCATCGGGCAGGTCGATCTGGTCGGGTGTGGCGCAGAATCTAAAAATACTGCTGAATCCTGTGCGCCAATTGGTGGCCTGATTTTTAACCGAGAAAACCTTAGCCTTAGCTTTTCACGCTTAAAAAATGGAGTAGCGGATACCAATGGCGGTGCTATCTATAATGAAGGGATTGGTACAGGTCCAAACGCAAGTTTAGCAGCAGGTCTTTTAACCCTCACCAATGTGTTGTTCCAGAACAATCAGGCTGCTGAGGGCGCGGCCATCTATAGTGTCCAGCCACGCTATGAAATCGTAGGTTCAGTGTTTCGTGACAACAAGGCAACTGGTGCAAACGGAGCCATTGTATTTGTAAACCGTCCTGGAGATGCAACCACCACCAATGGCAGTACCTCAACTGCCCGAACGGGTAACATCCGCAGCTCGACCTTTTTTGACAATCAGGGGTGGGTTGCCAATTTGCTGGATGGCATGGTCATCAATAGCAGCACTATTATAAAAAATACTGCAGGCGTCTACCTAAATTCAGCTACTGGTTCAGCCAACCTGTCCAACAGTATTGTTGCCGAAAATGGCAATAGCGACTGTATTATTGCGCCAGACAACAAAGCCGTTACTAATAATGTGGTGTATAGCAATGGCTGTGGTGATGGAGAGGTGGGCAACCGAAACACCAGTCTGAATAATATCACCACGCCGAAGCAGTTACTGGCCAATAACGGTATTAGTGGTAAGCTTGAGGGCAAATGTGACCAGCCGCCTGCAGTGGGTCTGTTATGTCCTTTTGCTATGGAAAAAGAAATTTTTAATGGCTTTTTCAAGCCACGGTTACTTGCGGATTATAAATCCATTCTTCAATCACCCATTGTTAACCGCGGCCGGGTTGCAAGTGGCGGTGCGACTACCAATACGCTAGCCTGTGAAAGTACCGATCAGCGCGGCAAAGCGCGTGAAACCACAGTATTGTGTGATGTGGGTGCCATTGAGCTGGTCATTGAAGATAAAGGCAAGATTGGTCAGGATATCAAGTATAACCAGAATGCAGAAATTGACCTGACAGATTCATTGGGTGATGGTCAGCTCTGGCCTAAAGAAAGATGCAAAGAAGTTTTCCAGGATTTACCTAATCCACCAGCCATAACTGAATGGCAACCGGGCTGCCTGCAGTTTGTAGAAGGAAAAGAAGCGAAAAAAGGTAGTTTAATCCTGGATGAAAATGCACTACTAAAATATACACCCTTTAAAAATTATCATGGCAGTGATGACTTTTCAATTAAGGTTGTGACTACCACTAGTCGTTTTTCAGAAGGAGTCAACGACCGCAGTATTACTTTGCGGGGCACAGTAGTGCAGGAACCTGATAATAATTTTGAAAATAAGTCGGTCAAAACATCCGGAGGCAGTACAGGGTTTGTTGGGCTATTGGGTTTACTAAGTCTGGTATGGATGCGTCGTCGTTTACAGGGAGTAAAATAATGTATCGCAAGTCGTTATTAGCACTTGTTGTTCTGGCTGCATTACCTGTGACAGCGGCCACTGATCGAACATTGTATGTAAGTACTTTTGAGGATGAAGATGGCGAAAACGCAAGTGCTTGTTCATTGCGTGAAGCCCTTCAGGCTGCCACAACCAATCGCGCCTATGGGGGCTGTATTGCGGGACAACTAGATTTGACGGATCAGATTAAATTAAAGGCTGATATTTATAAATTAAAGAAACCACTGATTATTGGTTCTAATATCACCATCAGCGGTGCTGATGCTGCCGATTTTAATAAAGAAGACCCTTATACCAATACTTATCCGGCACGTAGCAGGCTGGAAACCACTATTGAACCTGCCGATAGTAATGCAGTATTTAGCCTGTTTGATAGCACTGGTTCTCGGGCCACTCTCAACCTTAACAACCTGATTTTGCAAAATGCAAAAAGTAACCGGGGTGGCGCGATCCGTGCGGGTGGCAGTTTAACTCTTAACCGGGTACGCATTTCCAATTCCAGTGCAACGGATTCCGGCGGTGCAATTTACCTTGAAGGGGGAAGTGCCAATCTTAATGCAGTGGATAGCTTATTTGATAAAAATATAGCCGTTCGCGGTGCTGTAATTGGCATGTCCTGTCAGGATAATGTGAGCTGGACACCTCACTCAGTGACCTTGGAGAGAACCAGTATTTACGATAATGGCTCACCGACTGCAACCCAGAGCGTGATTGATTATTGTGGAACAGTGACTAGTAGCATTAGTGCTTCAACTATTGCTGAAAATAAAAGTAATAATGTCATTATCAATTATATTTTAACTGATCAATATCCATTACATCCCACCAGCTCATTGAGCCTGACCAGCGACACCATTGTAAAAAATGGTGGGAAAGCAACCTTGTTCTATGACAATGTAGGTAAACTTGCGTTAAACGGTAGTGTTATTGGATTTAACACGGGTAAAAGTTGTGGATATGCATTGGGTGCAGCGGCAGCGGCCAAACTGGAAGCTAAAAACAGTAAGATAACATCCAGTTATAATGCCCTGATTAAACCCAGTGATACGATAGTGAATCAGGGAGAGTGTGATTTACCCGACTATTTATATAAAGACGCGGATAAAACACTGGTGAGCTTGGCGCCAACTCCCGCTACATTTAATCGTATTTTGGCGCCGTTGTATCTCGATGATGATATCAATGCACTGGAATCCAAAGAGGGTCTTTTCCCAGCATACGTCCCATTACAGACCACTAGTGCTGACACCTTGATAGATGCAGGATCAGGTGGCTGTACGACCACAGATCAGCGTGGCCTAACTCGTAATAACACTACGGCGGGTAGTACAACCACCACCGATCTGAATGGCTGTGACATTGGCTCTGTTGAAGTAAGCAAATTAAGAGCTGCTGATGTATTGGGCGTTATTAATAGTTCACTACAAGCACCAATTGATCAATATGAAAATAATATTGATTATTATGAAAATATTTATAAAGACCCCGCGCTGGATAGTAAATTACTCAGTCGTTATAAAAAATTGATTGATGATGAAAAGACTATGCTGGCGGCGTATAAAGCCAGTCTGGCTTATCGGCAGGTTTATGCCAGTGTCTTAAATACTAGTACTGAACAAGAAAACTTTACGCCTGACAAGAATGGACTTAAAGCAGTACTGGAAAAATTTGGCGATGATTTTGATAAAAATTATCTTATGGATGTTAAGGTGGTAGGACGCGGTTCTGAGCAGTTTATCCAGACTAAAAAAGATAGTGACCTGACCGTTAAGGCTGATGATAGTAATCTGGAATGTAAATGGGATGATAAGCTGCGCCAAATTTTGGTTCGGCGCATGGATAATGCTGGTATTCTGGCAGCAACCACACCAGCCGGGGAATATGAGTATTGCAAATACACCATTACTTCCAAGAACCCACCTGTCGTCAGCTCGACAGGGTATGTACAGGCACGGATTGTCAATATTGCACCTATTGCAAAAGACGATGAATATACTGTCAAATATGGTTCTGTAACGCCAATTACACTAGATATTTTGGCGAACGACAGTGATGATGGCGATGGTGCGCCGGATGTTGAAGGTTATCCTAAGGGCTATCCAAAATTTTACCAAAATGCGGGAACTGGAAGCTATGCCAATATTAAGCTAGTGACCAAGCCAGCACTGGGAACTTTAAAATTTGAATATGAGCAGCCTTGTCCCGATAATTCAAATACCCGTCCTGAAGAAACCTGTTATGGCGGCAAGATTACCTATACCCCAAAAAGCTCATTTTCAACCTTTAATGATTCATTTAAATATAAGGTACTTGATCAGGACAGGGCAGAATCTAATGAGGCGACTGTAAAAATTATTAATACGGCAACGACTACAGATGACACTCGTGGTGATAGTGGCAGTAGCTCGGGCAGTAGTGGCAGTAGCTCGGGAGGCGGAGGTGGTTCTGTCGGACTGTTTGGGTTATTTGGACTGGCCAGCCTGATTGCTATACGTCGTAAAATGAAATAATAATATAAATTAAGTCCAGTCCAGTAAAAAGCCCATCAATATGATGGGCTTTTATTTTTAATAGTTCAGCAATAATTAATCATATTTTTGCATGATTTTTTCACGTAATTCTTCACGTTGCTCAGGCGAAGAAGCTGTTTTAAGCTGTGCTTTCCAGTGTTCTCGTTCACTATCACTCATGTTTTGCCAGACTTCGCGCATTCGTTGCTGCTGATCTTTAGGTAACTGGCTAAACCATTCCATGCGCTGCTGCAAATCCTGCCGATCCTTGTCATCCAATTGCCGTAAAGCTTGATAGGATTTTAACAATTCAGCACGTTCTTCAGGAGTAAGTTTTTGCCAACTCGCTGGCATTGGGCTGTTAACCAGCACATCTGGTTTTTCAGATTTTTTTGCTGGGCTAGCAGCCATTAC
Organism: Alkanindiges illinoisensis; assembly: GCF_004377485.1. GTDB lineage: Bacteria > Pseudomonadota > Gammaproteobacteria > Pseudomonadales > Moraxellaceae > Alkanindiges > Alkanindiges illinoisensis_A. Next base: position 64,354 of record NZ_SNTY01000003.1, read on the forward strand.
AGGCGCTAGGGAAAAATCCAGAACTATCAGTGCCAAAACAATAGGAGTGAATTTAGCTGCCATATTTTTTGGTTTCCGTACCTAACAGACTCAGCATTTCCAAGTCTTCAATCATTTGTGGTGAAAGTTTGGCAGTACTAACAGTTTGTGGTTCAACATTGGGTTGATGCGATAACAAGGTGGGCGCAAGGCTAATTCCTGTAATGGCAGCCGCTAGGGCAAAACCACTCATGGCCCAGATATGCCGTCTTGCCGCCGGACGCTGTTGTATACTGCTCATCACATGCTCTAGCACCTTATTGGTTTCAGGATGATGGTGTGCCTGCTTTTCCAGTGTCTGGACAATTTTATGAATAAATGGATCATGGGGAGTCATCATTAGGTCCTCATGGTTATTCGGGATTGAATTGTGAAAGATGAAGGCGCAAGGTTTGTATCGCGCGGTGATAATGGGTTTTTACACTGCCTTCGCTACAATCCATGATAGTTGCCGTGGTCTTGGTGTCCATATTTTCCCAAGCACGTAATAAAAAAGCCTGCTGCTGGCGCAAGGGAAGACGTGAAATTGCTTTTTGAATTTCCTGTAGGGTAAATTCCTGATTTAGAAATTCTGCCGGATTAATATTTTGCTCGTCTTCAATCAGCAAGCTGGAATCCAGTTCCTGCTCATCTTCTACAACCGTAAGTCTCAGCCATGCAAAGCGCTTTTGCTTACGGGTTTCCTGCCTGCGCCAGTCCATCAGCCGATTATTTAAAATGGTATAAAACAGCGGTGTCCATTCTGAGGCTGGGCGTTTGGCGTAGTGTTGATGTAGGGCGATAAAACTTTCCTGAACCAGGTCCCGGGCAACATCATGGTGACCGGTAGCAGCTTCCATCATGATCAGCGCACGACCGCTAACCTGCTTAATGAATACACTTAAGCGCTGCTCAATACTCTCAGTCGAGTCAACAGTAGAAGCATGTACATCGGACTTTGGAAAAGAATCCATGAGTATGGAGTATCCCATCACCATATGTGCTCCATCGTTTGCCGGAATATAAATACAATTGTATGTATCTATAACGTCCAAGCGCGATGGTGCGTTGACATCAAACCAAGTTAAATTTAAAAATTTTGACTCAAAAAAGTTTAAACAAAATGAAAGTGAATGTCTAAAGACATCTGTAAGTATACTTATGGCTAGGTGAGTCGTTGACGTACCATTTCAAACAGGCATATTGCGCCTGCGATGGCGACATTTAACGATTCCTGTCCACCGGGTTGTGGAATGGCAATTCCCTGAGCGTGTTGCAACAAATTTTCACTAATGCCTTGGCCTTCATTACCCATTAACCAGACACATGGCTGCTTGAGGTCAAGCTGATATAAAGATTGCTGGGCATGGGAACTGGTGGCATATACAGGCAGGGAAAATGTAGGTATCAGTGAGTCTAAGGCCACATGCTCGAAAATACTCAGGCTAAATTGCGCCCCCATACCAGCACGCAATACCCGTGGTGACCAGATAGCAGCTGTGCCTGTACTGCAAATAATTTGTTTAATTCCTGCAGCTGCGGCAGTCCGCAATAAAGTGCCTACGTTACCAGGGTCTTGTAGGTTTTCCAGAACGAGCATGTCGCTATTCTGGTTAATCTCAGCAGGAGAAGCGGGGGTATTAATAACTGCCATGATATCAATACCCGGTCCAAGCGTACGTATATCCTGATAAAGACTTTCAGTAAGGACATAAACAGGTAAGCCGCTAAGCTGATCCAGCAGTTGCTGGACTTCCATGTTTTCCAGTGCCTGACGCGTGAGATAAAATGCGTTTACCGATTTTCCGGTTTTAAGATAGGCCTCGATTAAATGCACGCCTTCCAGAACGGTCTGTTGTTGTTTTTTCCGATAGTTCGCCTGCTCGCATAAACCCCGCAAGTGCTTAACCTTATTGTTGTCTTTGGCGTGAATATCAATAAAAGATAAAGTCATGGGCAAATCGTCTAATTTTAAAATAATCCGGATTAAGCGTAAGCTAATGTCAAACAAATTCCAAAATATTAAATGCTGGCCCTGCATCCACAAGTTTTAGCAGTGAGCCAGCGTCCATCAAGTTATAAGCTGTGTATTAAACTGAAGCAGGATCCTGATGATAGGAAACCAGACGTTCTACTTCATTTTTGGAACCCAGAATAACTGGAATACGCTGGTGCAGGTCATTCGGCTTGACATCCAGAATCGGCTGGCGACCAGTACTGGCTGCACCACCAGCCTGTTCAATCAGCATTCCCATTGGATTAGCTTCATACATCAGGCGTAAACGTCCGGCCTTGCTTGGGTCTTTCAGATCGTAGGGGTACATGAAGATGCCGCCACGTGTCAGGATGCGATGAATATCACCGACCATACAAGCGACCCATCGCATGTTGAAATCCTTGCCACGTATACCGGTTTTACCAGCAATGCACTCGTCAATGTAGCGTTTAACAGGTGCTTCCCAGTGACGGGTATTGGAGCTATTAATTGCAAATTCCTGCGTGTCTTCCGGAATGCTAAGACGTTCGGCGGTCAGGATAAATTCGCCAACATCACGATCCAGTGTAAATACATCAACACCATCACCCAATGTTAACACCAGCATGGTAGAAGGGCCATAAAGCACATAGCCAGCCGTAACCTGTTTGCGGCCTTCCTGCATAAAATCTTCAAAACGCGCAGCACCCGCATGGTCTTGCTGCAAAATAGAAAAAATGGTGCCGACGCTCATGTTGATGTCAATATTGCTGGAACCATCCAGAGGATCAAACAGTAGCAAATATTTGGCATCGTCGTTGCCAGCAATCATTTCGTCCATTTCTTCTGAGGCTAGCGCGGCAACCTTGCCACCACTTAATACAGTATCCATTAACAGCACATTGGATACCACGTCCAGCTTCTTTTGAACTTCGCCCTGTACATTGTCACTGCCTGCACTGCCCAACATATTGGCCAGTGCGCCTTTATGCAGTGCTGCACTGATGGCTTTACAGGCAATCGAAACCTGTACGATCAACTGGGTTAGGTCAGGAGTTAGATGTGCTAAACGCTGTTGTCGATCCAGTAAATACTGATTCAAGGTGATATTAGACATCGATTGCTCCTCAAGCGGTTCCAAGACAGTTTTTCTAAATTTAAATACAGGATAGGACACGCGACTTTTGTAAAAAAACGGGTAGGGTATCTCTGTAAAAAACAGGTGGCTCAATAAAAACAGGCTGCCTTTGCAACCTGTTATTCACTTAACCTGCGTAAAGCCGGGCTATTATAGTTTAGTTAGGGGCGCCTGCGCTGTAATTAATTTCAACCCGGCGATTTTCTGCCCAGGCTGCATCGTTGTGGCCTTCATTGACAGGCTGTTCCTTGCCATAGCTCACAGTTTCAATCTGCTCATTACGCGCACCATTGGTGACTAAAAAAGCTTGTACTGATTTGGCGCGACGCTCGCCCAGTGCCATATTGTATTCACGGGTTCCACGCTCATCAGTGTGGCCAGTCAGGGTAACGCGGGCACCATTATTTTGTGACAGGTAACGGGCATGAGCGTTTAGGGTTGCCACATCAGTCTGGGACAAATCGCTGCTGTCATAGTCAAAATGTACCACACGGGCAGCCAGCGCCTGACGAACCGCATCAATTGGGCCATTACCATTGGCGCCAGTTCCGTTCAGACCAGTGCTGTTAATGTCGCCATTGCTGCCAAGACCAGTACTGGAAGCGCCAGTGCCAGCGCCTGTAGTGCCATTACCGGCGGTAGCTGTGGTATTGGCAGTAGTGGCTGGTTTACGGCTGGCACAACCTGTCATGGCCAGTGCAATAGCAAGGCCCGGAATCATTAATAGATGCATGGTTTTTAATGAGGATTGGTACATAGTGTCTCCAGTTCAAATTTTGTGTCAGGGTCTACCTTAACGCGTCTCTAAAACATTTCAATGATTTTTACATTTTTTAAAAAAGAATCAAAGTGTTGTAGAGAAGCTTAATTTAAGGTGAGTTTAAGCAAGCGTAATTTTAGTCACTTACGTCCTTAGCGACGTGGTGCCCAGGCAGGTTCCCGGACTTCACCTTGCTCACTTGGCAAACGCATTCTAAAGCGGCCATCGACTGACATAATTGATAGCATGCCACGACTGCCTTCACGAGTGGCATACACTACCATTTGTCCATTTGGCGAAAAGCTTGGTGATTCATCCAGCGGTGTAGGGGTTAAAATACTAATCACCCCAGAGGCCAGATCCTGTACGGCAACCTGATATTGGCTACCTGCTTTACGATGCACTAATGCGAGGCTACGACCATCACTGCTTAAAGTGCCACGTGCATTAAATGGCCCGCTAAAGGTTAAGCGACGGGTACTGCCATCATCAAGGTTGTAGCGATAAATCTGTGGAGTGCCGCCACGGTCCGAGGTAAAGACAAACGATTTTCCATCAGGACTGTAACGTGCTTCGGTATCAATAGCAGTATCGCGGGTCAGGCGGGTAATGCGCTTGGTGGCAATATTCATTTCATAAACTTCAGGATTGCCATCCATAGAGCCTGTAAACAACATTCTTTGGCCATCTGGTGAAATACTGGGCGCGCCATTTAAACCTTTGAACTGGGCTAGAACTTCACGTTGTCCCGTTGCCAGATCCTGTAGGTAAATGGCAGGACGCTTGGTTTCAAAGGAAACATAAGCCAGTTTGCGTGCATCTGGTGTCCATGTGGGTGATAAAATCGGCTCTGGCGATTCCAGAATGGTTTTGGGCTGCTGGCCATCAGTGTCGGCAATTTGCAAGGTATAGATGAGCTTGCCAGCTTCACGGTTACGCAACACGTAGGCAATCTGGCCAGAAAAATCACCCTGAATACCAGTTAAAGCCTGATAAATTTTATCAGCAATCAGGTGGCCGGCTTCACGCTGGCGGCTGGCTGGAACTTGCAGTACTTCGCCCAGTAGGCGAGTATTCTTCTTGACGTCAAACAATTCATACTGGATTTGCAGGCCATCGCCCGATGGGGTAACTTTACCAACCACCACATAAGGGATACCGCTGCTTTGCCACGCGCCTACATTGATTTCGGCACTGGTAGTAGGGCGTTCTGGCAGGTTGGTTGAGGCGCTATTAAATTTGCCTGAGCGCTGCAAGTCGCTTTGTACAATGGAATACACCAGATTATCAGAGGCAAAAGGCACGACTGCAATTTGTGGTGCTTCTTCAAAGGCTTTGGCGACTTCAAAAGTGAGCGCAGCATGGGCAATTTGAGTTGTTAAAGCAGGCAAAAATGCACTGCTGGCAACAATGCAGGCAGTAAGCAAGCGTGATTTAAGCATGATTTAGCAACTCCTTGGATATTCGTAACTGTTTTTTGACTGGGCTACCATAGCAACTTTTTTCCATTATTTAAATGTGGGTTCAAGCCGCTGCGCCAATTTTCGGGCTTCCGGATCATCCGGCATGTCATAGGGTGCAGCTTGTTCAATGGCCGCACGGATGCTGGCATCACAGTCATCATTGCCACTTGATTTGGTGAGAACCACGGATGCAACCTGACCACTAGGGGTGAGGCTAATTCGCGCTTTGGCTGAATTGCCGTCACAGCCTGCTGGTTTGCGCCATGCACTTTTCATTCTATTTTGAAAACCTGCTGTAGACACAGCCGCTACTTTTTTCGCTTCTGCCTTAGCATCGGCTTTTGCTTTGGCTTCATCGGCTGCTTTATTGCGGGCTTCTTCTTCAGCTTTACGTTTGGCATCTTCGGCTGCTTTTGCCTTACCTTCATCTGCTTTGCGTTTAGCATCTTCAGCCGCTTTTGCTTTTGCTTCACTGTCCGCTTTAGCTTTGGCATCTGCTGCTTTTCGCTTGGCGTCGGCATCTGCCTTGGCCTTGGCATCACTTGCGGCTTTCTTTTTAGCGTCGCTATCGGCTTTGGCCTTTGCCTCGACATCTGCTTTACGTTTTGCATCAGCATTTGCTTTGGCCTGTGCATCTTGTGCCCGTTGTTTCTCAGCGTCTGCCTTCGCTTTTTCAGCATCTGCCTTGGCTTTGCGATCCGCTTCAGTTTTACGCTTGGCATCTTCAGCGATCTGGCGTTTTTTCTCTTCAGCAGCTTTTACTTTAGCATCCTGTTCAGCTTTGCGCTTTTGCTCAGCTTCGGCCTGACGTTTGGCGTCTTCAACCTGACGTTTTTTTGCCTCAGCCGCTTTTTGCTTTTCCTGCTGCTTGGCATCCTGCTGTTTACGTTTGGCGTCTTCGGCAGCTTTCGCTTTGGCTTCTTCTTCGGCTTTATGTTTCATGTCAGCCTTTTCTTCAGTCGCTTTAAGCTTGGCATCCTGAATCGCTTTGCGTTTGGCTTCCAGCTCGGCCTGACGCTTTGCTTGTGTGTCTGCTTTTGCTTGCTCAGCCTTGCGTTCAGCCTCAGCTTTAGCCTGCTGTTGTTTAGCTTCAGCTGCTTTTTGTGCAGCCAATTCCTGTTGTTGCTTTTTCGCTTCAGCCGTTTTTTCTTGCATTTCTTTTTGTTTTGCAGCTTTTTCCTCAGCTTCTTTTTTCTGAGCTTCAGCACGTGCTTTTTGTTGCGCTTCCTGTTGCTGTTTTTTCTGGTCAGCAACAGCTTTGAGTTCAGCAGCTTTTAAGGCAGCCAATTGCTCTGACGTTGGGCCAGTGGGTTCGGGTTCTACGGCAGGCTCTGGTTCAACAGTCGGTTCAGGCTCAGCAATAGGATCATCTACGGGTTCTGCAACCGGTTCAGTTGCTGGCGCTTCATCTGAGGGCAGTGGGGTAGCAGAAGCAGCACTATCCTGCATTTGCTGTAATTGTTCAGGAGTTACCAGAATAGCCTGTAAAGGTTTTGGCGGAATTAAAGGATCACTTTTTCCAAAATACAGCAAACCACCCAGCAGGCTGGCATGCAGGATCAGGGTAATGGCCAGCGGTAGGCGATTTTGTTTAAAAGACGATGGCACAGGCCGTTTCATGGACATACCTTATTTGCCAACCTCAGGATTTTGGCTGGTCAGTCAGCAAGCCAACCTGACTTAAACCAGCTTCTTGCAGGGTAGACATCAACCCAACCACTTTGCCATAAGCAACATTTTCATCGCCATTGACCAGCACCATCAGTTTTTGCTGCTTTTGTTCAGCGTCACTTTGAGCTTCTGCCAAACGGGTTTTTAGTTCATCTAGTGCTATCTGGTTAACACCATTACCAAATTTGAGTAAATACTCACCATCACTTTTTACCGTAACGATGGCAGGCTGGGTTTCAGACTGAAAAGGTGTACTTTTAGCCTGTGGTAAATCAACAGTGATGCCAGAAGTAATCATTGGCGCGGTGACCATAAAAATCACCAGCAATACCAGCATGACATCAATGTAAGGCACTACATTCATATCACTTTTTAGAGGCTTTTTAATCCGGCCAAACGGGCTGCCTTGCATTGCCATAATCAGGCGTCCTCACGCAGGGAGCTGGTGCTTGGGCTGGCTGTGCCATCAAGGGATTCACGTTGTAACAGGGCAGTCATTTCTTCAGCAAACAGGGCACGCTGCTGATAAACCGCTTCTGATTTTGCGCTATAACGGTTGTAGGCCAGTACCGCCGGAATTGCGGCAAACAAGCCAATGGCTGTAGCAATCAGGGCTTCAGCAATACCGGGAGCTACTGTTGCCAGCGTAACCTGTTCTACCTGTGCCAAACCGATAAAGGCATTCATAATGCCCCAGACTGTGCCAAACAGGCCAACATAAGGGGAAACCGAGCCAATGCTGGCCAGTGTTGATGCGCCATGTTCCAGCACATTTTGTTCACGTGACAGCGACACCCGCAGCATGCGTTCTGTACCGGAAATGGTGTCTTCGCGGCTGGCCTGACGCTTTTTAAGTTTTAAAAATTCGGTAAAACCTTCATAAAAAACTGATTCAATTCCTTGGCGATGCGGATGGGTCTGGGCATTTTTATACAGGGTTTTTAAGTCTGCACCTGACCAGAAAATCTTTTCAAAGCTATTATCCTGCTGGTTGCTTTTGCGAAATGCCATTTCCAGTTTGGCAATTAAAAACCAGCCATAAATGGACGCCAGAAATAAAATCAGCATGACAATCTGAACTACTGGACTGGCATGCAGGATCAAATCAGAAATGTTAAGTGATGTTGGAGTTGCAGTGGTTGGCATGGTGATTTCACAAAAATAAAAAGGATAATGACGCTAAGGGACTGATCTTACAATCAGATCATGGATAAATTCTGGAATTCTTCTGGGTTTTAACTGGGCATCCAGACAGGCCAGTGTAACGCTTGCAGAAGCCAGCAGTATTTCATCACGGTAAATATTTTGCTGCAAGGTAAATGATACTGATTTACATGAACTCACATCAACCGTCACCGTCAGTAAATTGTCCATGAAAATGGGCTTATGGTAGTGCACGTTGATCTGATGTACCACAAATGAATAATCATGCTGGTCCCAGTAATGCTGAACTCCTTGGGCGCGTAGCCATTCAGTACGAGCGCGCTCAAAATAGCGGATATGATTGGCATGATACACAATACCACCGGCATCCGTATCTTCAATATAAACCCGGATGGGAAATTTAAACGGCTCGACCACTGTGTCATCCTTGCGGGAAATGCACGATGAGCATAGCTTTTATTAGTTGCTGTAATCAAGTTGCTGAATGCTGTTGTCAACAGGGGCAGCCTGTGGCATGTATCGCTTTAGTAATCTCCCTTGAAAGGGTTATGCCAATCCATCTGTAATGAATACTTGCTGTGCCTAGGTGGCAGCTAAAGCAGAATGCAGGCTAATTTTAGTCTTGTATTGCTTATATTTTTTTCAAATGTGTCGTGTTGATAGGCTCAACCGATGCTGCCTGAGCCTATCAAAATGAATCTGGTTTTACTCTTGAAAGAAGTTTATTTAAATGGACTTTTCTTTGGCACAGGGGCAAGGTTATGGTTTACTTATCCTTACAGTTGAGCAAAGCCCGTATCCTGCAGGATGGTCGAGCGTTGCCTATTCTTATCACTCTGACATCGCCTTCATCTTGCGCAGGGTCAAGATAGTGCCTTGGTTATCCTGGCCAGAAAAATCACAGATTTTTCTCTTCTTGTGGAGCAGTGCTCCTCAGAGCGGAACATGAGAGGCATTGCCGCGCAAGGCTTATCCTAGCACTCGAGCAAAGCTCTCGTCTTGCGCCGCGGCAAATGAGGAACAACGTTCCGCGAGACGTAGTGAAATGAAGTGGCTTTGCTCTATCCTCTCCAGAAAAATCATAGATTTTTCTCTTGCGCTCGGGCGGAACAGTGTTCCGCTTATCCTCGCTCAGGTGGAACCATGTCGAACTGGTAATAAGCCTGATTGGTCGCAATGCGGCCACGCGCTGTTCGCATCGCAAAACCTTGCTGAATCAGGTATGGCTCAATCACATCTTCCAGCGTGCCACTATCTTCTGCCATGGCAGCAGCCAGTGCTTCAATACCAGCAGGCCCGCCGTTAAAGCGCTCCAGTAGCATTTGTAAATAACGCCGATCCAGCGTATCCAGTCCGTTTTTGTCCACATTCAGCATGTCAAGCGCACGCTGGGCAATATCCTGCGTGACTTCACCATTGCCTTTGACTTCTGCATAGTCACGCACGCGACGTAGCAGGCGATTGGCAATACGGGGCGTACCACGGGAACGCCGGGCAATTTCCTGTGCACCTTCGGGGGTCATGGGAATGCCCATCAGGCTGGCTGAACGATGCACGATATGGGTGAGGTCAGTAACTGAATAAAATTCCAGCCGCTGTACAATGCCAAAACGGTCACGCAGGGGCGAAGTCAGCAAACCCGCACGGGTGGTTGCAGCAACCAGCGTAAACGGCGGTAAGTCCAGCTTAATTGAACGTGCTGCCGGGCCTTCGCCAATCATGATATCCAGCTGGTAATCTTCCATAGCTGGATACAGGATTTCCTCAATCACAGGTGACAGGCGATGAATTTCATCAATAAACAGCACATCGCCATGCTCAAGGTTGGTTAATAGCGCCGCCAGATCACCGGCACGCTCTAGCACCGGGCCAGAGGTGGACTTCAGGTTGCCGCCCATTTCACGGGCAATAATATTGGCCAGCGTGGTTTTACCCAGTCCCGGCGGGCCAAAAATCAGGGTATGGTCCAGCGCTTCCTGACGGGTACGCGCGGCATGAATAAAAATTTCCATTTGTTCACGCACAACTGGCTGCCCCACGTAGTCTTCCAGACTGGTAGGACGAATCGCACGATCAAAATGGTCTTCTGGCTTTTCAGTTGCCGTAATTAATCGATCTTGCATGATTCCTCACTTAATTTTTTGCTCAACCTGCTAACTTAATGCGTTCAGCAAAATCCAGCTTTACTGCGCTGAATTGAACAAGCAGGCTTATTGAATAAATTACTGTTTCATCATCGACTTTAGCGCAGCGCGAATCAGGTCAGCGGTTTCGGTAAATTCGCTTTTTACTGCCCCGATGGCTTTTTGCGCTTCAAGCGGTTTATAGCCTAAAGACACCAGTGCAGCTTCGGCTTCAGCGACGGGTGAAATACTGGTAATACCAAACTGATGCGTACCCAGACTGCTGCCATCGCTGCTACCACTAGTGCTCAGGCTTTGCAGGCGGTCACGCAGCTCAATCACCAGACGCTCGGCGGTTTTTTTGCCTACACCGGGAATGCGGGTCAGGGTAGTGACGTCCTGCATATCAATTGCTTGGATCATCATGGCACTGCTCATGCTGGATAAAATGCTTAAGGCCAGTTTTGGGCCAACGCCATTCACCTTGATTAAAGTGCGAAACAGCGCCTTATCGGCGGTATCCGAAAAACCGTACAGCAAATGTGCATCTTCACGCACCACCAGATGCGTCCATAAAGTCACGTTTTGTCCAGGCTTGAGCTGGCAGAATGTGGACAATGGCGTATCAATTTCATAACCCACACCATTGACTTCCAGTAAAACTACCGACGCTTCCAGTGCGCGTACGACACCAGTCAGGGAACCAATCATACAAATACTCAAAACTAAAAATGAACGGGATCAACAAAATGGTTTATTGGGCTAAGCGGGTTAAAGCCAGTTTGCTAAAGCAAAGCGACTACAACAGAGTAACCCGATTGCCTTGCAGTTCCTGTGATAATGCATAGGCCTGATGGTCTGACAGGCTGCTCAGCATATCCAGGATCTGCATGATGTTGTGATAATGAAAGCTGGGTTCTTCTTTCAAGACCGCACCATGCGCATGCAAAATATGCATCAGGCGTTGCTCGCGAAAACTTAAATGATGCTGCTTAACCGCCAGCGGCATAAAGGCATCCAGCAACACATGCAAACTGGAATTGGCCACCAGCTCCAGCCGTGCCTTTTGTGGATGGGTAAAAATCCGTGTCCGCGCCAGATTTTTGGCCGCTTCCACGCCATGACACAAATCCGGCGGACAATGATCGAGCAAGCTGCCTTTAAGTTGCCCCGCCAGAATTTGTTCATGCTGGCGCTTAAACGCATCGGTCACTTCATCGACCAGCCGTTTCATAGCACGGCCGCGCAACGCCGCCAGTTTTTGCGGAATGGGAACATTACGGCTAATTTCATCGGGTGCACCATAATCTGCAATCAGGGTTAAAAACAGCGGTTCCACTTCATGATAATGCAGCATCCCCAGTTGCAGTCCATCTTCCAGATCAATCAGCGCATAGCAAATATCATCGGCAGCTTCCAGCAAATAGGTGAGTGGATGGCGGCAAAACTGATAATCACCAGTTTGAATTAAACCCAGATGCTCAGCAATTTCCAGCAAAATGCCTTTTTCACTTTGATAACAGCCAAACTTGGCGCGCCTGTGTGAAGGATGCAAACTGGCTGGATCAAGTGGTTTGGCCAGCCACGGATATTTTAAATACGCCCCCAGCGTGGCATAGGTCAGGCGCATACCGCCATCATCCGGGTGATATTCCAGACGGCTTAATACCCGTAAACCCTGTGCATTGCCTTCAAACTGGCACACATCGGCGCGCTGTTCAGGTGTGAGTGAAATCAGCAAATGCTGATGCTTTGGATGCTCAAACCAGTCGCGGATGGCATATTCACCTGCATGGCCAAACGGTGGATTGCCAATATCATGCGCAAGGCACGCTGCCTGAATAATGGCACCCACATCTGCTGGATCAATCCACGCTGGCAATTCACCCCTGATTTTTTCAGCGGCCAGCATGCCCAGCGAGCGACCAATGCAGGACACCTCAAGTGAGTGGGTGAGCCGGGTGTGAATCCCATCATTCTGGGTGAGCGGATGTACCTGTGTCTTGCGGTTTAGCTGGCGGAAACTGCTAGAAAAAATGATCCGGTCATAATCCTTATGAAAGGCTGTACGTCCCTGTTCACTGCTGCCATGCTGAGAGTGACTTTTTTTACTGCCCAGTCGAATGGGAGAAAGTAGCTGTGCCCAACGCATTACTTGCATAGAATCCAGATTATTATTCAGGTTATCAATTATAACTGATGATGCCAAAGATTATTGGTTTAAGCGAGGCTTATATAAGACGGGACGTCAAAATATGACGTACTTAAGCTAAAGGGCTTACATACAGCAGGATGCTAAACATAAGCCCTGTTAACAAAACAATATTATTAGATCTCTTGCATAAGTCTGGTTTCGACAAGCTCAACCAACGCTGCCTGAGCCTGTCGAAGGCAAGTTGGTACAACTTATGAAAGAAGTCTATTCTACTTATAAATATTTCTAAAAAACGGCCTGCCTACCCATTTTTCCAGTTTTTGGCACTAGCTATAAGAAGTTGATGACAAACCAATGTATTTCATTAAGGTATGCCGCTAAGCAATAGGACATGCTCATTTCACAAAGCGATCAGTGATCTGAGATGAGGTATTTGCATCTATCATAATACATTGATCAAGTTAAAAAAGTGGAGTCAAAATATGCTGTTTCGTACAAAAACATTATTTGCCGTTTCAACCCTGTCTTTAGCCCTTGCCAGTTCAGCATTTGCTGCCAGCCTTGACAGCCAGAGCAATGCCACTGTTAAAGTGGGAAATACCAATGCTGGAGTTTCTGTCAATGCCAATGCAGAAACAAATGGCAGTGGTGTATTAACAGGAATTAAAAGCCTGGGTAACAGTGCCGTAAATGGCCTTGAAAAAGCAGGTGGCGTGGTGGTGAATGAAACCTAATCTGCCACCAGTTATGTGGGTGACAAAACCGAGGCGGCATGGGATAAAACCAAAGAAGTGAGTAGCAGTGTAGCCAGCAATGTGAAAGCGGATACCAGTAAAGCAGCGCACGCCACCACTGATACCGTAAAATCAGGCTGGGACAAAACCAGACAGGCGGGTGAAACAGTCGCCGACAAAGCAGGCAACACCAGCGCGAATGTGGTGAATACCACAAAATCTACCAGTAAAAAAGCCTATGACAAAACTATAAATGGCAGCAAGAAACTGGCCAGTAAAACCAGCCATAAAATCAATGCAGGTTTAACCAAAACCAGGCAGCAGATTCATACCCCTGCGACAACTGTAGATGTTAATCACCAGACTCATGTTGAGACAGGTCTGGGCAAGGCAGGCGTTGCTGGAAATGCGCGTGTTGATGCGCGCTAATTGAACTGAAGATTTTGGGATGCGATAAATCACTTGGCATTCATCCTATCATTCCATACCCATGAAATTCCATAAACACAAAAGTACATGAAAAAGGGAACTTCGGTTCTCTTTTTTGTATGGAAAAAGGCAAATGGCGATCTCTAAAAGAAGTAAAATAAAATGTTTAAAATGTGACCGCAATACATGAAAGCCTAGCTGATTTGATCATTTGCGCGTATCATATAGCGCTTCTTTCAAACATTGTGGTTTTGTTAGTTGTAACAAGCCCATGGAGCCAGTTTCAGCATGTTTATTGTGGCCGGTGCGTCAGCACTTTCTGCCTTCAAGCAGCGTCAGCTTTTATCCCGTATTTCTGCGCTTAGCTCAGTTGCAAACACTGTTACAACGATAGAAAGCCAATTTGTTTATCTCTTTGATCAGGAGTTAAGCGGACATCAGCAAACGGTTGCTGATCAATTGCTTAACGATGGCCAGAAATATGCCCTGACTGTCGCTGAATCTGGCGATGTGCAGGTGCTGGTCACCACCCGGATTGGCACAATTTCGCCCTGGTCATCCAAGGCCACTGATATTTTCAAGAACTGTAATGCCCCGGTTCATCGGCTGGAGCGCGGGATTTTATATACCCTGCGTGGCTTGAGCCAGCTCAATGCAGAGGTGTCTGCGCTACTGCATGACCGCATGACCGAAACGGTATTTGCCACCATTGACGCTGCTGCTGCACTATTTAGTGAAACAGCACCAAAGCCCTTGCAATCAGTGGATATTCTGGGTCATGGCAAGGATGCACTGGTTAAGGCCAATCAGGAATTTGGCTTTGCGTTATCGATGCAGGAAATTGAATACCTGACTGATGCCTTCACCCAGCTTGGCCGTAACCCGCATGACATTGAACTGATGATGTTTGCGCAGGCCAACTCTGAGCATTGTCGCCATAAAATCTTTAATGCGGAATGGACCATCAATGGTGAAAAGCAGCCATTGTCATTGTTCCAGATGATTAAAAACACCTATAAGCAATCACCCAATGATGTGTTGTCTGCCTATAAAGACAATGCCTCGGTGATTGTGGGTTTTGATGCTGCGCGCTTCTACCAGCAGTATCAGCCTGAAAATGGCCAGCATGAATACAGCTACCGCAATCAGGCTGTACATATTCTGATGAAAGTGGAAACTCATAACCACCCGACAGCCATTGCACCATTTGCGGGCGCTGCCACCGGTTCGGGTGGTGAAATTCGTGATGAAGGCGCAACAGGCCGTGGTGGTAAGCCCAAAGCCGGTCTGGCTGGGTTTACTGTATCCAACCTGAATATTCCCGGCTTTGAACAGCCATGGGAAGTTCCTTATGGCAAGCCATCACGTATGGCTTCTGCCTTGCAAATCATGATTGAAGGCCCGCTGGGTGCTGCTGCATTTAACAATGAATTTGGCCGTCCAAACCTGTGTGGTTATTTCCGTACCTTTGAGCAGGCGATTCCAACCTTAAAAGGTGTAGAGGGTGCTTCATTGGAGATCAGGGGCTTCCATAAGCCGATCATGATTGCTGGCGGTTATGGCAACATTCGCCCTGAGCATGTGGAAAAGAACCCAATTGAACCCGGCGATTTGCTGATTGTACTGGGTGGCCCGGCACTACTGATTGGTCTGGGTGGCGGTGCAGCGTCCAGTGTGGACAGTGGGACGATGGGCGAGCAGCTGGATTTTGCCTCTGTACAGCGTGACAATCCGGAAATGGAACGCCGTTGCCAGGAAGTGATTGATGCGTGCTGGGGCATGGAAGATGCCAACCCAATTGTTTCTGTCCATGATGTGGGCGCAGGCGGCTTATCCAATGCCATGCCTGAGCTGGTGAATGACCATAAGCTGGGCGCAATACTAAACCTGCGCAAGATTCCATCACTGGAAACCGGCATGTCGCCGATGGAAATCTGGTCAAACGAAGCACAGGAACGTTATGTGCTGGCCATTCGCCCAGATTCACTGGAACTGTTTGAATCACTGTGTGCACGTGAGCGGTGTCCATTTGCGGTACTGGGTGAAGCCACCGAAGCCCGTCATTTAACGGTAGAAGATCCACTGTTTGACAATAAGGCGGTTGATATTCCCATGCAGGTGATGCTGGGTGGTACGCCACGCATGCAGCGCAGCTATGACACTATGACCCGTCAGGGTAGTGCTTTTGACACCAGCACGATTGATTTAAAAGATGCAATTTTCCGTGTATTGCGTCATCCATCGGTAGCCAGCAAGTCTTTCCTGATTACTATTGGTGACCGTTCGATTACCGGTATGGTTGCGCGTGACCAGATGGTTGGCCCTTGGCAGGTTCCTGTGGCCGATTGTGCGGTGACTACCACTGGTTATCAAACTTATACTGGCGAAGCCATGAGTATGGGTGAGCGTCCACCGGTTGCCTTGCTTAATCCGGCAGCTTCAGCACGTTTGGCCGTGGCAGAAGCCATTACCAACATTAGTGCCAGCCGGATCAAGCAACTCAGTGACATTAAACTGTCTGCCAACTGGATGGCTGCGGCTGGACAGATGGGTGAAGATCAGGCGCTGTTTGAAGCGGTAAAAACTGTCGGTATGGAAATTTGTCCAGCACTGGACATTGCCATTCCGGTGGGCAAGGACTCATTGTCCATGCGCACCACTTGGCAGGATGCAGAAACGGGTGAAGAAAAGGCGGTGACTTCGCCAATGTCTGCCATTATTTCTGCTTTTGCCCCGGTACAGGACGTGCGTAAAACCCTGACCCCAGAACTCAAGCGGATTGAAGACACAGTGCTGGTACGTCTGGATTTGTCGCGTGGCAAGTTCCGTCTCGGTGCTTCCATTTTGGCACAGGTGTATCAGGCACTGGGTGAAACCACGGCTGACCTTGATTCAACCGATGACCTTAAAGCCTTCTTTGCCTTAATTCAGGACTGGAACCAGCGTGGTTTGCTCTTGGCCTACCACGATATTGGCGATGGTGGTTTGCTGGCTTCTGTCAGTGAAATGATGTTTGCTTCACGTCTTGGTGCTGACTTGCAGCTAAAGGGCAATGACGTACTGGCTGAACTGTTTGCCGAAGAAATTGGTGCGGTTGTGCAGATTACTGCTGCCAACTGGGCACAACTGCAGCAAGAGTTACAAGGCCATCTGTTACAGGATGCCATTGTACAAATTGGTACCGTCAATTCCAGCGACCAGTTAACTGTGGCTGGATTAACCTTGTCTCGTGTAGAAATGCAGCAGGCCTGGGCTGAAGTGAGCTATCAAATTCAGCGCTTGCGCGATAACCCCGAAGGTGCCGATCAGGAATTTAGCCTAATTGCTAACCCGGACTTCCAGGGCCTGATTGCCAAGCCAACCTTTGACCTGAATGAGCCGGTTGAGGCGCCGTTTATCAATGTGCGCAAGCCCAAGATGGCCATCCTGCGTGAGCAGGGCGTGAATGGACAGCTGGAAATGGCAGCCGGTTTTGAGAAAGCTGGCTTCTGTAGCGTTGACGTTCACATGAGCGATTTGCTGGCAGGCCATATTGACCTGAATGATTTTGAAGGTCTGGTGGCTTGTGGTGGCTTTAGCTACGGTGACGTGTTAGGCGCTGGCGGGGGCTGGGCCAAATCCATCATGTTCAATACCCGCTTGCGCGACCAGTTTGTGCGTTTCTTCCAGCGTGAGGAAACCTTTAGTCTGGGTATCTGTAATGGTTGTCAGATGATGGCACAGCTTAAAGACCTGATTCCCGGCGCTCAGGACTGGCCACGTTTCTACCAGAACACCAGTGAGCGTTTTGAAGCACGTACGGTAAATGTACGTGTTGAAAAATCCCGTTCGGTGCTGCTGGAAGACATGGCTGGTTCAATTTTACCGATTGCCGTAGCACATGGTGAAGGTCGCGTAGTTGGCAGTGATGATGCCTTGGCAAGCCTTGCAGCACAGCAACAAATTACCTTGCGCTATGTGGACAGTCAGGGCAATCCAACCCAGCATTATCCACTCAATCCAAATGGCTCACCGGATGGTATTACCGGGGTCACCAGTCTGGATGGCCGTGCGACCATTTTAATGCCGCACCCGGAGCGTACTTTCCGTGCCGTGCAGCACTCCTGGAAGCCGGAAGACTGGCAGGATGATGGGGCGTGGATGCGCTTGTTCCGCAATGCACGTCGCTTTATAGGATAAATGGCTGGGTAAACTGGCTGGATAACTTTTAGCTATAAAATCCATGTTGTATAAAAAGCCGTATCTGATGATGCGGCTTTTTTATTCAATTTTTGGCCTTATTCAAGTGAAAATAAATAGACGTGCTTATATTTTAACGCTATCTTTAGAGCACATAATAATTGGTATTTGTGCCAAAACAATAAGGCATATCAGTCAATGCAAAGTCGCATGATGATTATCTTTACATTGTATTGCAGCGTAATTTGCACAAATTAGCCACAACTTTGCAAATTAAAAGTTAAGGAATGATGGATGTACAAACTGGTTTTTTTTGTTCCGGACACCCATGTCAATGAGGTGAAAGAAGCCATATTTGCTGCAGGGGCTGGCAAAGTCGGGGACTATGAATGCTGTGCTTGGCAGGTCTTGGGGCAGGGGCAGTTTCGCCCGTTAAAAGGGACCAATCCGCATATTGGTGAAGTAGGCAAGATTGAGCTGGTGCCTGAATGGCGTGTCGAGGTGGTTTTGCCGCGTGACAAGCTGGCCAAGGTTTTAAAAGTCATGAAAGAATCTCATCCTTACGAGCACCCGGCCTTTGATGTGATTCAGCTCATTTCGTGGTAGAGGCTGCAAAATACTATTTGTATAACGAATTCATCACCATTAGGCCTGTGTCACCATGAGGCAGGCCTTCATATTATTCAGAAAAAATATTTTTTTGACAGTAAACACGTTAAATTCATTTAAAATAATATGTCCGCCTGTAAGCACAGTCCTGTTCACAGGGCTAAGGCGCATTCATTATTTTTCAGGGGCTACATGTGTTTGATTTTCTGGTTTTTATTGGTCGTTTTCAGCCATTTCATCTGGCCCATCAGGCTGTAATTCAGGAAGCCTTTAAGCACAGTAAATCGGTGATTATTCTACTGGGTTCGGCCCAACCTGAAGAAGGATTCAGCGAAACATCATTTCGTGCTGATACCAAGCTAGAGTCATGTGAATCCCGTACGCTCAAGAATGTTTTTACAGCTACAGAACGTGAAGAAATGATTCGGGCTGCTTTTGCGCCAGAGCAACAAAGTCAGCTACATTTCGCGGGTTTAGTCGATGTTTTTAATGATAAAAAATGGACAGCCATGGTGAAGCAGGCAGTACAGGAGATTGTTCAGCAATGCAGCCAGTCTGATGATTCAAAGATTCAAAATAAAGTAGGGTTGATTGGCCATTTCAAGGATCAAAGCTCGTATTATTTAGCACTATTTCCTGAGTGGCCATTAGTTGAGCTGGACAATTATTTTCACTTGTCGGCAACCCCGATTCGTGAGCAATATTTGTTAGGCCACTTACCTACACTAACGCAGGTTCCAGCCTCCACATTAAGCTACTTAATGAATTTCCAGCAAACATCAAGCTATCGAGCGTTACAGCAACAGGCGCAGCAATCGCTTAAGGTATAACTGTACTTAACAGCTATATTGGTGAATATATGATTGCGCAGAAAATGAAAATTCCCTGTTTTGCTGTAACCCTGCCATTGCTGATTAGCCTGGCCGCAACCACTGCACAGGCTGCCACTTTAAAAGTTGATCCTGCCCAGACCCGTGTGGCGTTTCAGGTAAAAGGTGTAGGCGGTGCCAGCGGAAGCTTTAGCAAGTTTCAAGGCACGGCCAATTATAATCCGGACAGTCTCAAAGACCTGAAAATCAATTTTGTGATTGATAGCAATAGCATTAATGCTGGTGCCAAAACAGCCATTTATAAAGGTGATAGAGTCTTTGACGTGGAAGATTATCCAACACTGACTTTTCGCAGTACACAGGTTATCCCAAAATCTGGCAATACCGTAAAAGTTGATGGCTTGCCTACTATGCATGGTGTAACCAAACCGGTAAGCTGGAATATGCAAATTGATCCATCCCGTAGTAATGACCAGCAATTGCACTTTACTGCCAATACCAGTATCAAGCGCAGTCAGTGGGGTATGGATGGTTATTCAAAACTGGCATCTGATCAGGTTGACCTGAATATTCAAGCTAAACTGAGCGCAGAAAGTTAGTGCTTTAATAAGGTTAAATCCGCTTTAAGTCTTCAGTGGTTCTAAAATCCGTGTTTAAAAATTTGTTGTTAAAAAAGCAGAGACGATACCCGGCGTTCTCTGCTTTTTTTATGAATGCTAAATCGCTTAAACACTAAAAATAATGATTAGATCAGATGTACTGCTGAATAAAATTTAAGACCAGTGCGGCATGACCTGCTGCTTTTATCTTACGCCAGCTTTGAATCAGTTGGCCTTGCTGGTTAAACAGGAAACTGCTGCGCTCAATGCCCTGAACCTGCTTGCCATACATATTTTTGGTTTTAATCACATCAAAATAGCGGCATAGGGTTTCATTGGGATCACTAATCAATGCAAAGGGAATGCTTTCCTTTAAGGTGAATTTATCATGTGATTTCAAGGTATCGCGTGACACCCCATAAATTTTAACCCCCAGTTTTTCAAATTCAGGCAACAAGTCACGAAAATTCTGAGCTTGCGTGGTGCAGCCTGCGGTTAAATCTTTCGGATAAAAATAAAGTAGCGTGTAATGGCCCTGAAGTGTTTGCAGGTTAAAGCTGCCTTGTGTGCTATCGACCATTAAATCAGGTAGTTTAGCGGGTTGTTCGGATGAGTTTTTTTCGTCAGGCGTACTGATAGGAATAGAAGTTGACATAAGCTTTTTAAAGGAAACCAGATAAATAATAGTAAGTATAAAACACGAACACTTAAAATAATAAAGCCCGTTCATTTTAACGGGCTTTAAAAAATACAGCTTTGAACCTGGAAAAGGCGAATTATTTTTTGCTGGCAGCAGGGAACTGAGGCTCACTCATTTTGACACCAGCACGGCATTTATCCAGATCACCCTTAATGCGCTTTAAGGCAGGCAGGTTATTGGGATTCTGACCTTTCATGGCAGCGCTTTGAATATCCCAGAATTCACCTAATTTAAGCTGGCTGGCCTGAACATTGATGGTACAGCTACACACCTTTTTGGCACTGGCAGAGTCAGTCATTTTCAACTGTACTGCTTCATCAGCACAGCGCTCAATCATGGCAGACTTGATATCCGTTGGTGCAGCAAAACTCATGCTGGAAGATGCCATAACAGCGGCAATGAATGCTAAACGCACAGCAGAAAATTTGATCATAGTAATCCTTGATGTTAATTGCCTAAATCTTAGTTGATAACTGCTTGATATAAGGTAGGATCTTCAACGCCTGCATCAATAAAACCCTGACGACGTAAGCGGCAACTGTCACAACGACCACAGGCATAACCGTTGTCATCCGCCTGATAGCAGGAAATGGTTTGCGCGTAGTCTACCCCGTGTTCCAGACCCAGCTGTATAATAGCTGCTTTTGTTAAATGTAATAATGGAGTTTCTATTGTAATTGGGTTACCTTCGACGCCTGCCTTGGTGGCCAGCGCTGCCATTTTTGCAAAGGCATCAATATATTCCGGGCGGCAATCAGGGTAGCCTGAATAATCAACCGCATTCACGCCAATCACAATGGCTGAGGCATTTTTTACTTCGGCTGCCGCCAGTGCATAAGACAGAAAAATAGTATTGCGTGCAGGCACATAAGTTACCGGAATAGCACCAGGCTGATTTTGCCGATAGTTTTCTGACTGGCTTTCAATTTCACAGTCCTGCGGCACGGCAATGGAATCATCAGTTAAGGCAGAGCCACCTAGCTGGCGCAGGTCAATATCAATAATACGATGCTCTACACCAGCACGCTGGGCCAATGCCCGCGCTGCATCCAGTTCGCTGGAGTGACGCTGGCCATAGGAAAAACTCAAGGCAAAGCATTCATAGCGTGCCTGTGCCCAGGCCAGACAGGTGGTTGAATCCAGCCCGCCAGACAGCAGCACAATGGCACGTGGCTTTTGCGCAGCGAGTTGAGAAATATGAGGGTTTGAATTATCAGAAGAAGACTGAGTCATAATATTACCTTGACCGTTATGAGCTATATCACTGGCTTAACGGCCTTTTTCATCATTCCATAACAGCTTGTGAAGCTGGAGTTGAAAACGCACGGGTAAGCGGTCTGCCACAATCCAGTCTGCCAGTTGCCGGGCAAAGGCGGGTAGTGTGGCCTTGGTTTTATCAATGGCAAAAGCAGGTGAAAACCATACCGTACTGACCAGCTTGTCCAGTTGATACTGCTGTAATTGCTGTTTAGCCCAGTCGTAGTCTTCGCGGTTACAAATGACAAACTTGATCTGGTCGTGCAGGGTTAAAAAGTTCAGGTTATCCATCAGGTTGCGGTGCTGTTCACCTGATGAGGGGGTTTTGAGATCCATCACCTTGGAAACCCGCGGATCAACCGCCTGAACTGACAGCGCGCCACTGGTTTCCAGCGACACATGCAAGCCTGCATCACATAACTGCTTAAGCAGGGGAATACAATTGGGCTGAGCCAGCGGCTCCCCACCTGTTACACACACATGCCTGACCCCAAATTCATTAACCTGATCCATAATGGCTTGCAAAGATACCCGTTCACCCCCTTCAAAGGAATACGTGGTATCACAATAAGTGCAGCGCAGCGGGCAGCCAGTAAGCCGTACAAACACACACGGCCAGCCTGATTCGTTGGCTTCACCTTGCAGCGAATAAAAAATTTCGGTCAGGCGCAGGCCAGCAGCCGGATCAGTAACAGGAATTTGTGCAGAACGCATATGGGGTGTCAAGACCTGAAAATGGATGAAAATACCGCAGAAAACGATATCAAACTACAAACCAAAACTTTTAGCAAACCGCATAAAACTGTTTAGTAAAAAAATGACGCCTTGTCTGCTGTATTACAACTTTAGCAAAACAAGGCGTATAAACCATGAATAAACGTGGATTAATTAATAGACTTCTTTCATAAGTTGTACCAACTCGCCTTCGACAGGCTCAGGCAGCGTTGGTTGAGCTTGTCGAAACCAGACTTATGCAACAGATCTAATCTTTGCTTTAATTAATCCCTACTTTAATTAGTCAACACGCAGTAATTCATTCAGGCCAGTTTTGGAACGGGTTTTTTCATCAACAGTTTTAACAATTACCGCGCAATACAAACTGTGTGTTCCATCAGCAGACGGCATATTGCCTGACACCACAACTGAGTATGGCGGAATACGGCCATAGGTCACTTCACCAGTTGCACGGTTTAAGATTTTGGTGGATTGACCGATGTAAACGCCCATTGAAATGACGGAGCCTTCACCTACAATCACGCCTTCCACAATCTCGGAGCGCGCGCCAATAAAGCAATTGTCTTCAATAATGGTAGGGTTTGCCTGCAGAGGTTCTAGTACGCCACCAATGCCAACCCCGCCAGACAAATGCACATTTTTACCAATCTGTGCACAGCTACCTACAGTTGCCCAGGTATCGACCATTGAGCCTTCATCAACATAAGCGCCAATGTTCACATAAGACGGCATTAGCACGACATTACGGGCAATAAAGCTGCCTTTACGGGCAGTGGCAGGCGGAACCACCCGAATGCCAGAATCCTTGAACTGCTGTTCAGTCCAGCCGGCAAACTTGGTCGGCACTTTATCGAAATACTGTAAGCCTTCACCGCCATCAACTGGCACGTTGTCATTTAAGCGAAAAGACAGCAACACGGCTTTTTTAAGCCACTGATTAACTTGCCATTCACCATTGATTTTTTCTGCAACGCGTAAGCTGCCGTTATCCAGGCCAGCCAGTGCTTCTTCTACAGCCTGACGCACATCGCTTGGGGCATTGGTGGGTGAAAACTGCATGCGGTCTTCAAAGGCTTGTTCAATCAGCTGGGCAAGTTGGCTCATTTAAAAATCCATGTTGTGATTTAAAATTGGGGCTGATTATACATGAAATGCAGTAGGCTTGAAAAAGAGTTGAGTTTTCTTAAATTTCATATAATTATGCATTTTTGACCAAGAGCATATCGAATTGGGTTTTATAAAAAGATCTTATAGGAATTTTATCAGAACACACTTTGTAGGAAATGATGTGATATTCGGGAAGTATTGCTGTCTCATCTAGACGAATGACTGCTATTTTATAATAATGATTAAACTCATCATCGTATCTGGTTAGAGCGCCACAAATACTTTATTTGATGGACTTGTAGTTGGAGTGAAAAAAATTGCGCAAATTTAACCTTATAATTTGAAACAAATTTCAATAACTGCCAAGACATACATAGGATTGAGCTATTGTAATTGGTAGGGGGCTAGGAAAGCAACTTGAAGCAGCGTTACAGAAACATAATTTTGGTTAAATAGCGAGAGATACTTTGGACATTATTGTAAATAACCCATTTAGAATACTGGGCTTATCTGCAACTGCTTCTGCGCGTGATATGACAAAGCGAATTTCTGATTTAGAAATGTTTGCTGAGTTAGGCAAGGTAAAGTCATATCCATGTGACTTTGCTTTTTTGGCACCACTGGATAGAAGTTTAGAAGCAGTTACAGATGCCGCCCGAAAAATTGAAAGCGATGAAGATAAAATATTTTATGCATTATTTTGGTTTATCGCCAATGACAGCGTGGATGAAATAGCATTAGAGTGTCTGGGGGCTCAAGATAGCCATAAAGCGGATCAGCTTTGGGCTGACCGCATTGAAAGTACCGAATACCCTAAGTTTTCATGGTGGTTAAATGCTGCCGTTTTAAATTTCTTGCTGTCACACCAAGCACAGTTTGATAATAAAAAGTTTGAGAGTTCTTTATACGTTCTGGGTTTGTTGTTAGATGATTATTTTGATGACATTAAATATGCCGTTTTAAGCGGAAAAACAATGAATGTCAATCAACGGCAAATCGGCAAGAATGTCATTGATTATGTATTGCGTTATATTGCTACGGCAAATATTCAGGTTTATGGCAATAGCAAAATTAAATTACTCAAAGAATTCAACAGCTTTCCGAAGTTTGCTATAGAATATGCTGAAACAAAAATCCTAACTCCAATTCTTGATAGCATTCAGGCAGAAACTGACAAGCTTAAAGATTATCGAGAAAATGAGAATCGGTTTGGGTTGAAAAATAAAGGAATAAAAAACGAATTTATTATTCAATTCAATGAGTTGAATGAATATATCAAAAATAATCCTGATAGTTCAGCACTTTATAAAATTCAGTCTACTATTAACCTGAATCGCGGATAAGAAATTGACTTGAAAAAAAGGTGGCTGAAAACCATTAGGGAGTTACCATACCACCTACGCCTCCAGCCACCATGTTCGATTTTACATATTTCTTCTGCCTGATTGATGACTTTTTTCAAAAATTCGAAGCAACCTATTGGGAATTTTTAAAATACAGCAACAAGCGTTTGAGAATGCGATCCTCTCAATTGAAAATTTCAGAAATCGTGTTTATCGCCATTTGGTATAAATGCTCACATTTCAATAACTTCAAAGCATTCTTCTTTTCATTAAAGAAAAATCACAGTCAACTGTTTAGATATTTACCGTGTTACCAGCGGATGGTTGATCTCATCAGAACACATCAATTGGCATTACATGCCTTACACTTTGCCTTGATGAAAGATTGCCAAAGCAATCATTTATGGATGGATTCAACTACGCTGCCGGTATGCAAAAATCAGCGCATTCAACGGCATAAATCCTTGGCTAAGATTGCAACCCGCGGCAAAAGCTCAATGGGATGGTTCTTTGGCTGCAAGCTGCATTTAATCATGAACCAGTCAGGAGACATGGTCAGTACAGCTTTATCGAATGGACATACCGCTGATATTAAAATGGTTGAACAGTTGGTAGAAGGATTAAAAGCCAGGCTCTATGCTGATCGTGGCTATATTAGTCAGGAATTAAAGAGCAGATTAAAATTACAAGATGTTGATTTAACTACATATCATCGGAAGAATATGCAAGCTGTTAATTTGTCGAAAGCAGATGAATATCACTTAAAGCAGCGTAATAAAATAGAAACTTTATTCAGCTTATTAAAAGGGAAATATAATTTAGTCACCAGTAAAGCTAGAAGCATTGAAGGATACTTAGCTGGAATTTATGCATCTTTATGTGCTTACCAATTATGCCATCAAAATAAGCCAACCATTCGAGTAATGGAAGTATCGGCTTAAACAGGATTCGGGTTACTATTAATGATTATGTGGATACAATTAGAGCTAGCTCTATTTTTGCATATAATCATTTGGATGAAGATACCTTGGCTATATCTTTAATTGAGTTTGCCTATAAATTACCGTCTTATTCGAGTGTGCGGTCAGATGTAGAGGAAGCAAAAGTCAATTTAGAGAAAGCACTCTCGGAGAAAAAGCAGGCTGAAAAATACGACGTTGTATTTGCGATACTAAAACAAGATATTTTAAATCTTGATCAAGCACAGTCTAGATTAAACCAGGTTAAAGCAGAACTTAGTAAAATCACAGTACAAGATGAAGTATTTATTAAAGCCTCCTCTATGTGTGCACACCGTATTCTCAATTATTTGGTAGATGTGTTCAACGAAAAACAAGAGGAGGTGATGAGCAGAACAAAGGATTTTTCAGGGTTGCATGCGATAATGAAACAAGTAGAAAGTATTATATCGCAACTTAAACAATTTAATGTGGACAGGGAAACAAAGGAACGTTTGCAAGATAATCATCATACGATCAAATCTGAAATTTCAGATTTGGAGGCGGCATTTGTACAACAGAAAAATCAACCATCGCAGTCAAGCAAACAATCATCAAGTTCGAGCGGTGGTGTTCCAGGAATATTATGGGTTGGTGCAATAGGTTTATGCTTTGCGGTATTACCGCTTGGTATTCTGGCACTTATAGTTTTAGCGATTATACAAGCGAATGTAAAAAATGATTAAGTTCGGCATTTTACCAATTGTCGTAAGCATATTTTGGATGAATACTGCATATGCTGCCCCGACACAACCCCCAGAAACTATGCAGAAAGAGCTGAATGCTAAAATTGCTGTGTTAAATAATACGGATAAGCAAATTCGGTTACGTTTGGAGAAATTACAACAAGACATCAGCCAGCAGCAAAAACAGCACAGGGCGGAACTTTTCCAGCAGCAACAAATCATCGAACAGCTTACCCTACAACAGCACACGCTAGAGCAAGATTTATCGGCTGCGCTGAAACAGCAGACAGCTCTATCGCAAGCTATTCAAACTCTAGAAAAAACAACAGCGCAAAAAAATGAACAATTAAATCAGAGCATCAGTCAGCGAACATTATTTTCTATCTTTGCTTTGTTGCTATTACTTCTATTAATTAGTGCAGGTTATTGGCATATCAGAAAGCGGCATCACGCCAGTGAGCAGACATTATCCACACAGGTGCAAACCGTATTAAGCAGTGTGCGACAGTCTGAGGAAAGTATTGTAAAAGTAGATACTGAACTGGCAGAACGTTTTAATGAGTTTATGGTGACACTTAAAAAACAGCAGTCTGCGCCAAGTCTTGTTAATAAAGAACCCGACCATAGTTTACCCTTAAAGCTGGCAGATGAAATTCACCGCATGAGTAAACGGCTGGCAGCCTTGCCAGTAGAAACTAAGGGCTTGAAACCGCTGAGTAAATCGCTAGAGCGATTGCAGGCAGAATTGGCAGAACAGGGTTATGAGATGATAGATTATACCGGGACGACCTATTCTGAGAATATGTCTGTAAAAGCACGATTTGTTCCAAGCGATGAATTGGATGTCGGGCAAAGTGTGATTACTAAGGTGGTTACACCGCAGGTAAATTTTAACGATGTAATGATTCGTATGGCAGATGTTGAAGTCAGTGTAGGTTAAAAGGAAGTTATAATGCGTCAAAAGATTGATTATGGTATTGATTTAGGTACGACTAATTCTGCAATTGCGCGTATGGATAGTGGTGAAGCAGTTATTATCAAAAGCGATGATAACCAGATGGATACTACACCTTCTTGTGTTTCTTTTAATAAGAAGCAGACTATGTTTGTTGGATTAAGTGCCAAAAGTGCCATTGAGAGAGAAGCAGTAGCTGCCTTTAAGGCACGAAAGGCAAACGCTGCAAATGGCTATTTGGAATTTAAGCGTACGATGGGAACAGACCATCAATACACATCTTCCAATATGAATCGAAGTTATAACTCTGAGGAGTTATCTGCTGAAGTGTTGAAAAAATTAAAAGGCTATGTACGGGATGAGGAAATTGTTTCTGCGGTAATTACCGTACCAGCCATGTTTAAGCAAAGCCAGCTTGAAGCAACACAGCGGGCGGCAGAATTGGCAGGGTTTGGTTATTGTGAATTATTGCAAGAGCCTATTGCGGCTTCTATTGCCTATGGTATAAAAGCCAATGCCGCCACAGGCTATTGGCTGGTATTTGACTTCGGTGGTGGTACGTTTGATGCAGCATTAATGCACGTCGATGAAGGCATTATGAAAGTGGTGGATACCGCAGGTGACAACCATTTAGGTGGTAAAGACCTTGATAATGTCATTGTTGACCAGTTATTTATTCCTGCGTTAAGAAAACAATGTGCATTGGACGATACTTTGTCTAATCCACAGACCAAAAAGTTATTGCAAGAAGCTTTAAAGTCATATGCGGAGCAGGCAAAAATTACCTTATCCTCTAAATCTCAATGGAATTATTTTTTAGAAGATTTAGGTGAGGACGATGACGGAGAGGAAATTCAAGCGGAATTAAGTATCTCTCTTGATGAATATGAGCGTGCTACTCGTCCTGTTTTTCAAAAGGCTGTTGATATTGCCAAAAATATTTTAACCCGTAATAAACTGGCTGGCTTGGATTTAAGCTCGCTGATTTTGGTAGGTGGACCTACATTTTCACAAACTCTGCGGCAAATGCTGCGGGAGCAAGTCACCGCCAATGTGGATACCAGTATTGATCCGATGACGGCAGTTGCTAGAGGCGCAGCGTTATTTGCGTCAACCAAAAATATCCCGGATAACCTGCAAAAACGGGATAGTTCTAAAGCGCAGTTGAGTTTAAAATATCCTGAAACCACAGTGGAAACCCATGAAAACTTGGGTATTCGCATTGACCGGAGTAAATCTACCGCCAATTTACCTGAAAAATTTAGTTTGGAGGTACTGCGTGGGGACAGTGCATGGTCAAGCGGTAAAATCACCATGGACAGCGATGTCGAAATTGTGGAAATACAACTTAATGCAGGTAAACCAAACCAATTTACCATTAAATTGGCGGGATTGGATGGCAGCAGTATTCCTTGCGAACCGAGTTCCATTACCATTATTCATGGTTTGAAAATTGCCAGCGCAACCTTACCTTATGCAATTGGTCTTGAAGTTTATGATACTACTGATGCTAAACAAGGCGTGTATCCACTGGAAGGACTAGAAAAGAATAAAACCTTGCCGGCAAAAGGCAAAGGCAGATTTAAAACAGCACAAGATATACGGCCTGGTAATGCAAGCGATAAATTATTCATACCGCTTTACGAATTTGAAAGTGAAGGCTCACGGGCAGTATTGAATAGCTTTTTTGGTAAGTTTTCCATTACAGGCAAGGACTTAGGTGCATTTTTACCTATTAATAGTGATATTGAGGTTACACTGCGCATTGATGCTTCACGGCGTGGCTCATTATCGGTTTATATTCCAGCTTTGGATGAAACATTTGATATTGTGATTGACCACGAGAATACAGAAGCGGAGGCAAACGACACATTACTGGAAACTATCAACGAAGCACGCCTGATAGCCAAACAACTGGCAGCAGATGGTAATTCGACTGCCAGAAAAAAAATCGAAATACTGGATCAGACAGAGCGAGATTTACGCGAGCGTAGTCAAGATCGTGATATCCAAGAAAAAGTTAAAAACACGCTGCAAGAAACTTTTATTGAGTTGGATAAACAGCAGGAAAGCGGTGAGTGGCCCAAAGCAGAACAGGAATTACGCGAAGCATTGGAGGATTTGATTAAGGTTAATAAACGCTACGGCAATCATAATAGCAATCGTATTGTTGTGGAGTTTGAAAATCATGCGCAGCGCATTATTGAGCATCGTGATGCTAAATCGGCACAGAAGCTCAAAAAAGAAATCTATTCATTGTCAATCGAATTGGAAAGCCAAGATATTGGTTTTTGGGTTGGCTTGATTCAGTATATGGATGAAGAATTTGATGATATTACATGGACAGACCGTCAAACCGCTTATCAAGGTGTGCAGAACCTTAAACGGCTGCTGAATGCCAATCCAAGTAAAGAGCGTTTAGAGCAAGCTACACTGGAAGTATGGGGATTAATGGTTTACACAAGCGATGGCAGTGCGCCAAGCATTAATAACAGCTTGTTGCGCAGGTAATAACATATGAAAGAGTGCGGCACATTTTCTCAGAATACAAGTATTAATAATTGCTATACCGTACTTTATTTTTTAGGTGAAAGTGATGGCTGTGAGGTGTATCGCATTCAAAATCAAGCCCTTGAACTTAAATTTTTGCGACTCATTAAATCAGAATTGATTGATCAAATTGATTTGGATCGCTTACAAACAGATTTAAACCGAATTTCTAAATTTCATCATAAGAATTTAGTGCAATGCGATCCCTTGCAAAATTTTATTAGTCAGGGTGTGAGGTATTATTATTTTTTAAGTGATTTTATTTCAGGGGAAACATTATCAGATCTATTAATCAGACGAATAAGGCTGAACTTATATACTACATTTGACATTATTCTTGATGTGATGATGGCATTAAAGTATTTGCACGATTTACCTGAACAATATATACATGGTTATGTTAATCCAGACAATTTTTATATTTGCTATGATGATAAAAAGATAAAAGCCTATCTTTTTCCTATAAAAATAAGTCATTACATAAATGGAATAAAATTATCAGTACAAAATAAATTTGATTTATCATATATGGCAACTGATAACTTAGACGGACGTAAAACAGTTAAGGGTGATATTTTTTCCCTTATGATGGTAATGTATAAATGTTTAACTGGCGTACAGGCTTGGATTTATGATTTTGACTGGCAGGATAGTTCAGTTGATTTTATTAAAAAACAGATTGAGATTACACGCAAAGTATCTGCCATTAATCATTTATCTTTTTATACAACAGCAGTGGATGAGGATTTTGAAAAAATTGTTTATAAGGGACTAAATCAAGATTATCAAAATATAGTGGAGTTATCAGAGGCATTACAACATTATGCCAAAGATACATTTATGATTCACAGAAAATCAAGTAATGACGCCATTGAGCCTGTGGCTAGCATTCCAAAAAATACGCTAGTAATTAATAAAGGACTATCAGCCATTGCAGGGATGCAAGTGCTTAAAAAACAACTACAGGATGATATTATCAGCCCTTTGTGTGAATACAGTATATATCAGCATTACCGTATTAGCCCCTTAAATGGAATATTATTGTATGGGGCAGCAGGATGCGGTAAAACCTATATTGCCCAGAGAATAGCAGAAGAAATTAATTATCATTATATTGAAGTAAAACCTTCAGATTTAGCTAGTTCTTATATTCATGGCACACAAGAAAAAATTGGAAGATTGTTTCGCCAAGCAAGAGAAAATGCACCGACATTGATTTTTTTGGATGAAGTCGATGCAATGTTACCCAAAAGGGATGCAACTAATATCAGTCATCATTATACTGCGGAGGTAAATGAGTTTCTGGCACAGATGACAGATTGTGCCGAACAGAACATTTTTATTATAGCGGCAACTAACAGACCGGAAGTTATTGACAATGCTATATTGCGTACTGGGCGTTTAGATAAGTTACTGTATGTGCCGCCTCCTGATTTTAGTACACGACAAGCGTTACTAGAAATGTTTTTAGAGGGTAGACCCGTAGATGGGTTTCTGGATACATATACACTAGCCTTTATGACAACAGGTTATGTATCCAGTGATCTAAAATTTCTGGTCAATGAAGCTGCAAAACTGGCATTGAAAGTGCAAACTGTCATTCGACATGAGCATTTTGAAGAAATACTGAAAAAATACCGTCCATCTATATCACATGAACAAATTACAAAGTATGAAAAATTTCGTTTTTGATTGGACATAAAGGTAATTACTAATCAAGATATAATTGTATGTACCAATTTCAACTTATCAGGCGCTCTTAAATTTGATGATGTACGATTGACAGATTGGTATTATAATTATCACAAACCTGCAACAGCCTTTACCCCACGTCTTACTGGCGGGCAGGGTTCACCGTAATACTGGCGATCTGCAAAATAACTGGAGCGTACCATGGGTGCCGACCAGATATTGCGAAAGCCTAGATTGCGACCATGTTCTGCATAACGCTCAAACTCTTCTGGTGTTACAAAGCGGCTTACTGGCGCATGATTTCTGGAGGGCTGCAAATACTGGCCAATCGTAATGTAATCCACATCATGTGCGCGCAGGTCATTAAGCAGTTCAACAACTTCTTCTTCAGTTTCGCCAAGGCCAACCATCAGGCCGCACTTGGTGGGAATATCCGGACACACTTCCTTGAATTTTTTCAGCAGGTTTAATGAATGCTGGTAATCCGAACCCGGACGCATGGCACGATACAGGCGCGGCACGGTTTCAATATTATGGTTAAACACATCCGGCGGACATTCGCTCATGATGCGCAGGGCAACATCCATGCGGCCACGAAAGTCCGGCACCAGAATTTCCAGCAAAGTATTCGGGCTGGTTTTACGGGTTTCCAGAATGCAATCCACAAAATGCTGTGCGCCACCATCCAGCAGGTCGTCGCGGTCTACCGAGGTAATAACCGCATATTTCAGACCCAGCCCGGCAATGGTTTCTGCCATGTGGCGCGGTTCATCAGCATCCAGTGGATTGGGGCGGCCATGTGCCACATCACAAAACGGGCAGCGACGGGTACAGATATCACCCATAATCATAAAGGTTGCTGTACCTCCGCCAAAACATTCCGGCAGGTTGGGGCAGGCCGCTTCTTCACATACGGTATGCAGCTTTTGCGCGCGTAAAGTATCTTTAATGCGCTGTACCTCGGCTGGTGCGGTCATCTTGACCCGAATCCATTCAGGCTTGCGTGGTATGTCAACGGTGGGAATAATCTTGACGGGAATACGTGCTACTTTTTCAGCACCACGGAGCTTTTCTCCCTGAACGGCGCGCTGGCCAGTGGGGTTGACAGGAGCATTGGATGAGGTCATGCCTATTCCTTGCAAGGGTCAAAATAAAGCTGCTGCTTTCAGCCGAGCCCTGCATTTTGAGCAGAAGAATGTCAGAAAAATTCAGGCGTCCAGTATACGTCAATTGGCCTGAATGCACGACAAGTGATGCACGGGCTGACGTAGGACGCTTGTATCATTTTTGCATAAATATTGCAGAGTTAGTGGCGTACAACCGACTAAAGTAGTAGCTTGAATTCAAAATTTTGCATCGCAAGCCAATGCAATTGGCGTACCATAACCTAAACGTCTGCATTTGCTTAAATCCAGTCAGCATAAATCAGTAACCAGAAAGAGTTGTCATTTTAGCATTCATCAGGAGATCAGTTGATGGCGCGCCAGGAAAAAACCACCAAAAAGCAGTCTTACCAGTATGATGCCATTGTGCTGGGTGCTGGCCCCGCTGGTGAAGGGGCTGCGATGAAGCTGGCTAAATCCGGCAAAAAGGTTGCAGTTATTGATCAGCGCCATCAGGTCGGCGGCAACTGTGCCCATGTAGGGACAATTCCCAGCAAGGCCTTGCGGCAAACCGTGTTTAATATTATGCGCTACCAGCGAGACCCGTTATTTCAGAAAGTGGGCGAATGGAAACAGGTGCCGCTGTCAGAGGTACTGCGTAATGCACACCGGGTGATTGAAGCACAGGTTGATACCCACACGCGCTTTTATGAGCGTAACCAGATTGATGTGCACCATGGTCGTGCATATCTGCAGGATGAGCATACTGTGATTGTGCATATGCTGGATGGCGGCAGTGAAACCTTGAGTTTTGATCAGCTGGTGGTTGCGACGGGTAGCCGCCCATATCAGCCCGAAGGACTGGATTTTAATCATCCCCGGGTGTTTGACAGCGATAAAATCCTGACCCTGAACTATCCCATTCATAAAATTATTATTTATGGCGCCGGGGTGATTGGCTCTGAATATGCGTCCATTTTTATTGGGCTGGATTACAAGGTCGACCTGATCAATACCCAAGCGCAACTGCTGAATTATCTGGATGATGAAATTGCCGATGCCTTATCCTATTACCTGCGCGAGTTGGGTGTGCTGATTCGGCATAATGAGCAAATTGAGCATTTGGAAACCCATGATGACTATGTGGTATTGCACCTGCAAAGTGGCAAGAAAATCAAGGCAGATGCAATTTTATGGTGCAATGGCCGTTCCGGTAACACTGATGGGCTGGGGCTTGAAAACGTAGGGCTTGCACCAAACAGCCGTGGCCAGTTGGCTGTTAATAGCCAATACCAGACTGATGTGCCACATATTTATGCAGCAGGTGATGTGATTGGCTGGCCATCGCTGGCTTCCGCGGCCTATGACCAAGGACGCTGTGCAGCAGCCAATATGGTGGGCGAGCAGGATGTACAGCCTGTGTTGAATGTGCCAACCGGGATTTATACCATTCCTGAAATTTCATCCATTGGGAAAACTGAGCAGCAGCTTACCGATGAAAAAATTCCCTATGAAGTGGGACAGGCTTCCTTCCGGCATTTAGCACGTGCGCAGATAACTGGTGAAACCGTAGGTGTGCTCAAAATTCTTTTCCACCGTGAAACGCTAGAGATTTTGGGTATTCATTGTTTTGGCAACAATGCGGCTGAAATTATCCATATTGGTCAGGCCGCCATGCTTAGTCAGGCCAACAATAGCTTGCGTTATTTTGCCAATACCACTTTTAACTATCCTACGATGGCAGAGGCTTATCGGGTGGCAGCACTCAATGGCATGAACCGGCTATTTTAAAAAACGATGTATTGGTTTAAGCCCAGTATTAGCCAAAGATAAATGGGATTAATGAGGTAAAAGTTAAGCAGAAAAAAACCGATCAACGAAGGAGGAAAAGTTGATCGGCAGGAAGTGCAAGCGGCAAATTTTTATAGTAGTAAGGTTTGCAAAAGCAAGGATGGGTTAAAAGCGATAGCCAATACCCAGATAGGTGATCACCGGATTAATGTCAACTTTGGTTTCTGAGCGAATCAGCTCGGACTGATCCTTGTCACTAAGCACCAGAATCTTGGCCTTGTTGTTTAGCGCTGCATAGGATACGGATGCAGTGCTAAACCAGCGGTCATTAAAGTCATAAGTAAAACCTGCGGTGGCAAACGGAGCAATGCCGGTATCAGCCTTAACTTTTACATAGGGGTTGATGGATGATTTTTCGCCTGCCAGTGCTGCACCCGCTTTGCCATCCAGAACATTCTGAATCTGGTGACCCGCAGCAATCAGGTCAGCTTCAACGCCCTTGTTGAGTTTAATGTCATCAAACCATGCATACATGGCGCCAATGCCGATATACGGCCGGAATTTGTTAACGCCAGTCTGGCCAAAGTGATATTGCAGGGTAGCTGCCGGTGTCCAGGCACGTACTGAGGCTGCTTTGTCATAAGAATCCAGATTGGTGATTTGGAGGTCTTTTTGCAAATCCAGATCGGCCAGACCAAGGACGCTGGTATGCGTAGACAACGGGGCAGTGACATTACCGATGCCTTTTAAATCTACTTTAGGCGGAATGCCTCCCACCAGCTCTACGGACACATGATCAGTAAAGAAATAATTAAACACCAGACCCAGCGTATCAACATCCTGTGCTTCCAGGCCGGTATTGGGTGATTGCCATTGCTCCAGGCCGTATACATTGGCTTTTAGGCCCAGATCAGGCAAATAGCCACCCGTAATCTGTGTATCATCCAGTAAGCCCAGTAGGGCAGTTAAACCATTTTTATCAACCGCATTTTCAGTAATATCACTTAACCGGATACTGCCTACCCCGGCTTCATAGCCCTCAGGGATAACGGTTTTGTTGGTAAAATTGTTGGGCTTGCCTTGAGGCATGACATGCAGCCAGCCAGCAGATACGGCAAAGCGCTTAAAGCCATCACCTTCTTTAATGCTGAACAAGGAAGAATCTGCAAAGGCAGTATGTTGAATGGATAACCCTAACAGGGGAATCATGAGTTTATACAATTTCATCTAAAGCTCCGTCTCTTGGCTTTCATGCTTAAAAGCCAGCTAAAGAACAGACATCAAACATTCCAGTCTGATGTGTTTCCTTACAAGGAGCGATTAAAACGGCTCTACAACAGTAACAATAGCTTAGTTATATGAAAAAAAATTCACTATCTCAATTATCTATTGTGATGAAGTAAATTTTCAAAAAAATGAAGTTGAGTGTTATCTGAACAAAAGTATCAATATGAAAAACTAAAAATATTGAAAAAATAAATAATTATTGCAACAGTAATATTAAGACTATCACTAGATGGCTTAAATATAATCAATTGAATTTTACCTGTTGCTACACTACACCCTGATTATGAAGACTTATGAAGGTAAAATTTCCAGCCTTAAATGCTGAAAGTCAGAACTTATCTGTTACGGATTAGGTGTACTAGCTCAAACCTGATCTGACAGTTACCCGTTTTGATGATGAGTGTCAGGTTAAATTTGAGCTAGATTCTTTTCAGCCCAAATCTGTTTTCCATCAAGCAATGTTTCCATAGGCGTGCGCCCA
>NZ_SNTY01000001.1 GCF_004377485.1 Alkanindiges illinoisensis
TTCAATAAGTGTTGCTATCGAACTTTTATTGTCTTTACCTTTAATTAAATCAGCTTCCCAATGACCCGGTATTTTTCTTTCTTGAACTTCGGCTGGGCGCTCATGAATAGTTTTAATATCCTGTAATATAGAATCTTTTTTAGGTTCACCGTTAGCTTTTCGCTTTTTATTTTCATGACGTAGACAGGATAATAAGTCTTTTTTCAACTCACCCTTGGGTAATGCTCGTATCGTTGAATAAATCGTTGTATGGCTTACATTCATTGTTTGATCCAAATCAGGAAATGTCTTTAAACGCTTTGCTATTTGCTGAGGAGACCATAAACAACGGATCGCTTCAACAATAAATTTCCAGAGGATTGAATCGATTTTGAGTTTTCTGTGACCACGTCTACGTCTAGCAAAAGTGTTATCAGAAGCATATCGAGCTTGATAAACGTCATTGATGCTATTTCTTTTAAGCTCACGATAGATCGTACTAGGATGTCTTTTAATAAGTTCAGCAAATTTTCTGGCTGAAAAGCCTTCTTTTCTTGACTCAAGCATTAATGCAGTACGATCT
>NZ_SNTY01000002.1 GCF_004377485.1 Alkanindiges illinoisensis
GGTGCAGCTGAGTGTGACATGCATTTCTTGCAGACCACAGCAATTCTTGAGGATCTAGAAATTGTAGGTAATACAATTGAAGATCATTGGAATACCACTAAGATGATTAGGCTTGAAGGTAATCCAACAAGTACTGACAAGATTTCATGCGTTACGATCTCTGGTAATGTTACTGGCAACAGTGCAGGTTCGGTAATTGAAATAGGCGGTGCATCAGGTGTTGAAATTGTAGGTCAGTTTAAAGCGAACCAAGGTTATGTTGTTGATGTCATTGGGAATCTAAATGGTTTTAAACTTTCAACTCAATCAAAACAGAATGGAGGTGGTCTATTTAGAGCTGTCGGTGACTATTCTTTGAAAGATGTAACAGTATGCGGAAATAACTTATCGAATAGTGTTACTCAAAACCCAATCTTGGTTGACGTGAAAAGTCTGGATAACTGTAATTTCTCAAACAATGAATTACGTGTGACTGGCACAGGTGGATTCCATGCTACGCATAAAGCTCCGATTACGATTCATGCTGACACAATGAAGTTAGTAAGAGTTGATGATAATAC
>NZ_SNTY01000005.1 GCF_004377485.1 Alkanindiges illinoisensis
AATCACATAGTATCTTGAATTTGCTGCCAGATATCATCGGTAAGAAGAGTACGTGCCATTGAAAATATAGAAATAAAAATAACTCAAAGGAAGATCTTAAGTATGTAAAACCAATTCTTCAAATGAGGACACGCCCTAGTACAGATGCACAAATCAGCGCCATAATGGCGACAAAGGATTCCATTAGCATTGCGCCATAGCCAATAAAGCGAATATGACTTTCATTCTCAACCAGTTTTGGCGTTGTTCCACTGGACACTAGCGCGTGGAAACCGGAAATTGAACCACAGGCAATCGTGATAAATAAAAACGGGAACAGGCTACCGGCAAATACAGGGCCAGTCCCATCAATAAACGTCGTTACTGCGGGCATTTTAAGCATGGGCATGGCAAACACAATTCCAATAGCCAGCCCGACAATCACGCCAATTTTTAAAAAAGTAGACAAGTAATCCCGCGGTGCCAGTAGCAGCCATACTGGCAAAACAGATGCAATAAATCCATAAATTACCAGCACCCAGGTTAAAGTGGTGCCGGATAGCGTAAACAATGGGGCCCAGTAAGGATCAGCTGCCACATTACCACCATAAATAATGGCCAGCATCATTAGCACAAAGCCAATAATGGACACTTCAGCAATTTTACCCGGTCTTAAGTAGCGCATATAAACGCCCATCAACAAGGCAATGGGAATCGTTGCAGCAATGGTAAATGTGCCCCACGGACTATTGGTTAAAGCCTTTACCACTACCAGTGCCAGTGCTGACAAAATAATAATCATTACACCCAGCGCACCTAGCATGACCACCACACCCGCAAATGAACCCAGTTCCTGCTTGGCCATTTCTCCGAGCGAACGGCCATCACGGCGTGTGGAAATAAACAGAACCAGAAAATCCTGCACGGCACCAGCAATCATGACCCCAACCAGAATCCATATCGTCCCAGGCAAAAATCCCATTTGCGCCGCTAGAATTGGCCCAACCAGTGGCCCTGCACCGGCAATTGCTGCAAAGTGATGGCCAAACAATACCCATTTATTGGTAGGGACGTAATCCAGTCCATCATTTAATCGTACTGCAGGTGTCAACCGACGGGCATCCAGCTCAAACACACGTTTTGCAATAAACAGGCTATAAAAGCGATAAGCAATGCTATAGCAGCTGACAGCGGCAGCTACCAGCCATAAGGCATTGACCTGTTCTCCCCGGCTTAGTGCCAGCATGGCAAATGAAAAAGCACCTATCAGTGCAACAACAAACCAGATGAGTTTGGATTTAAGCTGAGTCATTCAAGCGTCCCTGTCTTATTCTTGATGTTTTTCACTGTCTTGCTGAATTTACAGTGACAGTCAAAATTAAAATATTCTTAAAAATACTCTTTTTATTTTCTGCATCAAAGTAGACTTTGGCCTAGATTGACAAATCCGCTACAACAAAAACTGTCTTTTAGATGGATTTGCTCAACTATGTAAAACTTTAAATCCTATAATCTTATCTATGTATTAACCCTTTATCATAAATAGAGTTACCTGATTTTAGGTTATTAACCCAACAAAAACCGGGAAGCAATCATCGATTCATGTACTAGAATTAATAGAATAAAATACTTTGCGTCTTTTTAAGCACTCAAACAAATGAAAGTTGAAGTAAGAAAAAAAGAATTGTGCTGCGCTAGCAACTTGCACAATAGTAATGCAAGCTAACCCTTATAATCTTATAAAAATAAACAAATAATCATGTTAAATCAAACTGTTCTTTTGCGCGGAATCAATGATAATATAGATACACTTGTTGCATTAAGCGAACAATTATTTGAAAGCCAAGTGCTACCCTGTGATCTAAGTGTAGTTGGACGGTAGAAGCGCCACTTATTTTGATAGAATGAACAAGATGTAATAGCCTTTTACAGGGTACTGATGTCTATGTCACCGGGCTATTTATTGCCAAAGCTGGTACGTGAAATTGCAGGCAAATGCCACAAGATTCCGTGAAACCGAAATAGGCTTGGTTATATGGAGAATCTTGGTTTTAAGGGAAAATAACTTCAATGAATCAGAACATTAGCAATTTGCTTATTAATGATCAGCCAGAAATGACCGTTGCACAGTTAAGTCTTGTGCAAGCCAATAAAAATAGCGTGCGGGACTGGCTTGCCAATCTTTCCATGCTTAACCTCGGTGATACAGCACGTCAGTTGTACACTACCCTTAAAGAATTGTCCCAGTTGCAAACTGATGAACAGACTCGCTTTGAGCTGATTGAACTGTTGCGCCCTTCTGTTCATACCATTATTTCTTCCCTAAGCAAGCATTACTTTAGCCAGAATTTTTCGCTTGACCAGCGTGCACAGCGCATTGCCACACTGGTTGAAGAAATCCGTGTGTATCTCATCGTTATTTACGATACGATTTCAATGCACTGTTACCAGAAACTACAGTCACAAAACTTTGGCCTATTTAATATCAAAAACAAGAAAAATCTGCTGGATCTGATTGGTCTGTCTAGCCATCGTGCACTGACCGAAATGACAGGTTTGCTCTATGAGCTGCAATCACTGTACTTAACCATTCCCAAAGGTTTATGGAAAAAAACTCATACCCTGTATCAGCGGGCACTCCAATTACATCTCACCAAGATGGAAATTGAGGACAAAACCAATCCTATTATTGTATTGTCCAATATCAAGCGTGCTTATAGCCGCATGATTATCATGGGAGCGAGTAATACCAACAAATTGCGCCAATCGGAAATCAAAGCTATCTATCAGTCTACTATCCTATGGGCAGACCTGATTTCACTGGATAACACGGAAACACCGTATCACCTGTTTAGCATTGACCTCGAACTGGATCAGCCCCCTATTTATATTACAAAAAGAGCAGGTTCGCCTGCGTCCATGCTTTTTGTCAATGCGCAAAAACTGCTGCAACACTTTAAAAATCTGATGAATCAGTATCCGCAGTATTTGCACGCCAGCGAACAAAAACAGTTTAGTACAGCCCTGAAAGTGCATTTGGTAAACAATTTTTCAGCGCCTTCTGAGCGTATTCATACCCGCCATCCCTACTCTGGCAAGGTAGATATTGCTTTTGGATTGCTTGGAATTCATTACCATTTATCGAATGGTAAAACCTTTGAAGACATTATCAATATTCATCGTGACTATTTACTTACCAGTGATACTGAAGTTAAAAGCCTGTTTGGTCAGGTTGAATATGATGTAGATATTGACTTTCCGGGTCAGAATAGCCTGAAAAAAACCGAAGCTGTGGCAGAAATGTCAGAGCTTTATTCGTGCGAAATTGTCAATATCAGTCCGGGTGGCTATTGCCTGCGCTGGCAGGGTGAAAGCCCTACCACACTGCGTACGGGTGAACTTGTGGTAATTTGCGAGCCATCTGACAAAGTATGGCACATTGGCCTGATCCGCTGGGTAAAACAGATTCCAATTAAAATTATTGAGTTTGGCATCGAAATCATTTCGTCTCGTGCCAAAATTTGTGGTATTCGTGCTTCACAGCGCAACGATAGCATTGACAGTTTCAAGCGGGCAATCTTGCTACCGGAAATCCAGAGCTTAAACCGTCCTGCCACTTTAATTACTCAGGCTTTTGCCTTCCATAGTAATCAGCGCGTGATTATCCGTTATGGCAATGAAGAAATCCGTGCCATTTTGAATAAAGAATATCTTATTACCCAAAGTTTCATTCAATTTGAATATACAATTGAGGAAGATGACTTAAACTCGACGAAAATTGAGAACCAGTCTACAATTAATACCAATGCATTAGTAAGTCCTGACGATGAAGTCTGGAAGATACTGTAATCTTTTAAGGGATTTAAATTTTTATGAATAGTCGCTCTCAACACCTCCAACTTCTGGTTATTGATGATGAGCAGACGACTGCAAATAATCTTGCACAATTGCTGGAACAACAACACACAACAACTCAGTTTCAACTACTGGATGATCAGGAAGAATTTGAAAAAGCCATCCGTACCCATTGGGACGTCATCTTATTTGGCCACGCGTATGATCTGGATTACCAAAAAGTTCTCCAGTTATTAAAAGATAATAATCTCGAAATTCCAGTTATTGCTATTCCTGACGAAATGGCTGCCCCTGCTGATAATCAGGATACCTCGCCTGATCTGGTGGCCGGGTTTAAGCTGGGTTTAACTGATATAATTCCCCGCCATCGCTTAACCCATCTGGCTTATGCAATACAGCGGGAGGCAAAACACTCCCGCAATATCGCACGTAATCTTAAGCTTAGTAATCAGTTCAAGGAAGCAGAACGACGCGCCCAGCTATTAGTAAAAAACTCAAAAAGTGCCGTAGCCTATATTCATGATGGCGTTCATATTTATACTAATGAAACCTATAACGAACTGTTTGGTTATCATTCTCTTGAAGATTTGGTAGGTATGCCGGTTATTGACCTGATTGAAGGCAAGGACATTAATTCTTTTAAAGAATTTTTACGGGCGTATAGCCGCGGTGCAACCCAGCAATCTGAATTCAAGTTTAATGGCATCAAGGCCGATGGCACTGAATTTGAAGCACTGTTGCAGCTTGCACCTGCAAGTTATGATGGTGAAGACTGTATCCAAATCATTATTCAGCCGCAGCTACAGTCCAGCGCTGCGCTGGCTGCACAGCTTGCAGTAATTGAACGGGTTGATAATCTAACCAAGCTTAACAACCGGCTTGCCTTTGAAGAAGACCTGACCAAAACACTGGCTCAGCTACGCATCACGCCTGCTGAGCATGCCGTACTATATATTAATATTGGCAATATTGGTCATATTCATGCCATTGCCGGTCTTTCAGGTAGCGACACTGCCATTCTGGATATTGCCAAACTCCTGAAAAAAGAGTTAGCACCAAACGAGCTTTATCGTTTCCGCGAATCCAGTTTTACTGTTATTTTGAATGGCCAGAATATTGAGGAAGCGAGAGCTACTGCCAAAAATCTATGCCATCTCGTGTCTGAACACTTGATTATGGTTGATAAACGTACTGTTCAGGCAACCATTAGCATTGGCGTTGTGCCCATTAACCAAAGCTCACCAGGTCAGGCTGAAATACTGGATCGTGCATATCAGTCCTCGGAAAAGGTTAGATTACAAAATCAGGGCAGCGGTAATGGGATATATGTGTATAACCCTGCCGAAAATGCTAACAACTCTGATAGTGCCTTGCGTGAACTTCTGGAAAATGCACTAAATCGTGGGCAGTTCCAGCTGATGTTCCAGCATATTTATGATACGACTGAACAGGATCAGGAGCTATTTGAGGTGTATGTTCGCCTGCCGCTGGGTGATGGTAAAGTCATGGGCCCGGATGAATTTCTGGCAGTTGCCCAGCAATATCATCTTGAAGGCAGAATTGACCGCTGGGTGCTGTTAAATGCC
The DNA here is from genome assembly GCF_004377485.1 of Alkanindiges illinoisensis. Taxonomy (GTDB): domain Bacteria; phylum Pseudomonadota; class Gammaproteobacteria; order Pseudomonadales; family Moraxellaceae; genus Alkanindiges; species Alkanindiges illinoisensis_A. The sequence continues at coordinate 5,421 of NZ_SNTY01000005.1, forward strand.
TCGAAACTGCTCAAAGCGTTTATGACTCAGCATCCTAAGGCCCGATTACTCATTAATCTGGGTGCCGAATCCATTCAGGATCCAAGCCTGCCTGATGTCATTACTAAGCTGCTGGGTGCGCTTAACTCGCCTTATAAGCCGTTAATCCTACAGTTTAATGAAGCCAATGTATCAACTTATATGCAATTGGCGAAAACCCAGCTGGAAGCTTTAAGAAATGTGGGAGCGAAAGTTTCTGTCAATGACTTTGGTTCAACTTTAAATAGCAAGAATCTGCTGAACTATCTAAAGCTGGATCTGGTTAAGCTAGACAAAGCATTTATGACCAATCTGAATAATGATGATAATTACAATGCCACACAGGCACTGGTATCAGAAATTCAGGGATATGAAATTGATATTATTGGTGGTTATATTGAAGCACCCCAAGAGGTTGCCAAGGCATGGACACTGGGTGCACGCTATCTGCAAGGCTATTACTTCCAGAAACCCATGGACAAACTGGTATTGAATCAGGAAGAGCAAATTTGACAGCTATGGCCTCTTAAACCCTAAAAGCAGACAAACAAAAAACGGGCAATTGCCCGTTTTTTGATTTTTGACATACTGCTGCAAATAATTAACGCTTGATGCTGCGGCTCATGCCAAAACGCTGCTTGAACTTGTCAATACGGCCACCAGTATCTACTGATTTCTGTTTGCCTGTGTAAAACGGATGGCAAGCAGAACATACGTCGAGGTAAAGAGCATCTTTACCAATCGCAGAACGGGTTTCAATGACGTTGCCACAAGAACAGGTAGCAGTTAATTTTTCATATTTTGGGTGAATATCGGCACGCATGGCGATCTCCTAAACAAGATTGGCTTATGCTGTCATCGCAATTTACCACTCCCAAAGTATTTTTAACTATCATTAAAAATCTTTGAGGAAGCTTTCAAAACTTAATGTTTTTAAAAGCAGGTAAACACCACAACAGACCAGTCTTTTGGCTCACCGAGATTCGTAATCAGGGCCAAGCTCAACAAGGTGATCTATTCTAGCACAATATTGCAAAATTTTCACGTCTTGTGCTGATCAATTGACCATTATGACTATTACTCAGTTATTGCGGGTTTTTCCTGACGCCTTGCATAACGCGCTGCCAGAATCCCGCACACGACGAGTTGAATCTGATGGAATAAGATCAGCGGTAAAATCAACATGCCGATGGGATGACCAACGAACAGAATTTTAGCCATTGGCAAACCACTGGCCAATGTTTTCTTGGAACCACAAAAGACAATGGTGATTTCATCTTCCTTGTTAAATCCAAGTGCACGGCTGGCATATGTCAAACCAATCATTACGATTGCCAGAAGAATGCAGCAAATAATGACCAGTGCCAGAAGAATGGAACCGGAGACCTGCTGCCATAAACCTTCATTAATGGCTTCACTAAACGCGGCATATACCACCAGTAAAATTGAGCCTTGATCGACCACTTTCACCATTACCGGGTAACGCTGAATCACCGGAAAAACCTTGCTACGACATAACTGACCCAGCACGAAAGGTACCAATAGCATTAGTACGATGCTCAAAGCCGCTTTTGAAGAATCAACATCCTGCTGGTTGGCCTCAGCATTAATCAAAAGTCCGACCAGTACAGGGGTTAAAAACATACCCAGAATATTGGATAGCGATGCGCTACATATTGCTGCAGCGACGTTGCCTCGCGCTACTGAGGTAAATGCAATGGATGACTGCACTGTAGATGGCAGGACACAAATATATAAAATACCCAAGTATAAGGTTGGGGTGAGAAATGGTTCAAAAATAGGTCTGAATATCAGACCTAACACAGGAAACAGCATGAAGGTTGCTGCAAAAATAAATAGATGCAAGCGCCAGTGCGTAATGCCTTGCCCAATTGCTTCACGGGACAGTTTGGCACCATGCAAAAAGAATAACAATGCAATTGCAATGTCAGTACCATGATTAAATACAATCGCTGCCTGACCTTGCACTGGCAATAAGCTAGCCAGTATCACCATGACAAACAGCAAAATCGTAAAGTTATCAAAAAACATGCGCAGGGATTTGAAAATATTCATTCTCACTCTTGCTGTATCAGTTCAACCTTATAGCCATCAGGATCTTCTACAAAAGCAATCACCGTTTTGCCATGTTTCATTGGCCCTGCTTCACGTACTACTTTACCGCCTAAAGATTTTATTTTTTCACAAGCGGCGTACGCATCAGGTACACCCAATGCAATATGTCCATAAGCATTGCCCAGTTCATAAGCAGATGTATCCCAGTTATGGGTTAATTCCAGCACGGTATTGGTATCTTCCGGTCCATACCCTATAAATGCCAGCGTAAAGCGGCCTTCGGGATAATCATTCTGGCGCAGGAGCTGCATGCCCAGCACTTCAGTATAAAACTGCAATGATTTTTCCAGATTACCCACCCGTAACATGGTATGAAGCATACGCATTACAAACTCTCCTATTGCGTTAACTTTCAGTTGATGAACTTGAATGTTGACCAAGCTGACGTTGCACCAGCACAATCAGCAACAAAACCGGCAAGCCAATCAAGGCAGTAAACAAAAAGAAATTTGGATAGCCAGCGCTTTCTACAATAGTTCCGGAATAACCACCAATCACTTTAGGAATCAGGGTCATCAGTGAGCTAAAAATGGCATATTGTACGGCGGTAAATGATACGCTGGTTAAGCTGGATAAAAATGCAATAAATGCCGCACCAGCCAGACCCGACGCCAGATTATCGGCCACAATGGCAAAATACAGCCACGGCAGGCTATGTCCGGCATGAGAAAACCCAATAAATATCAGATTGGTTGCACTGGATAAAATTGCGCCGAGCATTAATACTTTTAGCACTGAAAACCGTTGTGACATCAAGCCGCCTAAAAAGCCGCCAGCTAGACTAAATACCACCCCGAACACTTTAACCGCAGTGGCGATTTCATCCTTGCTAAAGCCCATGTCCTGATAAAACACATTGGAAATGACCCCTGCGACAATATCTGAAATGCGATACAGGCCAATCAATAAAAGCAATAATGAAGCTGTTTTAACCCCATAGCGTTTAAAAAAGTCTTTTACAGGTGCAATCCAGGTTTCTATTGCCATTTGTGAATTGACCAATCCGGCTTTAACCAGTAAATAACCCGCAGCCCCCGCAGCCCCAATGGCGCATAAAATTCTTAAAGCTTCATGCAAAAATAATAAAAACGGGTTAGCATCTTCGCTGATCACCCACAACCGACCAACCTCGATAAAGGTCGCTACAAATGCTGAAACTGCAATTAAAAACACCAATACCAGCCGCACATAATCACTACCCTGATAAGGCCGTGGCGGACGCTGGCGCGCTGGTTCACGAATTATCAAGGTCGTGAACACCCCAACCAGCATGACAGCGGCCATAATTAGATAAGTCGATTGCCAAGCGCTATACAGGTAATGACCCTTTTCAGAACCAAAGCCACTGGCCAGGAATAATGCCCCAGCACCAGCAACAATCATGGCTATCCGGTAGCCTGCGTTATAGGTTGCCGCCAGTGCCGACTGCATCTCTGCTTCTGCCAACTCAATCCGGTAGGCATCAATCACAATATCCTGCGTTGCTGCTGAAAAACCCAGCAATACAGCACCTATGGCCATTTGTATCAGACTATCCTGTCCCTGCGATGGGTCAGTCATGGCCATAATAGCAATGCCAGTCATAATCAGTAGTTGTGCAATCAACAGCCATGCGCGGCGGCGACCCAATGTGCGCGTTAAAAAAGGTAGCGGCAACTCATCAATTAAAGGTGCCCAGACAAACTTGAATGAATATCCCAGCGCTGCCCAGCTAAAAAAAGTCACTGCTTTTTTTTCAATTCCTGCTTCACCCAGCCACAGCGATAAACTGGAAAAAATCAGTAAAATCGGTATGCCCGCTGAAAATCCCAAAAAAAACATAATTACTGCACGTCTGTCAGCAAATACAGAGAGCGCCTGTCCCCATCCTGACAGTCCTGATATTTTGGATGATTTCATGTTTTTATTAACCAGAAAAAGTCCTAAAACAGCCAGATTACCCTGATGCGCCACACAAAGCTATGGTCTAAAAACAACTGTTCAAATATTCTGCAAACCTGATGTTCAGGTATTAAAAAAGCCCAAAAACTTGATGGATTAAACTAATGAAACTGGCATTTTTCCTGCTACACTCATGTGATATTACAATTTTTTAGAGCAATGTTTTAAATAATGACTTCCAGACAAAGTATTCAATTGAATGAGCAAAAGGTCACCTCCTTAGCAGAAGCTGCTGTAGCAAAGCCATCAAAACGTCGGGATAAGTCTATGAAAACTACCTCTATGCAAAGCACGTCTATCATTGCCCCTACCCATACCCGTGAAAAAACCCGGCTGCAACCCAATCAGCTAACACGCCTGCCGAATCTGGATAATATTCCTGCATCTACCCGTCGCATCAAGCCTTTAAATGATTTTTTAGGCCAGCAGCGAGCACGAGCCTCGGTTGAGGCTGCCTTATCCTTACCTTACGATGGCTATAATATTTTTGCTGTCGGCCCTAGCGGACTGGGCAAGCGCACCATGCTCAAGCGTTTGTTGCTTAAGCAGGCAGCGCAAATGCCAACGCCAAGTGACTGGGTGTATGTCAATAATTTTGCCGACACCCGTCAGCCGATTGCACTGGAATTACCGGCGGGACAGGGTCCAAAACTTAAAAAAGCCATGCACCAGCTTTGGCAAACCATGCTGAATACCCTAGAGCGCCGCTTTACCACCGATAGTTATCACGCACGCATTGAAACCATTCGCCAAGCCACTGGTCAGCAACAGCAGGATGCTTTAATCGAGCTAACCCAGGAAGGTGAAGCGCTGGATTTGCGCCTGATTTCGCGTAATGAAGAACACCGTTTTGTCCCTGTGCATCATGTTGAGCCGCCATCAAATGCTGGACAGTCAAATGTTGAACAGCCACAAAACAACTTGCCGCCTGAATTAACCGAAGAAGAAATGGCTGCACTGGCACCCAGTGTACGTGCCCGTATTGCCCAGAATGTGCGGCAAATGGACAAAAAACTGGAAAAACTGGGGTCACAACTGGGCCAAATGGAAGAACAGGCCCGTGCCAAGGTTTCTACCATCAACCGCGAGCTGGCCAGCAGTGTAGTTGAACCCAAGATTATGCAAATTGCCCAGCGCTTTGAGCATGTCAATGGTCTAGATTCATATTTAAAAGTATATGCACAGGATGTAATTACGCATGTTGAGCATATTCTGGCACAGGATGAAGAAGACTTTTTACCGGGCATCTTTGACCGTGTACCACCGCGTTATCAGGTAAATGTCGTGGTTACCCACAAGCCCAACAGTGGTGCGCCAGTCATTTTTGAAGACCTACCAACCCACTATAACCTATTGGGTCATGTTGAACAGCTCACCCAAATGGGCACAATTACCACTGACTTTACTCTGATCCGCTCCGGGGTACTGCATCATGCCAATGGCGGTTTTTTAATTCTGGAAGCAGATCAGCTGCTAGAACAACCTTATGCCTGGCAAGGCCTAAAACGGGCATTGCGTTCCGGTCACATCAAGCTGTCTTCTCTGGAACACATGATTACCCTGACTGGCAGTATTTCCATTGAACCGGCAGCTATTCCGCTACAGGTGAAAGTGGTACTGCTGGGCGAACCCTATATTTATTATGAACTGCTGGAATTTGAACCCGAGCTTAACAGCCTGTTTAAGATCAGGGCAGATTTTACCGATACCCTGCCGCGCAATGATGAAAATGAACAGGCTTATATGCGCCTGATTGCCGATTATGTGCAAAAGGAAAAATTGCTGCCGTTTGATCGCAGTGCATTGGCTGCCCTGCTAACTGACTCCAGCCGTCAGGCCGAAGACCAGACTTCTCTGTCCCTGCATGCAGCAACTTTAGGTGACCTGCTCCGTGAAGCAGCGCATCTTGCTGCCAGTCGGGACGCTAGCATGGTGAGTGCCCAGCACATTGCTGATACCTTAGAACAGCGCCGCTACCGCTTGGGCTATTTACGTGAACTGTATTGGCAGGACTTGTCACGTGGTACACAACTGATTGAAACCAGCGGCCTGCGTTATGGTCAGATTAATGCGCTCACGGTCGTGCATTATGCTGATAGCGAATTTGGCCTGCCTGCCCGTCTCACTGCCTCGGTCTATCAGGGCGGCGGCGATATTCTGGATATTGAACGCAATGTTGAGCTGGGCGGTTCACTGCATGCCAAAGGCATCCTGATCATGTCGAGCTTCCTGCGCTCGCACTTTGGCCGCTCACAGCCCCTGCATTTTTCAGCAGCATTGGCCTTTGAGCAAAGCTATGGCGAAATTGATGGTGACAGTGCAACTTTGGCTGAATTAAGTGCCCTTATTTCTGCCATCAGCCATATTCCCATTGATCAGTCATGGTCTATTACCGGCTCCATGAACCAGTTGGGTCAGGTACAGCCTATTGGTGGTATTAATGCCAAGATTGAAGGTTTTTATGATGCCTGCAAACTGCAAGGTCTAAGTGGCAAGCAGGGTGTTATTTTCCCGGTACAAAACATGCAGCACCTGATGCTGCGTCAGGATGTGATTGAAGCGGTGGAACAAGGCAAGTTTCATTTACATGCAATCGACACCATTGAACAGGCGCTTGAGCTGTTAATGGATCGCCCGGCAGGTCAAATTGACGCAAAAGGTAAATACACCAAAGGCAGTATTTATGCCGAGGTCATGCGTCAGCTTAAATCATGGCAAGTGCTGGAAAGTGGTGAGCCGGAAAAGGATAAAAAGCGCAAAAAAAAGAAATCCAAGTCCAAAAAGGCTGGCTTGCAAAAGCAACCAGTTGAAGAGATTAATGAGGATAGTTCAACTGCTCTCAATGAAGCTGGTGAAGTGAAAACCAGCTCTAGTCAGCCAGATGAGCAAGGTAACTGAGATGTTATGGCAAGCAATCATTTATCTGGCGCTGGCCATTGCCTGCGAAATTGCCGGAACCATCTGCCTGCGCCTGTCTGATGGCTTTAGCAAATGGCCGTATATTATCGGAATTGCCGCAGGTTATGGCCTAGCTTTCTGGTTTTTATCATTAAGCCTAAAGCTAGGTATGCCGCTTGGCATGGCCTATGCCATCTGGGCAGGACTTGGCACTGCCATTATTGCAGTGGTTGGCATTCTGGTATTTAAAGAACCCTTGGCCTTGCTGCAATGGCTTGGCATTTGCTGCATTATTGTTGGTGTTGTCTTACTGAATCTGGGTGGCAAAGTAAGCCATTAGTTTTAATGGCTTGTTTTAAATTCCAGATTGATTCTCAGCTATAAAACTCCACAATGAACTGATTCACTGCGCGTTTATGACGCTTTGGTATTCGATAAGGATTGGGGCGCCAGATGGGCAAATACATAGCCATCACGGCCTCTGTTCTTGGCCTTATATAACGCATGATCGGCACAATATAAAAAGTCATTCACGTCTTCATTCATTTGCGGTACATAGGTTACAACACCAATACTTAAAGTCACATGCTGCGATATTTCGCTGGCCGGGTGTGGAATGTGCAGGTTTTTAATGGCCCGTAACAACCTCTCAGCCTGGCGAATGGCATGTTGCTGGCTGGTCATCGGTAGTAAAATCACAAACTCTTCACCACCGTAACGTGCTACCAATTCACCACTCCGCGTGGCAACCTTGGTAATGGCGTGAGCGATTTTAAGTAAACATTGATCGCCTGCCAGATGCCCCAGTGAATCGTTATAGGCCTTAAAATAATCAATATCAATCATCATCATGGATAGCGGAGTCTGGTGACGCATGGCGCGATACCATTCTTCTTCCAGCATTTCATCCAGATAACGGCGGTTGGCAATCCCGGTTAGGGCATCCTGACGTGACATGACTTCCAGTTGCTGGGTCTGCTGTACCATTTCAATGCGATGTAATTCCAGCAGACAGGATTGCAAATAATTTTCGCGATGATGGCGATCAGTCACATAGGCCAAAGCCATGCCCAGAAAACTACTGAATGTATAGGTGCGGTTGAGCAGGGTCCATGCAATTTCATTACTAAAATACATGCTAACCAATGTGCCTAATGCACCCCCTACCCAGCCTGCCAGAATGGCCACATAAAAACGCAGCCCCACAAAACCATAAACAATTACTACAGCATACATAATAGCGGCATGTAACAGCACACTACCCTGTTCATCATGAACCAGATTAACAATCGTAAAGGAAATGGCAATTGCAATTGTCGAACCAATGGTGGCATACCAATCAAACCACTGGTGCATTTTTTCAAACCAGCTAAAACCCCAGGCTGTCAGGATAATAATGCCCACACAGCCATACAGCTTTAGCCACAGGCCCACTTGTTCAGCAGGTAACAGCTGATAAATGCCATAACTCAAGAATAGGTAAAGCAGCAGGATAATTGGGCCACGATAACGAAATTCGTGTGCAGCTTCATTTTGATATTGAAATCGATAGTCTTTTTCCAGTTTTGCAGGAAACCAGACAAAGTTCAAATCCTTACCCAGTAATTTTTGGATTTCTTTACGTTCCAGCAGATTGGAACCTTGTAGTTTCATTATGGCCGCATCCTTGGTGGAAGTGCTTAAACACCTCACTGTCCTTATAACAATCCCACAGTCATCCTAACATTGGGAAAAAGTAGTTCTATTAGTTTTATATTGTGTAAAAATAGCAGAAGTTTTATATTTTTTAATAGTTCGAATTACAAAATGTAATAAAAGGCTTACACGTTAGGTCACGAAATAACCTTGCCAATACGTACTGGAAATTATTAACTTCTATAAAGGATAAATATAAGCTACAGGTTAGGGATAAACCATGAACTCATTGAATAACTCTATAGATAGCATCACTCCCACTTTAAATGGCAGTCAAACCAAGGATTCTCAAGCTAAAAAAGCTTACAGCCATGAGCTGGAAATAACGCCACACAATGAATGGTCACAGGCTTTCTGGGATCAGTTATTGCCTGCCAAAAATCGGGTTAGCCAGCATCCCTTATTTCAGGATCTGGCAACCGGACGGCTAAGCCTGGCCTGTTTTAAACATGCACTGTTAAATTTCTACCCACTGGTTGCCCATTTTCCTTCCTATATGGCAATGAGTTTGGCAAAAGCCACTGCATTTCAGCTGCCTGGTGTGACTGAAGCACGTAACTGGCTTATCCAAAACATCAAGGTAGAAGAGCGACACTTGTACTGGTATCAGGACTGGGCGTTGGGTTTTGGTTTAACTGTTGATGAGCTTGATCATGTCTGCCCACCAGCCGCCATGAATGCCGTGAACCATTATTTATGGAGCGTGGCCTATCGCGGAACTTTGGCAGAAACTATTGCAGCAACCAACCTTGCCATTGAATGGGCGACTGGCGACTGGACAATTCAGGTTTATAAAGGCATAGAAGCCTATGCCAAGCATCCTGAAATCCAGATTAGCAGCAGAACAGTGGCATGGTTGCGTGCACATGCGCACTATGATGATTTGCATCCTTATGAAGCCATGGAACTGATCAAGCGCCTGTGTAATCACGATGTTGTAATGCAGCAAAAGGCCTTACAGGCTGCCCAGCAGGGCTTGGCTTACTATGAGCTGGCGCTGGACGAATGCTACAAAATCCAGAAACTATCCAAGGCTTAATTTTAGAACTCTCAGTTATTTTAGATTTTAGATTTGACCAATAAAAAAGAGCCTGATTTGAGGCTCTTTTTTATTGATTTATCTTTTATGGATTCATCATGCAACGCTTATTGCGCTTCTGGACTATTTTGTTCAATCAGAGGCTTAAGCTCACCTTTTTGGAACATTTCCAGCACGATGTCACTACCACCAATCAGCTCACCACCGACCCAAAGCTGCGGAAAAGTAGGCCAGTTGGCAATACGCGGCAGGGTTGCCCGAATGTCCGGGTTTTCCAGAATATTCACGTAGGCAAAAGGACGACCAATCTGGCTTAAAGCTTCAACTGCACGCGCCGAAAAGCCACACTGTGGAAACTGGGGAGTGCCTTTCATGTATAAAATCACAGGATGCTTGGCAATTTGCTCACGAATCAAAGTTTCGGTGCTGTTGTCAGCATGAGCTGGGTTAGGGTTGGCTGCGTCAGTCATAAAACAAACCTCTTTAAATGTCGCGCTATTATAGCGGTGATTCACCATAACGGCTATTGGATTAAATTAGGCTTACATGCACTGATTTCAAGCCTGCCCTTTGGTGAAAATTCTGCAAAAGCGTCTCACCTTGGATAAAAGTTTTGTTAAGATGCTTAACTCCTGTTTTGTCCCAACAAAGAGCGCTGACAATGACCGTGCCCCCTGATTTTACTTCTGTAAAAAAACAAACCAATAATCAAACTAGCAGTTTAATGCCCACTTATGCACGTCAACCCATTGCTTTTGTTCGAGGCCAGGGCAGTTATTTATATACTGAAGATGGCACAGCCTATCTGGATGCCTTAACTGGGATTGCCGTGTGCGGGCTGGGTCATGCGCATCCTGTAGTAGCGCAGGCTATAAGTGAACAGGCTAGCCTACTGGTGCATACCAGCAACCTGTTTGAAATTCCCTGGCAGGAAGCTGCTGGCCAGCTCCTGACCCACGTTGCAGGCATGCAACAGGTATTTTTTAGCAACAGTGGTGCCGAAGCCAATGAAGCAGCGATTAAGCTGGCACGCATTAGTGGGCATAAAAAAGGTTTTAGCTCACCAAAAATTATTGTCATGGAAAAATCATTTCATGGCCGCACGCTGGCTACATTGTCTGCGACTGGCAATGCCAAGGTACAGGCTGGCTTTGCCCCACTGGTCGAAGGCTTTTTGCGTGTTCCCTTTGGTGATGTTGAAGCTATCAAGCAACTGGCCAGCCAGCATGATGATATTGTGGCCATTCTGGTCGAGCCCATTCAGGGCGAAGGTGGCATCAATACGGCGCCCCAGGGTTTTGAGTACTTAAACCAGCTACGTGATTTGTGTGACCAGCATGACTGGCTATTGATGCTGGATGAAATTCAAACCGGTAATGGCCGTACCGGTAAATATTTTGCCTTTCAGCACACCAGCATTACACCTGACGTCCTCACGACTGCCAAAGGTTTAGGTAATGGCTTTCCGGTTGGCGCCTGTATGGTGCAAGGCAAGGCGGTTAACCTGTTTGCTGCCGGTAATCATGGTTCTACCTATGGCGGAACGCCCCTAGCCTGTCGCACGGTCTACACGGTAATCGATTGTCTGCAAAAAGAAGGCGCTATTGAAAACGCTGCCAAAATGGGAACTTATCTGGTTGAACAACTCCAGCAAAAACTGGCACAGCATCAGGTGAGCGTACGTGGTTTTGGCCTGATGATTGGTATTGAGCTGCCAATTGCCTGTAGTGAACTCGTGGCTCAGGCGCGTGATGAAAAGCAGCTGATTATTAATGTCACAGCGGACAAGGTGGTACGCCTGCTCCCTGCCCTGAATATTTCACAAGCGGATGCTGATGAAATTGTAAACCGACTGGTGCCACTCATCAGCAATTTTATTCAAAGCAAAGCCTAAACTGGCCTAATTTTCAGCCTTAAAACATAGCTGCATAAAAAAACCGCCCAGTTTCAATCCTGAGGCGGTTTTTTTATAACAATAGAAAATTAAATTTTAGCCAGTGATTTCATCGGTTAAACGGCGTACCGAACGGCCACCGGGTAACTGGCTAAAATATTGTGACAGGGCGTCCAGACAGCGATAAATCTTGGTAGGTTGCTGCTCACGTTTTAAGGTTACAGCATACAGAATATAATCCTGCATTTTCCATTGGGGCAAGACTTCGACCAAATCACCCCGTGCCAGTTCCTTCTGCACATCCAGATATAAAATGCGTCCAACCCCATGCCCTGCCAGACACAATGACTTGGTAACAAACACATTATTATTATGAATGCGCGCAGGCATAAACACATGCTTTTGCTCACCAGTGGCTGCGTTGGTCAGGTAGATATCCTGCGGATTTTGCACCAGATCAATCGGCAAAAGCTCAAGCTGGGTTAAATCCTCCGGTGTTTGAATAGGTGCAAATTTTCTTAAATACGTGGGTGATGCACACAGGATCTGGTCAACACGTGCCATAGGCCGGGCAATTAATGAAGAATCGGCCAGTGTTGGACTCATACGAATGGCAATATCAATGCGCTCTTCAATCAGGTCAATATAGCGATTATCCGCCTCAAAATGCACTTTTAGGCTAGGATGCGCTGCCAACCAGCAAGACAGTGCAGGCACCACATGCATTGCTCCAAGCTCTGGTGTCGTGGCAATCCGCAAATCACCTACCAGATCATCACGCAATTCACTAATACGGATGCGCCCGCGCTCAGCAGCAGCTACCATTTCCTGACAACTATGAAAAAATGCCTGACCCGCTTCTGTTAAACTCAATTTACGGGTAGAACGATGCAACAGCAGTACATCCATTTCCTCTTCCAGCGAACGAATCTGCTGGCTCACTGCACTGGTGGTTATTCCCAGTTCTCTGGCTGCACCACTAAAAGAACGACGTTCCACCACGCAGGCAAATACTGCCATACTTCGTAAATTATCAAGCATTGTTTGCGCTCACCTCAAAAGGATGTTACTGATTTATTTATTTTATGGTTTTCGCTTAATTATCATAAACCCTAACGGGCAGGCAGCAAGCTGGCTGGATTAATCGGTTTACCATTTAAACGAACCTGAAATTCTAGCATAGTTTGCGTCGTTCCACTGGAACCCATTTCGGCAATTTTCTGGCCTGCTTTCACACGGTCATTCTCCTTAACGATCATTTTACTGTTATGGGCGTATGCCGTGACATAACCATTGCTATGACGCACCAATACCAGATTGCCATATTCTGTCAGCCGGTCACTGGCATAAACCACCTCTCCATCAGCCGCAGCCCGTACGGGATCACCTGGGTTACCGCTGATACGCACCCCTTTAATATCGCGTGCCAGATCAAATTGCTGAAGCACCGGCCCACTTGCCGGCCATTGCCAGCTCAGACCGGAGGGCAATGTCGTTGGGGTATTGGGCAAAATAGGTGGTGGGGTTACTGTCGGCGTATTACGCACTGTGCTGGCAGGCTGTGGCGTGGTTCTTACAGGCTGCTGTACCGGTAAGGTCGTGGTTTGAATGGCCACAGGTGCAGGCGTTGCAGAGGTTTTTACCTGGATGCGTGGTGCATCCTTACCGCCGTTATGCAAGCGCAAGCTCTGGTTGGTATATATGGTATAGCTGGAATCAATATTATTAATGCGTGCAATTTCGCGGTAATCCAGATTATAACGTGAAGCAATCTGGCTTAAGGTATCGCCTGCTTTAACCGTATAATATTGAGGAATAACAATCAGGCGAGACTGGGTTGGATTCACAACCGGTTTTGATGCACAACCTGCCATTAGCAATACAACAGCACTGCATAGGATGGGTCTGTATTTAAAAGGGAAATTTCTGTGTTGATCGGTTGCTATCTTTGTCTGCTTTGGTGCGCAATTTTGCATGGAAAGCCCTGATAAATAGCTCAACCACTTCATAAAATACCCCTGCTTTGAATAACTTTATCTCACTTGAAAATTTGCGTTTGCTCAGCTAATTTTTTACAAACACCGTGAAAGCATAACAAGAAAAATAGTTTAGAAACGTTTTTTTCACGAACTGATAACGAAAACTCACAGTATGCTTTAGAAAAAATCAATAATCGCTCAACGCTAATAGTTTTAAGGGATTGCTATAAATTTTTCTTATGAAAAATCAACAAAAAGCTTCAGTAACTGTTGAGGAATTGGCTTTATGCTAGCGCTGCTTATAATCTGGAATTTTATACATGACTAGAACAAACCTGAATTTAATAAACCTTTCCTGGGTTAAAACAATGGCATTTGTAGTGTTGTGCACTGGCGGTATTACCTTTGCAAATGCAGCACCGGCCAGCAATGCAGCAAGCCATACAGCCAGTAAAGGCGATAAGGTTGAGTTTAAAAGCTCATTACCTGTCACTCAAGAAGAAATTGCCGCAGTCGATGTTCTAGGGGAAATTTGTCCCAAATTAATTGGCAACAATAAAAAATTTGATGCTGGTTATGAGCGACTGCTTAAAGACCTGATGCCGAATATTGATCAGCCCGTGCTGGCCCTAAAAGCCCTGGCAGACGATGCTGAATATCAGGGCAAGCTAAAGGAAGCACGTGAAGATGCTAATCGTGCCAGTGTGCAGGATAATCGTGAAGTTTGCCAAGATATCCTGAATTATCCGGCAAATAGCAAGAAAACTAAAAAATAATTTTTTTGCATTGTCTGGGCAATCATGCTTGGTTGCTCAGGCTTCATGGCTTAGAATCTCCGGCTTATGTTTATTTTGCTAAAATGGAAATTCTAGCCATGTCTAGCCTACGCGCCTTAGCTGTTGCTGCTGTGTTTACTGGTTTTACAATTAATGCACATGCTGTGACAGCATTACCTCTTCCTCCTACCCTTGATAATAAAGCATACGTACTCGTAGACTATGACACAGGCCAGGTTTTGGCGGGTTCTAATGAAAATGCAGAGTTGCCTCCTGCATCCATGACCAAAATGCTGACCAGTTTTATTATTGAAAAGCGCCTGATGTCTGGTCAGCTCAAAGAAACTGACATGGTACGCATGAATGAATCCGCATGGTGTCGTGGCAGTAGTTCAGAATCCTGTATGTATGTACCGCTCAATGGTTCAGCCAGTGTCATTGACATGCTGCGCGGCATTATTATCCAGTCTGGTAATGATGCCTCCAAAGCGATGGCTGAGCATATTGCTGGCAATGAAGGCGCTTTTGCCGAGATGATGAATCAGGAAGCCAAGCAGCTGGGCATGAATCATAGTCATTTTATGAATGCAACTGGTATGCCTATGGATGGTCATTATTCATCGGCACTGGACATGGCTATTCTGGCACGTAACATTATTAAGGATAGTGCCAAATATTATCCAATTTACTCTGAAAAAGAATTTACCTACAACGGGATCAAGCAAGGCAATCGTAATGCTCTGCTATATACCGATCCTAGCGTGGATGGTTTAAAAACGGGTCACACGGATGCAGCAGGTTACTGTCTGGTTGCTTCCAGTAAGCGTGGTCCGATGCGCCTGATTGCCGTGGTCATGGGTACACCCAGCATGGATGAACGTGCTAGCCAGACCCGTGCCATTTTAAACTGGGGCTTTAGCAATTTTGAAAATACCACGCTGCGTCCAGCAGGTCAGTCGCTGGCCACTACACCGGTATGGTTTGGCCAAACAGACAAGGTATCTGTAGGTCTGGCAGAAAATATGGCGGTAACCCTGCCACGTGGTCAGGCTGCCAATATTAAAACCCAGCTGGTCATTAACCCTGATTTGAAAGCCCCGATCCAGAAAGGTCAGGTTATTGGTAAAGTGGTTGCCAATCTTGATGGTAAAATGCTGACTGAAAAACCATTGGTTGCTCTGGAAGCCGTAGAAGAGGCAAGCTTTTTCGCCCGCATGATTGACCATATCAAGATTTTCTTTAGCAAGTTTTTTTAATTGAGCGTTGATACATTGCTAATGAAAGCCGGATTAAATGTCCGGCTTTTATTTTTTACCTTCATTGCCCAAAACTGGCAACTTTCGTATCATACTCACTTTATTGTCTAAATGTGATTTCGCCTATGTCCTGGATGCCTCATGTGACGGTTGCCACCATTGTGCAGGATGAGCAATGTTTCCTGTTTGTGGAAGAACAAAGCCTGTCTGTCAGTCATCTGGTGATTAACCAGCCTGCCGGTCATGTGGAAGCCAATGAAACCCTCATTGAAGCAGCTATTCGTGAAACGCTGGAAGAAACAGGCTGGATTGTTGAAATTACAGGCCTGCTGGGCATTTATACCTATACACCGCCAGCCGATCCGGACTGTACCTATTACCGGTTTTGTTTTCTGGCCAAAGCCCTGTCACATGATGCCAGCCGTCCACTCGATACCGGCATTGAACGGGCCACCTGGATGACGCTCGAACAGCTTGAGCAAACAGCCCGCGCGCGTAGTCCGCTCGTCACTCGCTGTGTACAGGATGCGTTGCAGGGCAAGCACTATCCACTGGATATTATTTTTGAACAGCCTTTATTTAATGCTTCACCTGATCTGCTCAATGCTTGAGAAAAGACATTCTGCCATATGAGCATTTGGTTCAATGCAGGTTTTCAAGTAATAGACAATGCACGGCAACAGCCAGTCTTAAATTTTAAAAAGGTTTACTGATGAGTAACTATGTCATTGTAGGCATGTCAGGCGGTGTGGATTCATCGGTATCTGCGGCATTACTGCTGGAACAGGGCTATCAGGTTGAAGGCCTGTTCATGAAAAACTGGGAAGATGACGACGGCACCGAGTATTGTACGGCCATGCGTGATCTGGCTGATGCGCAAAGTGTCTGTGACCGTCTGGGTATTCCCTTGCGTACTGCCAATTTTTCCATGGAATACTGGGACCGTGTGTTTGAGCATTTTTTAAAGGAATACTCGGCAGGCCGTACACCCAACCCGGATATTTTATGCAATAAGGAAATCAAGTTCCGGGCTTTTCTGGATCATGCCTTAACACTAGGTGCTGATTTTATTGCAACAGGTCATTATGCACGCCGTGGTGCGGTACAGACCAATAGCCTCGGTGAGCAATATGCGCCGCTATTACGCGGACTGGACCAAAACAAGGATCAAAGCTATTTTTTACATGCCGTCCACGGCCGTGAAATTGCCAGAACCCTGTTTCCAGTGGGTGAACTTGAAAAGCCACAGGTTCGTCAAAAAGCCATTGAATTGGGCTTAAGCACCGCCAGTAAAAAAGACTCCACTGGCATTTGCTTTATTGGTGAACGTCGTTTTAAGGACTTTTTAAAGCAATACCTGCCTGCCCAGCCGGGTGAGATTATTACTGATGCCGGGGAAGTGGTTGGCCGTCATGATGGCCTGATGTATTACACACTGGGGCAACGCGGTGGTATTGGCATTGGTGGTTTGAAGAATCAGGCAGAAGGAGCATGGTTTGTGCTGGCCAAGGATATGCAGAATAACCAGCTGATTATTGGACAAGGGCATGAGCACCCCCTAATGCAAAGTAACATGCTTTGGAGTGAAAGCATTGACTGGGTTGCTGGTGTTGCCAATATTCCACCGCAAGCCCTGGCTTGTACGGCCAAAACGCGTTATCGCCAGCCCGATCAGCACTGCATGGTTTATCGGGACGATAGTCTACAACCTGGTGGTGTACGGGTTGAATTTAATGATCCCCAACGTGCAGTGACACCGGGACAATCTGTGGTTTTTTATCAGGATGACGTTTGTCTGGGTGGTGGAATTATTCACCATACCAATGCAGGTACATTAACTTCAGACCAGCTGCCGATTGCAGCAATCAGTAATATGACAGATGACAGGCTACTTCATGGCTAAGCAGCGTTTTACCACAGAGGTTCAACAGCATCTTGATGATGCCCTCACCAATTCAGGTATTACCGAACGGCAGAATCGTCTGCTGGCGCTGGTTGCCCTGTTTCAGGCTGCACAACTCACCTACTCACTGGCGACACAGGGTAAAAACACCCTGACAGGGCTGTCAAACCAGAGCTTTAATGCCCTGCTACAGGCTAGCCTCAAGATTCATGATAGACAGCCGGACAGCCTGTTTAGCCTTGATCTGTATGGCAACATGGAAAACCTGAATATTGGCCTGCGCAGTCTGGAAGGTGCTTTAATCCAGCCTTACCAGAATACCCGTTCACGTTTGCCTTTACCGCGCCAGTATGGTGAAACATTCCGCTATGCCATGGCGCTCATGCAGCTTGAAAAGAAGGTTTATAAAAAGCCTGCGTTTGCCCAGCGCATTACCGGTGAACAGGCCAACATTAAACAGCGCCTGAGTTTTTTTGACCATAATGTGCAGCATCCCGCAATTTTAGCCAGCCTTGCCAGTTTATATATTGATACTGCCGGCCAGTTGACGCCGCGCCTATCGGTGCGCGGTAAACCGGAATACCTTAAAAATCAGTCAACCATTGATGCCATCCGCGCTTGTCTGTTCTCAGGCTTGCAGGCCGCGCATTACTGGCGACAACTGGGTGGTAACCGTTTTCAGCTGGTATTTGGCCGTAAGGCCATGCTGGACGACCTGCGCCATTTGGCACGGATTCGCTATCAGGCCGCGCCCGGTTTTTATGAACCTGAAGCCTAAAACCATTACATGGTAATTTTTGGATCGACCTTTTAAATCAGGCTTGCCATCAGAATTTGCTGGGTTTTAATGGATGTTTTGACATAAAATCGCGGCAATTTTAAACCCTACTGTTTGACTGGTTTATCGGCCTCACTTTAATTGATTTATATTGATTCGCTTTTAATTTTTAGTTTGTCATTAGGAAGCAACCTCGCATGAACTCTTTAACCGCGCTTTCTCCACTTGATGGCCGTTATGCCAAAAAATGTGATGCCCTTCGCCCCTATCTTTCAGAATTTGGCCTGATTGCGGCGCGCGTTACCGTTGAGGTCCGCTGGCTACAATCGCTGGCTCGCCATGAAGGCATTGCTGAAGTCGCCCCATTTTCTGATGCCACCAATGCTGCCTTAGATGCCATTGTCAGCAACTTTAGTGAAGATGATGCCCTGCGCATCAAAACCATTGAAGCCACTACCAACCATGATGTCAAAGCAGTGGAATATTTCCTCAAGGAAAAAATTGCCGGCATTGATGAATTGGCCACGGTTGGCGAGTTTATTCACTTTGCCTGTACTTCAGAAGATATCAATAACCTGTCACACGCCCTGATGCTAAAAAATGGCCGTGAAGTACTGCTGGACAATATGCGCCAGCTTCGTGATGCCATTACAGCGCTGGCACTGAAACATGCTGACCAGCCCATGCTGTCCCGTACGCATGGCCAGACTGCCAGCCCAACCACTTTA
Source organism: Alkanindiges illinoisensis (assembly GCF_004377485.1). Taxonomy (GTDB): domain Bacteria; phylum Pseudomonadota; class Gammaproteobacteria; order Pseudomonadales; family Moraxellaceae; genus Alkanindiges; species Alkanindiges illinoisensis_A. The sequence goes on from NZ_SNTY01000005.1 coordinate 24,462, forward strand.
GGCAAGGAAATGGCCAACGTGGCGTATCGTCTGGCACGCCAAATCAAACAATTTGAACAGGTCGAACTGCTGGGCAAAATCAATGGTGCAGTGGGTAACTACAATGCCCACCTGTCTGCCTATCCTGACATCGACTGGGCAGCGCATGCCGAAGGCTTTGTGACTTCGCTGGGTCTGGATTTTAACCCGTACACCACCCAGATTGAGCCACACGACTATATGGCTGAACTGTTTGATGCTCTCAAGCGTTTTAATACCATTCTGATTGACTTTAACCGCGATGTCTGGGGCTATATTTCTCTGGGTTATTTCAAGCAAAAGCTCAAGGAAGGCGAAGTGGGTTCTTCCACCATGCCGCACAAGGTTAATCCCATTGACTTTGAAAATTCTGAAGGCAACCTGGGGATTGCCAATGCCGTGCTGGCTCATCTGGGCGAAAAGCTGCCTGTATCGCGCTGGCAACGTGACTTGACCGACTCTACGGTACTGCGCAATATGGGTGTGGGTTTTGCACAAAGCCTGATTGCCTTTGAAGCCTGCCTAAAAGGCATTGGCAAGCTGGAACTCAACAGTGACCGTCTGCTGGCTGATCTGGATGCCGCGCAGGAAGTGCTGGCCGAGCCAATCCAGACCGTAATGCGCCGTTATAATGTAGAGCAGCCTTACGAAAAACTGAAAAAGCTCACCCGTGGTCAGGCCATGACTCGTGATGTGATGGTGAGTTTTGTACAAAGCGAGGAACTGGCTGCCGTGCCTGAAGCTGACCGTCAGCGTCTGGCTGAAATGACCCCTGCCAGTTATACCGGTAGTGCAGCCGAGCAAGCCAGAAATCTGCCACAGTTACTGGACAAGTTAACAGGTTCTGCACGTTAATTAGCCAGTGTTGCAGTTCATCAATGCAACTGCTTATAGCTGTAGAAGGTGTTGATATTAGGTGGTAGTTATTAAAAGGGTGAATTGGATTTGCCCTTTTAATTTGCTAGCTGTTTTAAATTTACACTAGGATATTAAGTTAGCAAGGTCATCCTTGCCTAAAACAAGCTTTAAGTCATTACCATGACGGTCGCTTTACCCTAAAACCTTATCGACTTTAAGCACACAGCCTATAAAAAATGGATTACACAACAAAGGAAATCATGTAAATGTCTTTTTTCAGCCCTTATCGACAATTTCCAAAAACCGGCCCGTGGCATTGGATGTTATTGGCGCTTGTGGTTTTGGCCAGTGTGGTTGCTTCAATTCATCCACTGGATTTTAATTCTTATCTATTACATCAAGTGGGCACTGTGCTGGGCCTGGCTGTATTAATGACATTGCAATTACAGCGTAAAGTCAGCATTTCAGGCTTTACCCTAGCCGTTTTATTTATACTGCTGCATATCTTAGGTGCACACTATTTATATTCTTACGTCCCTTATAATGACTGGATAAAAGCATGGTTTGACTTTGACCTGAACGGGCATTTTGGCTGGTCACGCAACATGTATGACCGCCTGATTCACTTTGGCTATGGCCTACTGTTATTTAAGCTATGCCGCGATGTATTTTCACTGTGGTTGCCACAGACCAGGTCTTTTAAAATTACCCTGATTGCCATTCAATTTATTATGGCATCCAGTATGGTGTATGAATTGATTGAATGGTGGATTGCCATTGGCATGTCGCCAGAAGCAGCTGAAAACTATAATGGTCAGCAGGGCGACATCTGGGATGCACAAAAAGATATGGCGCTTGCCACTATAGGTGCCCTGTTTGCCGCGTTTATTCACCGTTTTTATTTATTGTTTAAATAGGAAGATGCAGGAAAATGCAAAATCTACAGGTACTGGGAGGCATTAGTGCAGCCGAATTTTTTGCTGAATACTGGCAAAAAAAACCGTTGCTGGTCAAAAATGCACTGCCAGATGTCAAGGGCTTACTGGTACCAAATGATATTCTTGAACTGGCACAGGAAGAGGGTGTTACCGCCCGCTTGCTGACCCAGCAAGGCGCCAGTAACGAGCAATGGAAGGTCAAAAATTCTCCATTGAACGCCAAGGACTTTAAAAAACTCCCGCCGTTATGGACCTTGCTGGTGCAGGCACTGGATCACTTTTCACCGGAAGTTGCCCAGCTTTGGCAGCATTTTGATTTTATTCCACAGTGGCGTCGCGATGACATTATGGTGTCCTATGCGCCCAAAGGTGGTTCAGTAGGCCGTCATTATGACCAGTATGATGTGTTTCTGGTACAAGCTTACGGCAAACGCCGCTGGCAACTGGGCCAGTATTGCACGCCTGATTGCGAGCTAATCCCTAACCAGCCGCTGCGCCTGTTGCCCGATATGGACGTACATTTTGATGAAATCCTTGAACCTGGGGACTTGCTATATGTACCGCCCACCCTGTCACATTATGGCGTGGCCGAAGACAACTGCCTGACCCTGTCATTTGGTTTCCGGATGCCGGATAGCACCCAATTGCTGGATCAGTTTACTGATCATCTGCTCAGTAAGCCCGATACCCAGATTCCGGTTGCTGACCTGGCTGCGCGTTCTATTCAGTCTGCGGGCGAAGTCAGCCCAACTGACCTGGCCATGTTAAAGCAGCAGGTTATTCAGTTACTGCAACATACCAGTTATTTTGACGAAGCAGCGCTGAGCTTGCTCACAGAAACCAAATACCCTGACAGCCTGCCGGAGAATGAATCTCTCAGCCCTGAAGAACTCAAGGAATTACTTGAGGAAGGCGCAATCATTCAGCGTGAACCTGCCACACGGCTACTGTATCGCCATACTGAACAGGCGCAACTGGAATTCTGGGCTCAAGGTGAAAAACTGGATGTTCCTGCTGCGCTTACACCCATCTTAAAACGGCTGGCAGATGGTGAACCTCTTAACTTGCAATCCCTGGATCTGCAATCTGTGGAAGCTGATCAGCTCTTGGCCATGTTTTGCGATTTATACGAAGATGCCATTGTGCTGGTTTATATTCCCGAATAAGGTTTTAGTACAATTGTGAGCAATAAATCTGGCACTTTATTGCTACAGTTTAAGGATCAAACCTATAGCGTTGGAATAGCCAGCAGGAGAATTGCAATGCATGACGCCAGTTCTACGCCGCCTGAGCAAAGCATTGGTACCAATGACCCGGCTGGTGAGTTGAATGATGGTATAGACTATGTTCCTGTTCGGGTGCAGGCTGATGCAAACGCCGCGCGTGTGGTAAAGGTTGAGAACCCGGAAACGCTTAAGCAAAGTAAGCACTCTGCTAATTCATCCACTCAAAAGGCTGATGAAGATTCTACTGGCGAAGAACAATTACCAGATCAACGGGTGGCTATTGCAGGTAAGGATGTTCTTCAGCAAGCAATAGTCAAACTGCTTGGTCTGGCCCGGCGGGAAGTCTTGATTGTGCTGCCATCCATGCACGAATTATTTGATGATGCGCGAATTGGCCAGGGTTTGCTGGATTTCATCAAGCCTTCTCCCAGGCGTGAGGTATTAATGCTGCTTAATAGCCTTGCTGACCAGCAGGCTACTACCCATCAATTGATTAAACTGGCTCAGCGCATTTCCAGCCGGATACAGCTTAAACAGGCCAGCAGCCTGCTGGAACCGCCAGTGATGGAATCAGATTATCTGGTGGTAATAGACAGGAGTCACATTTTGCGTATTGATGATATTGATAAATATTCTGGCTGGTTTGATGTCAACTTTGCCAGTCGTGCGCAAAAATACGCTGGTAGCCTTTTACAGCAATGGCCCAAGGCTAGGGAAATTACTGAATTTCGCCAGTTTAGTCTTTAGTTTTTGTTCGATCTGTACTGGTTAAAAATATAAAAAGATAGCACAGTCAATGTAATATCTTTTTATATGAAAAATAATTAGTAAAGTTTTAAAAGTTACGATTATCGTTGGCATTAAATGCTTTATGTAAATTACTCACTGCAAATTCTACAGCCTCCTTAGCCTTTCCTACTGCGCCGCCTAGACCAAAGAACTCATGGGTTACCCCAGCATAACGCCGGGTGCTCACCTGCACACCTGCATCTGCCAGACGCTGGGCATAGGCTTCCCCTTCATCCCGTAATGGATCAAGCTCAGCAGTAATTACAATAGCGGGTGGCAAGCCGGTGAGATCAGGGGCACGCAGCGGTGAGGCATAAACATGCTCCCCTTCACTCATGGTATTGAGATAGTGTTCCCAGAACCATTTCATCATGGCAGCATTGAGCGGTTTGGCTTCGGCTTGCTCGGTATAGGATGGGGAATTCATCTGGCTATCTGTCACAGGATAAACCAGTAATTGTGCCACCGGCAGCAGGCCACCTTCATCCTTGGCACGCAAGCAGGCTACCGTGGCCAGATTACCACCGGCACTTTCGCCAGCCACCGCTACCCGCAGCGGATCGCCATTTAAGGCTGACGCATTTTCCAGCACCCATTGCAGTGCTGCATAAGCATCATCCGTTGCTGCCGGGAACTTATATTCGGGTGCTTGTCGATAGGCAACCGATACCACAATGCTATCTGCTGTATTGCATAAGCAACGACAGGTTGGCTCATAGACATCCAGATTTGCAATAACCCAGCCACCGCCATGAAAATAGACAATTACTGGAAATGGTCCATCACCCTCTGGGGTAAATACGCGAGCCAGTAGTTCGCCGCTGTCTGCTGGAATTAAAATATGGTCAATGCGTCCTACAGGCTCTGGCAAGCTCGGCATCAACAGATTCTTGGAACGAATCAAGGCACTGTCTGCCGACATTTCCTCTACCGCATTTTTTAAGGTCGGGTTATTTCGCGCATTTTCTGGAGATAATTTTTCAATGGGTGGTGCATTAAATTGAGCAAATTGATCAAGTACAGTCTGCATTTGTGAATCAGTGGTCATGTGTTGTAGATCCAGTTTTTATAAGAGTATTGATCCTAAAAGTTTTTTTTCTTGATCCTGTATAAGAACCTTAAGGGATGTGACAAAGTACCCAAGTGCTTTGCCACTTATTCCTCAATCTATTCACGCTTAAATCATTTATTTATAATTACTTTTTAAAGATAAATTATTTTAATTTAATATTGGGTTTTGTTGAGGCTGCTATAAACAATTACTTAACTTTGCTTAAAATTACATCAGCTTGCTTAAATAATATGTGATTGCATATTGCTTTATAGATTAGGTCTCTTGCATAAGTCTGGTTTCGACAAGCTCAACCAACGCTGCCTTAGCCTGTCGAAGGCAAGTTGGTACAACTTATGAAAGAAGTCTATTAAAAAGTCAGCGCAAACCTGATAAGAGACTATGCAATTTTGCGCGATGATGCAATTCTATGTAAAGCATTCGGTTAAGCACTCGAAAGATTCAGCTTGCGCTTTTTTCCACATATCATGGTAAAAATTGCTGTCTATAGTGTCTTTAAGCAAATCACCCGGTTTCAAGAAAAAGTGGATTTGCTCATAGTTTTTGATTTCAGTGGCTGAATAACGACGTACCAGATGATGCGCTTTAATATCGCATGGATGATGCAAACCTGCGGCCGCAATCATTTCTGCCAGTGCGTGCAAAGTATTTCGATGGTAACGATACACACGTTCGCCTTTATCGGTTACTACCAGCGCCTTTTGCCGTGATTCACTTTGGGTTGCAACGCCAGTTGGACACTTATTGGTATTGCAGCTTAGAGACTGAATACAACCCAGTGCAAACATAAAACCGCGTCCGGCATTAACCCAGTCCGCACCCAGTGCAAAAACCCGTGCAATATCAAAAGCACTGACAATTTTTCCTGCTGCACCAAGCTTGATTTTGTCACGCAGATTTACCCCAACCAGCGTGTTATGCACAAATAACAAGCCTTCCCGTAAAGGCGCACCGACATGATTGGTAAATTCCAGTGGCGCTGCACCTGTACCACCTTCTGCACCATCGACCACAATAAAATCAGGCACAATACCGGTTTGCAGCATGGCTTTGACAATGCCCATAAACTCCCAGGGTTGACCAATACAAAGCTTAAAGCCGACGGGCTTGCCGCCGCTTAATTCACGCAAACGCTGAATAAACGCCATTAATTCCAGCGGATTGGAAAAAGTAGAGTGGCCTGCGGGCGAAATACAATCCTCTGTCATGGGAATACCGCGCACAGCAGCAATTTGCGGGGTGATTTTTTCTTTGGGCAAAATGCCACCGTGTCCCGGTTTTGCCCCCTGGCTGATCTTGATTTCAATCATTTTTACCGATGGTAAGGCAGCCTGTTTGGCAAATTTTTCCGGGTCAAACTGGCCGAAACCATCACGGCAGCCAAAATAAGCACTACCCAGCTCCCACACCAGATCACCACCGAATTCGAGGTGATAGGGGCTAATGCTACCCTCGCCGGTATCATGCGAAAAATTGCCTTTTTTGGCGCCCTTATTTAAAGCACGAATCGCATTAGCACTTAAGCTGCCAAAACTCATGGCCGAGATATTAAAAATTGAACAGGAATAAGGCTGCTTGCATTGTTCATTGCCAATTGTAATCCGGAAACTGTCAGGATCAGCCTGCTTGACTGGAGTAATGGACTGGCTAATAAACTCATAGTTAGTGGCATACACATCCAGCAAAGTACCAAATGGTTTTTCCGAACTTAAATTCTTGGAACGCTGATAAATCAGGCTGCGCTGTGCTCGGGAAAAGGGTAGATAATCTTCCTCGCCTTCAAACAAATACTGTCTAAGCTCAGGACGCAGCATCTCAAACAGATAGCGAAAATGGCCAATTACCGGATAGGTACGCAGCAAGGTGTGCTTTTTCTGGATTACATCATATAAACCCAGTGCGCTTAACAGTACAGTGATTAGCGTTAGGCTATGCTGAATGCTGGATGAAAAAAACAGGCTTATAATATTTTCACTATAAGGCCAGGATGCAAAGCTAATCAGGGTATACAGAATGGCAATAATCCAGACCAGATAGCGCATCAAAAAAGAACCAATAATGATGCTGCTGATTTGTGCCAGCACACTTCTTCCCAGTCTGCTTCCGGGCTTGCTCATCAATAACCTCAAATTCTTGCAAATGACTATATTGCCTTTGAAAGAAACTATGGGTTAGTTGCAGGCCGTTTTTAAATTATTGAATTGTAAGAGTAAGCAATAAAACGTTATTGGCTTGCCTGTTTATTATGCGTATACAGAACAAACAGGCAGATCTTATGCAGGAAATAACTTAGCTGATACGGCGTTTTAGGCCAGTGGTTTGCAGAATGCGGGTTGAGATTTCCTCAATCGACATTTCAGACACATTCAGGTAAGGAATGCCTTCAGAAATATAAATACCCTGAATGGCACGCAGTTCCATCTGGCATTGCTGAAAGCTGGCATAGCGACTATTGGCCTTGCGCTCACTGCGAATGGCGACCAGACGCTCAGGTTCAATCATTAGGCCAAACAGTTTTTTCTTGTGTTCCTTAAGCACCTTGGGCAAGCGGTTATCATCAAGGTCTTCCTCGGTAATCGGGTAATTGGCCACCCGGATACCAAATTGCAACGCAAGATAAATCGAGGTTGGTGTCTTGCCAGAGCGTGATACGCCAATCAAAATCAGGTCTGCCATATCGTAATGACGGGTTTTGGCGCCATCATCATTGTCCAGCGCATAATGGACAGCATCAATCCGCGATTTATAGTTTTCAGAATCCACGCTGCTATGGGCATTGCCCACTTGAGGTGAAGCTTTCACATTCAATTCGGTTTCAATCTTGCTGATCAGGCCTTCAAAAACGTCTAGATTGATGGCATTGGCAGTATTAATCACATCACGCACCAGTGGGTCGACCAAAGTATCAAAGACTAAAGGTGGAGCACCATCGCGAATTGCACACTTGTTAATTTCCTGTACCACATCCATGGCCCGTTCTTCACTATCGACATAGGGAATAATATGTATTTCAAAATCAACGGTAGGAAATTGTGCCAACAGGGAATGACCGAGGGTTTCGGCAGTAATCGCTGTACCATCTGAAACAAAAAATACACTGCGATGCACTGCTGTTTTATCGACCATTTTAACCTCTTTAATATTTGTCTAAAGTAAACATTATCTTTATAGTAACCTGATATTTAGTAGCTGTCGCCTGTCACTATCCTGTAGGCGATGCATTCTTGTATCATTGCTGCGATCCAGTAATGTTTTTTAAATGGAGTGTCAATTTTGGAAGCGCGCGTAATTGGTTTAGAAAAGCTGGGCAAACATGACGTAGAGCAAGTGGGCGGCAAGAATGCCTCACTTGGCGAAATGATCAGTCATTTGTCCAATGCGGGTGTCAGTGTGCCGGGTGGCTTTGCAACAACAGCACAGGCCTACCGTGACTTCCTCGAACAAAGCGGCTTAAATGCAAAAATCCAGGCCGAACTTGATTCCTTAAATGTTGACGATGTTCAGGCGCTCACCGAAACTGGTGCAAAAATCCGTCAGTGGGTGATTGACACTCCCCTTATCCCTGAACTTGAACAAGAAATTCGTGAAGCCTTTGCAGCACTCGCTGGTGACAATCCAGACATTGCGGTAGCGGTGCGCTCCTCTGCAACCGCTGAAGACTTGCCGGATGCGTCATTTGCCGGCCAGCAGGAAACCTTCCTGAATATCCGTGGCATTGACAATGTGCTGGTTGCAGTGAAAGAAGTGTTTGCTTCACTGTTTAATGACCGTGCAATTGCCTATCGTGTGCATCAGGGCTATGCGCATTCCAACGTGGCACTGTCTGCCGGTATCCAGCGCATGGTTCGTAGTGAAACTGGTGCAGCAGGCGTGATGTTTACGCTGGATACCGAATCCGGCTTCCGTGATGTGGTATTTATTACCGCCTCTTATGGTTTGGGCGAAATGGTAGTACAAGGCGCCGTAAACCCGGATGAATTTTATCTTTCCAAGCCATTACTAGAAAATGGCAAACTGGCAGTGGTACGCCGTAATCTGGGCAGCAAGCACCAGAAAATGATTTATGGCGAAACTGGCGTTACCGGTAAATCTACTGTGATTGTCGATGTTGAAAAACAGGAACGTCATCAGTTTGCCTTGAATGACCATGAGCTGACTGAGCTGGCCAAGCAAGCACTGATTATTGAAAAACACTATGGCGCACCGATGGATATCGAATGGGCCAAAGATGGCGATGACGGCAAGCTGTACATTGTTCAGGCACGACCTGAAACCGTCAAAAGCCGTCAAAACGTTGGCACCATGGAACGCTACCTGCTCAAGCAAAAAGGCAATGTGCTGTGTGAGGGCCGCTCGATTGGCCAGCGCATTGGCTCTGGTAAAGTGCGTATCGTTACCTCCATTAAGGAAATGGACAAGGTACAACCAGGTGACGTGCTGGTATCTGACATGACTGACCCTGACTGGGAGCCAGTGATGAAGCGTGCTTCCGCGATTGTCACCAACCGTGGTGGACGTACCTGTCACGCCGCGATTATTGCCCGTGAACTGGGTGTGCCAGCCATTGTAGGTTGTGGTAATGCCACTGAAGTGCTTACCGAAGATCAGGCCGTGACCGTTTCCTGTGCCGAAGGCGATACTGGCTTTATTTATGAAGGTGCACTGGATTTTGAAATTCAGCGTAACTCGATTGAATCCATGCCACCGCTACCATTCAAGATCATGATGAACGTGGGTAATCCAGATCGCGCGTTTGACTTTGCCCAGATTCCCAATCAAGGTATTGGTTTGGCGCGCCTTGAGTTCATTATCAACCGCATGATTGGCGTACATCCCAAGGCCCTGTTGAACATTGAAAGCCTGCCGCGTGAAACCCGTGCTGCGGTGATGGCACGCACCTGTGGCTATGCCTCACCCATTGATTTTTATGTTGAAAAACTGGTGGAAGGTATTTCCACACTGGCTGCTGCCTTTGCCGACAAGCCAGTAATTGTGCGTATGTCCGACTTTAAGTCTAATGAATATGCCAACCTGATTGGCGGCAAGCTGTACGAACCGGAAGAAGAAAACCCGATGCTGGGTTTCCGTGGTGCCAGCCGCTATGTCTCGGATAATTTCCGTGACTGCTTTGAGCTGGAATGCCGTGCGCTGAAAAAAGTACGTGATGAAATGGGCCTGACCAACGTCAAGATCATGATTCCGTTTGTGCGTACTGTAGGTGAAGCTGCTCGTGTGATTGAACTCTTGGCTGCCAATGGCCTGCGCCGTGGTGAAAATGGCCTGGAAATCATCATGATGTGCGAATTGCCAACCAATGCGCTATTGGCTGATAAATTCCTTGAGCATTTTGATGGCTTTTCGATTGGTTCTAACGACTTAACTCAGTTAACCCTTGGTCTGGATCGTGATTCCGGCATTGTATCGCACCTGTTTGATGAGCGTGATGAAGCGGTAAAAACTTTACTGTCCATGGCAATTCAAGCTTGTAATAAAGCAGGCAAATATATTGGCATTTGCGGTCAAGGCCCATCTGACCATCCTGATCTGGCGCTATGGCTGATGGAGCAGGGCATTGATTCGGTATCCTTAAATCCGGATTCCGTGCTGGAAACCTGGTTTTTCCTTGCCGAAGATCAGGCCAATAAAGGCGCTTAATAGCATTTGCTAATGAGGGGTTGCAACCTTGCTGCTCCGCTTACTCAGGCTTAATCTTATCTAGAGCTTAATCTGGCCTGAGTAAGTTCAAAATTCTTTTCTTAATGACCCATGCCGATGGGTCTTTTTCATTAAAATAACGCAAAGTCACTTTTTAGCTTTAAGGTTTAACACAATGCAAATTTATCTGGCACGTAACAATGAACAGGCTGGCCCGTATAGTCTGGAACAGGTCAACCAGATGCTCGCAAGTGGACAAGTGGTGCTCACTGATCTGGCCTGGCATGAAGGCATGAGCGAATGGAAACCCTTAGGTGATCTCACTAATGGTCAATTGGTTTATCAGCCACACTTCTCGCCATTTCAAAATCAGACAGTTCAAAGTCGATCAGAAGCTACAACGACGTCATCAAGCCAGCAAAATAAAAGTGCATGGGCTAACCATAACCAGCCAGCACGCAGCACAGTGGCATTTCAACTGGCTTCTGTGAATAAGCGGGTATTGGCCAAGATTATTGATATTTTATTATTGTGGCTACCCAGCTCTTTTATTTTTAGCCAGTTTGTTAGCCCTGAATTTATGCGCAAGTATCAGGCAATTGCCGGACAGTCTGTAATGCCTACGCCTACCCAACAGGAGCAAATGCTGAACCTGCTGGGAACTTTACCATCTACGGCATACTGGGCTGTGGGCATTTATGCCTTACTGTATTTTGCTGGCCAAGCTTTTCTGCTCTACAAAAGTGGACAATCGGTGGGCAAAAAAGCCCTGAAAATTAAAATTATTGATGAGCAGAATGGCCAGATTCCGCAACTAACCCGCAGCTTTTTGATTCGCTCTATTGTGTTTATCATCATTAACTACTTTGCCTTCTTTTTTATCATTATTGATTTTGCTTTTATCTTCTCTGAGCGCCGTCGCACCCTGCATGACCGTCTGGCAAAAACATTGGTAGTAGACGCTAATAATTAATCTAAAAACATCATCAATTGCTTTAACGGCATAGTTATTGCTTCTTAAAATCTTATCAATAGGGATAGATTCTGCTGCTTTTTAAAGTGTGCAGAATAGTCCCTTTTTTGCCAGTCTGGATAAACCTGAATCTTATTACAGGCAATGCCGCCTTAAAATAAATGATGAATTTGAGCCTGTTTGATTCACCAATGTTGCTGAATCGTGCACTTTTAAGCGCTAGTTACCACTTTGGTGCAGCCAGTTGGAGAAATCATGTCGTTACGCATCATCCTGATTGATGACGATATTAGTCGTGCTACCTTTTTAACCGAAACGCTGGCTGCTGCCGATTACACGGTGGTTGCCCAGCTTTCCGCACAGGACAATCTTGTTGAGGTGGTTGAGCGACTGGATGCTGATATTGTGCTGGTTGATATGGATAACCCGGCGCGTGACATGCTGGAAAACTGCGCCCACATGACTGCACGGGCACCACATCCCATTGTGCTGTTTACCAAACAATCTGACCCGCAAACCATTCGTGATGCCGTTCGTGCAGGCGTTACTGCCTATATCGTGGATGGCATTGATGCCCAGCGTCTTAAGCCGATTCTGGATGTGGCGATTGCCCAGTTCAAGGAACACCAGAAACTGCTGGCTGATCTGGATGATACCCGCACACGTCTGGCAGATCGCCGTGATATCGACCGGGCAAAAGCTATTTTGATGCGTTTAAAGCAACTGGACGAAAATGCAGCCTATGCCCTACTGCGCAAAAATGCCATGGCCAAGCGCATCACGCTGGGTGAGGCCGCACGCACTGTACTGGCGGCAGCCGAGCTGCTCGATCATCAGGGAGAACACTAATGCAAACAAGCATGCAAGCACTGGAAAAAACCCAGGTTACTATTGGCTTTATGCCATTGCTGGATTCTGCACCGATTATCTGGGCATGGCATCGTGGTTTTTTTAAGCAATTTGGCCTTGAGGTCAGTTTGGCCAAGGAAGTGTCGTGGGCCAGTTTGCGCGATCGGTTGGCCTATGGTGCACTGGATGCTGCCCAATGTCTGGCACCCATGATTCTGGCAGCTAATCTGGGTGCTGATCAGGTTGGCGTGCCTTTTGTTAGTGCGCTGACCCTGTCTGAAAACTGGGCTGCAATTAGTATTTCATCACAGCTTGCCCAGCAACTGGATATAGACTTTCAACACCACACTCCGCGTGAAATTGCACAGGCATTGCAGCAACTGGTTCAGCAGGGCCAGACGCTTAAACTGGCACATGTGTTCCAGTTTTCATTGCATCACTATCTATTGCGTGAATGGTTATCGCTCGCTGATCTGGATGAAAAATCCATAGAGTTTTGCACCGTACCGCCTGCACAAATGGTTAATCATCTGCAAACTGGTCGTATTGATGGCTTTTGTGTGGGTGAACCATGGAACACGGCAGCCGTATCATCTGGTATTGGACAGGTGGTGACCAATGCACAAGCCATCTGGCCACATGGTGCAGACAAGGTACTGGGCGTCACGCAAGCATGGGCACAGCGCTATCCCAATACCCATCGTGCGTTGGTTGCGGCGATATTAAAGGCACAGCATGAGCTTGCTACCCAGACGTATTATGCCGAACTTATTCAAATACTTGAGCAGCTCAATGTGCTGGAACTTCCAGAAAGCTGGCTTAATGCAGCACTGGATGGCTTTAGTGCCGGAAATCCGGCGCGCTTCCTGACCGGTTTGAATGCACGGCCCAAGCCTTCAGATTATGCCTGGGTGAGCCTGCAAATTATTCGCTGGCAACAGTGGCAGCAACCCATTGATCTGGCTACTTTGTCGCAACAATCCTGTGACATGGGATGCTTTGATGAAGCTTATGCGCTTTTGAGCCAGCAGGAAAAAATGCCTGAACAGTTAAGCCTGTCCAGCCTGCCAAAACATACCATTGATATCCGGCAGGCAGTTAGTTACCTCATCAGCAAAGGCTGGACTTCTCAGGCTGCTGAAAAAATATTGTTGTGATAATCTTGACCTGATAACAAAGAAAGTATTGTCTATTGTTAACTTCACTTGTTTAATTTCCCAACATTTAATCTATAAACAGAGTAAATCAATGAAATTATTAAAAACATCACTTGCCTTAACGCTGGTTGGGTTAAGTAGCTGGGGACAAGCGGTAACCCCATTAAATCCACAACAAACCAATAATCCGCCCTTGGCCACCAAACAAGTGGCTGGTTTTTATCATCTTCCATTGGGTCGTTTTCAGGTGACTGCCCTTTATGATGGTTATGTGAACTTGCCAACCACTATTTTTAAGGGTGAAAAACCTGCCACACTGGAAAATTTATTAACCTCCGGCTATGTTGATTACAAGAACGGTATTCAGACCTCAGTGAACGCATATCTGGTCAATACAGGTTCGCATCTGGTACTGATTGATAGTGGAGCTGCCAAGTGTTTTGGTAATACTTTGGGGTCTATTGAAGAAAATATTCAAGCTGCCGGTTATCGTCCAGACCAGATTGATACTGTCTTACTAACGCATTTACACCCTGATCATGCGTGTGGCATTAGTCCTGTTGAAGGGCAAAAAGCATTTAAAAATGCGACTGTCTATGTCAATAAACTGGAAGCTGACTTCTGGTTAAATCCGGCAAACCTGCAAAAATATCCTGCAGCAAAACAGGCGATGTTTAAGGATGCCTTTGCAACTACTGCTCGCCTGCTCAAGCCGTACCAGGACAGCCAGCAATATAAAACCTATCAGGCTGGCGATACAATTATTGATGGGATTAAAGTTATTCCTACCTATGGGCATACCGTAGGACATACCAGCTATCTGGTCGAGTCTGGTCAGCAGCAATTAGTGGTACTTGGCGATGTGGTACATAATCACAGTTTGCAGTTCCAGCGCCCTGATATCAATCTGGATTTTGACTTTGATGCCAAACAGGCCATTCAAATTCGCCAGCAACAATTTGGTGAAGCGGCTAAATCAGGTCGTCTGGTTGCTGGTGCACACCTGCCATTTCCGGGTATTGGCCACATTCGTCAGCTTGGCAAAAACCGCTTTGAATGGCTGCCAGTTGACTACAATCCGGTGCTAAAACCTGCCCAGCCTTAACATTACAAAGCAGCCATACAAATACACGCTCAAGGTAAATGAATCAGTTTGCCTTGGGCCATGTGCAGAATATCTGCCTGTAGGTATTCCAGTTCCTGTGGTTGATGGGTCACATAAATCATAGGAATCTGGATTTCATCACGGATACGGGCAAAAAATGGTAAAATTTGCTGTTTAAGCCGTGTATCCAGTGCGGATAAAGGCTCATCCAGCAGCAGTAATCTGGGTGAATACAATAAGGCACGCCCTAACGCCACCCGTTGTGCCTCTCCACCCGATAGCTGGGTAATCCGTCGTTCAATCAGGGCATCAATGTCCAGCAGCGCTACAATTTGCGCTAGCTCAAAGCGCCGCTGCGCAGGTTTTAAATACCGATAGCCATACAGCAGGTTTTGTCGTACGTTTAAATGCGGAAACAACTGCCCATCCTGAAAAACCAGCCCTACATGGCGCTGATAACTGGGAGTATACTGCCGGGTCTGGCTATCAAAAAAAACTTGCTCATTAAACTCAATACGGCCTTGCTGGGGCTTTAGCAAACCAGCCAATACCTTAAGCAAGGTACTTTTTCCTGAACCTGAAGTACCCAGAATTCCAGTCACCTGCGCCTGCGTTTGCAGTGCAATATTGAGCTCAAATTGCCCGCGCCGATAGCTAAGATCACAACTGAGCACGGGACAGATATCCTATTTTTTGCTGATAGCGCTGGGTAATCCAGTAATTGGCCAATAAGGCAGCAAACGCCAGCAGCATGGATAACACCACAAGCCGCGCGGCGGCTGCCTCTCCGCCCGGTTGCTGAATAAATGAATAGATTGCCAGCGGAATAGTGCGAGTTTCACCGGGGATATTGCCGACAAACGTCATGGTTGCACCAAATTCGCCCAAACTGCGGCTAAAGCACAAAATGCTCCCAATTAAAATACCCGAACTGGCAAGTGGCAGGCTAATGGTTAAAAATACCTGCCACGGTTTTGCCCCCAGCGTTGCCGCAGCTTGCTCCAGCCGGTGATCCACCATTTGAAACGCCAGCTTGATGGGCTGCACCATAAGTGGAAACGCCATAATAATTGACGCCAGTACTGCCCCTTTCCAGTTAAAGGCCAGCTGAATATCAAACCATTGCTGCAAATAGCGGCCAATAAATCCCTGTGTGCCAAAAGCCACCAGCAATAAATAACCGAGCACCACTGGTGGTAGCACCATTGGGAGTTGCAGGGCCGCTTCGACAATAAACTTGCCGCGAAATTGATGTCGTGCCAGCGTCCATGCCAGCAGCATGGCCAATGGCAAACTAACCAGCGTGGCAAACAGTGCAATTTTGGCAGACAGATATAGCGCACTAAGTTCTTCGGGACTAAGTAAGCTAGAGTTTGCTAAATCAAGACTTAGCATAGATATGCCATAAATTTTGCAAAAGACATTGGATGATCAGGATAGTTTATCACTTGAGTGAAAAGCCGTAGTGCTGGAATGTTGCCCGTGCTGAGGGGCTGCTTTTCAGGTAATTCAGGAATTTTTGTGCCTCACGGTTGGGTTGCCCCTGAATGGTTAACGCCACAGGATAAACAATCGGCTGATGGGAGCTTGAAGGTAAAACACCTACCACACTCACCTTATTGCTAATTTTGGCATCGGTTGCATACACAATGCCTGCAGCACATTCGCCGCGTTCTACAAATGCCAGTGCACCGCGTACATCATCGGTTTCCACAATGCGTCCTTTTAACTGATTCAACCAGTTTAACTTAATCAGACTTTGCTTGGCATAAATTCCGGCAGGCACAGATTCCAGTTGTCCGGTGCATAACTGACCCTTAAATGCCTGATCAAACTTGAAACCAGGTTGTGCTTTGAATGCAAAACTGCGCCCTTTTGGTGCAATCACCACAAGCTGGTTGCTCAATAAGCTCATCGGTTGATTGGCAGCAATCCTGTTTTTATCAACCAGATAACTCATCCATTTTTCATCGGCAGAAAAGAAAAGATCGGCGGGTGCACCTGCTTCTACCTGTTTGGCCAGCATGGAAGACGCACCAAACACTGGCGTCACTGTAGTTTTGGGATTGGCTTTTTCAAATTGTTTTGCAATATCGCCAATGGCATTGGTCAGGCTGGCTGCTGCATAAATCTTGATATCCTCAGCTTGAGCTAGACCGAAAAAACTACTAGCCAGAACAAGACTGATTACAACTAATGGATTGAACTTATTCATAATTCTCTCGTGAATTAAGCTAATGCTAAAGGCTATATTTTGAGGTGATTACAACTTGAACAATAGGTTCAGACACCGTTGGTTCAATCGGTTGGTGCCCTTCGACAGGCTCAGGAAACGTGTCGAACCATCCTTCGGCACGCTCAGGAACCGTCCTTCGGCAAGCTCAGGAACCGTCCTTCGGCAAGCTCAAGCATCATGGTTGGTGAGCCTGTCGAACCATGTCGAAACCAGACTTTTAAAAGAAATCTGATTATCCAGAATCCTGAATTTTTACCAGCAAGAATGCTTTAACAGTTAGTTTTCGTCATATCTGCAAGAATATAACGCTTTTTAAAATAGACATATTATTTTGATTTCACAACTATTATTTTATTAAAAAACTATTAAGGCTTTAATAAGGCCTTCCATTGTTGCTGGTAACTTGTACTTTGCTCTAATAGTTCCTGTTCCATTTTGCGAAATAAGGCCAGCACCTGTAAGCCATTCTGGGTGAGCACTGCCCCACCGCCCTGATTGCCGCCCGTCTGTGTTTCCACCAATGGCGCTGCAAAACAGCCATTCATGGTATCCACCAGTTGCCATGCGCGCCGGTAGCTCATTCCCATTTGTTTGGCAGCCTGCGAAATTGATCCTGTTTGGGCAATGGCTTCCAGTAGATCAGCCTTGCCGGGGCCAAAGGCAATCTTGTCATGATGCAGCAGGCGCAAGCGTACGGCAATCTCAGCAAGGTGCATTGGATTTGTAGGGATTGCGTTTGCAGAATTCGTAGAATTAGTCGCCATACTTGGTTTTTAACTCCTGAGCTTATTTCCAATGCGAATGCCTCGCACCAGTTAGATGCACCATTGTAGTGATTTATTGTAGTGCATCTGTTTAATAATACCTGAACAAAACTAGCGTTTAAAATTCTCCTGATTAATAATTAATAAATTTATCAATTAAATCAAATAATTATTATTTTGGCACAGCTATTGCTTAGCTAATAGCAACATGATCAGCGTTGAGCATGTTAAAGAATTTTTTGCGGTCAACGACGCCCGCACTTCTGTTTGGCTATTTTCAATTTGTATTGAAAGACCATTAAGGTTTTCAGGAGTTGCTATGTCGTCCAAAGCCACATCAATCGACTTGTTTAGTTTCAAAACTCCAGCCATGCGTGCATTTCATTTAAGCTGGCTGGCTTTCTTTGTGTGCTTTTTTGCATGGTTTGCCTGTGCACCGCTCATGCCGGTGATCAAGGGTGAATTTGGCCTGACCAAAGACCAGATTGCCAATATTAATATTGCTGCTGTTGCGATCACTATTATTGTACGCATTATTGTTGGTCCACTTTGTGACCGTTTTGGCCCACGCAAAACCTACACTGCCTTGTTGCTATTGGGCTGTATTCCAGTATTTGGGGTTGCCGCATCACAAAGCTATGAATCCTTTTTGTTCTTTCGCTTACTGATTGGTGCCATTGGTGCCAGCTTTGTGATTACCCAATATCACACTTCGGTAATGTTCGCACCCAATGTCGTGGGAACTGCCAACGCTGCTTCTGCTGGCTGGGGTAACGCGGGCGGCGGTGCAACACAGGCGCTCATGCCACTGATTCTGGCAGCGATTGTGATGTTTGGTGTTGAGCAGGCTTTGGGCTGGCGCATTGCCCTGCTGGTTCCTGGCGTACTGATGATTATTGTAGGCATCATGTACTGGGAACTTGCTCAGGATTGTCCTGAAGGAAATTTCAAGGAATTGCGTGCCCAAGGTGTGGAAGTTGGTAGTGGCAAGAAAAGTGGCATGGCGGTGCTATTAACTGCCGCCAAGAACTACCGCGTGTGGATGCTGTTTATCACTTATGGCGCCTGCTTTGGGGTAGAGATCTTCATTCATACCATTGCCGCCAGCTACTACGTTGACCAGTTTAACTTTAGCTTAAAAGAAGCCGGTATGGCCGCAGGGATTTTTGGTTTACTGGCACTGTTTGCCCGTGCCCTGGGCGGTTATGTGTCTGATAAGGTAGCCATTAAAAAAGGCTTGGATGGTCGTACTTTCATCCTGTTTATTCTAATCCTGCTGGAAGGGTTTGCCCTGCTGCTGTTTTCAAACATGCAAACACCGCTGCTTGCGATTCTGGCAATGACGTTCTTTGGCCTGTTTACCCATATGTCCTGTGGAGCAACCTATGCATTGGTGCCCTTTATTGACCGCAATTCACTGGGCGGTGTCGCTGGCATCATTGGTGCAGGTGGCAATGTGGGCGCGGTGGCAGCAGGCTTTTTGCTCAAAGGTATGCTGGACATGCAATCTACCCTGCACCTGATTGGCATTCTGGTGATGGTTGCTTCGGTATGTGCCATTGCCGTGCGCTTTAGTGTGGCTCACAAACAAAAAGAACAAGCGCTGTTTGACGAGGCCATTCGGGCAAACAGTGATTTTAACAAACAGCAAGTTGCTTAATCTGAACCATACATAGAGGAAAAATGACATGAAAATCGTTGTAATTGGTCATGGTATGGTTGGTCATAAACTGATTGAAAGCCTGGTTGACCAGGCTGATGTCGAACTTACCGTCATTGCCGAAGAGCCACGCCCTGCTTACGACCGGGTTCACCTAACCGAGTATTTTTCTGGTAAAAGTGCCGATGACTTATTGCTGGCACGGCATGACTTTGCGGATGCCTACGGCATTGCCCTGCACCTGAACACCAAGGCCACCAGCATTGATACTGCCAATAAGACCGTGACTACAGCAGATGGTCGCCAGATTGACTACGACAAATTGGTACTGGCGACTGGTTCCTATCCGTTTGTTCCGCCATTACCGGGCAAGGATCGCGACAACTGTTTTGTATACCGTACTATTGAAGACATGGATGCCATGCGCAATGCCAGCCTGACAGCCAAAACCGGTGTAGTGATTGGTGGTGGTTTGCTGGGTCTTGAAGCGGCTAAAGCCTTAAAAGACCTCGGTTTGCAAACCCATGTGGTGGAATTTGCACCACGCCTGATGGCCGTACAAATTGATGATGGCGGCGGCAAAGTCCTACGCAAGAAAATTGAAGCGCTGGGCGTGGGTGTACACACCCAGAAAGCCACGACCGAAATTGTGGATGGCGAGAATGCCTTCCACAAAATGAACTTTGCTGATGGCTCATTTCTTGAAACTGACATGATCGTGTTTTCTGCCGGGATTCGCCCACGTGATGAGCTGGCGCGTCAGGCTGGCCTTGCACTGGGCGAACGCGGTGGCATTGTCATTAATGATTACTGCCAGACTTCTGACCACGACATTTATGCCATTGGTGAATGTGCACTTTGGCAAAACAAGATTTTTGGACTGGTGGCTCCTGGCTACGACATGGCACGGGTGGCGGCTGACCATATTCTGGATCAACCCAGCAAGACCTTTGCCGGCGCTGACATGAGCACCAAACTGAAACTGATGGGTGTAGATGTTGCTTCTATCGGTGATGCACATGGCATGACACCAGATAGTCTGTCCTATCAGTTCTGTGATGAAACCAGACAAGTTTATAAAAAACTGGTGGTGAACAAGGACAAGACCCGACTACTGGGTGCGGTGCTGGTGGGTGATGCCGCTGAATATGGCGACCTGTTGCAAATGATGCTTAACGGCATGGATTTGCCTGAACAACCTGAAGCACTGATTTTACCTGCAACCGGCAATGCGCCCAAAGCGGCAGGCGGTGCCGGTGTTGACTTGCTGCCCGATTCAGCAGTGATGTGTTCCTGCAACAACGTAACCAAGGCTGATTTATGTAGTGCCATTGGTGCCGGTAATACTACGCTGGCCAGTTTGAAAAAATGCACCAAAGCAGCCAGCTCGTGTGGTGGCTGTGCGCCTTTGGTCACTCAAGTTTTAAAATCCGAGCTAAAACGTCAGGGCGTAACTGTTAATAATCACCTGTGCGAACACTTCCCCTACTCACGTCAGGAAATTT
This sequence comes from Alkanindiges illinoisensis, assembly GCF_004377485.1. Classification (GTDB taxonomy): domain Bacteria; phylum Pseudomonadota; class Gammaproteobacteria; order Pseudomonadales; family Moraxellaceae; genus Alkanindiges; species Alkanindiges illinoisensis_A. The sequence goes on from NZ_SNTY01000005.1 coordinate 45,267, forward strand.
ACCATCTGGTGCGGGTGGGCAAAATTCAGAGCTTTGAAGAATTGCTGCACAAGCATGGTACTGGTTTAGGCTGTGACATTTGCAAGCCAACAGCAGCCAATATTCTGGCCTCCTGCTGGAATGACTTTATCCTCAAGCCACAACATGCCGGCCTGCAAGACAGTAACGACTACTTTATGGGCAACATCCAAAAAGATGGCAGCTACTCCATTGTACCGCGTATTGCCGGTGGCGAAATTACTCCCGAAGGTCTGATTACCATTGGCCAGATTGCCAAAGATTACGGCCTGTACACCAAAATTACTGGTGGGCAACGTATTGACCTGTTTGGCGCCCAAGTGCATCAACTGCCTGAAATCTGGGAAAAGCTGATTGATGCCGGCTTTGAATCCGGTCATGCCTATGGCAAGTCACTGCGTACCGTGAAGTCCTGTGTAGGTAGTACCTGGTGCCGCTATGGTGTGGGTGATTCAGTCAAACTGGCGATTGATCTGGAAAACCGCTACAAGGGCCTGCGTTCTCCACACAAGCTGAAAATGGCAGTGTCCGGTTGCACCCGCGAATGTGCCGAAGCGCAAGGCAAGGATGTAGGCGTGATTGCCACTGAAAATGGCTGGAACCTGTATGTCTGCGGCAATGGGGGGATGAAACCACGTCATGCCGAACTGCTGGCTGGCGACTTAAGCACTGAAGATTTGATCAAATATATTGACCGTTTCTTTATGTTCTATATCCGCACTGCGGATCGCCTACAACGCACCAGCGTATGGCGTGACAATCTGGAAGGCGGCTTGGATTACTTAAAGGATGTGATTATTCACGACTCACTGGGTTTAGGCGCTGAGCTTGAAGCAGAGATGGCCATCATTATTGCCACTTATGAAGATGAATGGAAAAACGCCGTTACCAACCCTGAAGTTCGCCAGCGGTTCCGTACCTTTGTGAACAGTGCAAAATCGGATGAGCATATCGAATTTGTCGCTGAGCGTGGCCAGATTCGCCCAATCAATAATGAAGAGCGTGCTGCACGCAAGCGCATTAATACTGTTGAGCTGGTTTAAGGAGCAGGCAAATGAATCAAATGGTTAATACATGGATTGAGGTTTGCGCCTTAACAGAAATTGCCCCGGATACTGGTGCCTGTGCCCTGATCAACGGCCAGCAGGTTGCCGTGTTCCGCATGCGCGAAGATGACCGGATTTATGCCATTGGTAACTATGATCCGGCTAGCGGTGCGAATGTGCTATCTCGTGGCATTGTGGGTGACTTGCAGGGTGAGCGCGTGGTGGCCTCACCTATTTACAAGCAGCATTACAGTCTGGCAACGGGTCGCTGCATTGAAGATGCGCAATATCAGGTGCCTGCCTATCCGGTGCAAGTGGTTGATGGCACCATTTTTGTGGGCAGCTTGCCGCAAAAAACCTATATCACCACGCCACAAGCCCGCGAAGAAAAAATGCGACTGGTAATGGTGGGTAATGGGCTGGCTGGCATGCGCATGCTGGAAGAACTGCTGGAAATTGCACCCGACCTGTATGAGATTGAAGTGTTTGGTGCTGAGCCACATGGCAACTACAACCGCATCATGCTTTCACCTGTGCTGTCTGGTGAAAAAAAGCTGGATGACATCATGCTGCATCCGCATAGCTGGTATGACGAGCGTGGGATTACCTTTAACGCTGGCGATGAAGTGGTCAAAATTGACCGTAAGCGTCGTCTGGTTTTTGGGAAGTCTGGTTATACCACGTCGTATGACCGTTTGGTGATTGCAACAGGGTCTTCACCATTTGTACTGCCATTGCCCGGCCGTGAGCTGGAGGGTGTCACCACATTCCGCGATATTTATGACATCAATAAAATGATTGATGCGTCTGAAAACTACCAGCATGCCGTGGTGATTGGTGGTGGCCTGCTGGGTCTTGAAGCAGCGCATGGCTTAAACAAGCGCGGCATGAAAGTCACCGTGATTCACCTGATGGATCGCCTGATGGAACGTCAGCTGGATCATGTCGCAGCTGATATGCTGAAAACCACACTGGAACAACGCGGCATGCGTATTGAACTTAGCGCGCAAACTGAAAAAATTCTGGGCAGCGAACGCGTTACTGGTATTTTGTTGAAGGATGGTCGTGAAATTCCGGCTGATCTGGTGGTGATGGCCGTTGGCATTCGCCCCAATATCGAGCTGGCCAAGTCTGCTGGACTCCATTGCGAACGGGGTGTGGTGGTCAATGACATTATGCAAACCTTTGATCCACGTGTGTATGCCGTAGGTGAATGTGTGCAGCATCGCGGCATTGCTTATGGACTGGTTGAGCCACTGTGGGGTCAGGCGTTTGTTTGTGCAACCCAGTTGGCTGAACGTGGCAGCATTCAATATCGTGGCACGCAGCTTGCTACTCAATTAAAGGTGAGTGGTGTTGAAGTGTTTTCGGCGGGCAATCTGGACAGCGATGAAAGCTGCGAAGATCTGGTGATCCGTGATCCAAAACGTGGCATTTACAAGCGCCTAATCCTGAAAAACAACCATGTGCAAGGTGCAGTGCTGTATGGCGATGCGCGGGATGGGTCATGGTACAGCGACCTTATCAGTGAACAAACTGACATAAGCGCCATTCGCAACCGCCTGCTATTTGGCCGCGACTTTGCCATGAAGCAGGCCAGTTAAAGTTATTACCCAACTTAAGCAATAGGTGATGAAAGACATGGATGTCATGTTATGGGTGGTGTTCACGCCATGGACGGCGAGTTTGCCCATAACAACGCTTTAGTTACTTTTGCTCTCAAAAGTAACGCTTAGCGCAGCGTAATCCCTTTTGGATTGATGCGCTGCCAAGACAGCTCAACTGAGAGAATCAAGGAATATCCATGAATAGCATCGTATCCAAACCAATTACAGTACATCAAACATTGGATACTGCTCAAAGCACGCACACCACCTGCCCCTATTGCGGTGTTGGCTGCGGCGTGGAAGTCAGAAAAACCAAAAATAGTCTGACCCACAACCATCAGGTTAATGGTATTGTCGGCCATCCAGCCAATCAGGGTCGATTATGTGTGAAAGGTAGCAGCCTGGCTGAAACCATTGGCACTAAAAGTCGTTTATTGTTTCCACAGTTTCAGGCCAATGGACAAACTGAACAGGTATTGTGGTCACAGGCGCTGGACAAAATTGCCAATACCTTTAAAGCAACCATTGAGCAGCATGGTGCAGATAGCGTGGCTTTTTATGTGTCGGGCCAACTACTGACCGAAGATTATTATGTGGCTAACAAGTTTGTAAAAGGCTTTTTGGGTACAGCCAATATTGATACCAACTCGCGCCTATGCATGTCCTCAGCCGTTGCTGGCCACAAACGTGCCTTTGGTGAAGATATTGTGCCCGGTTGCTATGAAGACTTTGAACTGGCCGATATGATTGTACTGGTGGGTTCTAACACCGCATGGTGCCATCCGGTGCTATTCCAGCGCATTGCCAAAGCCAAGGAAAGCAACCCTGATCTATGCGTGGTGGTGATTGATCCACGCCATACTGCCACCTGTGATATTGCAGATATTCACTTGCCTTTATTGTCTGGCACCGACGTTGCCCTGTTTAACGGATTATTACACTGGCTTCATCAGCATGGAGCACAGGATCACCAGTTTGTAACTGCACATACACAAGGCCTGTCCGACGCTCTTAAGCAAGCTGGCGAGCATCGCGATACCAAAGCGCTGGCTGAGCTTTGTGGTGTGCAATTACAAAACCTTGAAGCATTTTTTAAAAAATTTGCCCAGACTGAAAAAGTCATTACCCTGTTTTCAATGGGCGTTAACCAGTCCAGTCAGGGTACGGATAAAGTCAACAGTATTATCAATTGCCACCTTTATACTGGGCGTATTGGCAAACCCGGCATGGGACCTTTTTCCATGACTGGCCAGCCCAATGCCATGGGCGGCCGAGAAGTCGGCGGCTTGGCCAATATGCTGGCAGCACACATGGAGCTGAACAATCCGGTGCAGCGTGACCGTGTGCAGCGCTTTTGGCAAAGCCCCCTGATTGCCTCAGAGAACGGTCTTAAAGCCGTTGAGCTGTTTGAAGCAGTAGAAGCCGGCCGCATTAAAGCCATCTGGATCATGGCCACCAATCCGGTAGTTAGCCTACCCAATGCCGATCAGGTTAAGCGTGCCCTCTCCAATTGTGATTTTGTGGTGGTGTCTGATATTACCGCCAAAACCGACACCACGGCCTATGCGGATGTATTATTGCCTGCACTGGGCTGGGGCGAAAAAGATGGGACTGTCACCAATTCAGAGCGCTGTATTTCACGTCAGCGTGCATTTTTAAATGCTCCCGGCGAAGCCATGCCAGACTGGTGGGCCATTAGCCAGGTGGCAAAACGCATGGGGTTTGACTCAGCGTTTGACTATCACCATCCTTCAGAAATTTTTGATGAACATGCCCGGCTTTCAGCATTTGAAAATTTGAGCAGCGAGTCAGACACGTATGACGTTTCCGCTGCGCAAGCCGAAAACCTTGTTCTCGCAATGTCTAATAGCAATCCCAGCACGAATTTTGATTTTCGCTACTTTAACCTCAAGGGCCTATGTGGCTTAAGCAAGGCCGCTTATGATGCTCTGCCACCTTTGCAATGGCCCGTATTAACGCCTTATCAGGGCACTAGCCGGGTGCTCACCAATCACCGTTTCTCCCACCCTGATGGTAAGGCACGTTTTATCAGCGTGAAGTATGAACCACCACGTCATAAGGCCAGCCGTGATTATCCGCTTGCCTTAAATTCTGGCCGTATCCGTGACCAGTGGCACACCATGACGCGTACAGGTCTGGCACCCACGCTAGGCTCACATATTCCAGAACCGTTTATTGACATGCATCCTAACGATGCCTTGTCATTTGGTATCAAGCAAAATGAGCTGGCTCGCCTGCACTCACAATGGGGTACGCTGGTCGCACGGGTACAATGCTCCGGCAATATGCGTCGTGGGCAGGTATTTGTGCCCATTCACTGGACAGCACAAACGGCTTCAGATGCCCGGGTTGGTGCACTGGTCAATCCGGTCGTTGACCCGGTATCCGGCGAACCGGAATTCAAGCATACGCCCGTGCGCATTGAGCCATTTCATGTGCAATGGCAAGGAGTAGCTTATAGCCGCTATGCCCTCAATCTGGAACAGGCGGCATGGTGGACGCAGATTCAGACCCAGGCCGCTTTACGCTATGAACTGGCTGGCCGGCAACGCATCAATACCGTAACCGAACATGGCAAGGCACTGTTGCTTAGCCATCGGGCACTGGCCGAAATGGTACACAACAATCAGGCCGACTGGCTGGAATACAGTGATCACAGCAGCGGCATTTATCATGCTGCCATCATGGTAGACAGCCAGATTCAGGCTTGTATTTACATTGCCCCGCGTGAACTATTACCCAACCGGGAATGGATTGCCAGCCTGTTTGTCAAATCCCGCTTAAGCAGCCGTGACCGCATGGCGATTCTGGCTGGTGCACCGCTGGGCAGTGCCAATGATGCCGGGCCTTTAGTATGTTCCTGCTTTAAGGTGGGCAAAAATACCATTTTAAATGCCATTCGGGAAAAAGGCCTTACCACGCCCAAAGAAGTCACGGCCTGTGTCAAAGCGGGTGGTAATTGTGGTTCGTGCGTCCCCGAGATTCGCACCCTGATTGCCACCTGTCTGGTAGAATCCTGATTACTCATGTTAAAACTGTAACGATGACTAAAATATCTTAAATCACTGGCATGAGAATGACATTAGAGACTGTTGCTGACGAACTTGGTAAAGCTGAGGAATTAGTTGATGATGGCCTGGTTGAACATGGCTTAGCTGAGCACGAACAGAAGGTTAGCATTGTTATCCTGGCAGGTGGTCGCGCCACACGAATGCATGGTCAGGATAAAGGACTGGTTTTGTTGCACGGTCAGCCGCTGGTTGTGCATCTTTACCAGCAAATCTCGTCCTTAAGTGATGATATTTTAATTAATGCCAACCGTAATCAGGCAACCTATCAGCAATTACTGCCTGCTTGCCAAATCATTAGTGATCAATGGGCGGATTTTAAAGGCCCGCTAGCAGGTATGCACAGCGCGCTACGACATGCCAGCCATGAATATATCCTGATCATTCCCTGTGATTTGCTGATGTTGCCTAAAGAGTGTCTGGGTCAGTTATGGCAAGCCATGCAGAAAAATCATAGCAAAGCCGCTTATGCCAGTTTTAATGGTCAGGCCCTTTATCCATTTTGCATGTTGCATCGTAGCTTGCTGGATAGTCTTGCGCTGGCACTTGCCAATGATCAATATGCAGTGCGGCATTGGCTGTTTGAGCAGGAGGCTGCCGTGGCTGATTTTGCAGTTGATAACATTTTGCCGCTGAATTTAAACACGCCAGATGATGTGGCCCTGGCTGAGCAGTGCTATGCTAGCGAAATACCTATTTTTTCAGACCATTTTAATTCAGGAGCAAAATAATGACTGTTTTAGTCACTACTGTTGATCCTGAATCCTTAAAAGAACTTTTATCTCATCACTCAGCTTCATCACTTGTAGACCAGTTTGGGCGGCATAAGCATAAACTCCGGATTTCCCTTACCGATCGTTGTAATTTTCGCTGTAACTACTGCATGCCGGATCAACCCGACTGGCTGGCTAAAAAAGATATTTTAAGTTTTGAAGAATTATTAAAATTTGCCACCGTTATGGTTGGCATGGGTATCCGTCATATTCGCCTGACTGGTGGTGAACCCTTAATGCGCCAGGGCGTTGTTCACTTTATCCAAAGCCTGAGTGAACTTAAGAAAATTGGCCTGCAACGCATTTCCATGACCACCAATGCCTATTATCTTAAAAAATATGCACGTGCTTTGAAACAGGCAGGCCTTGATGATTTAAACATTAGCCTCGACAGTGTGAATGCTAGCACTTTTCTAAAAATGACCCAGCGGCCACTTAAACCTGTACTGGATGGCATACAGGCAGCGGTTGATGCAGGCATTCCAGTTAAGCTGAACTGTGTCATTGTGGCGGGTCAAAACGCGCACGAAATTGTAGAACTAACCCAATGGGCCTATCAGCACAATCTGCCCTTACGCTTTATTGAATATATGCCACTGGATGCTCCCAGCAACTGGCAGGCAGATAAAGTTATTACCGAAGACCAGATCATTGGCAACCTTGCCCCATATTTTCGGATTGAAAAGCAGCAGCGCTTAAATGATCCAGCCACCATTTATCAGCTTAGTCCTCTTTTTCCTCATGAATCTGCCACTCTAAAATCCCCGTTTGAACTGGGCATTATTTCCACCATCAGTAAGCCATTTTGCCAAACCTGCGACCGTTTACGCATCACTGCCACCGGTGAGCTGTTTACCTGTCTATTTGCCAATAGCGGCACCGCCATTCGCCCGCTATTGCAACAAGCCAATAGCGCCTTATTACAACAGGTCATTCTGCAAGCGGTCTGGCATAAAAAAGCCGGATTCATTGCTCAACAGCAAGCGCCTGTACGCAAGATCAGCATGCATGCCATGGGTGGTTGATATTTATGAGCGGGTTACCTATCTCTGAGGAAAAAATATTAGATTCTATTAATAAAGCTTATGATCGCATGTCTATTGCACAACGCAAATTATGGGAAGTAATTAAAGTTTCTCCTCAAAAATGGCAACAAGAGCCTTATGGTGATGAAGGTGAAGGTTTTTGGGTCGTCGCTATTTTTGGCAATTCTGTGATTTGGTTTAATGATATTGAAGAGGGCTACAACACCTCAAGTTACTCAATTTTTGGAACGATTAATGAATATCGCTGCAATCAGGATGAACTGGAGTGGCAGATTCAAAATGTTATTAACCAGATTAAAGATGGTTATGATTCTGCGGGATATAGCGACTTAGTCAACAGTAATTAATTTTATTCAGGATAAACATTTGAATGTCACAAATCACCTTTGAATTTTATGGCCGCCTTGAGCGTCTGGCTCATCAATCGGAAATTAGTTTAAAACTGAACACTCCTGTTTCCATTGAAAACGCATTACAACAACTCGCTGAGCTGAAGCCCGATCTGAGTGAAAATCTGGAGCGTTGCGCCTGTGCCATTGGTGATGAACTGGTGTCCCGTTCCATGCTGGTAGACGCCAACACCCGCGTGGCACTGCTTCCCCCAGTAGCAGGAGGTTAAATCATGAATATTGTTGCTACTCATCCTCAAATCAATGACAAAATTAACGAAAGTATTGAACGCATTCAGGATCATGACATTGACCTGAACACCCTGCTGGCCATGCAACATTTTCCTGAATGTGGTGGGCTGGCCCTATTTGCCGGAACGATACGTAATCACCATAATGGCAAGGATGTACAAAGCCTGAAATATACCGCCTACAAGCCACTGGCAGAAAAAATGATCCGCCAGATTGAACAGGACATTGAACAAAAATATGGCGTGTCCTATGTGCGTGTCGTACACCGAATCGGGCATTTAAATATTGGTGAAGTAGCCATTTATGCAGTGGCTCGCAGTGATCATCGCCGTGAAGCGTTTGCAGCCTGTGAAGAAGCTGTTGAACGCGTTAAGCATGAAGTGCCAGTATGGAAAGAAGAGTTTTATACCGATGGCAGCAGTGTTTTTGTTGAAGGCTGCTGCATTCGTACTGATTTTGCGCCAGTATCAGAAAAAAAGCCCGAGGCATTTTCTAAAGCTCAAGTTGGTTCTATTCAGGCAGATCCTCATTTAACTTCTCATCAGCATGCGCACTGTTCACATAAGTAAGCATGAGCATAAACATAACCAAAGTTATCTACACGCCCAGATAACCCAAGCTATGATAATGCAGGTTTTAAATTCTGAGGTGAAGCCCGCATGCAGTCAGAACATATGACATCAGAACAGCAGCCGAACATTAAAGTTTATATTATTCATGGCTATGGCGCTGGGCCACAATCACATTGGTTTCAGTGGTTAAAACAGCAATTCGAAGCACAAGGCATCATCGTGTACGTGCCTGCCTTGCCTGATTCTGAACATCCCGTCAAGGAACAGTGGGATGAGTGTCTAAAGCAAACCATTGGTGTGCCAGATGAATACACCTATTTTGTGGCGCACAGTTTAGGTTGCATTGCCCTACTGGATTATTTTCGCCAGCTTGAACCACGCCCGCAAATTGGTGGCATGATTCTGGTATCTGGTTTTTCAACGCCTATTTCTGGTTATTCACTGATTAATCCTTTTGTTGGCAATGCGTTTCATCCAGAACACTTTATTGCCATGACAGCGCAACGTGTGGTGATTGCAGCCAAGGATGATCCCATTGTGCCCTTTGCGCAAACTGAACAACTGGCTCATGATCTTGAAGCCCGGTTTATTACAGTTGAGCATGGCGGACACTTTCTGGACAGTGAAGGATTTACCGAGCTGCCCTTAGTGCATGAACAACTAACTGCCATGATCAATCCTTAGCAGGCATTAAGCTTGGAACATACACTCTTTGCGTTTAGTATTTTACTAATCTATTCAATCCTTTTATTTCATTGATTATTCAATTGACTATTTTTAATTTTTGCAAAACTTGAGAACACACAATGAAAAACGTTGGCATGAAACCCGACAGCTATCGCAAAGCCACGGCAACTGCCGAGCTACTCGCCCCGCCGCATTGTATTGACCTGCTGCGCACAGGCCAAACTGAAAAAGGCGATGCGTTAAAAACAGCTCGCATTGCCGGAATTTTAGCCGCTAAGCGCACCGATGAGCTGATTCCCTTATGTCACCCATTGCCTATTTACCGTGCCGATGTAGATTTTGAATTGCTAGAAAACCGGGTGATTGCCAGTGCAGAAGTCGAAACCATTGGGCCAACTGGTGTAGAAATGGAAGCGCTGACTGCAGCCAGTCTGGCAGTACTCACCATTTACGACATGCTTAAACCGCACTGTGAACCGCATGAACTGATCATTCGGGAGTGTAAGCTGCAAGAGAAAAAAGGCGGTAAGTCACACTACAAGCGCGAGTTACGTCAGGCCGTTTCGGCGGCAGTGATTGTACTATCCGACACCGTTGCAGCAGGCCGTAAACCGGATACCGCCGGTAAAGCTGTGATGAGCACACTTGAACAAGCCGGTTTCAATCCAATTCATTATCAGGTGTTGCCCGATGAATCAGACCAGTTAAAAGATCTGGTGGAAAAACTGGTGGCAGAATATGCATGTGTCATTACGGTAGGGGGCACAGGTATTGGCAAACGTGACATTACTGTCGATACCCTAAAACCACTAATTGAACGCGAACTGCCGGGCCTGATGGAAGCAGCGCGTGCCTTTGGTCAGCAGCGTACGCCTTACGCTGCAATGTCACGTGGCGTGGCCGGCTTTATTGATCGCTCACTCTTGATCACACTCCCGGGCAGCCGTGGTGGTGCCACTGAATCCATGGCTGCAATTCTGCCAGCACTAGTGCACATTTTTGATGTCTGCCGTGACCTGCCACATCCGGGGGGCTACGAATGAGCCAGCCTGCTTGCAGCCATGAAGGACTAATCAGCCTTGATCAAGCGCTGGCCAGTTACGCTAGCGTTAATATCTTGCCTGTTATTAATATACCGCTCATTAATGCCCATCAGCACATACTGGCAGAAGATGTCATTTCTCCAGTCGAACTGCCGCTGTTTGATCAGAGTGCGGTTGATGGTTATGCCTTACGTCAGGCTGATATTGATGCCGGAATAACACACTTTGAACTGGTTGGCGAAATTCGCGCAGGCTTTTCACAACAAGTCGAGCTTAATCCGGGTCAGGCCTTGCGTATTTTTACCGGAGGTCAACTGCCTGCCTGTGCCAATACTGTGGCCCGGCAGGAAATTGTTGAGCGTGAAGAACACCATATTAAGCTGATGCAAACCATTGATGCTGGCACTGATATTCGCTATCGCGGGGAAGAACTGGCCAAGGGAACAATCTTGGCCAGACAGGGACAAGCACTAAATAGTGGCCTGATTGCAGCGCTAAGTATGGCAGGTGTACAGCAGGTCAAAGTGCATCATCAACCTAACATTGCGGTGCTGATTACTGGTGATGAGGTACGTAAGGAACGCGACAATGACGCTCAAGTGTTTGATGCCAACGGCCCATTGATTAGTAGCTGGCTTAAGGAACGCGGACTATCGGATATCACCCTACAGCATGTACCTGATGAGCCTGAAGTTCTTAAAAATATGTTAAATCAGGCTTTTAGCCAACATGATCTGGTGATTACTACCGGAGGCGTTTCAGTCGGTGATTATGACCTGATACGGCCTATATCCATGCAGTTAGGTGCACAACAAATCTTCTGGCAAGTGGCCCAAAAGCCCGGAAAACCGCTGTATTTTGCCAGCTATCAAAAAGCACAAACAGGACAACAAGGGTATTTATTGGGCTTACCGGGAAATCCAGCTGCTGTACTGATTGGCTTACACCTGCACCTTACGACGTTGCTTTCCTGTCTGCAACACAAGCAGAATGCCCAACCCCAATGGCAAGCTGGTTTGTTTACAGGTCATTTAAATCCTGATAGCCGTGAGCGTTTGCTGCGTATGCATATGCATGTTTCCCCTCAAGGACAAGTGATTTTGAAATCACTGGATAAACAACAATCGCATATGCTGAGCAATCTTGCCAGTGCCAATGTCTTGGTACGGGTTCCTGCCCATCAACAAATTAATGAGCATACTACGCTACATTTTCTGCCAATCTTATAAATCCTTAACTAATTTGGAATGCTTTTGTCATTACAATGGCATTCCAAGCTTCAACATTATTAGTTTTTTGTACTTCGTTAAAATTTAGAAAAATGAATTTGAAGTTAATCTAAAACTTAATTGAAACTTAAATTTACATAAATAAAACAAGTTTAATTTAAAAAATAAGTGCTTAAATAAACTGTTTTCTTGAATTCCCTATAATTTATAGGGATTTACCACATTATGCTAAATTACAGATACTTAAAATTCATCATTCAGCATCTTCGGTCATTAATTGTTATAGCTTCACATGCCTAGTTAAGGCTATAATGCGCCGCAAAGTAGCAGTGCTGTACCTTTTGGTGCAACGCATGTCAGTTTGATTTTTACCTGTTTTTTGACCTGTACAATGGCAAGCTGGATTCACGCAAGCACTCTAATAGCAAACCCATTTTTCGCTGTAATGGGACTCTTAACCGAGGTTGTAAAATGAGACAAACCTTTTTAGCCGTATTGTCTTTATGCGCTATAGCGGTCTTACTGACTGGCTGTAGCGGAGACATTGTCATCTTTAACTCAAAGGGACAAATCGGAATTGAGCAGCGCGACCTAATCATCATTTCTTTTGTCTTGATGTTACTGGTTGTGATTCCTGCCATTTTCATGACGTTTTACTTTGGCTGGAAATATCGCCAGGGTAATGGTTCCGCCGAGTATTTACCAAAATGGGCACACTCCACCAAGATTGAAATCGTGGTTTGGGGCGTACCTATTTTAATCATCTGTGCGCTTGCCTATTTAGCAGGTACAAGATCATTTAGCCTTGATCCATACAAACCAATCACTGCTGAGAAAGTTGCCCAGTCGGTTCAAAATAACCCAGATCAGGCAATTGCAAATCAGGCGAAAAAACAGCCTGTTACCATTCAGGTGATTGCAGAGCAATGGAAGTGGGTGTTCATTTATCCGGAACAGAACATTGCGACTGTCAATGAGATTGTTTTACCGGTAAATACCCCCATTAATTTCCGTATTACCTCCAATTCTGTAATGAACTCGTTCTTTATCCCGCAACTGGGTGGACAGGTCTATGCAATGGCAGGTATGCAAACCCAGCTTCACCTGATTGCTGATGAATTAAGTGATCGTGATGGTAAGCCTGGCATTGGTCCGGATGATGGTTATCGTGGTATATCGGCCAACTACAGTGGCTACGGTTTCTCCAATATGCGCTTTAGAGCTCATTCTGTAACTGATGCAGAGTTCAATGCCTGGGTTAATCAGGTCAAAACCTCGCCACAAACACTGGATATGGCCAAGCTTCGTGCTTTAAGAGACGACCCGAAAAATCGTCAGCCTCATCCGCATCCAGTTGAACACTTCTCTTCTGTAGAGCCTAACCTATTTAAAATCGTTATAGATCAGTATATGGCCGCACAGCACAGTCATACAGCATCTAAAGCAAACCATGCAAATGGTCATGCTGCTGGTGAAGGCAGTCATACTGCTGTTGTAGAGGAATAAAACATGTTGTTAGGAAGGTTAAATGTAGATGCAATACCTTACGATCCTATCGTACAGGTTACAGTTGCCGGGATGATACTTGGCGGGCTATTGCTGCTCGCGGCCATTACCTACTTTAAGAAGTGGAAGTATCTCTGGACCGAATGGTTTACCACGGTAGACCATAAAAAAATTGGTATCATGTACGTCATCGTTTCGATGGTGATGTTATTGCGCGGTTTTTCCGATGCCATCATGATGCGCCTACAGCAGGTACTTGCCACCAATGGTGCCGAAGGTTACCTGCATCCAGAGCACTACGACCAGATTTTTACTGCCCACGGCGTGATCATGATTTTCTTCGTGGCCATGGGTCTGGTAGTTGGCCTCATGAACATCGTGGTGCCTTTGCAAATTGGTGCACGTGACGTGGCATTCCCGTTGTTAAACTCTGTCAGCTTCTGGCTATTTGCAGTCAGTGCGGCACTGGTGATGATGTCACTGGTACTGGGTGAGTTTGCAGCAACTGGCTGGCTGGCCTATCCTCCGCTTTCGGGCATTGAGTACAGTCCGGGTGTAGGCGTTGACTACTATATCTGGTCGTTACAGATCTCCGGTCTGGGTACCCTGCTGACTGGTGTGAACTTCTTCGTAACCATCATTAAAATGCGTGCCCCTGGCATGACTTTGATGAAAATGCCGATTTTCACCTGGACTGTACTGGTTACTGTAATCCTGATTATTGCCGTGTTCCCGATTTTAACCGGTACTCTGGCAATGCTAACCGTTGACCGCTTGTTTGGTATGCACTTCTTTACCAATGAAGCTGGCGGTAGCCCAATGCTTTATGTCAACCTGATCTGGACCTGGGGCCATCCTGAAGTATACATTCTGGTATTGCCTGCGTTTGGTGCGTTCTCAGAAATCGTTGCAACATTCAGCCGCAAATATCTGTTTGGTTATAACACCATGGTCTACGCAACTGTAGCCATTGGTTTACTGTCCTATGTAGTTTGGGTTCACCACTTCTTTACCATGGGTGCTGGTGCCAACGTTAACGCGTTCTTCGGTATCATGACCATGGTTATTGCAATTCCAACTGGTGTGAAGATTTTCAGCTGGTTGTTCACCATGTATAAAGGCCGTATCCGTTTTACCACGCCAATGCTGTGGACAATGGGCTTTTTGGTAACCTTCTCTATTGGTGGTATGACTGGTGTTCTGCTTGCAATTCCACCAGCAGACTTTGTCGTACACAACTCCCTATTCCTGATTGCTCACTTCCACAACGTAATTATCGGTGGTGTGGTATTCGGTATGTTTGCTGCCCTGACCTACTGGTTCCCAAAAATGTTTGGTTTCACACTAAACGAATACTGGGGCCGTCTGTCATTCTGGTTCTGGGTCATTGGTTTCTATCTGGCATTCATGCCGTTGTATGTGCTGGGCTTTATGGGTATGACCCGTCGCCTGAACACCTATGACAATCCTGACTGGGAACCGTACCTGTATGTTGCTTTTGTCGGTGCCGTATTTGTAGCTATTGGTATTCTGTGCCAGTTAATCCAGATTGCAGTCAGCTTCCGTGATCGCAAGAAAAATGTGGACCTGACAGGCGACGTTTGGGATGGCCGCACACTAGAATGGAGTACGACTTCTCCTGCACCATTTTACAATTTTGCCCATATTCCATACGCTGGTGAAATTGATTCTTTCTGGGTGGACAAAGAAAAAGGCGTTGCCTATCAGCGTCCTGCCAAGTATGAAGACATCCACATGCCGACAAACCGTGCTGCTGGTGTTCTGATTGGTGGCCTGCTGTTTGTATTTGGCTTTGCCATGACCTGGTATATCTGGTGGCTTGCAATTGCTTCACTGGTTGGTTCAATTATCGTGTTCATTGCAAGTTCATTTACCAAGAAAGTGGACTACTATGTACCCGCTGCTGAAGTTGAGCGTATTGAGAATGAGCGCTTTCATAAACTTGAGCAGTTTCAAAAGCAGGGCTAAGACATGTCTGAAGTAATTCATCATCACGACGAGCACGGTCACGATCATCACCACCATGATGATACCGACATGACTGTGTTCGGTTTCTGGACCTATATCATGAGTGACTTGATCTTGTTCTCAAGTCTCTTCGTGGCATATGGTGTGTTACATAATCACTTTGCAAATGGGCCGACCTCTCAGGAAGTTTTTGGTGAATCCTTAAGCTTTGTGATGGTTGAAACCTTTTTGCTGCTGGTAAGTAGTTTTACCTTTGGTATGGCTGTTCTGGCCCGTTACAAGGAAAAAGCAGGTCAGGTTCTAGGCTGGCTGGCAGTTACCTTTGTTCTGGGTGCAGGCTTTATCGGCATGGAAGTCTATGAGTTCCATCACCTGATTTCCATCGGTCATGGTCCCAATGTTAGTGCTTTCCTGAGCTCTTATTTTAGTCTGGTGGGTACACATGGTCTGCACGTGACCGCTGGCCTGATCTGGATGATCGTTCTAATGTTCCAGATTGCCAAAAATGGGCTTACCCTGCCAAATACCCGCCGTCTGGCTTGCTTAAGCCTGTTCTGGCACTTCCTGGACATTGTCTGGATTTGCGTATTTAGTGTGGTTTATTTGTTGGGAGCAATATAATGGGTCATCACGCACATACCGATGCCGCTGGTGCTAGCCACGGCAGCACCAAGCAGTATGTTATTGGTTTGATTATCTCCATTGTTCTGACTATTATTCCGTTCTGGATGGTAATGCAGAATGTGGAACAGCCTGGTAGTTTTGAACGTGGCCCGCTGGTATGGACCATTGTTGTTACTGCCATTGCACAGGTGCTGGTACAGTTGGTGTTCTTCCTGCATTTGAACTCATCTTCAGAGCAGCGCTGGAACCTGATTGCATTTGTTTATACTGTTCTGACAATTGCAATCCTGATCATTGGCTCAATCTGGGTCATGGATTACCTGCACTATTTCATGATGTCATGATTGGCTTGATTAATGATTAAGAAGTTTATTTACTTAACCAAGCCTGGAATTATTTTTGGTAATTTCATTTCGGTCATGGGGGGCTTTTTTCTAGCCTCCCAAGGCAACATCGATTTATGGCTTCTACTGGTTACTTTGCTTGGAACCTCACTCGTTGTTGCTTCTGGTTGTGTAGTAAACAATATCATTGATCAGGATATTGACGTCAAAATGGAGCGAACCCGAAACCGTGCACTTGTAAAAAAGTCGGTTTCAAATACTGCGGCATTTATTTATGCCGCAGTACTGGGAATTTTCGGGTTTGCTCTGCTTTATTTCTTTACTAACTTACTGGCAGTTGCATTTGCTGCCTTTGGTTTTTTTGTCTACGTTGTTCTATATAGCCTTTATCTAAAGCGCCATTCCATTCATCAGACACTGGTCGGTAGCCTTTCAGGTGCCTGTCCTCCAGTTATTGGTTATTGTGCAGTTGCCAACCAGTTTGATGCTGGTGCACTTATTCTGTTTATTCTATTTTGTATCTGGCAAATGCCACATTCTTTTGGTATCGCAATCTTTCGCTTAAATGATTATATATCTGCCCGTATCCCGGTATTACCCGCCAAAAAAGGCATTTATATTACCAAGCTGCAATCAGCCGTTTATGTCTTATTGTTTACATTAACAGGCAGCCTTCTCTACGTGTTTCATTATGTGGGCTTGATTTATCTGGTGGTATTTGCTGGCTTGTGTGGTTATTGGTTATATCTGGCTGTAAGTGGTTTTAAAGCCATTGATGACCGTGTTTGGGCTCGTCGTTTCTTTTTATTTTCAGTTATCCTGATTACTGTTTTTAGTGTGCTGATTTCTGTTGATTATGAGCCACAGCCCAGTTACGGTTTTATGGTTACCCTTTAGCCTGGCTAGCAAAAATTTCTCTATATCAACTATTTTTATTAAAGCAATAGTGCCTATGCTTAGGTAAAAAAACCTAAGCCAAAAATTAGAATCAACTTAAAACAGCCATTGTTGCTTTTGTTATTTTGCATTAGCCTTTTTTATGTGTACTCTGTAGTCTTTTATCCTCAGCGGACTGTGAAAAATTTGCCTGTGGTTTATTGCTGAATTTATTTTTATTCGTTTAACCCTCACATCTTTAGCGATTATATAATCTGCTTCATCCCATAAATCGTTAATTTCACTATTCGCTTTTAAGACCATTTTAAAACAACAAGAGATTACCAATGACGCTATCTATTTTTTATCGTTTCTGCTGTCACACTGTATTGATGCTGGGTCTAGGCATATTGGGGTTAACCAAAACCTATGCTAGCTCTGATAATTACTGCTTACTAAGCTGGTCTGCACAAATGAAGGTTTACGATAGTTGTAGCAATTTACCTATATTTAGTCCGGCTAATGACAGTGAAACCAATATGCGTTTGCTGCTGGCAGATATGCAACTGGCAAAAATCAGAACACCTCAGTCTTTACCTAGCTGGACAGAAGAATATGGCCCTGTGCCATTTGCTCTTAATGAACTCAAAGAAGCAATTAGTAATGCTGTCCCCTCCCAACGCCAAAAGCCTTTAAAACCCGAGCCCTATGATTCAAGCTGGATCAAAGTGAATGAAGAGCGCTGCCAAAGCAAGGATACAGGCCAGCATAGCTTTATTCATCAGGTCAATCGTGACCCCGCTTTAAAACCTGCTGAAAAACAGTTTTTAATTAAACAGCGACAGGCAATCAATCCCCAGTGCGACAAGGCGCTAACCTTTACTAAGGTACAGCCAGAATGGAATGCGCTGGTGCGTCAGTATGTTTCTTATATTAATGGCACTATTGCCTTTTATAATGGGGATCATCAGCCAGCACAAAAGATTTATGGCGCGCTTACGACCGTTGCTACACCGTGGATTGCAGAAACAGCTACTTACATGCAAACCCGGACTGCTGTAGAAGACGCTTACAATACCGGGCTAGATGAATATGGTTCAGTCTCCTCTGCCAAGATCGATAAATCAGCGCTGACCAAAGCCTTTGATGCAATTGCCCAGTATTTTAAAAGTTATCCTAAAGGTCAGTATAGCGCTTCGGCACGGGGCTTATTACGCAGACTATACTGGCTGGGTGGCCAGCAGCGTCAGTTAATTGACGAGTTTTCATGGCAATTTGATCATCCTCAAAGCTCGCAATTTAACCTGGAAATGCTGTATGTTCCTGAAGAAATCCACCAGCGTATTTTTGAAAATCACCTGTTTAATCCAGCCAACTTTAAGGATCCGTTCTTTTTAACTACTTATGATTTAATGTACATGCGTGAAGACAACTCAGACAAATACAAACCGCTTAGTTGGCGCGAGCTTCAGGCACAACAGGATTACTTTAAGACCCAGCCGGAACTGTATCGTTATTTACAGGCGGCTCATCTGGTATTTGTGCAAAACAAACCACAACAGGCATTAGAATATTTACCCAAAGGCAATCCGCCAGAGCGCTTGAGTTACCTACAGCTTAGCCAGTTTATTTTAAAGGGACGTATTTTTGAGCAAATTGGTCGTTATGATGAGGCTCATACACTATGGACGGTACTACTTAACTCTGCCAAGGCTCCCTATCAACGCCAGATGGTTGAACTGGTACTGGATTTAAATATGCAACGCAGCCAGGACTTTGCTGCTATTTTCACAGCAGACAGTTTAATTCGGGATCCAGCCATACGTGCTATTGTTATCAAGCGAGCGGCCAATGCCAATTTGCTGGATTCTATTATTAACTCAACCACCACTACGGCACAGGAAAAACAGTTCGCACGTTTTGTATTGCTTTTTAAGAACTTGAAGTATCAGCAATACCAGCAATTTGTAGATACTTTAAAATATTTGCCTGCTGATGCAGCTCAATATAAAGCCTCGGAAAGCACTAAGGAGGCTTTAAAAGAACAACCACAATTTAGTGTGTTTATGTGGCAGGGCAACAAAATCAATAACCAGTTAACCTGTCCTTCACTAACTACAATTGCCAAAATACTGGCCACCCGGCCGGATGATGAAAAAAGCTTAATATGCATGGGTGAATTTTTCCGGCTCAGTCATTTTGAAGGGTTAGGTTATCCTCTGGAATATAGCTATGTTGACCCTAAGAATAAACAGCACTGGAACAGGATTTTGGGCGCAGAAGCGCTGCCATTTAATGGTCCTGCGTTTTCACGTGGAGATGTGTACAAAAAAATTATCGCAACCAGCACCAATGATGACTTAAAAGCCTATGCGCTTTATCGTGCGGTGAATTGCTACGCACCCGCTGGCGATAACGATTGTGGCGGCGAGGAAGTTGACAAAACCACCCGTAAAAACTGGTTCAATCAGCTAAGACGAGATTATCCTGCCAGTGAGTGGGCCAAGTCGCAAAAGTATTTCTGGTAAGCATGCTACATTTTTTTAAAAACGTGTGTTTGGTATTAACGCTAGGGTTGGCAGGTTTTCTACTTAGTGCCTGCCACCCACTACCTGATTCTAACCAGACTGTAAATGCAGCAGACTATCAGCGCTTTTGGGTATGGGGCCGGGTTAATCCAGCGCCTTATCTATCGTATGCCCAAGAGTTCTATATTTTACAAGGAGAAGTAGGGTTTTCGCGCGGCCAGCAGCGTATTGTGTTTAGCCCGCAAGGGATGCGCTTAACCCGTTTGGCACCAGTACAGGTATGGCTTGTTTACCGTACCACGACACTGCAATGGTCACCAGCACTCATACAGGCCATAATCCGGCGGCTTGATAGCTGGCAACGCTACGGTAATCAGGTAACCGGCTTACAAATAGATTTTGATTCAGCAACTGGCCAACTAGAACAATATGCTGAATTTCTGCAAAGCATTCGACAGCAGCTTCCTAGCCAATACCAGCTCAGTGCCACCGGTTTACTGGACTGGAGTAATGCCAGCCCTGATACCCTATTGAAGCTTGGCAAGGTACTCAATGAAGTAGTGATTCAAACTTATCAGGGTACACATACCATTGATAATTACCGCGCGTATTTGCCTGCGCTGGCTCGCCTGAATATTCCCTTTAAAATCGGGCTGGTTCAGCATGGTCAGTGGGTTACAGATCGCATAATTGAAAAAAACCCGTACTTTAAAGGCTACGTGGTGTTTTTACTCAGGGAATAATCTAATTATTTCCTTGTATATTTTTAGGTTTTCTATACAATAACGCACTGCTTTATAGCACGCGAAAATAATTTTTTCGTGTTACTCCTTGCCATTGATGTTGGAATCAGTGGCTGTCTAAACCGTAAGGAGCTTAATATGCGTCATTACGAAATCGTGCTGTTGGTTCATCCAGACCAGAGCGACCAGGTTGTTGGGATGGTTGAACGCTATCTCACTCAAATTAAAGAAGCTGGCGGTCAGATTCACCGTCTTGAAGACTGGGGCCGCCGTCAACTGGCTTACCCAATCAACAAAATCCATAAAGCGCACTACATTCTGATGAACGTTGAATGTGGTCAGCAGACTCTGGATGAGCTTGAAGAATTGTTCCGTTATAACGATGCGATCATCCGTAACCTGATCATCCGTCGTGAAAAGGCAATTACTGAAGAATCATTGCTGGCCAAGAGCGCTGAAGAAAAACGCGCCCGTAAGGCTCAACGTAATGATGATGGTCAGTCTAACGACCAAGATCAAAACCAAGCTGCTGAAGCATAAGGAGAACCCACATGGCACGTTTCTATCGTCGTCGCAAGTTCTGCCGCTTCACCGCTGAGAACGTTGCATATATCGACTACAAAGACATCGATACCTTAAAACAGTACGTTACTGAAAACGGCAAGATTGTTCCTAGCCGTATCACCGGTACTAAGGCTCGTTATCAACGTCAGCTGGCGCTTGCAATCAAGCAGGCTCGCTATCTGGCCTTGATCCCTTACACTGACAATCATAAGTGAGGTGATCTGTGGACGTTATTCTGTTACAACGCATTAAAAACCTGGGTAAGCTGGGCGACAAAGTATCTGTTAAAGCAGGTTACGGTCGTAACTTCCTGATCCCTCAAGGTAAAGCAGTTTCTGCTACCGAAGCCAACACGGCTGCTTTTGAAGCGCGTCGTGCTGAGCTGGAAAAGCAGGAAGCTGAAGTATTGTCTTCTGCACAAAGCCGTGCTGACAAACTGAACGAAGTAAATGTTGTTATCACTGCTAAAGCTGGTGATGAAGGCAAACTGTTTGGTTCTATCGGTACTCGCGACATTGCTGATGCCCTGACTGCTTCTGGCATTGAAGTTGACCGCGCTGAAGTACGCCTGCCTAACGGGGCGCTACGTCACACTGGCGAGTTCAATGTTGCAGTACAACTGCACCATGATGTTACTGCTGAAGTTCTGGTAACGATTGTTTCTGAATAATCGTCACTGAATAATCAGTAGGCTAAGTAATTCTGTATAGAATCATTTAGTTAAAAGCATGCTTTCGGGCATGCTTTTTTTATATCAAAAAAATGTCTTTATTTTTCAGCATCTCATTCTGATATTCAGTCAACTGCCGTTTAAAACAGCACACCACCTGCCCGATTTTTGCTTTAATAAGCACACGGATTTGGGTTTAATTATTTGGGATATTCACTATGACTTTGTCCTCTGCTCTTGACGCTACGGCGACGAACAAACCAAGCGACGGCAACATTGTGCATATGCTTCCCAATGGTCGTGAAGTACGTGTCCCGCCGCATAACCTGTCAATGGAGCAAGCGGTACTGGCAGCACTAATGACCATCTCCGAATCCTGGGACAGTATTAGTGATTTATTGCATGAAAATGACTTTTACGCGGTGCGCCATCGCCTGATTTTTCGCGCCATTAGCCATCTGGCTGGCACCAACATGCCTTACGATGCCGTTTTAGTAAATGACTGGCTATCCAAGAACCATCAACTGGAAGAAAGCGGTGGTGAAGCCTACCTGATGCAACTGTTGGCAGAAAGCCCGGCCAGTTTGTATAACCTGACTGCCTATGCCGAAAAAGTGAAAGAGTTGTCTGCACTGCGTGAGCTCATCAAAGCGGGTAATGACTTGCTACAAACCGCTTATGACTCCAAGGGCAAATCTGTTACTGACATTCTGGACAGTACCGAAAGCCGGATTTTTGCTATTAGCGAGCAGCATAATAATCGTAACAAGGAAACTGGCCCGCAACCCTTGGTAGGTGTATTAAAAACTGTACTGCATAAGGTTGAAGAATTACAAAAAAATGATAGCCCGATTACTGGCTTGTCGACGGGTTTTATTGAGCTGGATAACAAGACCTTTGGTATGCAACCCGGTGACCTCATCATTGTGGCAGCACGTCCGAGTATGGGTAAAACTACTTTTGCCATGAATCTGGTTGAGAGTGTACTGTTTAATGCCGATTTGCCAGCTTTAGTGTTTTCTATGGAAATGCCAGCAGATTCGATTGCAACGCGTTTGATTTCATCGTTTGGCCGTATTCATCAGGGCCGTTTACGCTCAGGACGACTGGAAGAAGGCGACTGGGTCAAGTTTTCCAGTACGCTCATGCAGTTGCAAAGCAAGTATTTGTACATTGATGACTCCTCTGCTTTGCCTCCTAATGAATTACGCTCGCGGGCGCGCCGGGTTGCCAAAAATCACGGTGGCAAGCTGGGTTGTATCATGGTCGACTATTTGCAGCTAATGAAAGTGCCTGGCATGGGTGATAACCGTGTGGGCGAGATTTCGGAAATTTCGCGCAGCTTAAAGGCACTGGCCAAGGAAATGAACTGTCCGGTTATTGCCCTGTCCCAGCTTAACCGAAGCCTTGAGAACCGTCCAAACAAACGCCCAATTATGTCTGATCTACGGGAATCCGGTGCGATTGAGCAGGACGCCGACCTGATTATGTTTATTTATCGGGACGAAGTGTATAACAAGGAATCCAAGGAAGCCGGGACTGCCGAGATTATTATTGGCAAGCAGCGTAACGGCCCCATTGGTACAGTACGCCTTGCGTTTGAAGGCCAGTTCACCAAGTTTGAAAATTTAAGTCCTGAATATTATCGCTCTGCCGATGATGACGAATAATTCTTTATCTAATCTTACAATGAATGCCATAACAAAACGTCAGCCAAGGGTAGAACTTAGCACCTCTGCCCTGCAACATAATCTCAAGTGTGTGCGTGAGCTTGCACCACAAAGTAAAACTATCTGTATGGTCAAGGCCGATGCCTATGGTCATGGGATTGAATTTGCCTTAAATGCCTTGCAGGATACTGATGCCTTTGGTGTAGCCTGCATTGAAGAGGCGCGGCAAATCCGGCAACTGGGCTGTTCACAGCCTATTACCCTGATTGAAGGGGTTTTTAATGAGGCAGAATGGCTGGAAGCCAGCCAGCAGCAGTTTGAATGTGTGGTGCATCAGCAGCAACAAGTGGACTGGGCACTCGCGCATCCACAAATCTATCAGCAAAATAATCTAAAAATATGGCTAAAGCTAAATAGTGGGATGAACCGCTTAGGGTTACAACCCGATGAGCTGCTAAAAGCGGCACATCAATTGCGTGCAGCAGGTTTTGAATTAGTCCTAACCATGCATTTTGCCAATGCCGATGTACCGGATCATCCCTTAAACCAGCAACAAATCCAGACTTTTTTAAATTTAAAACAGCAACTGGAATCCATCGAAGCATCTTGCTGTAATTCGGCTGCTATTTTTAACTGGCCCGAACTGCACTTTGATTACGTCCGTCCTGGCATTATGCTATATGGTGCATCGCCCTATAGTGATATCAGTGCAGCCAAGCTGAATTTGCGCCCAGTCATGCATCTTAAAAGTAATTTGATTGCGATCCAGCATGTGAAGGCTGGCCAGGTAATTGGCTATGGTTCACGTTTTACCACAACCCGTCCTACTCGTTTGGGTATTGTGGCAATGGGTTATGGTGATGGTTATCCGCGCGCATTAACCCATGGAGCATATGTCAGCATTCATGGTCATGAAGCCCCTCTGCTGGGTCGTGTGAGTATGGATTTACTGGCTGTGGATTTAACCGATTTGCCGAGCACTATTAATATTGGTAATGAAGTAACACTATGGGGCGATAACCCATCTGTGGACCTGATTGCACAGCATAATAATACCATTGGCTATGAGTTGCTGTGTCGTTTAACGAACAGGCCTAAACGTATAATATTTTGAATGAAGCTTATTCCTTATTTTTCCTGTGAAAAAATTTCTGATAAACCTTCAGATGAAGTTATGCAAATTCTTAAAACCAATATTGCAGCGGATAGTTACTCTTTATTAACTTATAAAAATTATACTTTTACTATTCAGCGAAATATAAATTACAGAAACTCTTTTTTGCCGATTGCTTTTGGAAGCATCACTGAAACTAGTGAAAAGATTAGTGTTAATATTTCATAAGAATGCATTGGGTTATAATTATCTTCTTATTTATATGGTTCACTTTTTTAATCATTGCCTTAGTTGTGTTGCTTTTATCTTCTGCGCCTTTAACATTTATAATGGGTGTAATTGCTTTAATCACATTCGGCTATGTAGTTGTAGAAGTAGGTTTCTGGTTTGAAGCTAAAAAGCTAATCAGCATATTTAATGAAATTTTCTCTATTATTTAAAATAAGAATTTTGCTTTTTATAAAAGTGCTTAATAAATTATTTTATTAAGCACGGTTAATTCAACCACTAACGCCAATAATCATCCGGTGGCTGTGGCAGATTGGTCATGGTACTACGCAAGCCATCTGACCATTGTTGCCGAATCATAGAAAAATAGGGATCAGTGTCATACAGACGGCGGCCTTCCGGCAGATTAAACTGATTGGCACGATATACAATCAAATCCAGCGGCGTTCCGACAGACACGTTGGAACGAATGGTGGAATCAAATGAAATCAGCGCACAACGCAGGGCTTTATCCAGTGGCGTATGATAATTTAATGCACGATCCAGAATCGGCTTACCGTATTTGCTTTCACCAATCTGAAAGTATGGGGTATCCATCGTGGCTGCAATAAAGTTGCCTTGCGGATAAATACTATAAAGCTCGGGTGGCTCGCCCTTGATTTGCCCACCAATTAAAATGGAGCTGGAAAAATCATATTCATTGCTTTGGGCCAGACCAGTGACATGCTGGATTTCATGCGCCATGCATTCCCCAACAATTTCAGCGGCTTCAAACAAAGTACTGACATTGTGCAGATTACGCTCGGCATTGGACTGAATCTGATGCTGTAACCGGGTAATTACTGCTTGCGAGGTGGCAAGATTCCCGGCAGTTTGCAGCACAATAATCCGTTCACCCCTGACGCCAAAACGGTGCAGCTTGCGAAAGATTGCAATATGGTCTACTCCGGCATTGGTGCGTGAATCACTGACAAATACCAGCCCTTCCTCAAGTCGCATTGCTACACAATAGGTCATAACTCTTCCTGTATAAATTTGAGGAGTAAACTAACAAATTACTCTCTACTTTTCCAGTTGAACCCATCTCGTTAAAAAAGGCCTTAACTGGCCAGTACTTGCACCAGTGCTCGCATCGACTCCTCGCCACCGCCCTGTCGTGTTCCACGTACTGGTGCAGCATCAAAATAATCACGGCCTACGGCTAAATATACATGATGATCAAGCGAGAAAAGTTGGTTGGACGTATCAAAACAGTACCATTTGCCATTGAGATACACTTCAGCCCACGCATGGGTTGATAAATGCGTGCTGTCACTGCTGTGCAAATAACCAGACACATAGCGTGCAGGCAGCTTAAGATGGCGCGCACATGCCAAAAATACGTGTGTATGATCCTGACACACCCCTTGCCCCAGATCAAACGCTTCAGCCGCTGTAGTCAGGACATTGGTTGACATCGGGGTGTAAGGCATACGCTCTAAAATAGCAGCCGATAAATCAATTAAATCTGATCGGTCAGTTCCTTTGCCATATTGCGTTATAAAATCCAGCAAAGGTTCATGGCAGGCAGTTGTTTCGGTGGCATGGGTAAAAAACATGGGTGATAAACGGTTGTCTTCAATCGCTTCAGTGGGATTAATTTCAACCTCGCCCTGCGCCATGATCAGTAGTTCCTGATGCGGCTGGTTCACAGTGAGGCTGGTCCAGATATTACCAAAGCCATCCTGCTGCGTACATTTAATGCCCGGTGCAGCCAGCTGCCATGCATGTACAATCTGATGTCCAAAGGTTTGTGGTGTTAATCGAATATATTGATTACTTCTTTTGACTGCACTTTCATAGTTATAGTGCGTTTGATGATTAATCACCAGATTCATGGACCCTCCTCAAACAGTGCCTGCATTTGGTCACAGAAACTGTAGAGCGCAGTAATGTCTTTGTTTTGCTGCAATTCAACCCATGGTGCTTCCAGTGCAGTCCAGCCAATCGGTGATAGCATTTCTACGACGGTACGCAAATCCTGAATGGCCATATCGGGAGAGCGCTTAAGCCGCAAGGCATTGTCAATCTGTTCAATACACTGGCCCAGTTGCCAGAACAGGCGCACGTTTTCATCTTCATCCAGCACAGCTTCGCAGCAACCGGAAATGAGTTCACAGACCTTGTTTTTAAATTGCTGCTTGGGATTAGTCAAAATATTGAGTGACTCAAATACTTCCTGACTAATAACCCCGCGCACACACTGCATGTTTTCACGTACAGCACTGAGGTTCGCAATAATGGATGCAGGCTGATTAGGGTCCTGTAGCAAGGCATTTAAGGTCTTGGCATCCCATGCTGACAGCGAAAAGGCATGGGAAAACTGCAAGGCTTCCTGATCATCGGTAAATGGTAATAAGCGGCACAGTCCATCAATCCGGATCATGTAGCGACCCAGCCAATACAGGTTGGAAGCCGTAGACAACAGTAAAATCATGCAATGCCTCCTGCTGCATCATGAGTCATTACGGGCAAGGTGGTGTCCTCCAGATCAATAATCCATGTGTCTTTTGTACCGCCACCCTGTGATGAATTAACAACCAGGGAGCCTTGTGTTAATGCAACACGGGTTAGTCCACCTGACGTAATTTTGACCTGCCCCGGACTGCTTAGCACAAAGGGACGCAAATCAATATGACGTGGGGCAATGCCTTCTTCCACCAGTGTCGGGCATACGGATAAAGCTAAAGTGGGTTGTGCAATATAGGCCGCAGGGTCATCGGTTAATCGACGGCGAAAATCCTCAAGTTCAGCCTGTGATGCTTTAGGGCCAATCAGCATGCCATAGCCACCAGAGCCTTGAGCTTCTTTAACCACCAGCTCTGATAAATGCGCCAGCACGTAATTTAAGTCATCTTTTTTACGGCACTGCCATGTGGGAACATTGTGCAGGATAGGCTTTTCACCCAGATAAAATTCAATCATATCGCCCACATAAGGATAAATGGACTTATCATCGGCAACCCCGGTACCCGGAGCATTGGCAATCATCACTTTTCCAGCGCGGTAAGCAGCCATCAGGCCGGATACACCCAGCATGCTGTCCGGCCTAAACGCCAATGGGTCTAAGAATGGATCATCCAGACGGCGATAAATCATGTCCACGCGTACCTTGCCGCGTATTGATTTCAGGAAAACTTCATTGCCTTCAACAAACAGATCGTAGCCATTAACCAATGGCACGCCCATTTCACGTGCCAAAAAGGCATGCTCATAATAGGCGCTATTAAAGCGGCCCGGCGTAAGCACCACAATGGTTGGGTTTTCAACCAGTGAGTTGGCAATCAGGGTTTGTTTGAGTAAAGCAGGATAATCGTGAACCGGTGAAATTTTATGACTGGCAAAGATTTCTGGCATTAATTTCTGGCTAATGGAACGACCTTCCAGCATATAGGATACCCCGGACGGCGTTCGCAGGTTATCTTCCAGCACATAATACTGGCCATCACCATGACGGATCAGGTCAATGCCGCTAATCTGGGCATAGACTTTACCTGGCAGGTCTACATTGAGCATCCAGGGCTGGAAGCTGTCATGGGCAATCACCTGCTCGGCTGGCACAATACCCGCGCGAATAATATCCTGATTATGATAAACATCATGCAAAAAGGCATTTAGGGCACGGATACGCTGGTCGCATCCGGCTTCAAGAATTTTCCATTCTTTTTGTTCAATAATGCGTGGAATAATATCAAATGGAATTACCCGTTCCGTACCGTCTGCATCACTGTATACCGTAAAGGTAATACCTTTTTTATAAAAGTGTGAAGTGGCCTGCCCATTGAGTTTGTTGAGTTGCTCAATGCTTTGCTGGTTAAGCCAGTGAAAAAAGTTATGGTAGCTTTGTCTGATATCACCGCTATCAAGCGACATTTCATTAAAGAAACGCGGTAACAAGCTTTGGGCAATATCGTAGGGTAAAGCACCACTTGATAATGTATCACTAGCCAAATTGATTGATGTTTCAGAAATCTCACGGGAGATTACAGTCATGATCGAGCCCTTCTCAAACTTGTAAATCATGTTATGCAAGGCGAATACCAAGTTAGTGAGAAAGCATTTGAAAAATACCAAACACACCGGATTGCACAAAAAACATGCAGCGCCTAAAACTTATAAATAAACATGATTCCCTTGTGCTGCTATCATGCCCAAAGCGTTTAACCACAGTCATTAGCGTTATTTAGAGCGAATTGTTTTTAGTGTAACAGGACGTATTTTTTGCAACAAATTTAGCAATTTGCTGTAAGTGCTTTTACTGAACAATTACATGGAGATTTTGAGCTGCACTAAAAATGAACAAGCCCGCTCTAAGAACTGGCAACCGGATGTCAGCATATGTTCAAAAGACTTATGGATAGCCCTGAAGTTGAAACAAAAAATAATTTGATCCGACTGGCTAATAAAGTGTGCAATTTTTTGCTATGGTTTAATGAATTTAATGACTGTTGTTAAAACAATGAAAATGCAGGATGGAGATACTGGGGAATGAGTCTGCCAAAAAAAGCCCAAGCTACAACGCAATCGGCCACAGCAAAATCAGTAACAGCAAAACCGGAAGCCAAGAAATCCGCCAAATCTGTAGCGGGCAAAACTGCTGGCACAGCCTCCAATGAAAAGGAAACCGTTAATAGTCTATATCGGCAGTGGCAAATTTTATCCAAACTTCCCACCGGGAAATGGATTGGTACACGCCAGCTTCAGGAACAGTTGCAGCGCGAAGGGATTGATATCAGCATCCGTACCATTCAGCGCGATTTGAACCAGATTGCCAGTCGCTTTCCCATTGAAAGTAACAAGGAAACGCCGCAGGGCTGGCGCTGGCAGGAAGATGCGCCTATTCAAAGTTTGCCACACATGAACAGCTCGCAGGCAGTGACATTTATGATGGTGGAAGACCACCTCAAGCATTTGCTGCCCCCCAGCCTGCTGGATGAAATGCGACCCTGGTTTGACCTTGCACGCCGCAGCTTGTCCTCTGAACATAACAATGTACGCCAATGGATCAACCGGGTGCGGATTGTACCAGCCACCCAGCCGCTGATTCCTCCGGCAGTAGATGCCAGAGCGCAGCAAAGTATTTATGAGGCGCTATTGCAGGATCGGCAGTTACGGGTTACCTATAAAGCACGGGCACATCAGGGTGAAGATACGGTTTATACCTTAAATCCGCTGGCACTGGTGCAGCGTGGCGCGATCATTTACCTGATCTGCACGCGACATGACAAACCGGATGTACGCCAGTTTGCCCTGCACCGGTTTAGCCATGCCACGGTACTGGAAAGCCGTTCCATGCATCCGGTTAACTTTAATATTGATGAATATCTGGCAGCGGGTGCATTGGGCTTTACCTCGTATAACCAGCAAAGTGTAGAGCCTATTTTTATTGAATTGCTGTTTCATCCTAAAGCCGGACAAACCTTTTTTGAATCCCGTTTAAGTGAAGACCAGACTGTAGAAAAACTGGAAAGTGGTGAGGTGCGGGTAACGGCTACTGTGCCATTTACCGCACAACTGGTGTGGTGGTTACGCGCTTATGGCCGGATGCTGGTTGATATCAAGCCAGAGTTTCTGGCCGAACAGGTGCATGAAACTGCATTTTTGCCCAAGCCTGAACCTGTAACTGATGTTTAATTTTTAAAACTTCCATAGCAACTCTAAAAATGATTTAGCCTCTAAATTTGCGGGCTTCCTGCATTTCGCTTAGCCGATTTTCTAGTTTGGCTTGCATGCTGTAGTTGTTTTGTGCCAGTTTGCTGGCTCGCATCAGTGAGCGAATGGCATTATCGACATCACCTTGCCAAAATTGGGTTTCTGCCCGAAAGCGCAACACTTGCAGGGTTTTTAGCGGGCTTTCCGGCAACCGACTGGCAGCAGCCTCCATGGTTTGCCATGCCACTGAATCACGCGAATTTTTATTCACCAATGGCTGCAATAACTCCAGTGCCGCTTGCCCTTTACCCAGAGCGCTATAAGCCCGAGCGGTATAGATGGCCAATGCACGGTTTTCCGGCATGATCCGGTTTTGAGGCAGTATAATCTCTAGCGCTTGCTGGGGCTGGTTGGCCATCAGTTCAATTTCAGTCTGGGTAATGGCAGCGATAACAGCTTCTGGCTGCTGTTGTGCAAATTGTTTAGCCAATCCACGCGCCTGTTCATACTTGCCCGCTCGGGCATAAAACAGCGCCAATGCTGGTATAGCCGCTGGGTCACGCTCAGCAGCAATCACCAGACGATTTTCAGTGACCTGATCACTTAAAACTGCCATGCGATATTGCATGACATGCAGGTTGTTTTCATCAGTTAAATTTAGACTGGTTTTATGTTTTGGATATTGGGCTGCACGCAGACGCGCCTCACTCATACGCTCGGTAGATAACGGATGGGTTAGCCAGAAATCCGGCATAAAGCTGATTGTGCCGGTTTTACGGTTCATGGTTTCAAAAAAGTCTGCCATGGCAACAGGGTTATAGCCCGCCGCATACATCAACTGCATACCGATCCGGTCTGCTTCACGCTCCTGATTACGGCTATAGGAAAGCTGACGATCAATCATGGCAGCCTGTGCCCCCAGTGCGACTGCCCCTGCTGCATCCGATGACTGTGAAGCCAGCAAGATACTGGCCAGCATGCTACCTAGGGTAATGAGCGTCTGATTTTTAAAGGCTTCCTTGCTGCGACTATAATGGCGTTGCGAAACGTGCGCTACTTCATGCCCCATGACGCCTGCCAGCTCATCGATATTTTTAACCGATAACACCAAGCCCATATTAATGGCAAATAACCCACCCGGTACTGCAAAAGCATTAATGGAATTGTCGTCAATAATAACCAGTCCAAGAGGTGCTGCAATAGTAGAGGCTTTGTCTGCCGCAGAAGCGCTATAAATCCGGCTAAAAATCTTGCCAAGTTCATCTTGTGTCCAAGGATCCTGGTATAACGGCATTTCCTTACCAATCTGGCGTAACACCATTTCTCCCAGCCGGGTTTCCTGCTGTTGATCTAACAGACTGGTGCCCGCGCCCAAGTCCGGTATTTCTACGCCAAACGCACTTTCATTATGGTGATGGAACGGTTCAGTCATCGCAGCTCTGGATGTATTCAGCAATGCTGCGGCATTCTTTCCTGTAGTATCACTTCGTGTAAGATCATTCACAGCCTGAACAGATTGCACTCGGTTGGCTTGCTGCCTAGAATTAATAGTATCTGCAAACATTAAGCTGTTAGTGGCTGGAACTGCTTGAGATGACAGCACGCTCAATACTGTAAAAAAACTAAAAACCTTTTTCTTCATGGGTTCGCATAAACCTGTGCTTCAATGCATTTGTATGTGATGCATTTATTTTTAAGGATTGTGCAAGGCTTTTTCAGCTTCTTCTACAGGATTTTTGCAATGTAGCCTTCATCGTCTCTAGCCAGATTTTTACCGCATTTAAAGTAAAATCTGCTGTAAAACAGGCTGCAAAAACCGCATAAATCCTGTATAAAACCAGACTATGTATCCGGCCATTTTTCGCCTGTTGACTGTTATTTTTCAGGACAACAGCCTGACCCCATCAAAAACCAGCCTGAAAAAAATGCTGGCCAGTTTTATGTGCCTACTGCTTGTAAATGCCGGAATTGGCTGTTGGCAGCATGTGGCTGCGCAGCCTCACGTATTACAAAATAAGCTACAGCAACCGCTATCTCACCAACAACATCATGCTGGCACAGCCTTAATGGCTTGCCACCAGACACTTGCTTTAAAACATTCAGTTGGTTTAAAACAAGTAGCTGTTTCAAGTAATGCGCATCACGGATCAATGCCACAAGATTTATTCAAGAAAAATCAGCAGGCGGTTTCCAGCCCAGATCCCATAAGTGCAAGTTCTACCACTACACATGCTGTATCACATCATCACTGTGCTTTAACCTGCTCGCTTTACACACCCCCTGCTGACTTAGCACAATACACTGTAGCGCACAGTACTTTGTTGCCTGCAAACAGGCCTTTTTATCTTATTGCAAACCCGCTTCAGGCGTGGCTGCGCGATCTGGAACGCCCTCCACAATTCCTCAGTTAATACTGTTTTTAGTCATTAACACGTCAATGAGGAATGATCATGTCTCTGTTTTACCGCAGCTTTTCCAGTAGTTCGTTTTCTAATAATTTGTCGTCAAATTTTTCGGCACCTTCACGTCGCCAGTTTATTCAGGGAATTGGCATTAGTACCCTGCTGGCCAGTAATATCAGTCTGGGCAAGAGCCTGAAAAACCCGGAAAATCTGCTTTCACCAAATCAACCTAATGAACTGACAGGCAATGTATTTGACCTGCACGTAGGTTATCAAGCCGTCAATTTTTCCGGCAAAGCACGGATTGCAACTACGGTAAACCACGGCATGCCCGGCCCATTATTGCGAATGCGCGAGGGTGACACCGTAAGCATTCGGGTACATAACCATTTGCAGCAGGACACCTCAATTCACTGGCATGGCCTGCTGTTGCCCTACCAGATGGATGGCGTGCCTGGTATCAGTTTTGAAGGTATCAAGCCGGGACAGGTATTTACTTATCAATTCAAACTGCAACAAAGCGGCACTTACTGGTATCACGCGCATTCTACGTTTCAGGAGCAAACCGGGCTGCTAGGTGCCATGATTATTGAGCCAAAAGCAGGCGAGCGGCATACCGCAAATCGTGAGCATGTTTTGTTGTTGTCCGACTGGACTGACCTTGATCCAGTATATTTGCTGTCTAAACTTAAAAAACACAGCCACTTTGATAACCAGCACAAGCCCACGCTGATCAAACTTATGCAGGACATTAAGCAACAGGGTTTTGGACAGGCCATCCAGCTACGCCAAATGTGGAATCAGATGCGCATGAGCCCCACTGATTTTGCTGACCTGTCGGCAGGTACTTATACCTTTTTAATGAATGGACATGCTCCAGCGCAGAACTGGACAGGCCTGTTTAAAAAAGGTGAAAAACTGCGTCTGCGCATTATTAACGGTAGTGCCAATACCTTTTTTGACCTGCGCATTCCCGGCCTGAAAATGACCGTGATTGCTGCCGATGGACAGGACGTGGAACCTGTGACTGTCGATGAAATCCGGCTGGGCGTGGCAGAAACCTATGATGTGCTGGTGCAACCTGTTGAAGATGCCTACACTATTTTTGCGCAAAGCATGGATCGTACTGGATTTGCTTGCGGCACACTGGCAGTACAGGCAGGATTGACTTCCACTATCCCTGCACTTGACCCTGTAGAATGGCTGGGCATGCAGGATATGGGACATGCCATGACAGGCAATATGGCCATGGATCAGATTAGTCATTCTGGCCATCGTATGAGCGATATGGCACTTGGTCACACATCTTCGATGCAACAACAACCTGTACGGCATGCCAGCACGGAAATGAACAACCCCAATGTCGACATGCAGGTTAACCAGCCACGCACCAATCTGGACGATCCCGGCGTTAACCTCAGGCAAAGTGCCAAAACAAGGCGTGTGCTAACCTACGCCGACCTGCATACGATTGGCGGCAGTCTGGATTCCCGCATGCCCACACGGGAAATTGAGCTGCATCTAACCGGCAATATGGAGCGTTATGTGTGGGGGCTGGACGGTCAGACTTTTCATGAAGCTAAACCTGTTCACCTAAAGCCCAAGGAACGGGTGCGCTTTACACTGGTGAATGACACCATGATGACCCATCCCATGCATTTACATGGCATGTGGAGTGAGCTGTGTAATCCGGAAGCTGATCATCAAACCAATCACTTTCAGGTTCGCAAGCACACGATTAATGTGCAGCCTGCCCAGAAAATCAGCTTTGACGTTACCGCGATTGAAGGCCGCTGGGCCTGGCATTGCCACTTGCTGTACCACATGGAAGCAGGCATGTTCCGTGAAGTTGTGGTGGCCTAGGAGCAGCAGAACATGAACTTTCAAAAACCGAATGGGTTTAATTTGCGCTCAAATGCTGCCTTACTGACTACCCTTCTCAGCTTTCCAGCACTGGCACTTGCTGCACAAGCTGAGCGTGACCAGTCTCCCAGCCAGCATGACCAGCATATGATGCATGGCGCAAGCATGCCACAGCCGCAGGCCAGTGAGTCACCAGAGCCAGTACCACAGGCACCCGATCCAGTAGTCATGTCCCATGATGAGCATTTAGCACATTCTGAACCTGTAAACCCTCAATCTGAAAACCCTGAGTCTAAAATTGGCAGCGTAAAGCCTGACAGTACAAAACCTGTTCCTGTGCGCACTGTTCATGGTACTCATGTGTCTACTGCTCCGCAGGGTGGTAAGTTGCGTAGCCCCGATTATTCTGATGGTTACCAAAATACCGCGTCTCACCATATGATGAGCAGCCCGAATTTGTGGAGCGTTGATGCTGAAAAACTCGAACTGGCGCATGATGATCATGCACAGCAGAACAGTGGCCAATATGAACTAAAGCTCTGGTATGGCAACGATTACAACCGGCTTTATCTTAATACCAGTGGTGAGTTTGCAAAAAACGATCTGGAACAGGCCAGTACCAGCCTGATATGGTGGCGGCCCTTTTCACCTTACTGGAATACCACGTTTGGGTTAAAACAGGATTATGTCGCCGAAAACACTGATCAGACATGGCTAGGTTTTGGGATTAGTGGCCTTGCGCCCTACTGGTTTGATGTTGAAGCCAGTGTTTATGGCGCTTTAACTGGCCACAGCCAACTGCAACTTAATGCCAGCTATGACCTGAACATTAGCCAAAAATGGGTATTACAGCCCGAAGTGGAGCTACTGGCCTATGGTAAAACGGATGTCCAGCATCGCTATGGCGCAGGTCTGGCAGAAATCAAAAGTGGACTGCGCTTGCGCTATGAAATAACGCCACAGTTTGCGCCGTATATTGGTTTTGAACACGAGCGTTTTGTAGGTAAAACTGCAAAGCTTTACAAAGATCTTGAGGATGACCGTAGCAGTCGCAAAATCCTGCTAGGGCTTCGCTTCTGGTATTAATATTAACAGGTTTTCATAAACCTCTGCTGTATTTAACACGTTCATGCCCATGTCTATACTCAGGTTTAGATCATGGGCATGCTGGCACTGCGCAACAATTACAATAAATACTTACTAAAACTCAATAGTTTAAGAAAATTTTTAAATTACATTAGAGGCAAGCATAAATTCTGGAGAACACCATGTCCATTGTGGTAACTGGAGCGACCGGCAGACTGGGACAGCTAGTCATTCAGGAGTTACTCAAACGCACCTCTGCCAACAATATTGTTGCTATTGTCCGAAATTCCGACAAGGCAGCACAACTGGCAGCGCTGGGTATTGAAGTAAGGCTGGCCAATTATGATGAGATTGACAGCCTGCATACCGCACTGGTGGGTGCTGAAAAACTGCTGCTGATTTCATCCAGTGAGGTTGGCAAGCGTGCTGTGCAGCATTTTAATGTGATTGAAGCTGCACGGCAGGCTGGGGTTAAACATTTTTTCTATACCAGCCTGCTGCACGCAGATCGCTCACCAATGGCGCTTGCTGAGGAACACTGGCTGACTGAACAGGCGCTGTTTAAGTCTGGCCTGACCTATACCATTTTACGCAATGGCTGGTACACCGAAAACTATACCAGTGGCTTAAAAATTGCCTTAAACCAGCATGTGATTATTGGGGCTGCCGATGACGGCCAGATTTCCTCAGCCAGCCGTCAGGATTATGCCGAAGCGGCGGCCATTGTGCTGACTACCTTTGCGCATGAAAACAAGACTTATGAACTATCTGGTGATAAAGCCTACACCCTCACTGAGCTGGCCTGTGAAGTGAGCCGCCAGACTGGACAGAATATTGTTTATTTTAATATGACTGAACATGACTATCGGGAAAAGCTTCTTAGTATGGGTACTGAGCCTGCGGTTGCCAACCTGCTGGCCAACAGTGATGCTGGCGCAGCCGCTGGGGCTCTGTTTGATGACAGTGGTTGCCTGCGCCAGTTGCTGGGCCGTGAAACCACACCGCTAAGTGATTGCGTGCGACAAGGGTTGCTTTAATTAAGTACTGTCTTAGATAAAGCATGTTTTAATCTTTACAGGTCACATTGAGCTTACCAAAAAGGTAAATATTAAACTGGTAAGCTCAATGATAGACAGGTTCTCAAACCATTAAAGCACTCTATCTATTTTTTTATAAGCTAAATTTAATGCTCGCCCTTTTTGGGATATAACTTGTCATCAAACTGATCCAGCGTTGGAAACTCAAGCGGCTGGAGCTGATCCAGATTTTGCAGATATTGCTTGTAGTCTTCCAGAATTTGCTGGCGCGCTTCCGGACTAATATAGGGCACATGATAGCCAATAAACGGTGGCAGCACATCCATACCCACATAATACAGCGTACCTCGCAGCACCGGACGCAGCATGGTTTCAATTTCTCCATGAATGGCATCGGCACCAAACATATGCTCTCGCCCGCCCAGCGTAAAACTTAGCAAGGCTTTCTTGCCTTTTAAACCACCCTGATCATAAAAGCGCTTGCCGCCATAGGTTAGGCCAGAAACCAGCACGCGGTCAATCCAGCCCTTTAATATGGCGGGGATTGAAAACCAGTAGAGTGGAAAACTAAAAATCACCAGATCAGCAGCCACCAGCTTTTCAATTTCAGCAGCAATATCCGGGGCAATAGTCTGGTTTTCATAATTGATGCGTTGTTCTAGTGCATACACCAGATAGTCCGGGTTTTTGCGGCTGCCAAAATCAGCAGCTGAAGCAACTGGATTAAAATTCATCGCATACAAATCAGACACTTCAACCTGATGTCCAGCATTGCTAAGCTCCTGAACCGCCAAATCCTTCATGGCTGTGGTAAACGATTGCGGTTCCGGATGTGCATGGACAATAAGTACATTCATGGTAAAAGCCCTGTTCCTGAAAAAATTAATGATGAAAGATTAATACGAAAAGACCGGTTGTCAAAAACTGGCAATGCCAGCAAAACTGCCTGAAACATAGCACTTGCTTGCACAAGATACAATTTCTTCTGAACTATAGCGCCTGATCAACATAGACAGTTTAAATAGATGCGTTAAGCCCATGATTTAAATCCTATGTTTGTTAAAGCGTTTGTTGCAAAACTGGAACACTGCATCTTGAACGGCTTGCTGTTTATCAGACAAATTTAGGCTAACCTGTATTCATCTGTTTAGCCGTTCGTCCAATAAGCCTGCAAAAGGAATAAATCATGTCTAAACCCTGTTCTGGTGATGCTGCCATTGAATTTGATAGCGGCGCTACTGCTTCCTTACCAGTTTCCAGTGCAGCTGAAATGACACCACAACTGACTAATACCACCATGGTGCATATTCCTACCCGGGTTGCCATTGTTGGCGACAATCTTAAAATTCACCGCGCGCTACCTTCCCGGCAAAAACGCCTGATTGGGGCATGGTGCTTTCTGGATCATGCAGGCCCCACCATTTTTAAGGAAGGTGAAGGCTTTAGTGTGGGGCCACATCCCCATATTGGGTTGCAAACCTTTACCTGGATGATTGAAGGGGAAATTTACCATCAGGATAGTCTGGGCTATCAGCAAACTATCCGCCCCAATGAAATCAACCTGATGACTGCCGGGCATGGCATATCGCATATTGAGCGTTCGCCTGAAGGTCATTCACCGCATTTGCATCTGGCCCAGTTGTGGATTGCCCTGCCCAAAGCGCAATGCGACATGCCCCCAACATTTGAGCATTATGAAAAACTGCCTGTGATAGAACAGGATCACTGCCGCCTTACCTTGCTGGCAGGTGAATTTCTGGGCCAGACTTCGCCGGTAAAAGTTTATTCTGACATGATGGGCGTGGATATTCATGCGCTGGCCAATACCAGTACTGTCCTGCCGCTAAATCCGGATTATGAATACGGCATTTTGCTGTTGCAAGGTGAACTTAGTGTTGAACAGGACACGCTGGATAGTGGCACCCTATTGTATTTTAAGCCCGGCCAGCAACAACTGCATCTGGAGCTGAACGCCAATACACGTTTACTTTTGATTGGTGGCAAGCCTTTTGAAGAAGACATTATTATCTGGTGGAACTTTGTGGGCCGTAGTACCGAAGAAATCCAGCAGGCCGCCAATGACTGGATTAACCAGACCCGTTTTGGTGAGGTTCAGGGCTTTGAACACGACCGCTTAACTGTGCCTGCCATTCCTGACAATCTTAAAGCATCCCGATAACGCATTCCCATCTATACTTCCACTAAAAAATCATTATAGAGAATCGCCATGAAAACAATCGCCACCGCCACTACCCAAACCAGTAATGTCCACTATAAAACCAGTATACAGATGGGTGATTTTGCATTGATTGCTGATGAGCCCGTGCATGCAGGCGGCCAAAATGCAGGCCCTGCCCCTTATGATTATTTGCTGGCAGGTTTGGGTGCCTGTACGTCCATTACCCTGCAAATGTATGCCGAGCGCAAGGGCTGGAACCTTGGTGAATTAACCATCGAGCTTAACCTGCAAAAGGATAGCGAAGGCAACACACACATTGAACGGGTATTACATACAACGGAAATATTAAGTACTGAGCAACAGAAAAAACTGCTGGATATTGCTGGCAAAACACCAGTAACGAAAACCCTGCTACAGGGCGCAAGTATTAATACCCAGTACGCAAACTCATAAACAATAAAACTAAATAAGCCCGAGTAAAAAGTATGACCTTACAGACCATCGTTCCTATTTTACGAATTTTTAATGTGGAAAAAGCCAGCGAGTTTTATCTTGATTTTTTAGGTTTTCAGTTGGACTGGCAGCACCGCTTTGGTGATAACTATCCGCTATACTTGCAGGTTTCCAGGGAGCAATGCATTTTGCATTTATCAGAACATCATGGCGATGCCAGTCCCGGTAGCAGCATCCGTATTCATTGTACGGATATACAGCAGTATCATCAGTTGTTACAAGCCAAAGATTACCAGTTTGCCAAACCTGAAATTCAACAAACACCATGGGATACTGAAGAATTTCAGCTTACTGATCCGTTTTATAATCGGCTGGTGTTTTGGCAGGATATAAGCAAGTAAAAATAAACAAATAAAATGAGTGATGGAATATTTTTGATATGTGATCACGCTAGGCAATAGATGAATCTTCTATGCTAATACCGTAAAACAGTTGCTGGCTTAACCTTAGCTCGCAATCCCCATGTGGCTTAAAATCATAAAACCCATGACCAGCCCGGCAGCCAGAAAAAACCACAGGTAACCTGCTTCCAGATTATTATTAGTGCGGCTTACAGTTTGTACATGGTATTGCATTATCTTGTGTACACGTTGAGTTTTCATAGCATCCCCAGACTTTTACCACCAAAACGTCCTGCTTGGCTTTACATCACTATTCATCAAATAATCTGAATACGCACAATCTGAATTTTATTGCTAAAACCACATAATTTGTGTCTTAAGTCTCATTCTATCAACTTATCGTGAAATGTAAATTACAAAGTCGGCCAAACTGAAGGATTCACCATATAGGTGGGCCGTATTCCATTCAATGCATTGGATAAATTCTCAAATGCCAGATTATTCATGGCCTGACGGGTTTCGATGGTCGCTGACCCGATATGTGGCAACGTCACGACATTGGGCAAGGCAAAAAGTGGTGAAGTTTGTAATGGCTCCTTGGCATAAACATCCAGCCCGGCACCTAGAATTTGCTGCTGGTTCAGGGCATCTATTAGCGCCTGCTCATCAATTACCTGACCGCGCGCTACATTAATTAAAATAGCTGACTTTTTCATTTGTGCCAGTTGCTTACGGCCAATCAAATGATGGGTATGCTCACTTAACGCCACATGCACTGATACAAAATCCGACTGCTGCAATAGTTCATCCAGACTACAACGCTGGGCGCCCAGTTGCTGCTCCAGCTCTGGTTTGGCATGCTGACTGTAATACAGCACGTTCATGTTAAAGCCAAAGCGACCACGCCTTGCCATGGCAGTGCCAATATTTCCTAAGCCAACAATGCCCAGCGTTTTGCCATACACATCTACGCCATATTGCGCTGGCTGCACGGTTCTTTGCCAGTTCCCCTGTTTGGCCCACTGGTCAAGCTCAGTCACTCGCCGTGCAGCTGCCATCAGTAATGCAAAGGCAAGGTCTGCAGTGGTTTCAGTCAATACATCCGGCGTATTGGTGAGCAAAATACCACACTGATTTAGATAATCCACGTCATAATTATCAAACCCCACCGAAATACTGGAAATTACTTTCAGCTTATGAGCATATTGCAGGATTGATTGATCTAGCTTGCGGCCAGCACCAATCATGCCATCGGCTTGCGGCATTATGTCCTGAAACTGCGCCTCAAGATTGCCTGCCTTGGGATTAAGCAGCAACAGGTTAAAGTGGGTTTTAAGTTTTTCCTGAAGATCATTTGTCAGGCTGCTAAAGCCAACCACTGTTTTTTTCATAACTACACTATCCTGTAAATTACAGCTAACTTAGCAGCTTTTATGCATTTGTTCATTTTCAAACCTGTGAATCACTTAAACACATTTAATCAAACCAGTTGAATCAGTTAAATATTTCAACTATTATTGAAATATGGAAACCAAATCTGTTGTTGCTGCATTAGCGGCACTCGCCCAAGAAACACGCTTAACCATATTCCGTTTACTGGTACAGGCTGGCCCGAGTGGTTTGCCTGCCGGACGTATTAGTGAAATTGCAGGAATTGCCCCGTCATCCCTGTCCTTTCATTTAAAGGAAATGAGCCATGCCAACATGGTTACTTCACGGCAAGAGGGACGCTATGTCATTTATAGCGCTAACTTTGACACTATGAATACTTTGCTGGCTTACCTAACCGAAAACTGTTGTCAGGGGGTTCCCTGCACACCGGATATGGCGTGTAAGACACCCTTAACGCCAACGCATGAGAACTGATGATGTCTGATCCTAAAGCTGTGGTGATTTACCATAACCCTGATTGCGGCACCTCACGCAATACGCTGGCACTGATCCGTAATACGGGTCTCGAACCCGAGATTATTGAATACCTGATTAATCCACCCAGCCGGGAACAACTGGTGACCCTGATCGCAGGGACAGGTTTATCGGTACGTGAAGTCCTGCGCAAGAATGTTGAGCCCTACACCCAGCTTAATCTGGATGATCCGGTATGGACTGATGAGCAGTTACTTGATTTTATGTTGCAATATCCAATCCTGATTAACCGCCCTATTGTAGTGACTAAGCTCGGTATTCGCCTGTGTCGGCCATCTGAAGTGGTACTGGACATTTTACCATTACCCCAATTAAACGAATTTACCAAGGAAGACGGTGAACCAGTGATTAATGCAGAGGGCAGCCGTGTCAACTAAGCCTTATGCCTTGGCAATGCAGCAGTTTAAAAAGGATATCAGCCATGAGCATTTTTGAGCGCTACCTGACGGTCTGGGTTTTCCTGTGCATTATTGTCGGCATTGTACTGGGCCAGTTTTTCCCTAACCTGTTTCAAGCGATTGGCCACATGGAAATTGCCAGGGTAAATCTGCCCGTGGGCCTACTGATCTGGCTGATGATTATTCCCATGCTGCTTAAAGTGGATTTTTCAGCATTAAGGGATGTACGTCATCATGTCAGAGGTATTGGAGTTACCCTGTTTATCAATTGGCTGGTAAAACCATTTTCCATGGCATTTCTAGCCTGGCTGTTTATTCGCCATGTATTTGCCCCATGGTTACCAAGCGATCAACTGGATAGCTATATTGCCGGGCTGATTTTACTGGCCGCAGCACCCTGCACCGCCATGGTGTTTGTGTGGAGCCGCCTAACCAATGGCGATCCGCTATTTACCTTATCGCAAGTGGCCTTGAATGATGCCATTATGGTATTTGCATTTGCACCCATTGTCGCCTTGCTGCTAGGCTTATCGGCCATTAGTGTCCCGTGGGATACGCTAGTCACTTCGGTGCTGCTATATATCATTGTGCCTGTGATCATTGCCCAGATACTACGCAAAATTTTACTAAGCAAAGGTCAGGCTACTTTTGAGCGTACCCTGGAAAAAATCAGTCCCTGGTCAATTATGGCACTGCTGGCAACCTTAATCCTTTTGTTTGCCTTTCAGGGTCAGGCCATTCTTGAGCAACCGCTGGTCATTGCCTTGCTGGCCGTTCCCATCCTGATTCAGGTGATTTTTAATTCATCACTGGCTTACTGGCTCAACCGCGCTGTGGGTGAAAAACATAATATCGCCTGCCCATCAGCCCTGATTGGCGCTTCCAACTTTTTTGAGCTGGCCGTTGCGGCTGCCATTAGTCTATTTGGCTTTCACTCTGGTGCAGCATTGGCCACTGTGGTTGGCGTACTGATTGAGGTTCCCATCATGCTATTGGTGGTACGTGTTGTTAATCAAAGCAAAGGCTGGTATGAAAGGGGTTAAGTGCTAACTTTTTAAAAATAAGCTCTATGTGGCTATTTTTCCTTTAAGAGTTGCCACAGCAACCGTTTTTTGAGTGGTGCTTCAATCAGCTCCGATAAATGTGGCAAGCGCTCAATCCGGTCAGGACAAACCTCATCAGCCAGTTCACTCATGATACCCACGCGCTTGTCCAAACCCAGCCGGAACAAGAACCCATTCAAGGCAGCTTTGGAACCTGTCATACGCTGCCAGCGTTGCCCTTCAGACAAAGGCCATGAAAAATGGCTAAGCTCCGGCTGACGGAATGCCAGCAGGATATTTTTCCATAATGTACTTAACTGCGGGTTTTGTAAATCTGCTTCGTTCACCAACACAATCCACTGGTTAATTTCACAAGCCTGCAAGCGAAAACTATGCAGGTTCATCGTAGCAGCAGATTCTGCTTCAAAATGACTAATATCCTCTATAGCATTATTTTCAGTGAGCTGATCAACCTGATCAGCATTACTCTTGGCCACCAGCTCAGACTGCAATACTGCCGCCTGCACTGCTTCAGAATGATGATCCAGATTTGCTGGGGCTTGACTAACTCTGGATGTGGCATTAGTGTCAGCAGGGTTTTCAAACTGATTAGAATGGCTGGCAGCTTCATTAAGCAGAGAATTTGCTACAGCTACTT
Source organism: Alkanindiges illinoisensis (assembly GCF_004377485.1). Lineage (GTDB taxonomy): Bacteria > Pseudomonadota > Gammaproteobacteria > Pseudomonadales > Moraxellaceae > Alkanindiges > Alkanindiges illinoisensis_A. Next base: position 89,011 of record NZ_SNTY01000005.1, read on the forward strand.
CAGCATTATTAGGTGCTAATTCATATTCATCGTTTGCGTGACGCCATAATTGTACCGTTGGCGCAGATGCAGATTTTGTTGCAACAGCCCGGGGCACCCATTGACGGATGCCAAGCGCCGATAAAATAGCTCGCTGCCGGGCGTCATGCATTTACATTACTTCTTCGGTTTGCGGGTTGGCCTTGCCTTCGGTGGTTAGCCAGTTCAACGCATCCAGATAAGCCTTGGCACTGGCGATTACAATATCCGTATCAGCACCCTGACCTGTAACGATGCGTCCGTTTTGATTTAAGCGCACAGCTACTTCACCCTGACTGTCCGTGCCGCTGGTAATGGCATTCACCTGATACAGCTCAAGGCTGGAGCCGGATTTTGCCAGTACTTCAATGGCCTTGAAAGTTGCATCCACCGGGCCAGAACCGCTCTGGCTGACCGGCATGTCCTTGCCATCAATTTTAAGCACCAGATGCGCACGCGGAGTCTGGCCAGTTTTACTAGTCACTTCCAGCTCTACCAGTTCAAAACGCTTGATAACATCCGAACCCTGATGGCCTGCAACCAGCGCATGTAAATCTTCATCAAAAATTTCGCTCTTACGATCAGCCAAATCCTTGAAGCGTGCAAACAGTTCATTCAGGTGCTCATCAGACTCGATGCCAATGCCCAACTCATCCAGACGGGCACGGAATGCAGCACGGCCAGACAGCTTGCCCAGCGTCAGCTTGTTGGTTTTCCAGCCCACATCTTCAGCACGCATAATTTCATAGGTTTCACGGTGTTTTAAAATACCGTCCTGATGAATGCCCGATTCATGCGCAAAGGCATTGGCACCGACAATGGCTTTATTGGGCTGCACCACATAACCGGTAATGGTCGACACCAGACGTGAACTGGGCACAATTTCCTCGGTACGAATATTGGTGGTGACATCATAAATATCACGGCGCACGCGGGTGGCCATGACAATTTCTTCCAGCGCGGCATTGCCTGCCCGCTCGCCCAGCCCGTTGATGGTACATTCCACCTGTCGCGCCCCGCCACGCACAGCTGCCAGCGAGTTGGCGACGGCCATACCCAGATCATTGTGGCAGTGCGCCGACCAAATTACCTGATCCGAATTGGGCACTTGTTCCAGCAAGGTTTTGAAACGCTCATAAATCAGCTCAGGCGTGGAATAACCCACTGTATCGGGCACATTAATGGTTTTAGCACCCGCCTTGATTACTTCATCAAAAATCCGCACCAGAAATGGCACTTCTGAGCGAATCGCATCTTCGGCAGAAAATTCCACATCATCGGTGTATTCACGTGCAATCTTAATGGCCTTAACCGCTGCTTCAATCACCTGATCCTCACTCATCCGCAATTTATACTGCATATGAATGGGACTGGTCGCAATAAAGGTATGCACACGCCCACGATTGGCAGCTTTAATGGCTTCACCAGCACGGCGGATGTCTTTTTCATTGGCACGTGCCAGCGAGCAAATGGTGGAGTCTTTGATAATGCTGGCAATGCTTGAAATGGCATCAAAGTCACCAGGACTGGCTGCGGCAAAACCGGCTTCAATCACATCAACACCCAGACGCTCCAGTTGCCGTGCGACCCGGAGTTTTTCTTCCTTGGTCATGGCAGCACCGGGACTTTGTTCCCCGTCACGCAAAGTGGTATCAAATATGATTAAACGGTTGCTAGTCATGGCTACCTGTCCTTATTGATCAAAAACGCATGGGATGTGGCTAACGCAGCAACATCGCAACTTAAAAAAGATGCTTATTGTATATTGATTTGCAGGGTTAAGCTTAAAAATTCAAGGTTGAATCGTGACGACTCCCTGATTTAGGAGCTGATCTCAAGCGCAATTTTTCTGGCGGTATAATCAGCCAGCGTTTTGGCTTCAAATCCCATTCGCCAGTAAAGCAGATCCAGCACATCCTGTTCTTCCTGACTAATCACCGTGTCTGACCATAAACAGGTTTCGGCGGCTGCCAGAATATTCATACGCTCACGCTTGAGCAGGCCTGCCAGCTGATGCAACACCTGTCCAAGATTAACCGGGTCACCAGTGATCCGTTTCTTTTGTGCGGCTTCAAATTGCCGCGCTGACAAAATTGTTCGTAAAACCCGCAAACGGGCCTGTGCAATTTGTTCAGGTTTCAGCTTTTGTACATGCAACAGTGCCTCTACCAGGAAAGTAATGGCTGGGCCACAATGATCCAGCGAAACCGGCACTATAGGTGGTAACTGATTGAGCTTGGCTTTAACACGCTCCAGCAATAGCACATCCAGTAAGCCAATATGTCCATCAAGCTGGATAATATCAGCCAAACGTGACAAGAACTGTCGTGCTGCACTAGCGGGTAATTCGCCCAGCGCATCCACTCCTTGCAAAAAAATACTGGTATACAAGCGCGGATCAAGTCTGGCCAACGCCTCAACAATGGCACGGCTCACCTGCTGCTTTTCCGGCTCACAGGCAATCTGCTGTCGTAACGCTAAAATGGCTGCCAGCAATTCACGGCAACCTGCTGAGGTACTCAGTGCCCGCTTGATTACATCGGGCCGTGCGGCATTCTGACGCATCTGCGGATTTAAGGGCTTGATAGCATCCTTGATATTTACCGTCACCGGATGCAGGCGAACTGTCGGGAGCGGTAATGGCGGATGCCACTCAATCGGCGCAACTTCCTGTTTCTGCTCCAGTGACAGCACTTCTTTTTGTACCGCCATTTCTGCTTCAATCTGGTCCACCTGCTTGCGTGCCAGAATACGCTCCTGCACCTTGGCGCGCCGTAATGCCGCTGGACTAATCTCACAAATTCGCTGATCAAGCTCAGGGTGCGTGGCAAACAGGCTATTGCTATGCAGCGCTTGACCAAAACAAAAATGGCTAATGGATTCGGTATAAACCCCATGTAACTGGGTGCCAATATGATGGGTACGAATTCTTAGCAAGGCCTGAAGCACGCCATTGGTGCGGGTAAACTGCATGCTGGAAGCATCAGCCAGAAACTCACGCTGGCGTAAAATGGCAAACTTGAGCAAACGGGCCATCAGTACGCCCAAACTACCAACCAGCCAGACCAGCCCACCAATCGCAATAAATAGCGCATCCGCATGTCGGTTGCGTTGGACATGCCGTTGCAGGGAAAACCCGGTCTGGGCAATCCAGCTTCCCAGCTGGCTTACTGTAAGCAGTCCGGCAACCCAAGCCACCAGGCGTAGATTAAGCTGGGTATCACCATGCCGGATATGGCTATATTCATGGGCAATTACGCCCTGTAGCTCATGGCGATCCAGCGTCTGTAGCATGCCCCAGGTGACTACCAACGCCATGTCCATCGCGCGGTAACCCGCCACAAAGGCATTCACGCCCAGCTCATCATCCAGTACATAGAGCGCTGGCATGGGCACACTGGACGCTACCGACATTTCCTCAACCACATTTTTAAGCATGCGTTCTTCAGGCACTGTGGTTTCAAACTGGATACGGCGCGCCCCCAGACGGCTGGCCAATGCCCGTCCGCCCTCGCGTAAGCGATAAGCTTCCCAGAGTGAACCGCCCAGAATTACTACTAGCATACCGGTAATAATCATGGGTGTGAGTGAATGCATAATCAATGAGCCAGATTGTTCAAAGGGATATAGCACCATGCCAACCAGCAGGTTCATGACAAAAATGGTAAAGCCCACTGCCAACATAAACAATATTAGCAATATCAGTGTGTAGCGCTTTGCCTGTTCCTGCCTGCCCCAGAAGTCCACGTTATTATTCCTGTTCGTGTTGTTTAATAGTCCAGTTTAATAGCCTTAATCTAACAGTTAACAACAACCTATAAACTGATGCGCGGTGCGGTACGTACGGTTTTAGGGTCATCCAGTACCAGCAGCTTCATTGGCTTAAAGCTAAATCCACCGGCAATAAAATTACTGGGAAACATCTCACAGGCATTGTTGTAAAACATCACCTGATCATTATAGGCCTGCCGTGCAAAACCCACCCGGTTTTCAGTACTACCCAGTTCTTCCATCAATTCCTTGACCACGCTGTCAGCTTTAAGCTCAGGATACTGTTCCATCACCGCAGTGAATTGCGCAAGACTGTTGCCTAGGCGTTGCTCGGCCAGTCCCAGTTTTTCAACCAGTTCAGGCGATTGATAAGTACCACTGGCAGCCAGATTACGCTGCGCCTGTACCGCAGCATCACGCGCCGCAATCACCCGTTCCAGCGTATCTTTTTCATGACTCATATAAGCACGGGTGGCTTCCACCAGATTGGGAATCAGGTCATGGCGGCGCTGTAACTGCACATCAATCTGGGAAAAACCATTACGGGCCGCATTGCGTTTGGCAACCAGTCCGTTAAACAAACCAATAATGTAAAATACGCCACCCAAGATGATGGCCAGAAAAATAATCCATCCCCACATTGTATGAATCTCCTTCTCTTATTGTGTAATCGGTTTTCCTATAATGCCATAAAAAATAGCTGGATAACGCACTTTTATATCTATAAGAAAAAACGGACTACTACCCCAGGCAATAGTCCGTTTTTTAAAAATAATCAGGCTAAACGGCAGTAGTAGTACCTATGTTACTACTCAATTTACCTTGTCATACCTCTGGTGACGCAGGCTAACCCGGCCACGGCACACGTCACTGAGCATGCGCCAGTCAGACACAAAACTGTATAAGGGCTGTTTAAAAGAGGCTGGCTTGTTTTTTTCAAAGAAAAAATGCCCAACCCAAGCACAGGCATAGCCGGTCACAATCCCTCTTAGCAAATAACGCTTGCGGCCTGTTTTAATGGTCTTATAAATCCCGTATAAACCGGCAATACTGCCTAGCGCGTGCAAGCGGCGGCTCATCACATTGCTATGTTCAGTCAGGTAAAACCGGTAAAACTCGCCATAATTGCGAATTGGCATGGCTAATGGCTGACTTGATGATTCTTTGGTTGAGACGGCTTGATTCATTACTATACTCCTTCACTGTACTGCCCGGGCTGTCTTTAAACAGACAGTCTTTACGGCTCATATCTGACTGAACTCAATCTCAGTTAATAAACTGGCTTTAAAATACGCAAGCGGCTGGCTTTAACTCCCGATAGTACAACTTGTGATCTATCAAGTCTGTTTAAAGGGTGTACTGGCGAGTGCGGCCTGATATTAGTTATCAATATACTCTTTTTCCTGCACACAATAGTTCTGCACTGCCTGCATAAATTCAGGGCGCGCTAGCCAGTGTACCGAATAGGTATATATAGGTGCAAAACCGCGAATCAGTTTATGCTCACCCTGTGTGCCCGGATCAAAAAACTGTAATTGCTGTGTAATGGCGTACTCAATTCCCTGATAGTAGCATACCTCAAAATGCAGGCAATCTACCTGCTCTACTGCACCCCAGTAGCGTCCATACAGGGTCTGTTCATCCTTAAAGAACAGCGCCGCAGCAATTCCTTGCTCATCACGGCTGGCTTTGATCAGTAGTATCTGCTTGGGCATCTGCGTTACCAGTTGCCCAAAAAATTCACGGCTTAAATAAGGATGCTGACCACGCACATAATAGGTATTGGCATAACACTGGTAGAAAAAATTGATGTCTTCGTCACAAATATCAGCACCTTCAATCCATTGTACGGTAATTCCCTGCTGGATAATTTTCTGACGCTCAACCTTAATGCTTTTACGTTTTTTGGCAGTTAAAGCAGCTAAAAAATCATCAAATTGCCCATAGCATTCATTTCGCCATAAAAATTGGCAATGATAGCGAATAGCCACGTTAGATTGTGTTTGGAAGAAATCCAGCAGAGGCTGGTCTATAAATAAACCATGCCATGACGACGCCTGCTGTTGTGTGGCAATCGCCTGTATGGCGTCAAAAACAGTGGGCCAGACTTCTTCAATATGATAACCCTCGGCCAGTAACAAGCGCTGGCCAGTAACCGGGGTAAAAGGCACACTGCTAACCAGCCGTGGATAATAATTTAAGCCATGTCGTGCATAGGCATCTGCCCAGGAGTGGTCAAATACATACTCGCCACGATGATGGGTTTTAATAAACAGGGGCAAGAAAGCCACCGGGTGCCCTGCATCTTCCAGCAAAATATGGGAAATCTGCCAGCCCGTATGCAGGCCAATGGCATGCTGCTGTTCAAGCGCTTGCCAAAAGGCCAGTTGCAAAAATGGCTGGGCTGGTGCCACAGTACCAAATAGCAGTGCTGCTTCATCTACAGATTTTAAGTAGCGCACCTGATACGCCTGAGTTTGATCATTAGCATATTGATTTAACTGCTTGTGCTGCACCCTGAACACCCCTTAAAACTGATCGTTCAAGTATTGAAGCGCGCCCATAAAATGTAAAGATGCGATTGGTGATGAATGTGATGGAATTCCAGTAAACGTTGGCTCAAAATAGAACTTCCATGGTTAATAAATTATTGATGCAATGACTGATATAAAGAATCCAGATGCTGGCAATGAAATCAAACCCAATGATTTTTATGATCGTGTAGATGCCCTGATTCATATAGCCAACCAGCAGTGCAATCAGGTAGATAAAGGCAAAGTCAGTGCTTCCTTTTTATTTGCCGCAGCACGCTTTAATAGTTGGGTCAGTGCTTCTGGCTTTGAAAATAGCGAACTCATGCAGGCGAACCGGCAGGAACTGGTGCAATATTTTGTCCAGCAATACCAATCAATGCTGGAAGATAATCTAGATGAGTTTATTAGCAATTTTTCCAGTTATCAAAAAGGTAAATAGCCTTTATTCAAGGCAGTTTTACAGTTTGGGTTAAACGCAAAGCCATAAAAAACCCTCAGCCAATCATCTAACTGAGGGTTTTTTTATTTACTATCACTAACTGGAAGTATTAATCTTCCATATTATGGATAATTGCATCACCAAACTCGGAGCAGCGTAGCAAGGTTGCATCCGGCATTAAACGCTCAAAGTCATAGGTGACTGTTTTGGCTTCAATCGCACCGGCAATACCCTTGATAATCAGGTCAGCGGCTTCGGTCCAGCCCATATCACGCAGCATCATTTCTGCCGACAGGATAATGGAACCCGGGTTTACCTTATCCTGGCCTGCATATTTTGGTGCTGTACCGTGTGTTGCTTCATAAACGGCAATTGCACCACCAATGTTGGCTCCCGGAGCAATACCAATACCGCCCACTTCGGCTGCCAGCGCATCAGAAATATAATCACCGTTCAGGTTCAGGGTTGCAATGACTGAATAATCTGCTGGGCGCATCAGGATTTGTTGCAGGAATGCATCTGCAATCACATCCTTAATGATAATGTCCTTGCCAGTTTTCGGATTCTTGATTTTAACCCACGGGCCACCCTCCAGCAGCTCCCCACCAAAGCGCTCCATGGCCAGCTCGTAGCCCCACTCTTTGAACGCGCCTTCGGTATACTTCATGATGTTGCCCTTGTGCACCAGCGTCACAGAAGGCTTGTCATTATCAATCGCAAACTGAATGGCTTTACGCACCAGACGTTGAGTACCTTCTTTGGACACTGGTTTCACACCAATACCGCAATTTTCATCAAAGCGGATTTTGGTTACGCCCATTTCCTCTTTAAGGAATTTGATGACCTTGATGGCTTCTGGTGAACCGGCTTTCCATTCAATACCGGCATAAATATCTTCCGAGTTTTCACGGAAAATAACCATGTCAGTCAATTCAGGATGATGAACCGGGCTAGGTACACCCTTGAACCAGCGCACTGGACGAACACACACGTATAAATCAAGTTCCTGGCGCAGTGCCACGTTCAGGGAACGGATGCCACCACCAACCGGGGTAGTCAGCGGGCCTTTGATGGAAACCACAAATTCGCGCAGGGCTTCAAAGGTTTCTTCCGGCATGTAACTGCCATAAATACGGTCAGCCTTCTCGCCACAATAAACTTCCATCCATACGATAGATCGCTTTCCGCTGTATGCCTGTTGAACTGCGGCATCAACAACCTTAATCATCACCGGTGTAATATCAACACCGATACCATCACCTTCAATAAACGGAATGATTGGATGATTGGGGACGTTCAGTGACAGGTCTGCATTTACGGTGATTTTGTCGCCATCTGCAGGAACCACGATCTTCTGATAACCCATTGTACAGGTGCTCCCTTTTTCTAGTGATTAAACTCTTTCAAATGTAAAAACTAACATGTTTTGTTGCGCATCTACATGTACTATATGTTAAACATTTCTGCATGTTTTTGTGATTTAAAAAACAAATATCTATATTTTCCTGCGTGATAAAACACCCTGAAACACGTTGTTTTTACACCAGAACTTCATTTTCCGGATCAAAATGGCCCAGATTGTCCTGTTTAACAAACCTTTCAATGTACTTACCCAGTTCCGTACTGATGACGAGCGTATTACTCTTGCACAGTTTATTCATAATAAAAATTTACGGGTGGCCGGGCGTCTTGATTATGACTCTGAAGGCTTATTGCTATTAACAGATGACGGCCAGATTAACCAGCAACTAGTTCATCCGCGGGCGCGGCAATATAAAACCTATTTGGTACAGGTGGAAGGAACGCCAACTGATGCAGCTTTGCAGCAGCTCCAGCAGGGTGTGGTGTTAAAAGATGGGCTTACCCTGCCTGCCAAAGCAAGAGTCATTGATGAACCGGATTTTTTATGGCCACGCAATCCCCCTATCCGCTTTCGCGCCGCCATTCCGACCACATGGCTTGAAATTCAGATTTGTGAAGGTAAAAACCGTCAGGTCAGACGTATGACTGCCGCCGTAGGCTTACCGACCTTGCGCCTGATTCGAAGCAAGATAGGGCCATTTTTGCTGGAGAATTTGCAGCCGGGAGAGTTAAAAATTTTCGATACGCTAAAAGATGTTAGGGCGTGTCCTCATTTGGCTTTACACCAAATCAACATGCAAGCAATGTAAATCATAGACTGATAATTTCGTGCAAGCTTATCAAATCGGGTTGCAATAGCACGGAAATGTTTTAGTCTCGCAAAAGCATTTTCAACTAAATGTCTTAATTGATATAGATATTTATCAAACTCCTTATTCGATCTCTTACTATTTGATCTCATTGGAATGATGGGAATCATATCCTTGTTCTGGGCACATATTCTAATGTGCTCAGCATCATACCCCTTGTCAGCAATGAGATAAGTTGCCTCGCCTACAGTATCAATCAGTTGTTTTGCAACTTGACTGTCGTGGACGTCACCCCCAGTGATTTTAAAATCAATCGGTAAT
>NZ_SNTY01000004.1 GCF_004377485.1 Alkanindiges illinoisensis
CTTGCCGATCTGCAATGACCTGACGGCATTGCTTGGTGTCATAAGCTCCATCGGTATAAACAGAGTCAATCCGCTCATCTTGTGGAATCTGATTAAGTAAATCACCAAGCACCTGTGAATCACTGACATTATTGGTTGTAAGCTGAACTGCTCGTATTTGTAGGGTTTTAGCATCTATACCAATATGAAGTTTACGCCATTGGCGACGATATTCAGGTCCATGTTTCTTGCGTTTCCATTCGCCCTCACCTAGAAACTTCATGCCTGTAGAGTCCATGAGTAGATGCAGCCCATCGCTACTTTTTTGGTAGCTGATTACAATATCAATATGCTTTTGTCTTCTACAAAGCGTGGTGTACGAATATCACTGATATTCGGGGCTGCTCATCCGCAAAGTTTAATCAGACTTTGCACAAAGCCAGTGACCATACGTAAAGACAGACGGAATAAGGATTTAATCATTAAGCAGCATTGGATGGCTGCGTCGGAGTAGGTTTGATTTCGCCCTTGTTT
>NZ_SNTY01000006.1 GCF_004377485.1 Alkanindiges illinoisensis
GAAAAACGCACCTTGCAACAGCATTAGGGGTGAGTACAATCCAGCAAGGCAAGCGAGTACGTTTCTACAATACCGTTGATCTGGTTAATTTGCTGGAACGGGAGAAACGGGATGGTAAAGCTGGAGCACTGGCAAAGCAGCTATCCCAGGTCGATGCTGTAATTTTAGATGAACTGGGCTATTTGCCATTTCCAGCGTCGGGGCGCGCGTTGCTGTTTGACTTAATTGGTCATTTATACGAAAAGACCTCACTGATCATTACGACTAACCTGTCATTTGGAGAGTGGGTGTCAGTATTTGGCGATGCTAAAATGACCACTGCATTACTCGATAGAATTACCCACCATTGTGACATCCTTGAAACTGGCAATGATTCCTAGCGTTATAAGCAGAGAAAGAAAACCTCAAAATAGCTGGTCAAATTTGCACGCTGTTTAGTGGTCAATTTTCAACGCTGATTGACAGTTTTAATCGGCTGGTGAGTCAGCGCATCATTGGCAACCAACGGTAAGCTGCGTTTGACATACCTCTTCCAGTGCCAGAAAAATATCGGTGGTGACCAGATTCACCTGTTGCAGTTCATGTCCCAGACTTTCCGGCAAATAGGTGATTTCAAAGGAAACCGGCTGCTGGTTAACCCGGCGTATCCGCTTGATCACGGTAACCGTACTACCTACGGGCAATTGCAGTTTTGCTGCCACATCAATGGGTGCAGTCACAAAGTCAAACTGCCGGACATCGTTAATAACTTCATGACCCAGTGTGCTCAGGGCCTCCGCAAAGCCTTGCAAATGGGTCACATTTTGGAAAGCCTTTGGCTTGCTCACAAAAGAGCCCTTGCCATGCACCTTGAAAATAAACCCTTCCTGCTGGAGCTGGGTTAGCGTAATGCGGCTCACCTGAAACAGTTCCCGCAGTTCATTTTCCGAAGGAATCTGGCTGTTGGCCGGATAAGTGCCATTGGTGATTTTTTGCAGCAACTCATCACGAATCTGGTTGTACAGAGGTTTGCTGGCGCTACGGGCAATTGGCTGGTTCATACATGCTTCCTGGCAAGCAGTAACTTGTTATAACAACTTGGCCAGATAGTGCTTTTTTTTAAAAATAATGAGAAATATTTATTTTGGATATTTATAGTGATTTTTTGGGATAGCTATTTTTTGTAAACAAAACACGAGGATTTAATTTTGGTAAAAAATTATTAAAAACAATCAAGTATGGGATTGAGAGTTATGGCGGGAAATTTAAAATCAACCCTAAAGTTAACGCTTTTGTCGTCTTAATTTAGGGTTGATTGAGCCATTCAGGATCAGGCGCGAAAGGCAGCCATAAAGATTGCAGGCATTTTAAGCCAGCTTGGTTTGGCGGTAAATGCAGTCAGTTTTTTGGCAGTAGAGGCGGCAGAGCGCGCCGTAATAAACCAGGCGGGTTTGGGGGAAAGTGCAAATTCACCATGAAACACCGAGCGGGGAAACGGTCTAAACGGCCCCCAGATCACATTGCGTTCGGGGCGTTCCACCAGATGAGAATTATGCACCACGCCAATGCCACTACCCACACGGTCAAGGCTATTGCCTTTAAATGCCCCCCAGGCCAGCGTAGGCAACAGAAAACCAATGGCACTCCAGACATTCACGCCAATGGTGCCATAACGCAGCTCAACCAGTGCCTCATCAAAGGCCTTACCCATACTTTTATGGTCGGCGGGTGCAACAATAATGCTGGCTCCCAAGCTACCATCAAGCTGCGTATTGGCAAACTCGATTGCCGCACGGAAAAAGCTAAGGCCTGTGCCGGGCAGGCTGGTGTGGCCAAGTACTGGGGCAAAATACTCGGTATTGAATAAATCCTGCGCCGTATGTTGATTCACCTCAATCAGCATTCTGCCATTGATGGTTTCGGCTTGTGGGTAAGTTGCAGTAGCAAGGCTAATTTTTTTGTCTGAACCTGGATACCATGCGGTTCTGGCAGGAACTTCATTTAGTACCGCACGTAACTCTGCCAGAAATTCAGCGCGCTGTGGCCAGTCCTGACTTAGAATTAGCGCCTGGCCAGCAATGCAGTTATGCCCCCCGTTATGCAGGCGCTGGGTTGCAACGTGTTCGGCCTGAAATCTCAGGTCTTCCTTCGACCAATTGCCGGGAATGACGATAATTGGGGAAACCCCGCCTAGTTCACTGGTAATTGGCTTGATCAGCTTTGGCGTGCCGGTTTTATCGTGGGTAGACCCCCAGACAATCATGTCATGGGTAACACCACTACCCGTAATATGCACATGCGCAATGTCTGGATGACTGGTTAAATAAGTGCCCACTTCGGCTCCACCATTAACCAGCCTGAGTAACCCAGCCGCAATTAATGGCGCAAATGCCTGTTGATAAATAGTGATGAGCGTACCAAAGGTGGGATTGAGTTTGATGATACTTACGCGGTTATAGGCAACCAGTTCATACAGGGCATCCAGCGGTGCAATCGCACTAATGTTTCCTGCACCAAGCACCAGTCCAACCCCGCCATTTTCACCCGGCCGCTTTGCCCCCAGTCCGGCACTGGCCCGTGCTTCGGCTTCGGAAATACCCGGTTCCATCCATAACTCTGCACGGAAGCCATGAAACAGGTTGTATTCATACAGGTTGCTTGGCAGCATCTGGAATTTTACCCGGTTGCCCGGCGCGCTTCCTGCCTTGATGCCGTTTAGGGGTGACTGGCCGTGAGCCATTTTTTCCAGACTTTCAATTGTGGATGCAAAACCTGCCAGCGTGGCGTATGGACCAGACATCCACTCTTCACCTTCAAGCGGGCCTGCGGGTGTTCCCTTGGCGGCAATGGCAGCAAGCGCCCATGCTTCATCCACTGTTACAATACTGGCATGAGTGGCTTTAAGCAGCTCAATCCGCTGTTGCAGATCAAGGCTTGCCCATTTGGCTGCACCGGATTTTAGTTCCAGAATAGCCTGATCCAGTTCGGGTTCAGTGGCAAAGTGTACCTGGGGAGTTAGTGAGGTCACGATAGAGTCCTTTCTTGTATTCATTGAATAAAATTTGGAGATATTGCAGCAATCAGCAAAATTTTTTACTGCTGATCTATAGCTTAAAATCGTATTGCATCGTTTATGGAGTGTGCACCCATAACACCATCATAACAGCCATGCGGTAGGGGTTGGCCTTGATTATATCTAATCCACGATTCACGCCGAGTCAAGCGGCTATTGGGGCAATCAGGGTTTAGCAATGACAGCAGATTAACTTTTAAAGCGCTTGCGATACTCTGTGGAAGTAAGCCCAATGACTTTGGTAAAAATCTTGTTAAACGATGAGCTGTCCTGATAGCCCACCTGCCAGGAAATGGCCTCAAAACTTAAACTGGTGGTTTCCAGCAACTCTTGTGCCTTTTGAATTCTCAGGTTCTGGCAATATTCAATCACGGTCATGCCGGTGGCTTTTTTAAAGCGCCGTAACAGGGTTCTTTTTTCCAGCGCAATATGCTGAGCCAGCACTTCAAGCGTAATTTTCTGTTGATAATTGCCCTGTAACCAGTGCTGGACTTTAACAATGGTCACATCGCCATGATCAAACTTTGGTGAAAAGGCATGATAATAGGATTGCTCACGTGACGGCGGGTCAACCAGCAGGTATTTTGCAAATTCGCGCATGGTTGCGCCATCGTAGGCTTTTTCAACAATCTTTAGCCCCAGATCCATCCATGATAAAAGCCCTGCCAGCGTGATAATTTCATTGTCATCTACAATTAGCTTTCTGTTATCCAGCGTGACGGTGGGATAGTTTTGCTGAATGGCTTCACTGTGCATCCAGTGCGCTGTCACGGTACGACCGTCCAGAAGCCCGGTTTCCAGCAGGGTAAAAATGCCTGAACAGATGGCACAAAGAATGGCGCCATTGTCATAAAGCCGGTTAAGCCATGCTGAATAAGCCCGCGCATCCTGTCTGGAAATAGGAGGCTCAAAACTGGGCGGAATCACTACTAGATTCACTGCATTATCGTTAGCATCAGGATGGGTATCAAAGACCTTGATGATCTGACCATCCTGTTCTTTCCAGTGACTAATTCTTAAATCGGGGAACTGTCGCGCCACCACAAAGTTACTGGCATATTTTAGCAGGTCAGTGAGTCCCCATACCGAGGGCAAGTGTGCAGCAGGATAAACAACAATACCTATTTCCATGGCTTTGTCCTTATGTCGCGATCCGCCATAAGATTGTCATTAATGACTGTTCATATTTGCTGGCAGTTTTGTCAAGCTTACTCCACTGTAGCGGGTTGAATAAAGTTGCATTTGACTAAAGGGTAATACTGGGCGCCAGGTTGCAAAAAACCTATTCAAATGGGTAATGCTTAACGTTTGGCCAATAGGGCATTGCCCAATATAAGACCCTTCCACGCCTGTTTTTTGATTGCCTCGGCATCTCTCAGGCAAGTTTTTATCAGGCATTTTTTATTAGACAGCTTTTGCCAGACAACTTTTAGCGCACAGGTAAACTGCTGGATTTTTATGCCGGCAAAATCTGTATTGGCAAATGCTACGGTTATTACTGGGCATTTTTTTGACTATTTTCAGGTTTATCTTAAGTTTGGTATGACAGTAAAAAGAACACATGTTTTAAAAACGGCGTTGTCGCTTTTTCATCGTGAAGGCTTTAGCAATGTCGGGGTTGATAGAATCGTTGCAGAGTCAAATACAGCCAAAATGACGTTTTATAAGTATTTTCCTACCAAGATTCGTTTGATTGAGGAATGCCTAAAGCTGGAAAGCCTGACCATCCAGAATTCACTCAATACCCTTCTGGTGAAGAGCAACACCTTAGATCCTTTACAAAAATTACAGGCCATTTATAAGTGGCATTATGAGTTTGTGCAAACTGACAGTTTTAACGGTAGCCTGTTTCATAAGGCAGCCGGCACTTTCTTGCCAGAAGACGGCAGCATTTTTGAGATTATTGACCAGCATAAAAAATGGCAATTTAATTTGATCAAGCAGCAGCTGGTTGAATTTGAGGTCAAGCAGCCTGAGGTGCTGGGTAGTTTATTGGTGAATATGCTTGATGGCATGCTCTCCAATGCGCGTGATGATCATCTGGTGTTTAATGGCACTTGGCCGCTGTTGGAGGCAATACTCATGTGTCATAAAACAGGGCTTTGTAGTTAGCAATCCCTTATTTTAATAGACCTTTTTATTTTTATATTTCCTAAAAAGAATCGAACGATTAAAAGCATAATTTTTTATTGGCTCCTGCTGGTTTTTTAGAGGGGCTTCTTTTCTTAGCCTGTATTTATAGCCGAAAGCTGACTGACCGACTTGAAGCACTGGACCATGAAACCGAGCAGTGGATCAGGCGCACGACGGATTACCTGAGCCACCGTGATCAGTCCATTGCCATTCCCTGAATTTTTCAGGTCAGCAACGCACTGGATAACCGATTAAAATAGGAACAGGAAGTTTTAAAAAATATCATTATATTACATAAAATTTCATTAAGTTAAATTTTATGCAATATAATGATATCCGTTTTTATTATACAGGTTGCCATGACTTACGCAAAAATGAATGCCCGTCATTTAATCATTGATTTAATCATGGGATCAGATGGCGCGCCAATTACCATCCGGCAACTGTTACTGGCAGCCAACCTGTTTGACTTTAGCGAAAACAGCATTCGGGTGGCAGTTACCCGTTTATCCAGTGACGGGATGATTGAGTCATCCGCGCGGGGCAAGTACCAGTTTACCCAGCAGTGGCAGGCATGGGCCACAGACATGCTTAAGCGCAAGCAGGGTATTCAGGCCACCAAGCCATGGAATCACGATTATCTGGCTGTGTTTACTGGCGCACTGGGCCGGGTAGACCGTACCGCATTAAAGCGGCGTGAGCGTGCCTTGCGTCAGCATGGTTTTCGTGAGCTACAAACTGGCCTGTTTATCCGGCCTGATAATCTGGCAGAAAGCTTTGATGAAACTTTTAAGCGCTTAATCTTAAATGGCCTCGAGCCGGACGCCAATATGTTCCGGGTGAGCCACCTGGATACAGCCAGCAGCCAGAAAGTTGCCATCTTATGGGATGGGGAAAGCCTTAATCATACCTATGCCAATATTAGCCAGAAAATTCAGGCCTGGCTGGCACAAGCCCATGAGTGTGATGTAGAGCAGGCTGCGCGTGAGTCACTCTTGCTGGGCCGTGAAGCCATTCCCTTGCTCACTGCAGATCCGTTATTGCCACCGCCATTTATTGACGAAGCTGCTCGCCACCAATTTATTCAGGATGTGCAGCAACTGGATCAGGTAGGACAGAAGCTATGGCAACAATTCTACGACATGGTACAGGTATGACCCCAAATCTGGCTAAATGCACCAATGCGGCATAAAACAGCTTTTTTATTATAAAAGCATTAAAAAACATGATGATTGACCTACAGAAAGGCTTATGACTGAATTATTTATGAGGTAAGCTAGCCAGAGCAATAATAGGGTTTACAGCATGACATCGTGGAATTTCAACAGCTTTGAAAGTGCAGGCCAGGCCATCCTGAAATTTTTGCACCAACGCCTGGGGTTTGACTTGTGGATGATCACCCGTACCGAAGGTGAGGACTGGATTGTCCTGCAAACTGAAGACCATGGCTACGATATTAAACCCGGTCAGGTCTTTCGCTGGGCAGATTCATTTTGTTCACACATGGTAAAAGGCAATGCGCCCTGTATTGCCCCGCGTTCCAATGACATTGAACTTTATGCGGCAGCACCGATTGCCAAGCAGGTTAATATTCAGGCTTATATCGGCCAGCCTCTGGTTAAGAGCGATGGCGAGCTGTTTGGAACCTTATGTGCCATTGATCCCAATCCACAAGCAGATAGTTTAGTCCAGGAAAAAGACCTGATTGAATTCATGGCCGCCTTGCTGAACCATATTTTGCAAATTGAGCTAAAGCAAACTGAACAGACCCGTCAGATTGAGCGCTTGCAAGCCAAGGCCATGACAGATGAACTCACCCAGCTGTATAACCGGGGTGGCTGGGAGCACTTTATTGCACTGGAAGAAGAGCGTAGCCAGCGTTATGGCAATTTGTCGGCAGTCTATGTGATTGATCTGGATGGGCTAAAAGAAGTCAACGATACTCAGGGCCATGCAGCAGGTGACCAGTTGATTCAGCGTGCGGCTGAAGCCTTGCGTCAGGTAGCGCGCAAGAGTGATGTGGTGGCGCGGCTTGGCGGTGATGAATTTTCGATTTTAAGTATAGAAGTGGATCATGCCGGGGCGGAGAGCCTGTTTGAGCGTATTGGTCAGGCCTTGGCAGAGGCGCAGGTGAGTGCATCCATTGGGTTTGCTTTGCGTCATCCTTCCTTTGGCTTGCGGCAGGCCATTTGGCAGGCCGACCAGCAAATGTATTTTTATAAGCGCAGTAAAAAGACTTCTCAGGCCGAGCTTGAGCTGAATCGGCGCTTAGAAACTAAACACTAGCATCAACAAAAAGGCTATGCCCAGCAGAATTACATTGGCGATCATAAAAAACTTGGACCAGTCCTTAATGTCGGTGCAACCGCAAACCTGACATACCTTGGCCTGTCGAGGTAAGGCAGCGCCACAATCCGGACATAAACTCAAGGTAAAAAACATAGGTAGGCAATAGCAGAGGGATTGGAAAAAATATTGTGACTTAAATCACTAAAAAATAAGTTGGTTTTATAATGAAATCCCGTTACGCAATACTACCTGCATTACAGTTGTGATGAGTTCTTTGAAAAGTTTGGTAATGCGAACTACTTGTTTTACACGGCTGCTGCTATATTCAGGCCAAGTTGTTACTGCTCTTTAATTATGCACCGATGGAATGTTAAAGCCCAGGGAGTCTATTAGCCAGTAAGTGCGCAAAATACATATTCTGCTCATCATTACAGGGTTTTGGCTTGTGATTAATTATTTGTTTACAACTTTAGTCGTATTAAATGTGACCAAATTCACAATTGGCGCTAATTTGTTGTATAGAATTTGTCTAAAAGTTGACCACGGTACGAAGCTCATGGAAGCACTTTCCCAAATGATCAAATCGGCCGAATCCGAAACCGGCCTTAATATTTCCGTCATTTGTGACAGAAACAAAGCATTTTATGCGCAAAATCCTAAACAGGTACAACGCTTACCCAAGCAAGAGCGTGCTTATTGGTACTGGTTTTTAAAACACCATAGAGCGGATGCTGCATAATTTTTTTAATTTTATAGTTTTGAATGTTGAAGCTTGATGTACTTTTTACCGCCTACCCAGGCGGTTTTTTATTTTTTAAATTCTGCAAACCGGGTTTTTACTCTTGTTTAGATTTTTTACTCTTGTTTAGATATAGGCACGGTCTGCTATTTCCATTGAACTCTTAACGGATGAAGACTATAAGTGCAGAGTTATTAAAGTGAAGAAATATTAAATTGAGCTTAAATCGTCTGGGTTATATTTAAATTCATTAAATAATAATTGCATTTGCAATATAATATTTCAGCAGTATTTAATTAAATCCTATTATTTTTAATCACTTAAGTAAATTGATAGTTAGTTTAACCTTAAATTAGGTAATATTGGTTAAATAATTTAATCTTTGAATTAAGTGAGAATTAATAATAATTAGGTACTTAGATGGATTAGGTGTATGCTTAACCTCTGATTTGCTTAAGCTATTTATTCGCTCATTAGTATCAAGTACCGATAATAATAGCAAGGAGTCATTACAATGAGTAACTATATTCGCCTGACTTATGCCAGTAGCACCACTTCCAAGCCTGCTACCATCCGGCAGGATCTGTTAGCCATTTTAAATGAAGCACAAATGCATAATTCTAATCATGGCATTTGCGGGGTGCTTTTTTATGGCAATAATTACTTTTTTGAGTGTATCGAGGGCAGAAAGCTCGACATCGACATACTGTATGAAAAATTGCTAAAAGATCCACGGCACAAGGAAGTGGTGCTGTTGTCCTATCAGCCAGTGACTAAAATGCGTTTTATGGGCTGGAACATGAAATATGTGTTGCAGGAACCCGCCATTATTGAGTTTTTTGAAAGCAATAACTGGGAAAAATTTAATCCGTATGCGCTGGATGAGGATTTGATTGAACCATTCTTGAATATTCTGGCTAATCATAATGAAAGTACGCCGGGCGAACGCGAAGAAGTGCTGGGCCGTGAGGCCGTACGTGGTCATGTACTAAATTACAAGTATGCGGTATTTATTATTGGGATTGCGCTTTTGATTTTAGTGGGCATGTATATGTTTACTGGTTTTGGCAGCTCGGTGCCTGTTCAGGGAATTAACATGCGCTAGGCTAGGAATACCTAACAGCTAGGGTGGTTTCAACAAGAACTTACAATGTGCAATAAAATTCATTGTCTTTAATGCGCTTTCTCACTAAATAAACAGGTCTGAATTTGGCTTAATACCTGATAAATAAACAATTGTTTATTGTATTGGCATGTCATTTCTTCTTAAGTATCTAGTTTGCTTGCAGGTCATTGCCGGAAAATTCTTATTTTCCTGATGAAGTTCTTTTTTTAAGATTCAGGCCGGTTCATGGCAAATCCACCTTATCCGTATCTGGAGCCTATTCCAGACTAGACACCCGAAGAGCGCCCCACCTTGCCGGGTTCGCCTTCCATGCCCAAGCATTCGCGGCGTATGCGGCTGGTGTATTTTTTCATTGGTATCTTTATTGCACTGACGGCTGGGCTGAGTAATAGCTTTATTAAGGCCAAAGGCTTATATATGGGCTTGGGCTTTCAGCAACTGGGTGTGCCGCTGGCCTGCATCATCTCACCGTTTCTTACCAGTATTGGGGACTGGACGGTTTTATATACCTTTGAGCTGGGTCTGACATTATGTTGTCTGGCCATGGTGGTCACGGTCAAGCTGCCCCCGGGTATCCGTATCCGGGTGTTTGAAGGGCTGGATTTTGTCACGTTTATACTGGTTGCGCTTGCTGTAGCATTGATTTGTGCGGTGCTGGCACAGGGCACATTGCACTGGTAGTTTGATGCCCCATGGCTAGCGTATGCCCTGATTGCAGGTTTTGTCTTGCTGATGCTGGCATTTTTCTTTGAGCATCACCGCGCCAGTCCACTGATTTATACCCGCTGGCTGGCTTCAGGCTTTGCATTGCGTTTTGCACTGAGCGCATTGGCACTCCGGTTTTTATTGTCTGAGCAAAACTATGCAGCCATTAATGTATTGCGCACGCTGGGCATGGGGCCAGAGCAACTGGTGTCGTATTACACGGTAATTTTTGTGGGCATTATTACAGGCACTGTCGTGGCAGCCATGACTTTTAGGCCTGATGCCTTGCTACTTCAACTGATTGCCGCCGAAGCACTGATTATTGTGGCCTGTGCCATTAATTACCACATTAGCAGCGATGTACGGCCACATAATCTGTTTGTGAGCCAGTTTTGTGCTGTGATGGCAACCGGCATATTCATGGGGCCAATTTTGCTGGTTGGCGTGATGCAGGCACTCAAGCATGGTTCCAACTACATGGTGACTTTTGTGCTGCTGTTCGCGCTAACCCAGAGCTTTGGTGGCCTGCTGGGTTCGGCATTCTTTGGGACTTACCAGCGTTATCGTGAGCATGACTACTCGGCACAGATTGTGGAGCACGTTAACCCAACCAATCCTGAAGTGGCCAGACGATTGCAGCTACAGCAACAGGCTTACGCTTCCACGCTCACCGATCCGGTATTGCGCCAGGCTGAAGGGGTAGCCACGTTTTCACGTATTGCCAGCCGTGAAGCACAGGTGCGGGCGTTTAGTGATGTGATTGTAGTTAATGGGATGATTGCGGTGATTTTTTTCTTTTGGGGTATTTTTAATATCTGGCGCGCCAGACAGCTAGCGCGCCGGGAAGCTGAAGCCGCAGCACCTGCCATGATTGCCACTGCCACGCCAAACCAAGGATGATGCCATGAGCCAGCCCAACACGCCGCCATCCAGTCTGCAACAGCCAAATCATTCTACAAATTTACCTGAAAATAATGCAGCCACTAACCCTTAATATCCGCTGGAAAATATTGAAGTTCCCACTGATGCTGCCAATCCCAACCAGCCATCTTCGGCGCAGCCGCAGTTGAGTGAGGAGCAGGAAGCAGCGCAGCCCGAACAGCAAAAGCCGCCCAAAATCATCAAGCCCAAAAAAACCACAGTGGCCATGATGGTCGCGGTGCTGCTGATTGGCGTGGGTATTATTTTATGGTCGTGGAAACTGTGGCCATTTAATAGTGCATTGCAAACCACCAACAATAGCTATATTCGTGGGCAAACCACTATTTTGTACTCGCAGGTAAATGGCTATGTGACCAGTGTGCGCGTCAAGGATTTTGACGAGATTAAAAAGGGTCGGGTACTGATGACCATTGATGCCACCACTTATGCACAAAACGTGGCACAGCCACAGGCCAATGTCGAGCAGGCCCGTAACAGCCTGTCCAATGTCGAGCAAACCATTGCCCAGCGCCGGGTAGATATCAATGCTGCCCAGGCATGTGTTGCACAGGCACAAAGCCAGTATGAGCTGGCCCAGACCAACTTTGCGCGGATTAACCAGCTGGTGGGTGAAGGAGCTGTATCACTGGCCGAACGTGACCGTGCCCGTGCTGAAGTAAAAAACAATCTGGCTAACCTGAAACAGGCGTAGGCCAATCTGCAAGTAGCGCAGGAAAGCCTGAAATCAACCCAGGTGGGACGTTTCGGCATGGAAGCACAAATCCGGGCAGCACAAGCCCAGCTTGAAAAAACCCTGATTGACCAGCAGCATACCGATATCATTGCACCACGTGATGGACAACTGGGCGAAGTGGATACCCGGCTCGGTCAATATGTGGCAGCAGGCTCGCAATTGCTCTATTTGATCCCAGATCAGTTGTGGCTGGTGGTCAATTATAAGGAAACCCAGATTGAACGCATGCTGGTCGGCCAGCGAGTGAGCTTTAAGCTAGATGCCCTGGGTCATCAAAAGTTTACTGGACGTGTGGACAAGATTGCGCCAGCCACAGGCTCGGAGTTCAGCGTGCTCAAGTCAGACAATGCCTCAGGTAACTTTACCAAAGTGGTGCAACGTATTGCTGTGCGTATTGCCATTGACCCCAATCAGCAACGCCTTGAGCAATTGCGCCCCGGCATGTCGGTCATTACCACAGTAGATACCCGTAATGCTGACTAAAGCGGTTAGTTAAAACTGCAAAAGATAAGAGCCAAACATAACTATGGTTAAAAAATAGCCATTTATCGGATAATGCCCAACAATAGAGAGTTTCCTGCAAAAACCCAACACTGTATTGCATATTCTTTCATTACAAAGTGAATGTAACTGTTATAATCAATCCATGATTTCATAGATGAGAACAGGTTAGAATCATGAAAACAATTGACGAAGCCGGCAAAGTTGCCGTTACCCCTTTTCAAAGAAATATCACGGTAATTTGCCAGCAAAACAAGGAATTGTATTTAAGCAATCCAAAATTGATTCAGCGCTTGCCCAAAGAACAGCGTGCTTACTGGTACTGGTTTTTAAAGCATTATAATGATACGGATTCCAATGCGAATACCATTCATTGATATTGTTACTGCTGATGCAAAGTGCTGATTGAATCGTGGATTTAATGTGTCTTTGAATTATTGAGACTTTAAGCGGCTTGTGGCAAAACTATTCTAATATGCAAAAGTCAATGTTAACTGTTTAAGGGTTAAATGCTGTCGACAAAGCTTTTGCAGTAATAAGCCAGCCAAACCCAGCTGTCCTAATTCCTCACCGCCTTCGGGCGGTTTTTTTAATCCCTGTTAATCTAGGATTTGAGAGCCTACCGCATGATGTGATTTATCCAGGCTATCACCGGGTAGCCTATAAGTAAGCTGAAAGATTTTAAGTTGGATAGTTTAGCGCAAGGCCTGGCAAACAATCTTGCTGGCTGAAGCAATAATGGCATCATTGGGCTTGGCGGTTTTGTCCGGGCAGGTAAAGTAAATGGCTAGAATGATAGGCGCCTGCTGGGTTGGCCACACGATGCCAATATCATTACTGGTGCCATAAGCGCCGGTTCCGGTTTTATCACCCACGATCCAGCTATTAGGAACACCAGCCCGGATACGAGCGTTGCCCGTGGTATTGTTTTTTAGCCAGTACAATAGCAACTCACGCTGGGTGGGTGCCAGTACATTGCCCAGTAGCAGGCGTTGCAGCGTGTCTGTCATGGCTGCGGGAGTAGAAGTATCACGCTCATCCTGGGGCAGGGCAGTATTAAGCGCAGGTTCCCAGCGATCCAGCCGGAAGTTATGATCGCCGATACTACGGGCAAACCGGGTAAGGGCGGCTGGCCCACCCAGAATTTGCAACAACAGGTTGGCGGCTGCGTTATCGCTATAGCTGATACAGGCTGCACAAAGTTCACTTACTGTCATGCCACGATCCACATGCTGCGCTGTAATGGGGGCATAACCGGAGTCTTGAACCTGTTGAAAGGTAAAATCAATATGCTGCTGCAACAGGATGGAGTTATGCATACTTTGCTGCAAAATGGCAGCCACAGCCACCAGTTTAAACGTACTGCACAATGGAAAACGCTCGCTGGCCCGATAATCAATGCGCATCTGGTTGGCAGTATTCATGGCCGATAGCCCAAGCCTGCCCTGTGCCTGTTTTTCCAGTTGGGACAGAAATACATTAACTTGCTGTATAACCGATTGCTGCACTGCTGTTGGTGGCAATGAGGGCTGCTGTGCTTGAGCAGGGTCGTCCATTAATAGGGAGCGTTTGCGGTTAGCGGTAGAAAAACCAGAATGCAGACTTGCACAGCCCGGCAGTAACGGGGCAGACAGCAAAGCCAGAACGACGGAGCGGCGTGACAGGAAAGATTGCATGATGGGAGTTCCGTTTCCAGTGAGTCGTATAACAACCTTGTTAGGAATATTAGCAAATTCAAATGCGGCTAGAAGCAGGAAATGTTTATGGCTTTGCAACCTGGTACTTACATTTAGGCGAAACAAGTAGCAGTTAAACTATTTACCAGAACTTACCTGATACATATTGATATTTACTGAAGCTAGTGAATGCGTTATAACTGAATCCTATGATTTTGTACTGGGGTAAACCATGGCAGATCTCGTCAGGCTTACCTATGCCAGCATGGCCACCGGCAGCTCAGCAGTGGTGCAGGGCGACCTGATTGATATTTTGCATCAGGCCCGTCACTTTAATGCCAAACGCCATATTCATGGCGTGCTGTTTTATGACAACAACTATTTTTTTCAGTGTCTGGAAGGTGAGCGCCAGCAGGTCTTTAAGCTTTATCATAAAATTTCAAAAGACTCACGGCATACCAATATTGTGCAGCTAACCTGTGAGCAAATTGATGCACCAGCCTTTAGTCGCTGGCAAATGAAATATATTCTTGAGGACAACCGAATCCGGCATTTTTTTACCAATCATTACGGCCAAAAATTTAACCCTTACCTGTTAAGTGATGAATCTGGCATTGCCTTAAACCATGAATTTATCCAGTTGCTGCTCACCGGACAAGAAGCGCCGATTGCAGACACGACTGCTCATTTTGCACGTCCGGTGCCGACCAGCGCGCGCTATAGCCCTATTTATTCCTCGGGGTTTTTTACTCTGTTTGTGGTAATTCCCATTATTGTGATTTGCCTGATGATTTATCTATCTTAAGCAGACTGGGCAGCTTCATCCTACATTCCTTAATAAGTCAGGCTCACTGTAGTTATTTTAATAAACCATACATTCTTGCTGGATTTTTTATGCTGGATAGTTAGGGCGTGTCCTCATTTGGCTTTACACCAAATAAATATGCAAGCAATGTAAATCATAGACTGATAATTTCGTGCAAGCTTATCAAATCGGGTTGCAATCGCTCGGAAATGTTTCAATCTTGCAAACACATTTTCAACTAAATGTCTTAATTGATATAGATATTTATCAAACTCCCTATTCGATCTTTTACTATTTGATCTCTTTTTTTGGACACGCAAAACTAGAAGAAGTAACTTACGCTTAAAATTTATCAAAGGTGTAGGTGAATGTGTAGGTAATTAATTAAAAATTAAACAGATTTGATTTATTGGATTTCTTATTTTTGCTTTAACTCATTGATTTTATTGGTCGGAACGGAAGGATTTGAACCTTCGACCCCTTGCACCCCATGTAAGAAATTCACTATTTCATCACGTTTCATATTGTCTATAAAAGTTATTAAGTTATTGTTTCAAATATTAATTTATAAATTGCATGTTTCATGCAGTCCTATACAATGTCATTAAAACCTAGTCAAAGGTGTACGCCAAAGTGTACGCCAGCAATTGGCTATCAACCCCTTGCAATAACTGCAACAGGCGACGCAAAGGCGGCAGGAAATGGGCAATTTAACAGAGTTAAAAATAAAGAAAATTCAGGTTGAGCGAAAAACTGAGCTATCAGATGGCGAAGGCTTAATTCTCGGAGTAACACCAACAGGCATTAAGCGGTTTTATTTCAGATATAAGATTGATGGCAAAACCAGAAAGCTACCACTTGGCTTTTATCCAGAGATGTCTCTTGCTCAAGCTCGTGCTGAAGCAAGCCGCCTGAACGTAGAACGTCGCAACGCTGAAACCACACTTGATCCACTGGCCGAACGTGAACGAATTAAGGCAGAAAAACAACAGCAGGCAGAGCTTGATAAAGTAAACGCTGAAAAAGCCCGATTGATCGCATCACAAAAAATGAATTTTCAGCAGCTTTATGAACGCTGGTTTAAGGTGTATGTTTTCAGTAGTCATAAAGATAATGGCGCGTATGTGGCAAGATTATTTGAAACAGATATTTTGCCTAAACTTGGCCAGTTTGATGCAGATGAAGTTACACGACAGCAAATTAGTAAAGTAACGCTGGATGTAGTGGAGCGCGGTTCAAAGGTCATGGCTGGCCGTGTGCTTGGTTATATCCGTCAAATGTATGGTCATGCCATTGGTACTGGATTGCTTGAACATGATCCTACTAGCCACCTTAAAAAAGAAGCCTTCAGTGGACGTGCCAATATCCGCAAACGCTACTTAAAAGATGCTGAAATAATTTACTTACTGCAAACAGCATTGCCTACCTGCTCATTGATACCGAAGTATAAAACGGCCATTGTCATTCTACTGGCAACGGCTGCGCGTGTGGGCGAACTGATGAAGGCTGAACGCCAGCATATCGACCTGAACGCGAAAACGTGGTTTATCCCTCAAGTAAATTCTAAAAATGGCAATGAACATACTATTCATTTGTCAGATTTTGCGGTAAGTGCATTTCAACAACTTTTTCAATTTGTAGATCATCCAAAATGGATTTTTCCAAACCGTGATGGTTCAAGTCATGTTTGCCCAAAAACTCTAACCAAGCAGATCACCGACAGACAAAACGACAGTCCGCTACAAGGTCGCGCCAAAGATAATAGTTCACTCATGCTAGAAGGCGGTCACTGGACAGCACACGATTTAAGGCGCACCGCTTCAACCATTATGGCCAGTCAGCGCATTAGCAAAGAAGTGATTGAGAAGTGTTTAAACCATACTGAACAAGATCGGATGGTATTGACCTATAACCAGTGGGAACACATGGCAGAACGTGAAAAGGCGTTTAATGCACTAGGCGCACGGCTGGCCTATTTGTCTGACCCCAATGCCATGCAAGGCGAGATTATTCCATTTACTAAGTTAGGATAAAATAAAAATGGCACCTCCACCCAAAGCACCACAACCGCCAGCACTGGTCGAATTACCTTCACGGCAGTTTTATACGCTTAAGGAAGCAGCAACCGAACTAAACCGTTTATATGGTCGAACGGATATTGATGAAAATTATATTTTGCAGTTGGCCAGTATAGGTAAAATTGCGGTTCAGTGGCGTTTCACACCCGAGGATGGAGAGGTTTATCATTTAATTCCACACTGGTATGACTGGCCAGAAAATTTTGATGCTATAGATTTTTATTATTTGCAAAATCATTGCGTTGGTATTTTCGAAAACATGCCGTTTCTTGATCTAGGTACTTATAGAATAAATGAGCTTATTTTTGAAGATAGCTTAAATATCGATAGATTATTTATTGAAAATTGCTTTGACGCTAAAAACCAGTATTTTTTGCAAAGTCCCGAGATCGTAAGAGGTTTCGACTTTAAATTGGTGTGCATTGGATCTGATGTAAAAGACAAATTTATTGATATGGGATTGCTTAATTTATCGACAAAATTATTTCACTCATACGATAGCCCTGAATTTCTTTCTGATAGAGCAAGAGAAGAAGATGAAAGAATAATTTTTTGTTTTAAAGATGAAGCTTTTCAACATGAGCTTATAAAAGAACATTTAGTAGAAATTGATGTTTATAAGAAAGATTTATATGTGCTTGGTTATGATATTGACTTAATTAAGCAGGGGAAATTTAGAAACAGAGAGGATTTAAGTGTTATGGCAGCTAAGCAACAAGAAACTTTAATGGCTCGACGAGATAGCACACCGCAGAAACAAGAACGGCCAAGTGACCAACGCAGGCAAGTTTTAGCTGCTTTACGACACATGGCACAATGCAACACTGGTCAACCTTACAAAGATGCTGAGGTATTGTTAGCTTATGCAGCAACTAAAGGTTTAGATATGCCAGCCAATGTAAAAACGATTGCTAAGCATATTTATCCAGATCAAAACATTATTGATTCAGACTAAGACCATTCCAAATTGAAATTGAACTTTTCCAATTTGGAACACAACTAAAAACTAATCCTTCACTATGCCCTTATCGCGGTTCATACCGTACAACCCAAGGGCATAGATCATCATGCAACACAATACACTCCCTTCTGGCGCAAACATCCGTTTTATGCGCTTGCCTGAAGTTTTGGCACGTTATCCAGTCAGCCGTTCAAGCTGGTGGCGTGGTATCAAAGCAGGCCAATACCCAAAACCCTATAAATTATCTGCCAATGTCACCGCATGGTTAGAAAGCGATATTGAATCGTTTTTGCAGTCGCTCGCCAATCAACAAGGGGCAGGCCATGAATAAAGTTTTATTGCCTATTACCAAGCTGCTTTGTATCTGGTGGCTGGCCTTTATCCTTAGCGAATTAGTGAGTAAATAGCATGACGCAAACAAAGAAACGGCTGCAACAAGGGCAGCCGAATCAATGGCGGATTTGTGGTGACAGCCACTTAACGCCAGCTCTAAATCATCTTCTCGGACAATCAGAACAGGGGAACTTTACCATGCTTAATGCAAAGGTGACTAATCATTGTTTAAGTAGCGATGCACAAAAAAAGCGGGTAATTGACTATCTTCAGCAAAATCAAACAACAGGCTTAAATCGCTATGAAGCCGACGAGTTATTGAACGTATGTCACTTGGCAGCGCGGATCAAAGCCCTACGCGATGAAGGGCATCAAATTGTCCGTGTTGATGAAACTGCCCTTGATTTAAGCAATAGACCACATAAAGGCATAGGTCGTTATTTCTGGCAAGGGTACAGCGTACCGCAAAATAGCGTTAAGACTGAAGTAGTCGCTTTATAGGCTGGCCAGCAGGGTAATGGTGCATTGCTGGCCGTTACCCTCATCGTATGGGGCATTGACCTATGAGCAAAGCAAATAGCAAATATACCAAAAGGCGCGTAAGCGGTATTTTTTACCCATTGCCTGCTAACCTGGTGAATAGCGCGAGTTTTCAAACCCTGTCACCAATGGGATTAAAAGTGTTTATGCTGATTTTATCCCAAGTGCGTTTCAAAGGTGGTGGCACAGTCAATAATGGTGATTTGAGCGCAACCTTTACCCAAGCGCAAGCATGGGGCATCAACTCTAAAGCAACGCTAAGAAAAGCCATTGATGAGCTTTTAGCGCGTGGCTTGATTGAACAAACGCGACAAGTCTTGTTTAGCGCAACCGATAAAAATAGACCCAATCTATATGCCATTACCTTATGGGCGGTTGATAGCTGCAACGGCAAAGTGACAGCTACCAAAGCACCTTCAGCCAATTGGCTACACTGGCAGCCAGAAGCAGCCGTTTAAAATTAAACTTGTGGTTCATTTTTTTTTATTCATGCGTTCATTATCTGGACGCATTGTTTATTTAATAATCAAAATTAAAGTGATTGCGTTCAATATCTGAACTCAATCGGGCAGTTTTGAATAAGCATTGCGTTCATTATCTGTACACCTTCTTAGAATCTACCATAGGTATAGGTTTCATTCTGGTTAGCACAACTTTGTATTTTTACCCTCACTAGATGCTAAGTAGTACATAACCTTAGATCATTGTTTAGGGTTTGGTGATGGGTTTAAAAGTTAAGTTTTACTAGGTTTTACCGATAGCCGAAAAATCATCAGAAGTAGAAATTCTGAATTATTTGAGTCCATAAAAAGGAAAACGTTTTAGAGACAACTCTCAGTTTTCCGAGTCTATAAAAAGCATTTTCCTACGCCTTATACGCGCGCGTACTGTTCCGAAAACTCTAAAACTGTCTTTCATGGGATTAAACTCAAAATAACCGATTATGGTGAGACAGTGAAAAAACCCTTTTCACAAGTTAACCCCATGAAGCAGGCACTTAAGACAGGTCAAGTACCTGCTTTTAGGTTGACAATTGTTGACAGCTTTTAACTTTGGTTCGCTGGTGCAGTTAAGTATGAAACCAAATGACTGCAACGGTTTAATGTTGTTTTATGCTATGGAGTAACTTTTAACTTCATCAATTAGGAAATTTTTTTATACATGCGATGGGTAGCGGTCTAGGAAAACTGTTTATTGCAACTTTCAATCTACCCCCCCACCTTTTTTATGGACTCCGAAAAACCATAACAATTGATAACAGGTACAATAAGACCATTATCATGCGTGAGTGCCAGCAATGCGCCATATAAGTCACCAACAGCAGCAGTTTATCAATGAGTACCTAACCACAGGCAACGGCAAACAGGCGGCCATAGCAGCAGGCTACAGCGCAAATACAGCACAGGTACAAGCCAGCAGACTATTAAAGCAGCCAGCTATCAAACACGCTGTAGAAGCACAGCAGCAGGCGGCCAGTATAGAAACTCAAACCACCATGCAAGATTTACTGGCAGAACTTGAAGCGGCCAGAGTTGAAGCCTTAGCACAAGGTCAGTGTGGTGCGGCCATAAGTGCAACAATGGGCAAAGCAAAATTGCTAGGACTGGATAAGCCGAAAGATCAAACAGGTCAGCCTAAAGATGAGGTAACTAAAATTATTATTGAATTTATGGATGATGACCAACGGATTGAAAAGGATTGCCTAGTAATTTAAAACGACTTCCTTTTTATGGACTCGGAAAAATAGAAGCAAAACCTAAAATAAACTTTTATCAAAGGTGTACGCCAAAGTGTACGCCAATGCTTAAAAAATGAACTTTTTTAATTTCTGATGAGGCTTATTTTTGCTTTAACTCATTGATTTTATTGGTCGGAACGGAAGGATTTGAACCTTCGACCCCTTGCACCCCATGCAAGTGCGCTACCAGGCTGCGCTACGCCCCGAACAGTCAGCTAGTGTAGCGATTTTTATGATTTTGTCCAGCCTATAGTCGTATTGCTGCATTAAATTTGAACAAATGGCAAAAGTTTGAAATACAAGATTTAATCTGCCACAAAACAGTGGGCTGCTGTATCAATACGTTCCTGCATATAAGTTAATGCGCGTTCGACATCAGCAATCGTTTTAGCATTATTGCCGCTTAAGGCTTGGCGCCATTTACGTGCACCGGGAATGTTCTGAAATAAACCCAGAATGTGGCGGGTCAGCATGCTTAATGAAGCACCCTGTTGAAGCCGCTGTTCCATATAAGGTAAAAATTGCTGCATGATGGCAAAACGGTCAGGTGGTGTTTGTTGCGATAGTTGCATGCACTGCGCCAGCAGATAAGGATCATGGTAAGCCGACCTGCCAATCATCACACCATCAACCTGCGCCAAATGTGCAGTTGTGGCTTCCAGCGTTTGTATCCCGCCGTTGATTTCAATGGTTAAATCTGGACGTTCCTGTTTGAGCCGATAGACGTCATCATAACGCAAAGGGGGAATTTCCCGGTTTTCCTTCGGCGATAAACCATTAAGCAGGGCAATGCGGGCGTGCACAATAAAGTGGGTGCAGCCGGTTTGCGCCACCGTATCGACAAAATGCAGCATTTCTTCATAAGACTGCCTGTCATCAATGCCAATGCGGTGCTTGACGGTCACAGGAATCTCAATAGCCTGTTGCATCGCGGCAATACAATCCGCCACCAGTTCTGGCTCAGCCATCAGGCAGGCACCAATTTTATTGTTTTGTACCCGGTCACTGGGACAGCCTACATTGAGGTTCACTTCTGCATAACCCCAGTCTTCGGCAATTTTACTACACGTGGCTAGGTCCTGAGGGTTAGAACCGCCCAGCTGTAGAACCAGGGGTTGTTCCGCGGCATTAAAATCCAAATGACGTGCCTTGTCGCCATATAAAATAGCGCCGGTAGTTACCATTTCACTATACAGCCAGACATGCGGATTAAACAGCCGCGCAAAATAGCGGTAGTCACGTGTGGTCCAATCCATCATGGGTGCAACAGAAATACGCTGATGTGGCTGAATAAGACTTGTGGAAATTGGTGCAGTAGAGGCAGTCATTGGCGCAAAAGGACAATTGAATAACGCATTATTTTACAGGATTCTGTCCTAAAAAGCTGTAACTGGCAGCATGCCGCTTCTGTGCTAGGTCAGGTTTTCCATAGAAGGTGCAGTGGGTGCAGGT
Organism: Alkanindiges illinoisensis; assembly: GCF_004377485.1. Classification (GTDB taxonomy): domain Bacteria; phylum Pseudomonadota; class Gammaproteobacteria; order Pseudomonadales; family Moraxellaceae; genus Alkanindiges; species Alkanindiges illinoisensis_A. The sequence continues at coordinate 21,804 of NZ_SNTY01000006.1, forward strand.
ACGGGTTTTTTAGGCATCAGTGTAATCATCAAAACGCCAGTGATATTTAAAGCACAGCCAATCCACTGGATCAGGTTTAAATGTTCACCTAAAAATGCCACAGCCAGCAGCAGGGTTAAAATTGGCCCCCCTGCACTAATCAGTGCTGCTTGTGCTGACCCAATCCGGGCAATCCCTTGCATTAATAATGTGGCAGGCAACACGGTTGAAAAGAACCCTAAAGCCATGCCATACCAGATCACGCCGTTAGGCAGTTGCAGCAGGTGCTGCGCAGGCTGTGGTGTCACCAATAAATAATGACCAATTGCTGCAATACAGGCCACACTCATGGCAAGTCCGGTAAAACGCCAACTGCCAAAGCGATTAATTAAAGTCGGTGTCATCACCAGATAGCTGGCATAGGCAATGGCTCCGGCAAATACCAGTGAACTGCCCAGTAAAATATTGTTGGCATGCAGCGCTTGCCAGCCTTCACCAAAAACCACCACCAGCGTGCCACCATAACTCAGCAAAATAGCCAGCCAGGTGTGCCCGGTAATTTTTTGCCGATAGAGAGCAGCACTGGCCAGCACCGTTAGCGTTGGATATAGAAATAAAATAATCCGTTCCAGTGAGGCGCTCACATACATCAGCCCCATAAAATCCAGAATACTGGCCAGGTAGTAGCCAATAAAACCAGCAAACAGCAGCAAGCTCCAGTCGCGCCATGTGGTTGATTTTATAGGTGCTTTGGATAGCAGGGCAATTGCCAGAAAAAATGGCAGCGCGCTCATCATGCGCAAGGCAAGCACGGTGACTGCGTCGGCATCAGGTGATAACTGATAGGTGTATTTAATTAAAATGGCTTTAATGGCAAATAGTACCGCCGATAAAAGCACGCAAATAGAACCAAACAGGGCAGTTGAACCGGAAGCAGTGAAGTTAAGGCGGGACATGTTAAATGCAGCACGGCAGGACAGGGCAATAGTGTGTTTTTGAAATAAGCAGTTGTCAATTAGCCAAATTGAGCAACTTGACATGTAAAAATGTCAAAATTGAAGAAAAATAGAATTTATTGGTATTCAGCTAAGAAATAGTAGGTACAAATTTTAATTATTTAGAGTACAATCGCAAACCTTTTACGGGAAATTTACTGGGGGAAGCTTCTTACAAAGGAGCTTTTGCAGACAAAAAACCAGCTTGAGGACCTCTCATGCAGATCGGAATTCCAGCCGAAACGGTTGCAGGCGAAACACGCGTTGCTGCAACACCTGAAACGGTTAAAAAATTGACCGCGAGCGGGCACACCGTTGTGATTGAACGCGGTGCTGGCGTTAGAGCCGCTTATATTGACAGTGCTTATGAACAAGTGGGTGCAACCCTGACGGATAATGCCTATACCGGCAGTAAAATTATCCTTAAGGTACGCGCGCCTTCTGGCGATGAAATTAAGCAGCTCGAAGCCAATAGTATTATTGTTGCGACTTTCGATCCGTACCGTAATCCAGAGCTGGATACGTTTGCGGCCCAGCAAGTTTCTGCTTTTGCACTTGAATTACTGCCACGTACCCTATCACGCGCCCAGAATATGGACGTGCTGTCTTCGCAAGCCAACCTTGCAGGCTACAAATCGGTACTGCTGGCGGCTAACGAATATCAGCGTATGTTCCCGATGCTGATGACCGCTGCCGGTACCGTAAAACCTGCCCGTGTTGTGATTATGGGTGTTGGTGTTGCCGGCTTGCAGGCCATTGCAACAGCCAAGCGTCTGGGCGCTATTGTAGAAGCAACAGACCTGCGTCCAACCGCCAAAGAGCAGGTTGAGTCGTTGGGTGGCAAGTGGCTGGATGTGCCAATGTCTGATGAAGAAAAAGCCCGCGCTGCCGAAGCTGCCAAGAGCGGTTACGGCTGGCAGCCCGGTGAGCAGTACATCAAGGATCAGGCTGCCATTGTGGACAAAGCGGTTTCCAATGCAGATATCGTGATTACCACAGCACTGATTCCTGGCCGCAATGCCCCACGCCTGATTAATGCGACAACTGTTGCCAAGATGAAACCTGGTTCAGTGATTCTGGACATGGCGGTTGAAACTGGCGGTAACGTGGAAGGCTCACAGGTTGGTGAAACTGTTGTAACCGCCAATGGTGTCAAGATTCTGGGCATTCCAAACATTCCTGCCACGCTTGCCACTGAAGCGTCTGCATTGTATGCGCGCAACGTATTGAATTTCATTGAAACTTTATTTAATAAAGAAAAAAATCTGGTTTTAAGCCAGGACGATGAAATTCAAAAAGCCCTGTTGGTAACCCATGGCGGCCAAGTGCTGCTCAAACGTGGTTAAGGAGCACAATCATGGTTGAAACGATAACGATTTTTGTACTGGCCATTTTTGTGGGCTATTACGTGGTGTGGGGTGTTACACCAGCATTGCATACACCCTTAATGGCGGTAACCAATGCGCTGTCCTCCATTATTATTGTTGGTGCCATGCTGCAAACTGTTGGCTTACCGGCAATTGGCGTAGATGGAAACGTGGCGTTCCAGAGCATTAACGTGGTTAGTGTGCTGGGTGCTGTGGCAGTATTCCTGGCCAGCATTAACATTTTTGGTGGTTTTGCAGTAACAGCACGTATGCTGGAAATGTTCAAGCCTAAAGCCAAAAAAGCGGCCAAAGAGTAAGGGGCAGGATTGATGGAATTTATACGTGAATATGCCAACTGGTTTTATTTAATCGGTGCGGTCCTTTTTATTCTGACATTGCGTGGCCTGTCTGGTCCCAAGACTGCGATTGCGGGTAACCGTTATGGCATGGTTGCCATGGCAATTGCTGTAATCACCACATTCTTTGTTGCTGACCATCCGGTTGTACCCATGATTCTGGGTGCGATGGTACTGGGTGCCGTGGTGGGTATTGCCCGCGCGCGTACTGTACCAATGACCCAGATGCCAGAAACAGTAGCACTGATGCACTCACTGGTTGGTCTGGCAGCAGTCCTGATTGCCATTGCCGCAATTTTGCACAACAATCAGCTGATTGATCTGTTTGCCAATAATGAAGCAGCATTAACCACTGCTGGTGTAGAACATGCACACATGAGCAAGGTTCATTTGTTTGAACTGTTCGTGGGCTGTTTCGTGGGCGCAATTACCTTTACCGCGTCTGTATTTGCCTATGGCAAGCTGGCGGCTAAAAAGTGGGCCAAAACTATTAAAGGTGGCTGGGTTAAACCAGTTCAGGCGATTATCTTTATTGCCATGCTGGCTAGCGGCTTTGTATTCTTTAGCACTGGCAATATGCAGGCCTTCTGGGCCATGACTATTCTGGCACTGGCCTTTGGCTGGGTGTGGATTGCACCAGTGGGCGGCGGCGACATGCCAGTCGTGGTATCTCTGCTGAACTCATTTTCTGGCTGGGCAGCGGCTGGTATTGGTTTTACCCTAGAGAACAACATGCTGATCGTGGCTGGTTCTCTGGTGGGTTCATCCGGTGCCATCCTGTCCTACATCATGTGTAAAGCCATGAACCGCTCTATCATCAACGTATTGTTTGGTGGTATTGCAACTGCTGGTGCAGCAGGTGGCGCAGAGGCTGGAGAAGTTAAGCAGCGTAACTACCGTTCCGGTTCTGCGGATGATGCAGGCTTCCTGATGTCAAACGCAGACAGCGTGGTCATTGTACCGGGTTATGGTATGGCGCAAGGCCGTGCACAAAACGCGGTTAAAGAACTGGCTAACCTGCTCAAAGAGCAGGGCGTGACTGTACGCTTTGCAATCCATCCGGTTGCTGGTCGCATGCCGGGTCACATGAACGTATTGCTGGCTGAAGCCGACGTTGCCTATGAAGACATTCTGGAAATGGATGAAATCAACTCTGATTTCCCGGCCACTGATGTGGTGCTGGTGATTGGTGCAAACGACGTAGTAAACCCTGCGGCAAAAGATGATCCAAGCTCACCAATTTATGGCATGCCCATTCTGGAAGCCCACAAGGCACGCACCATTATGGTGATCAAGCGCTCTATGGCTACTGGTTATGCGGGTCTCGACAATGACCTGTTCTACAATGACAAGACCATGATGATCTTTGGTGATGCCAAGAAAGTTGTGGAAGACATGACCAAAGCAATTAATGGTGGCGGTCACTAATTCCGGTTAGTTATCCTAGAAATCGTTGATTCAAGAAAAGCTGTCCAATCGGGCAGCTTTTTTTATGGCGAGTTTTTGATTGCTAATTTTAAAAAAATTGCTGAAGCCAGCGTAAAAATTAAGTTTTGCTTAATATCTTGGCATGCTGTTTGCGTTGTCCCCTGTAATCATCAAAGGGGATGAACATGTGTAATCAGCGTTGGGTATCAATATTTTGCATGGTGGCTGGTTTAGGGAGCACAGGCATTGCCTATGCTGCGCCCGATAATCTGGGTGAAATCAAGCTGGCAGTAGACAGTGTTTGGGTAGTCGTGGCAGCCATGCTGGTGTTTATGATGCAGGCCGGGTTTGCGCTGGTCGAAGGCGGCATGGTGCGTAGCAAAAATGCCGTGAATGTCATTATGAAAAACTATCTGGATGCCTGTTTCGGTGGCCTGGTGTTCTGGGCAGTGGGTTATGGCCTGATGTTCGGCACTAACAGCACTGGCTGGTTTGGGGCAAGTCATTTTTTCCCGGAGCAAATGGCCGACTGGGACTGGACGTTCATGTTCTTTCAAATGATGTTTGCTGCAACAGCCACCACGATTGCCAGTGGCGCTATGGCAGAACGTATTCATTTTGTGGCGTATCTGGCTGGTGCCTGTCTGGTGAGTGGCCTGATTTATCCGGTATTTGGCAGCTGGGCCTGGGGCAGTGCCCATGGTGGTGATGGTTGGCTTAAGGCAATGGGATTTATTGACTTTGCCGGCTCTACTGTGGTGCATTCGATTGGCGGCTGGGTAGCACTGGCTGGCATTATCTTGCTAGGGCCACGCATGGGCCGGTTCGATAGTCAGGGCCGTGCCCGCCATATTCCCGGCCACAATCTGAGCCTGGTTGCGCTGGGTGGTTTTATGCTGTGGCTGGCGTGGTTTGCCTTTAATGCAGGTTCGACAGTGGCAGCAGGGGGCAACATTGGCAAGATTGCATTAAACACCCATCTGGCAGCCTGTGCAGGTACTGTCACTTATCTGGTGCTGAGCTTAATACGCGGTAAGGCCATTTTGCTCACTGGCGCAATCAATGCCAGTTTGGGGGGATTGGTGGCAATTACTGCCGGGTGTGCCAGCATGTCACCGGTATTTGCCATTTTAACTGGCCTTATCGCAGGCATTGTGGTGACTCATGGGCCATTGTTGCTGGAGCGACTAGGGCTGGATGATGTAGTCGATGCCGTGAGTGTGCATGGTTTTTGCGGGGCATGGGGCACGATTGCAGCAGGTCTATTTTTTGAAGGACAGTTATTTAATCTGAACCGGGTGCTGGTGCAGTGCATTGGTGTATTTTCAGGGTTTATCTGGGGGTTTGGTGCAGCGCTGGTGGTGTACTTTGTCTTAAGCAAACTACTGGGCGGCCTGCGTGTATCACCACAGCATGAACAGCGTGGTCTGGATTATACCGAACATGCCGAACTGGCTTATCCCGAATTTCAGGATGCTGCGGTATTTGATCCTGATCAATTGAATAGCCGTCGCTAGTGGCCATCCAGGGAGGAGTGAAGACTATGAATTCTGATGCAAAGACGCACCTGAGTGTGGCGCAAAAACGGCAAGCAGTGGAAGAAGGATTAAAACCTTTTTTGCCAGACGATTATCTGCAGGACATACTGGAATTCTGGGAACTGCACTACAGCCATGAACCGGCATTTGTGCTGCAACGATTTTTAAATGAAATTTGCACCACTGCAACGTTAAAGTCACAGCGTTCCCAAATGCTGCAAAGTGTCCTGCTGGCCTTGTCAGCACGGGAGCGGGACAACCAGCTTGCCAGCAAGAAAACCAAGCCGGGAAAACCGGTATTGCGCCATGCTGAATCACTGGACATGCCCACCCGGTTTAAAGGGGATGAACACGCTCAGGCCTTAATGCAGTGCTTTACTGCTTTAAGCCAGCGCCTGTTTAAAACTGCACCTGCCCAGATTGATCGTAGCCTGCGACTATACTTGATGGATACCATTCCCAAGCTGAAAATGGGGAGTGACAGCATTCATGCCTTGCGGCTGTGGACAGGGACGGATATGGAAGCGCCACCTACTAGCTTGCTGACGATTGAGGATATGCAGCAGGTGATTAACCTGATTTATAGCGCCCTGTGTGAGTATGTGGGGCCAGTGAAGGCAGATCGGCAGTTAACGATGGCAGTCAGGTTTCTGGAAGAAAATCATCCAGAATGGCCTATTCGCCAGTTATTGTAGAGGGAGAAACTAGACTTATTAGCGCAAATGGTTATCAGTAGACAACAAAAAAGCAGGTCATATCCCTGCTTTTTTTACTGGTTCACACCAGACCAGTCAGCTTTTTTAGCGAAGCTAAACGTCTATACCAGCAGTTATTTCTCAACCGGACGCCACAGGCTTTCCAGATCATAAAACTTGCGGGCTGTTGGCAACATCACATGGACCACAACAAATCCTAAATCAATCAGAATCCATTCGGCATCACGCTCACCTTCAACACCAACAGGGCGGTATCCCTGTTTCTTGGCTTCTTCCGCCACGTTGTCAGCCAGCGCTTTCACATGACGGGTTGAGGTACCACTGGCAATCACAACCATATCGGAAATATTGGTCAGACCAGTAACGTCAAGCTCAACAATATTTTGGGCTTTAACATCATTCAAGGCAAAGCGTACGATTTCAAGGCATTCTTGTGCATTTTTATCGGTTTGATTTGCGGCGGAAAGTGCAGAGTTTGCGATAACACCAGTCGTAGTAAAGGTTTTATCGGATGTTGATGATTGACCTCGAGAAGGTTCAATATTCATACAGGGAATTAAATCCATACAATTAGGCACTATTACTATAGCGCAAATCTCAAAAAATTTCAATTTCGCTGTAATTGTTTTATTTTTAATCAATTAATAAAAAATTAGCCATTTTACAGTTAAAAAATGGCTAATAAAGACGGTTGAAAAATGTAAGAATTTTAGACAAACCTACTTTAGGTGGCTATGTGTGCTGGCTATAACCTTTACTTAATCAGGTTGAACATTGCGCTGAATGGCCTGAATCGCAGTGAGGGCAATCGTGTAAACAATGTCATCAACCAGTGCTCCACGAGACAGGTCATTAACCGGCTTGTTTAAGCCTTGCAGCATGGGGCCAACACTCACCACATTGGCACTACGCTGTACAGCCTTGTAAGTGGTATTGCCTGTATTTAAGTCAGGAAAAATAAACACGGTGGCACGTCCGGCAACGGGTGAATTGGGCGCTTTTTGTTGTCCCACACTTTCAATGGCCGCAGCATCATACTGGAGCGGGCCATCAATCAGCAGGTCCGGACGGCGCTCGCGGGCAATGCGGGTGGCTTCACGGACTTTGTCAACATCGGTGCCTGAACCAGATTCACCGGTGGAATAGCTAATCATAGCAACACGTGGGTCTATGCCAAAGGCCAGCGCAGATTCAGCACTTTGAATGGCGATTTCAGCCAGCTCTTGAGCATTCGGGTCTGGATTAATGGCACAGTCCCCATACACCACCACCTGATCCGGCAGCAGCATAAAAAATACGGAAGAAACCAGTGAGTAATCGGGTGCTGTTTTAATCAGCTGGAAAGCCGGGCGCACGGTATTGGCCGTGGTATGTACAGCGCCTGACACAAGGCCATCCACTTCGCCCAGTGCCAGCATCATGGTGCCCAGCACGACAGTATCCTGCAACTGGGCTTCGGCCATTGGCTCGGTGAGTTTGCCTTTGCGGCGTTCAACCATGGCACTAATGTACTGATGGTGAATCAGGTTGGGATCAATGATTTCCAGATCAGGCGGCAGGGTAATGGCACGCGCCTTGGCGACTGCTTCCACTTCTTCAGGCTTGGCCAGCAACACACATTGGGCAATACCGCGTGACTGGCAAATGGCTGCGGCCTGTACGGTTCTGGGTTCCGCGCCTTCAGGCAGTACAATCCGTTTTTTATGGCTTAGCGCGCGTTGTACCAGCTCATGCCGGAAAGCAGAAGGCGACAGCCGGGTTGCATAAGTCAGCGCACTGTGTGCCTTGAGCCAGTCCAGGTCAATATGACTGGACACAAAGCGGGTCACCTGTTCGGCACGTTCAATGTCATCACTGGGGATTTCATTGCTCATCTGGCTTAAGCGGCTCACGGTTTCAAAGGAATCCATGCCAACCGATAGTACCGGCAGTCCAGTTTTTAAGGCCGGGCGGCACAATTCAACAATGGCGGGATGCGGAGTATAGCCACCGGTTAGTAGCACGCCAGCCAGCGGAACACCATTCATGCTCGACAGTGCCGCAGCCACCAGAATATCATCGCGATCACCGGGCGTGACAATTAATGTACCCGGCTTAAAGCCCGGCAAGGCATTGCTCACGGTGCGCGCTGTTAAACTAGTGCGCTGTACCCGGCGCTGTTCAGCGTCGCCTACATTCAGCCACTCGGCATTCAGGACATCGGCCACATCCAGCGTGCGTGGCACACTCAAGGTATTACTAAACGGCACCAGGCCAATAATGGGGAATTGTTCGGTGCCCACCAGAGGTGAGAATGGCTGTACCTGTTCAATCAACTCTTGTAAAGGCTGGGTCAGACGCAGCGAGCTATCGGTGGCCAGTGGAATTTGTGCGCTATCAGCCGGCAAGCCCTGTACCCTCATTAAAATGGTGCCCAAGGTACGTGGTGACCCAGTGCCGCCAAAAGGCCGCAAATGCATATCAATGCGGTCGGCCAGTGCTTCCGGGTTTTGCATATCGGCTGTGGTGACCAGAATCACTTTGGCATCCAGTGCTTGCGCAAGGCCGATATTGAGCTGAGCCGCATAGCTGGCTTCTCCGGTAGGCACCACACCTTCCACCACCACCATATCCTTGCCCTGTGCCGCATCATGGTACAGGCTAATCACTTTCTCCAGCAGTTCATCCAGCTGGTTATCACCCAGCATGCGTTCGACCTGATGCTGGCCAATGGCAAGCGGAGGATTAAGGCCAAAGGTGCGACCAACCAGTGCCGAGGAGCGATCCGCACCACTGCCATTTAGCTCGGTTTGTACAAATGGTTTTAAGAAGCCTGATTTAATGCCCAGACAATCCAGTGCATGAATCAGCCCCAGACACGCTGATGTCAAACCAACGCCAATCCCGGTAGGAACCAGTAAAAATGTTTTCATTTTGCTTTCCTTAAATGCTGTTAACCTAATATTTAAAAATCATGCAATAGCTTGGCTTATTCAATCAGCCCTAAAACCTGCCGGGTTTCTACGGCAATCCGGCCTTCTTCATCGGTGGGAATTACCCAGATTTGCGGGCCTGCTCCAGCGTCAATGCGGCCTTCTGCACCCGCATACATGCGCTGGTTTTTTCCATCATCCAGCGTGCAGCCAAAATGTGGTAGCAAACTAATAGTCTTGGCGCGGATATCTGCTGCATTTTCACCAATGCCACCCGTAAAAATCAGGCCATGTAGGGCAGGCAAGGCACAGCTCATGGCTGCCAGTGACTTGGCCAGCCGGTAGCAAAACACATCCACCGCAAGCTGGGCTTTTTCATTGCCCTGTTTGGCAGCATCCACTAGCGTGCGCATGTCATTCGACAGTCCGGACAGGCCCAGCAAGCCACTATTACGGTTTAGCACTTCATCAATTTTAAGCAGTGACCAGCCCAGATTATCAGCCAGAAAACGGTGCAGGCCGGGATCAACATCGCCACTACGGGTGCCCATCACCACACCTTCCAGTGGAGTCAGACCCATGCTGGTATCCATGCTTTGGCCATTCCAGATGGCGCAGGTGGAACAACCGTTGCCTAAGTGAGCCGTGAGCCAGCCGCCCTGATCTGGCATGCCGGCAAGCGTATTGGCACGCTCACTCACATAGGCATGACTGGTGCCATGAAAGCCATAACGGCGCACCCCGTAGTCTGTATATAAAGTTTCTGGAAGGGCATAGCGGTAGGCATGTGGCGGCATACTTTGGTGAAAAGCCGTATCAAATACAGCCACTTGCGGTAAACTGGGAAATAACGCCAGCGTGGCTTCAATACCCAGCAGGTTGGCCGGATTGTGCAGGGGTGCCAGTGCCGAAGTTTGCCGGATGCTGGCCATCACTTGTGAATCAATCTGCACCGCCTGCGTAAATTTTTCACCACCATGGACAACCCGGTGACCAATCGCAGCAGGCTGATGATTTGATAACTGTTTAAGAATATATTGCAGCGCATCGGCATGGCTGGCTGGTTTAGCCTGTGCATCATTATTGTCGTTGAACTGATAGTTAAAGGTACTGCCATCTGCCTGTGTTCCTTTAATCCGGGCCTGTGCCGTTCCCAGATTTTCGGCCAGCCCGGCAATTCGCTGCTCAGCGCCAGTGCCACTACCAATCAGGGCATATTTAATGGATGAAGAACCGCAATTGATTACCAGGATGCAAGCAGACATATCATTCTCAGAATAAATTCCAGACCAAAGCAAAATATAAAGCCCATCAAGGGCATAGCAAACCCTACAGCAAAGTTGCCCAGTGTGCTAAAAAACAAAAGTAGCAAATAATGCTTAAGCGTTTAAGTATGAATCAGTAATCTTTGATGAATCTTAAATGAAACTGAGAATTGTTTTTACATAGGAATAATTTTTATAGACACTATTGTAAGATAGGTTTTTCAAAATTTTTTTAGTGGGGAATCGCAATGATTAAAACCGGCATGTATACAGCTTTGCTGGGGAGCAGTATTACTGTTGGCTGGTATGGCCAATGCGCATGAAGTCTATATTTTGCCATTAAGTGATTTACCGGAAGGCAAACAGGCACTGACTCCTGATAACAAAGGACTGGCGCTGAAATTTAGCCAGCATCCCCATCAGGTTAAATAAGCCGAGGGTTTAAGTTTCCAGTTGCTGTTTAATGGCAAGCCTGCGGCAAATACGGGTTTGCATGTTGAGCAGGCCGGTGCCATGCATCATGATGAAAATGAAGGCGAGGATAAACCGGATGTAATGTCTGATAAAGACGAACAGGTGCGGATTCAGTTTACACAGCCGGGTCAGTATTTAATTAAAACCAGCTACCCGCAAATGAGCTATCCAAACAGCAAGACTGGTGAGCAGCCTGCTGCTGATGTGTATCATTATGCGCTGACGATTACAGTGCGATAATTTATTCTCTATTCAGCAGACATCATAACAGGCATAAAAAAAGGGCTGCATTTGCAACCCTTTTTTATTTTCCAAAAGATTTTCTAGTCAGCTTAATGGCGAATCTGACCGTCACCCAGCACAATCCATTTTTGTGAGGTCAAGCCTTCCAGTCCCACAGGCCCGCGTGCATGAATCTTGTCGGTAGAAATGCCAATTTCTGCGCCAAGTCCATATTCAAAACCATCGGCAAAACGGGTAGAGGCATTCACCATGACCGAACTGGAATCCACTTCACGCAGGAACTGACGTGCCATGCTGTAGTTTTCAGTCACTATGGCATCGGTATGATGCGAGCCATACTGGTTAATATGGTCAATGGCCTGTGTAATGCCATCAACAATTTTGATGGCCAGTACTGGCCCCAGATATTCGGTATACCAGTCTTCTTCACTGGCTTTGGCAACTACTGTTTCACCCAGAATCCGCCGAGTTTCATCACAGCCGCGCAACTCTACGCCTTTTTCCAGATACAGCTCGGCAATCATCGGCAGGAAATCTTCAGCAATAGGTTCATCCAGCAGCAGGGTTTCCATGGCGTTGCACACGCCATAACGGTGGGTTTTGGCATTAAAGCAAATGGGCAGTGCTTTTTGCAGGTCGGCCTGACGCTCTACAAACACATGGCAGTTGCCGTCCAGATGCTTAATTACCGGAATGCTGGCTTCATTGGTAATGCGCTCAATCAGGCTTTTGCCACCGCGCGGTACAATCACATCAACAAATTCCGACATGGTAATCAGCAAGCCCACCGCATCCCGATCCGGTGTGTCAATCACTTGGACACAGTGCTCAGGCAAATGGGCAGCGCGCAAGCCGTTCTGAATGCATTTGGCAATGGCCTGATTGGATTCAAAGGCCTCGGAGCCGCCACGCAAAATGATGGCATTACCGGATTTTAACGCCAAAGACGCTGCTTCCAGCGTCACATTGGGACGGGATTCATAAATCATCCCCACCACACCCAGTGGCACCCGCATCTTGCCAATTTGAATACCCGACGGACGGTAAGCTAGATCGGTAATTACCCCCACAGGGTCAATCAGTGCAATCACATCCTTGAGTCCCTGCAACATGCCTTCAAAACGTACAGGCGTAAGTTCCAGCCGATCCAGCAAGGCAGCATCCAGATTACGTTCCTGACCGCGTTGCATATCTTTGGCATTGGCTGCCAGAATGTGTTGTCGTCCGGTTTTAAGGGCATCATAAATACAGGATAGTGCAGCATTTTTCTTTTCTGTCGGCGCACCTGATAGCACACGTGCGGCAGCACGTGCTTGTTGCCCTAACGTTTGCATATAATCATTGAGTGATGCGGACATTGATATTTCCAATAAGGTATAAAGATTGAATGGGCTAGTTTAGCAGCAAACTACTTTTAGCGGTATATTTGAAGCAAGTGTGCGGATTGTGTCACTGTTCAAGATCTTTTGTTCATCAGAATTATATTATTTTAGTAGTTAATGTGCTGTTCACAAGCCAGTAACTTATGGTATATCTAGCAATCACAGAAAGTCTGTAATGAAATGACCAGTAAAGGAATAACTGGAAATGCTGACAGTGATGTCATAAAAGAAATGTAGGTAGCGATGTGAATGGAATTCATGCTGCTTATTACTGAAATTAGCCACGCTATACCAAGGGATGTCGTGGGGTTACAAGGAGTGTGTTATGAATGCCGTGTGGGCGTTAGGGCAACAGGATATGCATGATAGCTTGATCCAGCGAATTCAACCTCATTGTTTTTTTGACACCTATACGCGTAACAGCTTTAAGGAACCCAGCCGGGCACACTGGATTGATGGCTGGAAAATCGAATATGTGGCCTTTGGCCTCGAAGAAACCATGCATTTGCCACCTGTGGTCATTATTGGTGGTGCCTTTCAGAATTTTAATTCCTATAAATACTGTGTAGAACAACTACTGGAATGTGGCCCAATCATTCTGGTGGACTTGCCTTCAATGGGCGGTAACCAGCAAATTACCAACGTGGAAACAGGTGCGTCTGCAGGCATTCTGGAATTGCCAGAGCTATCAGGTATGCTGGGTCGCTGGATGGATGAAGTAGGCTTAAACAAGGTTTCCATTATGGGCATGTCACTGGGTTCAGTGGTGGCTTCCCATTTTGCCGACCAGCGTCCTGAAAAAATTGAGCGGCTGGTGCTGATGGGTGTGATGCAAAAAACCCGTCCCAGCTGGCGCATGTTGCTGGAAGAATCCCTGCACCTGATGCGTGAAGACCGCATGGAAGAATTTGGTCAGGCCGTCATTTTATACCTGATTAATCATGCCCGCCTTGACCAGACCCGGATGTCACCCACAGCCAAGCGCCTGTTTTTTAGGCAAATGGCTGATTTTGCCACGACCGAACGGCTGCGTTACGAAATTAACTGTAATCGATTGCTGCGCCTGAAACATGTGCCCAGTCCACAATGCAAAACTATGGTGGCCTGTGGTGAGTTTGATAGCTTTACCCTGCCATTTGAAAATGCCAACTTTGCCCTGCAGTGCAAGGACATGCAGTTTGCCATGATTGAAAATGCCGATCATGTGCCTCAGTTGCAGCGCCGCAAGGAAACCATGAACCTGTTTGCAACTTTCCTGCAAGGCAAGGACATTGCCGAGGTGGAAGGCGTGCGGGTGCTCAACCGTGAGCAAATGCAAAACATGGAGCGTCGCGGGGAAGCACGGCTACAGCTTAAACAGTCCAGCTATCTGATGCGCCACCGGCTACAGCCTGAGCTGGAAACCAGTGTTAATGTAGTAGACATTAACTTTTTTGGTGTGCTGATTGATGCAGGCAGTGTAGAAATGGCGCAGCAGTTGTTGTCACAGCCGCGTGATATGCGCTTATGCCTGACTGATATCGATGGACAAGAGCTTGGACTGGAATGCCTGATTTTTGAGGCACAAGGACAGCGGGTACGGGCCTTGTTCAAGCATGGCAACTTTGAAAATGCTGCACGTTTGCAGGATTTGCTAAAAAGTGATGCCGTAGTAGGTCTGTTAAGTTGAGTGGCTGTGATGTTGAGTAGCGTTAAACGTTGATTTTAAAATATAATCAATAAGATTTGAAATACCCGGTTTTACTGGCAGTAAGGCTATTTCCGACTTACTGTCAGTTTTTTTATCTGTTAATGGATCAGTCTCTATTATCTTTTTCTAAAGCTCGTCGCGAATTAACTCTTATAAAAGCAAAACTTATAAAAACCATGCCTGTTAACACAAATGGGTAACAGGCTTGAAGCCAGATTAGTAGCCTGTCAGGTTGTTATAAATTTCCCACAAGGCAATCAGAATCAGCAATGCAATTAATGGTTCCAGTACCAGAAAGAAACGTGGGGCTGGGCGTTGTGAAGGCAATTCAATGCTTGCATGGCCATAACTGGGATCGTGCTGGTCGTGATGTAAATCCGGATCATGCGCTACAGCAGAATCGGTATGGTGTGCATGGTCAGGCGTTTGCGTGTTCATTTGGCTGGCATCCATCATCAGTTTATTCAAGCTTGCAATACTGGCGTTCAGATCAACTGCTGTTTCTGTAGTAGCAGTCTGGCCCTGTAATTCGGTCAAATTTAACACGTGCCACACCTGATCTGGTGCAGCACCAGCCAGATATTCTGTCTGTCCCTGAATCAGTTCGGACACCCCGGCTTGTTCCAGATTGGCTGTGAGATCTAGGCTATGAATTTCATCACTGGCATAGCCATACAACTGGTCAAGTACGCTTTTAAATTCGCTAACAGGCAGGGCAGTGGTTGCTGCAAGCTGGCTGATGGCCTGATCATCAAGGCCTTGCCAGAGTATGTTATGCTTTTGTGCGGCAATGGCCTGGTACAAGGCCTGACTGTTGCTACGGTCAAGCACAATAAGCTGACCCAGCATAATGGCCAGCAATTCGCGCTGGCCGTCAGCATCAATGGCTGGCACAAGCGCCTGAATTTCAGTCTGGCGACTATTTTGCAAGTGATCAAGTAGTGAAAACGCCATTCGGTGTTCCTCGGTTAAGCTAAAAACCTGTTAATGCCGTCTGTTAGTCCCGCCTGTTAATCCAAAATACGCAAGCTGGGTTTTTTAGTTGGAGCTTTAGCAGCATTTTGGTCGGCAGCCTGATCTGTTTCGTTTTGAACACCATCTGCGGACTGATCTGCGGTACTGGCTTGATAGCTTTCATATTCCTGCGGGTCAAAAAACAGGCCTTGTCCATTTTCACGGGCATACAATCCCAGTACGGCAGCCATGGGAATATACAGTTGCTGTGAAACGCCGCCAAAACGAGCACTAAAGCTGACTGCATCATTGTCCATCACCATGTGGTGTACGGCATGTGGTGCAATATTCAATACAATCTGGCCATCCTGTACATGCTGGCGCGGTACATGCACGTTGGGCAGTTCAGCATTGACCAGCAGGTAAGGTGTCAGTTTGTTGTCATTGGTCCATTCATAAATTGCCCGGAGCAAATACGGACGGGTTGGGATCATTTCAGTAGACATGGCATTACCTGTACAGTGGATTTTGCTGTTTATGGCGTTCTGATTCGGTCAGCGAGGCAATAAAAGCAGGTCGTTCAAAAAGTCTTTTACAATAGGCCAGTAGCGGCTTGCAATGGGCGCTTGGTAAATGAATCTGCATTTGTGGCAGACGCCATAACAATGGCGCTAATATACAGTCGTTATAGCCAAATTGCTCGTTCATAAAAAACGGAAAGTGAGAAAACAGGGGCGACAGGCTCACCAGTGACTGGCTTAAGCTATGGCGGGCCTCGCGGGCCGCTTTTTCATCCAGCGTATCAGGATGGCGCAGCAGGATATCGGCCAGTTTCATCCAGTCCTGTTCGATGCGCCACGCATACTGGCGTTGTTCAGCACGCAAATTGGGTGTGTCGGGGAGTAATTTGGCTTGCCGGTAACGCTCGTCCAGATATTCTAAAATGACATGGCTTTCATACAGGCGCACCTGACGTTCCACCAGCGTTGGCAACTGATTATAGGGATTGAGGTCGGCCACATCTTCGGAAAATTCATCCACCAGCACCAGTTGGTACTTCACATTTTTTTCGGCCAGCGCCAGCCGGATACGATGGCTATAATGATCATCGGGATGGCTATAAAGAACAATACCTTGCTGGGGGGCTAACTCGTTATTCATATTGCCAAAAGGCTATGTCACTAAAATTTCAGGATACTTGAGATTATAGCGCGATTAAATGGATTGCCCGGTAATAACATCGTTTTATTTTTGCAGGCTTAAGCATTTTAATTTTTGTGACATTAAATGCGTTATGTTTAATCACACGCTAGAGTGTCCTAACCTGGCGATGGTGAATCAAACTGGTAGGAGCAACCAATGAATCTGGATTTGTTTGAAGGATTACCTGATGAAACAGAAAATGCTGAGCCTGAAAAAACCAGCATCGAAAAAATTGGGGAGCAGTCGGTGGTACTGCGCCAGTTTGCCAGCGCCATGCAGCATGATCTCATCACGGCAATTGACCAGATTGCAGCACGCGCGCCATTTCGGCAGATGGTCACGCCGGGAGGTTACCGGATGTCTGCCGCCATGACCAATTGTGGCACACTGGGCTGGGTCACTGACCGGCAGGGCTATCGCTATCAAGCTTTTGATCCATTGACTGGCAAACCATGGCCAGCAATGCCGGTTATCTTTAAAACGCTGGCAATACAGGCTGCCAGCCTTGCCGGGTTTAATGATTTTCAGCCGGACGCCTGCCTGATCAATGAATATGCCATTGGGGCAAAAATGTCGCTGCATCAGGATAAAAATGAAAAAGACCTAAGCCAGCCTGTGGTATCGGTATCACTAGGAATGGCTGCCACATTTTTGTTTGGTGGATTGCAACGGCAGGATAAATCGCAAAAAATTTTGCTACAGCATGGCGATGTGGTGGTATGGGGCGGGGTAGACCGTCTGCGCTACCATGGTATTTTAGCGTTAAAGGCTGGCTGCCATCCGCTACTGGGCGAGCGGCGTATTAACTTTACCTTCAGGTGCGCAGGTTAAATAAAGGCAGGCTACAACACGATGATTGAGTCTTCTGCGATTAGCGCCAGTCAACAACAGCTGTTTAAACAGGCCAGCCGCTTTTTAGCCAGTCTTGATAACGACTGGCAACAACACATTGCCAGGGTGGGAGAATGCCAGCTTGAGCTAAAACCGGTGCAACAGCCATACGAAGCCCTGATTCGGGCCATTGCACACCAGCAGCTACATGGCAAGGCAGCACAAGCCATTTTAAATCGGCTGTTAACGCTTTATGAGGGAAAGTTTCCCACCGCCCTGCAACTGATACAGACCGATCCACAGCTGATCCGTGCCTGCGGATTTTCGGCACGTAAGCTAGACAGTATTCTCGGCATTGCACAGGCTCAGTTGCAAGGTGGAATCCCTGATTTTAGTACCGCCCAGAAAATGCAGAGTGAACAGTTAATTGCGCAGTTAACCCAGCTCAAAGGGGTGGGACGCTGGACGGTTGAAATGCTACTGATTTTTAATCTGGGGCGGCTGGATGTGTTGCCTGTGGATGATTATGCAGTGCAGCAGGGCTATCGGCGGCTTAAAAAACTGGAACAGGCCCCCAGCAAAAAGGAGTTGCGCACTATTGGTGAACAACTGGCGCCTTATCAAAGTGTGGCAGCCTGGTATCTATGGCGTATGATGGATTAAACATTGCTTAGCTGCTTTTAAAATAATTCGCTTGAGTAGTACAGGAGTTTGTCATGCCCGTTCAGTTGCCCAATAAGTTACCGACCATTGGCACCTCGATTTTTACCCAGATGACGCAACTGGCACAGCAAACCGGGGCATTAAACCTGTCGCAGGGTTTTCCAGATTTTGACAGTCCACCAGAGCTGCTGGAGGCGCTTAAAAGCTTTGCTAGTCAGGGTTTTCAGCAATATGCGCCAATGCAGGGTTTACCAGCCTTGCGTGAACAAGTGGCGCTTAGCATTCAACAGCGCTATGGCTGGCTACCGGATGTTGCCAGTGAAGTTGCCATCACCCCCGGTGCAACGGCGGCAATTTTTTGTGTGATTCAGGCGGTAGTGCAGGCAGGTGATGAGGTGATTGTGTTTGATCCCTGCTATGACAGTTATGATCCGGCCACCCGCTTAGCCGGTGGCGTGTGTATTCATGTGCCGTTGCAGGCGGATTTTTGCATTGATTGGCAGCGTTTTAAAGACGCGATCTCGGCCAAAACACGGTTGGTGATTATTAATTTTCCACATAATCCCAGCGGGGCTGTCATAAGTGCGCAGAACTTAAAAACCCTGTATGACATTATCGAACCCTATAATATTCTGGTGCTGAGTGATGAAGTATATGAATATCTGGTGTTTGATGGGCAGCCCTATGCCAGTGTGCTTGGGTTGCCAGAACTGGCAGCACGTTCGTTTATGATTGGCTCGTTTGGAAAAACCTTTCATGTGACCGGCTGGAAAACCGGCTATGTGGTGGCAACACCAGAACTGATGCAGGCATTTTTAAAGGTGCACCAGTATGTGAATTTTTGTGGGGTCACACCAATCCAGCATGCACTGGCAACGTTTATGCAGCAGCATCCCGAGCATATTAATCAATTAGCCGGTTTTTATCAGGCCAAGCGCGACCTGTTTGGCCAGTTGCTTCAACCTTCAGCATTTAAATTACTACCCAGCCGGGGCACTTATTTTCAGTTGCTGGATTATTCAGCCATTCGCAATGATCTGGATGATGTGGCCATGAGTCAGTGGCTGGTACATCAACATGCCATTGCCACCATTCCCATTTCGGTATTTTATGAACAGCCCATTCAAGGCCAGCGCCTGATTCGCTTGTGTTTTGCCAAAACTGAAGCCACCTTGCAACAGGCAGCACAACGCCTTTGCCAGATTGCCTAAAACTTCATTAATGAAGTAGTCTTACAGTTAATCTTGCGCATCAGTTGGCTTGGGATCATCCTGCTGACGTAGCATGTGCAGGCCAATTTCAATTTGCTGCTGGATGTAATCGCGCAATGCCATTTTTTCTTCATCAGAGGCATTGATGTCTTTATGCCAGGTGGTCAGGCGTGGCATAAACTGGTAAGCCAGTGCCTTGGGCTTGGGTAAAAAGGGAATGTGCTTGTAACCGGTTACAAGGGGAAAGAAAAACTCGCCATGACGCAAGAACCGTGCAGAAAAACCACTTTTTTGCGCTAGTTTACCCAGCCATGACTGTTTAAAGTCATTGCCATCATAGACAATATCCAGCGTTTCCTCGCCACCCAGTGCCGCAAATGGAATAATGTCATAGCCATGCTGGATGGCCAGTTCAATAAAGCCCAGACGCTGCTTCCAGAATAACTGATAGGCCTCGCCCTTGTGCTTGAGCACTTCACGCGAACCACCCGGATAAATCAGGATATGCTGCCGCGCCTGCATGAGCCTGTCCACTGCCTGCCGTGTGCCATCAAAGGCGCCAAACTGTTGCAGCGCACCGCGCCATAGCGGAAAATAAAAATGAAAATGATCCGCCAGGCCGCGCAACCAGATTTTCTTATACTGATAAATGCCCAGCACAAAAGCAGGCGAATCAAAGCCATAAATGGTGTGATTGCCGACATACAATGCCGGGCGTTTGGCATCCAGATGCTCCAAACCATAAAAGCGCGGCTTAAACCAGCGTTTGCTCAGCCACCAGACCGGCTGTACCAGCGGAGCGGGTAGCGGTTGAAAATCAGCAACAAGGCTTGAGGATGTGTTCATGGCAAGCCGTCTTGAAGTTATTAAGCAAAGCAAAGTGGGTTAATCAGAGCTTTGGTTGTAGCTTGAACTGTAGTGAATCACAAGACAGATTTGTAGCGTAAATTTATGGGTTAATGTAGAACACAGTCCTGACGATCACGAAGATAATAAAGATATTTAATGAAGCTGTAAAAACTGAAGTAAAATGGCAGGTAATAAAAAACCCCGGTTTCCCGGGGTTTTTGCACAACTCGCCCCACAGGGCAAACGTATTAACGTTTGGAGAATTGTGGACGCTTGCGCGCTTTGCGCAGACCGAGCTTTTTACGCTCAACTTCACGCGCATCACGGGTAACAAAACCAGCCTGACGCAGTGCAGATTTCAGGGTTTCGTCAGTTGCAATCAGCGCACGGGTAATACCGTGACGAATTGCACCAGCCTGACCACCGATACCACCACCTTTAACAGTGACGAAAATATCGTATTTGCCAACAGCGTCGATCAGCTCTAATGGCTGACGAACGACCATACGGGCAGTTTCGCGGCCAAAATAGGTGTCTAGATCACGGTTGTTGATAGTGATTTTACCTGAACCTGAGGACAGGAACACACGAGCGGTTGCGGTCTTACGGCGACCAGTACCATAATTAGTTGCCATGTCGTTTCTTCCTTAGATGTCCAAAACCTGTGGCTGTTGAGCAGTATGTGGATGCTCACTGCCAGCGTATACTTTCATTTTCTTGATCATGGCATAGCCCAGAGGACCTTTTGGCAGCATGCCTTTAACAGCACGTTGCAACACTTCTTCTGGCTTATGGCTGATCAGCTTTTCAAAGTTGGTTTCTTTCAAACCACCTGGGAATTCGCTATGACGATAGTACATTTTGTTCTGTGACTTAGTACCAGTTACTTGTACACGCTCAGCATTGATGACAACAATGTAGTCGCCAGTATCAACGTGAGGGGTGAAAGATGTCTTGTGCTTGCCACGTAGGCGACGAGCGATTTCAGTCGCGAGACGACCGAGAGTTTTGCCTGATGCGTCAACAACATACCAGTCGTGTTGCACTTCAGCAGGCTTGGCGCTGAGAGTTTTCATTGACCACTACCTATTATCGTTGGTTTGAACCTTAAAGCAGTCCAAACAAAATGGAGCGCGAATTTTAGTGAAAATTGAGCAAAATAACAACCTTTACCCAGATAAAAAGCAAAAGTTTTAGTTAGGATTTAAAAATTGATTAAACGGCCAGGTATAGGTAAATAGGCGGTCAGCAATACGGTTGCAACAATTTGCTTACTATCTGGTTTAGGCACTAGTCCACTCAAGCAGCAGAACGGAAGAAATTAACTGAAAACCAATAAATTTTTGGCTTTAGATATGTAAGCTCAACAACCCGCAAAGTTTTATGCCTGTTTTCTCTCTCTTAGGTTTATATAATGATGGCAAACCGCAATGAAAAAGGCGTAATCCTCAATTGAATTCTCTGCCATTAAAGCCGCTTTATATTACCTCGGGTGAACCTGCAGGCATTGGGCCGGACATTTGTCTGGATCTGGCCGGATTTAACACACCGCGTCCACTGGTGGTGCTGGCCAATAAGTCCTTGTTGCAGCAACGGGCAGCCGAACTGGGCAAAACAGTGACCTTGCTGGATTATCAGGGGCAGTCCGAACCTGCATCAGGCAGTGCGCTATATGTCAAAGACTTGCCACTGGCCCAGCCCGTGATAAATGGCCAGCTTAACACTGCTAATGCAGCCTACGTGCTGGCGCAGCTTACCGAAGCTGCCCGTGCCTGCATGCGTGGTGATGCAGCCGGGGTGGTCACGGCTCCTGTGCAAAAGTCAGTGATTAATGAAGCAGGCTCTCTTGAGGGGCGTGCCTTTAGCGGTCATACCGAGTTCTTTCAAGAATATGCAGGCGTGCCGCGGGTGGTCATGATGCTGGCTACCCATCAGCTTCGGGTGGCGTTGGTGACCACACATTTGCCATTAAAAGATGTGGCAGCGGCGATTACCCAGGAGCGCCTGAGACAAATTCTGAACATTTTAATTCATGATCTGAAAACCAAGTTTGCCATTAGCCATCCAAAAATTCTGGTGTGTGGCCTCAACCCGCATGCAGGCGAGGGCGGTTATCTGGGCCGTGAAGAAATTGACGTGATTGAACCCGTTCTGGCCAGTTATCGTGCCCAAGGCGTTGATGTGGGCCATGCACTTCCAGCCGATACCCTGTTTACGCCCAAGTATTTAAAGGATGCTGATGCCGTGCTGGCCATGTATCATGATCAGGGTTTGCCAGTGCTAAAATCGCAAGGTTTTGGTGAAGCTGTTAATATTACGCTGGGTTTGCCATTTATCCGCACCTCGGTGGATCATGGCACGGCACTGGATTTGGCGGGCAGCGGCAAGGCCAGTAGCAGTAGCTTATTCGTTGCGACCGAACTGGCATTGCAGTTGGCAGACCGTTATGAGGCAGCACTTTGAGTGCTGTTTCGTTGAATTACGCATTGTTATATTTATAGGGTTAAAAAGGTTTTGTCATGAGTTATCAATTTAGCGCGCCCAATCCCAAAGATGAAGGACACCGGACGCGCAAGCGGTTTGGACAAAACTTTTTGCATGACAACCGCGTGATTGAAAAAATTGTGCATGCCGTTGCGCCACGCCCGGGTGATTTTATGGTGGAAATTGGCCCCGGCCTTGGCGCGCTCACAGCACCCTTGCTGGTGGCTAGTGAAGCCTTAACTGTTGTTGAGCTGGACCGTGATCTGGCTGCGGGTTTACCGGGACGGATAACCCAGCCGGAAAAGCTCACCATTGTGGAAGGCGATGCCTTACGCTTTGATTTTCTAACGCTGGTGCAAGACAACAAGCCGTTGCGTATTGTGGGTAATCTGCCGTATAACATTTCCACGCCATTGCTGTTTCACCTGTTGCAATATGGCAGTCAGGTGCAGGACATGCATTTTATGCTGCAAAAGGAAGTGGTTGACCGGATTGTGGCCGAACCCAACAGCAAGGATTATGGTCGTCTGTCTGTCATGATTCAGTATTATTGTAAGCCTGAGTTTTTGTTTGAAGTGCCACCGGGCGCCTTTAATCCGCCGCCAAAAGTCACCAGTGCCGTGTTTCGGTTAACGCCTTACTCGCAAAAACCACTGAGTGCGCAGGATGAAAAACAGTTTGCCAGTCTGGTGTCGCATGTATTTACCCAACGCCGTAAAACATTGCGTAATACGCTCAAGGGCAAGCTGGATGAGGAAGGTTTTGCGCGTGCACAGGTAGACCCCATGGCACGCCCGGAAAATCTGAGTCTGGCGCAATTTGTGGCGCTGGCAGATGCGTGCACTGCTTATACAGGATAGCAACAACCGTGCTAGCACCCAGCAAAACAGCCATTATTTTAGTTGAGGGTGAAGCTACGCACTCATCTTCACAACAGTCGCTAACACCTGCACAGCAACAGTTTAATGCGTTGAGTGAAAAGATAGCGCAGCAAAAACAGCAAGTTGAAGAATGGCAGGCGCTGGTGGTTTTAGTGCAACAACGAATTCATGGAAAACTGATGCCACTGTATGATCAGTTGGCGCGTCAGCAAGGCCAGTTAATTGAGCAGCTACATCAGGCTAGCCTGCAATATCCGCTGACAGCCTGGGAAAGTGTCCAACTGCACCGGGTGATTATTGAATTATGCGAGCAGGTATTAAGGCACAAATTGCCGGATGAAGATCCGCTCATTGCCCAGATTTATCAGCTGTATCTGGCTGAACAAGCCCAAACAAGTACCTTTGCGCCAGTAGCCAGTGAACTGCCGCAACAGCAGCATCTACAGCCGCTAGACCATAGGTTTGAACCTGATTGTGGCGTTGCCTTATTCGATGCAGATGACTTAACAACTGACTTGGCAACTGACCTGGTAACCAGTTTTGAAATCATGGCACAGCAGCAGGAAGCTGAGCGTGATTATCAAAAGCAGCAACGAAAAATGGCACGGCTTGCACTCAAACAACAGGCTAAGGAACATGCTAAGGAAGAACGGGACACAGCACAGCAGCAGGCAAATGCGCCGGCGCAAAAATCATTAAGACAGCTTTATCAGCGACTGGCTGCAATGTTGCATCCTGACCGTGAGCAAGATGAGCAGCAGAAAATTACCAAAACTGATCTGATGCAGCAAGCAACTGAAGCCTACCAGTCACAGGATTTATTGGGATTAGTTCAGTTACAAAATGCAGTGAGCTTTAATACGAATTCTAATTTTGCCCAACTGGCCGATGAGCAGTTGCATTTATATCACCTGAATTTGCACCGCTATAGCCAAACACTGGATGAAAACATTACTGGGCATAAGGCTAGGCTGGCCAGCTTATGTGCTATTGAGCGGGTTGAAATGGTTACAGCAAAGAGTGTGATCAAAAAACTGAAAGAACAGGCTTCTCTCCTGACGCAGTACAATGCCATGCTTTCACAGCAGTTAAAGAACCTCAAAGATGCAAAGGCAATCAAGGCTTTCTTAAGGCAGTATTCTTGAGCGCCAAGCGTGAATCAATACAGCACATGATGGGTAAAACAGGAACAAAAGAATGACTTACCGCTATCAGTATATTATTGGCGATTTGCAGGGATGTTTTGCCGCACTACAGGCTTTAAAGGATGCGTTGGCCTTTGATGAACAACAGGATTGCCTGTATTTTGCAGGCGATCTGGTAGCACGTGGTGAGGATTCACTAAATACTTTACGCGAAGTCAAGCGGCTGGCTGATTTGGGCGCTGCCAGAACGGTGCTGGGCAACCATGATTTAAATTTGCTGGCCGTCTGGCGTGGCTTCCAGAAAATTAAGGACAAAGACCGTACCCAGCCGATTTTTGACGCCTTAGACTGTGATGTATTGTTAAACTGGTTGCGTAAGCAGCCGCTACTGTTACAACCAACTGCTGGATCAGTGGTGGTACATGCCGGAATACCACCAGTCTGGACCTTGCAGCAGGCCAGACAGTATGCACGCGAAGTTGAAAAAGTGATTAGCGGTGAACTGGATGATCTGGATGCTTTTTTGTCGCACATGTATGGCAGTCAGCCAGACGTTTGGCAGGAGCATTTATCCGGCTATGAGCGTTGGCGCGTAATTACCAACTATTTTACCCGCATGCGCTTATGTGATGAAAATGGCAGGCTGGAGTTTGACTTCAAGGATGACTTAAGTGCGCCAATGCCGGAAGGATTTAAGCCATGGTTTGAATGGCCAGACCAGCTAGAAAATCAGACACAATTATTTTTTGGGCATTGGGCTGCTTTGCAGGGCAAATCAATTAGCTCGCATATCCATGCGCTGGATGGGGGATGCGTATGGGGCGGACAACTCATTGCCTATCGGCTGGAAGACAAACAATTTTTTACCTCAGCCACAGGCTGCGGGTTATAAATACAAAGCTTGCTAAGTGTCCAGTTGTTCCATGATTCCCGTTGCCATTCAAGCCACAGGGTATTTTCTGGTGTATTGCCTACTGTCAACCGAAAACGCGATGGAAAACGCGAATAAGCGCGCTTGATGCTGTCAGGCGGTGCACTATTAAAATGAAACAGCAGTAGCTGATGTAAGTTTTGCTGAACCGCCACTTTTGGCCAGACCTGTTTAAGGTATTTGGCACCCGGCCCTTGCCATTGCTGCGCGTCAAGGCTTTGGGGCGTCATCAAGTCTGCCTGATAGGGCTGTAGTAAATGTTGTGGAATTGCCTGTTCAGCTAAGGCAAGGTTATTCTGGCTCAGCTGATGAACCATGCTACGGCTATACCAGTAAGGTGAAAGGCAATAAAATACCAGCCAGATCAGCGCACTGCTAATGAAAAAAATCAGGAGCAGGCCATACGGTAAATTGGTTTTCTTGAGTACTAGGGATTTGCTTTTATGCAGGGCTACTGTAGCCATGATGACCCATAGGCGAAGTCTATCGTGACTACAGTGTAGAGTATTTTAGGATTCTGTTAAGTGCTTGCTACAAAAGCTGAACAAGACAGAAATTATTCCTTACGTAACCAGGTTTGGCTACGGCCTAATACTGATACACCTACATAGCCACGCAATCTAAACTTCCGGCCATCAGCACTTAATTTGGCCTTGCCGCTATAAATATGTCCATTGCGTGGATCAAGCACTTTGCCATCAATAAAATTGTTGGGATTTTTAGGATCTTCTTTAAATCCCTTTAAAATCTGAAGGCCAATGATGGGTTTGTTGGTATAAGGGGCTGGGCATTTAGTACAGTCCACCAGAGGTTTTTCACCCGGTGCTGGAAAATCTTCAATCAGTGTGCCGATATAACTGCCGTCAGGTTGTTTGGCCATCTGGATATGCGCACGGACGACGCCGCTTTTATCGTCAATCGTACGCCATACGCCATTAAGATCAGCTGCATTGGCAACAGAGGCCAGACTTAAGCTGCCAAGAATCATCATCCATGCTTTCATCAATTATACTTCCTAAAAAGAGGTTAAACAGGGGGCTATTAAACCAGTAAAAGTAATTAATATCCAAAACTGTTGAGTACACAATTTATATCCTAACTGTGGAATAAATGCGAATATATATTGTTAAAACTAAATTTATTTTAATATTGAGGTTATAGAACTTTATATAAGCGGCATTATTAAGTACTACGCGTATTAATAGGAAATTTGTTTAGCCCGAATAAAATCAATTGTGGCGCTATAAATTAAAAAGCTATTGTTGAATTAATTTGAGCGTGAACTGACCAAAAACAATGGTATGAATAGATCTCTTGCATAAGTCTGGTTTCGACAAGCTCAACCAACGCTGCCTGAGCCTGTCGAAGGCGAGTTGGTACAACTTATGAAAGAAGTCTAATAATAATTGCTAATGTATTAGCAGGTTATGGAATGTTAAAACAGGGTAGCAAAACGACTGGAAGCATGCAGAAAAAGGCTCGCATGCTTTTAGTGTGTTTAAATTTTTTAAAATAATGAATCAGGGAGTATTGCCTAATTAATGCTCGCGAATCCAGGTCTGACTGCGACCCAAGGCAGAGATACCCACATAACCACGCATGGTCAGCTGGCGGTTATCTGCATTCACTTTGGCTTTGCCTTTATAAATCTTGCCAGATAACGGGTCAAGTACCTGAGCGCCAGTGTACTGGTTAGGACGATTTGGATCAGCTTTTAGACCCCATAATACCGTTAGACCCAGAATTGGTTTGTCGGTATAGGGTGCTGGACAGTGCTGGCATAATTCCTTGGGCGTGTAATTGGGACGCGGAATAATCTTGATAATGGTGCCGGTATAAGAACCATCAGGTTGTTTTTTGATTTCAACCAGTGCCTTGGAAAAGCCTGTGCGGTCATCAATAGTACGCCAGATCCCGGTCACATCTGCCGCGTGGCTCATGGCGCAACTCATCAGACAGACCAACCCCAGTGTCCAGTTTTTCATTGCAGAATCCTTATTAGAGTAATCATTCTAATAGTAGCTGAAACAAAAAAAAGGGCATAATCATTTTTTTAATAATTATGCCCTGTTGCAATGAAGAAAAGTATTTAGCAGCGGTTAGGTTTAGTCCTCGCGAATCCAGGTCTGGCTACGACCCAAGGCAGAAATGCCCACATAACCACGCATAGTCAGACGACGGCCATCGGCACTCAGCTTGGCCTTACCTTTGTAAATATTACCTGACAACGGATCAAGCACTTTGGCATTGATAAAGTTGTTTTCATTTTTTGGATCCTGCTGCAGGCCATTTAATACCGTCAGGCCAACCATTGGCTTGTTGGTATAAGGCGCGGGGCAGTTCTGGCAGGTTTCCTTGGGCGTATAGCCGGGACGGGGAATAATCTTAACAATGGTGCCATGATAAGCGCCCGTACTGTCTTTTTTAATTTCAACCAGTGCCTTGGAAAAGCCGGTTTTGTCATCAATAGTACGCCATGTGCCGGTTAAATCACCTGCCTGGGCAAAACTAGCACATAAGAAAGTCAAACTTGCTGCACAAGCGATGGATAACGATTTTAACATCTAGGTTCTCCTTAACCTTCAACGATCGCATGATCTGTTACTTTTAAGCAGCGCATGGATGCGCGGACAGATAAGATCACCGGCAATTGAAGTTAATTAAATTAACAACACTTAACATTGATATATCTGTAGACAATTTAATCGAATACAAGGTTCCCTACAACTATTTTATGTGAACGGTTCGATCATTTAACCTTAAATTAAGGAACTATATCTACATTTTAATTGATGAAAACGACGAAATACATCCGTACATATTGGTTTAAAACAAATTCAGGAACAGCAGCGGCAGCCAGATGGCGGTTAAAATTCCATTCACGGCCATGCCAAAAGCGGCATAACGTCCGGCCACTGGCCCGCGTTGCCAGGCTTGCACGGTGCCAATGGCATGGGCAGCTAGTCCCAAGGCCAGTCCAGCAGCGCGCTCATCATTCAGGTGACGCAATATCAGTGGTGACAGGGCAGCACCCACCAGACCGGATAAAATCACAATCAGGCTTGCCATAGCCAGTGGCGCATGGATTAATGTTGCAATATTCAAGGCAATCGGGGTAGTCACTGCACGGGTAGCAAAGGCCAGCACAGTAGGCGAGGACAAATGCACGGCATAAGCCAGCCCCATGGGAATGGCTACACTGGTGAGGGTGGCAAACACAAATAGCCCAACCAGTGCCTTGAGCGGCACATCATCCAGCCGGATTGCTGCCAGTGGAATGGCCAGTGCCACCGTGACATAGCCCAGCAAATGCCGGAATAGCTGATCCACCTGTTGCATGTAATGGTCATACGGCCAGCGCACCAGCCATAACAGGGCCAGTACAATAAACATGGCAATCACAATCACAGGCAGGCGTGGGAAATACTGACCCAAAAAACGGGCTAATATATGTGCAACCAGCGTGAGGGCAAAGCCAGCAATGACCAATAGCATCGTGATAATTTCCTCTTTAACTGGCTAAGCCTGTGAAGTGTTTATTTAACGGTGATAAGCGCTGGGCCAAAAACATGTTAATTAATCAGCGTCTTCATATCTGGTCACTATTTACTCAACGCTGAATTAATCTTTACCTAATTAGCTATATGAGACACCAGTGTCGCAAGGTCTTGCGCTCAGGCAGATGAGGCATATATGCCGCAAGGCGAAGCGGCACTGCTAACCTGAGTTACTTAAGCAGAAGCTTGCCTCTTGCGCCTGGATGAAGCAATGCGTGCTGATACTTGCTACTCAGGCACATGAGACATTAATGTCGCAAGGTCTTGCGCTCAGGCAGAGCGGTGCTCTGCTTACCTGAGCTCATCCAGCGTTTGGCCATTTGTGCATAAAGCCATAGGGGCAGCAGGGTGCTAAATACCAGAATAAATAGAAACCACGGCAGCTCTTTGCCCAGATGCGCCAGCATGATGATGGCACCTGCTGAAATAGGCAAAAAGGCAAAGGCACTTTCTTTCATAATATGCGTGTTGGCATCCAGCATACGAATGGGCAAGGGTTTAATCTTGCGCCACAGCACCAGAATTGCCAGCAATAACAGCAAACCCACTAAATTGCCAAGCTCAGGATGCGCAAACAGACCCATTAACCAGACACAGCTTTCCCGCACCAGCACAATCAGGCTTAAAGTGGCAAGCAATGCTGGCCAGTCATATTTATTCCATAGCATGATATCGCCTAAAGTAAACGGTAAAACTGGAGTGACCCAATTAATCCCAGCGGTAGCATAGCGCTCCAACACAATCAGTGCTATTCCACCATTTGCTAATAAACCACATGCCAATAAACAGTTTAGCTAAATACTAGACTTCTTTCATAAGTTGTACCAACTCGCCTTCGACAGGCTCAGGCAGCGTTGGTTGAGCTTGTCGAAACCAGACTTATGCAAGAGATCTACTATACCTAAGCGTATCAACATATTGATTAAGATTAGAGCTGGGGTTAATGTCCGGGAGCACAGTTTAAGAGGATGAACACGGCTTTTCCAGCGGATGCGCTAAGGCATCATCGGATTGACCTGCTTGCTCCTGCGTTATTAATGAATGGTTTTCATCATCAAATTCAAACGCAAGTTCTGGGTCATCACTGGGCTCAAATTGCGCTTGCTCAGCCGAAGTTTGCTCAAAATGTTCCAGTGGTCGCTCAAGCAAAGCAGCTTGATGTGGTGGCAATACCTCGCGCGGCAAAAGCTGTGCCTTGCCAATCAACTGCTGGAGCTGATCCTGTGCCAGATGAACCTGAAGCACGCTATAGCCATTGTCCAGCGTTTGCTCGTTTCGCACCACATTGAGCTGATAAAGCTGGTTGCGCAACTTGCCCGCACTGGCCGGCAGGGTGAGTTCAAAGTCATGCAGCTGACCCATCAGGCAGGTTTGTACTGCCTGTTTTAGCAGGTTGATCCCGGCGCCAGTATAAGCCGACACATACACCCGGTCTGGCTGGTTAGGTGCGGCTTCAACCAAACGGGGTTCATCGCCACTGGCATCAATTTTGTTATAGACCCGTAGCACCGGCACATTGTTGCCAATTTCCTTGAGCACGGCTTCAACCGCTTCAATTTGCTCGTGCATTTCCGAGCTGTTGGCATCAATCACATGCAGCAATAACGAGGCTTCCAGCGTTTCTTCCAGCGTGGCGCGAAAGGAATCAACCAGTGAGTGCGGCAGATTACGCACAAAGCCCACGGTATCAGCCAGCACGACGGTGCCAAGGCCATCCCATTCCAGACGGCGCAAGGTGGGGTCAAGCGTGGCAAACAACTGGTTAGCCGCATAGACATCGCTGTTGGCCAGCTTGTTAAATAGCGTGGACTTGCCAGCATTGGTATAGCCCACCAGTGAAATGGTTGGCACATCAGCTTTCTGGCGTGCAGCACGACCCTGACTACGGGTTTGCCGTACTTTTTCCAGTCGTTCCTTGAGCTGGGTGACCCGGATTCTCAGCAGGCGGCGGTCGGTTTCCAGCTGGGTTTCACCGGGGCCACGCAAGCCAATCCCGCCTTTTTGCCGCTCAAGGTGCGTCCAACCGCGTACCAGACGACTGGACAAATGTTCCAGCTGGGCCAGTTCTACCTGTAACTTGCCCTCATGGGTACGTGCGCGCTGGGCAAAAATATCCAGAATCAGGCCAGTGCGGTCAATGACCCGGCACTGCATGACCCGCTCAAGGTTACGTTCCTGTGCTGGTGTCAGGGTGTGGTCAAAAATGACCAGATCAATCTCATCACTCTGAACGCGAGCGGCAATTTCCTCAGCCTTGCCACTGCCAATAAACAGCTTGGGGTCAGGGCGCTGGCGGGAACCAGTGATCAAGTCAACAATATCAGCGCCGGCAGACTGGGCCAGCAGCTTGAATTCTTCAACATCCAGTTCTTCAAGCTGATACACGCTCATGTGAACCAGCAATGCCCGTTCACCGCCCTGATGCCGCTCAAAATATTCCACGTATGAATTGACCTGTAGCAAGAAAATAAGAAGCAGCTATTTTAAGCAATTTTGTGGTGGTCTGCTGCATTATTTGTGTGATCTTGGCAAGCGCAGGTCATGCGTTGACGCTGTATTAACAGGCTATTAATTTAAAAACTGTTAAAACCATTCATCAGTAATACTGTACTGCCAGATAGCAAAATCAGTGTGCCGATAAAATAGCGAAACCAGCAGCGAAACAGGCGTGACATGGTGGGTGCTCCGGGTTTTACAAGGGGCGGCAAAACAGCAGTTTTAGGGTTCATATACATATCGGTGTCCTGTGCAGGGTTAAGCATCAAGTGCCGTTTGATAGCGCTGGGAAACTTCTTCCCAGTTGATAACATTATAAAAAGCACCAATATAGTCAGGTCGGCGGTTTTGATAGTTCAGGTAATAAGCGTGCTCCCATACATCTAGCCCTAAGATGGGCGTATTGCCGTGCATTAGTGGGGAATCCTGATTGCCAGTATTTTCTACAATTAATTGTTTATCAGGCGTAACACTCAGCCATGCCCAGCCGCTGCCAAACCGACTTAACGCTGCCTTGGTAAATGCCGCTTTAAAAGCATTAAAACCATCCAGATTAGCTTCAATAGCCTGTGCCAATATGCCTATAGGTTGTTCTGCTGCATCAGGCTGCATGACAGTCCAGAACAGCGAATGATTGGCATGGCCGCCACCGTTGTTAATAACCGTGTTGCGGAGTTCGGCAGGAATTTCATCAATACGCGATACCAGTTCTTCAACCGTCAGCTTTTCCCATGCTGTGCCTGCAATGGCGGCATTTAGGTTATTAATATAAGTCTGATGATGCCTAGTGTGATGGATTTCCATGGTTTTGGCATCAATGTGCGGTTCTAATGCATCGTAGGCATAAGCCAAGGTAGGAAGGTGATAGGCCATAATCAGTTCTCATGCAGTGCTGGTTTATCCGAAAGAATAAATAATTAGCTGCATTAATACAAATGATAATTATTATCAAATAAGTTAAAGTCAATTGCTTATGTATCCAATCCACTGCTAGCAAGTTGATTTCTAAATCACCGGGCATAGTCATTCATTTTTTTAGCCAGAAAATATGGCACTATACGGTGGTCATTTTAGTTAAATGCTAAGCAGGCGGGTCACCGCTTTTAGCGATAAGTCAGGTGAAAACGTTGAATTTATTTCCGTCCCAGATTCCTTTTGTTTCATTAAAGCAATTTAAGCAGTTAAAGGTTAAGGGCCAATTGACGCTTAGGCAGTTAAAACATATGACTGCCTTGCTTAAAGTGATTAATGAAGGTTTTGGACTGGCGTTTCGGGAAGGTGCCTTCAGCCAGCCCAACCAGCCAAAACATACGCGAATGGTGCGCTATTTTTGCCGTCGCCTGTGCGAGGCGCTGGATATTGACGTGACGGTTCATGCACCGATGCCTGTTGAGCATGCATTGTGGGTTAGCAATCATGTGTCGTGGCTGGATGTGGCAGTGATTGGCTCGCAAACCCGGATTTTCTTTCTGGCCAAGGCAGAAATCCAGAACTGGCCCGTATTTGGCAGGCTGGCACAGGCAGGTGGAACGCTATTTATCAAGCGTGGTTCTGGTGATTCTGTGGTGGTTAAGGAACAGATTTCCGGATTTTTAAATCAGAAAATCCCCGTACTGTTTTTTCCAGAAGCCACCACCACCGATGGCCGTGCGGTAAAACGCCTGCATGGCAAGTTACTGGCCTCGGCCATAGCAACCCGGACATCCATTCAGCCCTTGGTGCTGTGCTATGTGAATGAGCAGGGGCAACTGGATCAGGTTGTGCCATTTGTCGATGATAATGGTTTTGCGCCGCACTTGTTTCAGGTCTTAGGCCTTAAAAAAATACGGGCACATCTGATGCCATTGCCTGCAATTTCACCAGAAGGCCACGATGTGGAATCCTTAACGGCTGAATTGCATCGCCAGATGAGTGAAGGGCTGCTGGCATTGCAGCAGCAAGTGCTTCAGCCAGCATAATCAGCATAATTAAGGTGATTTGTAGTAATAGAAAGCAGCGCTGCTAAAAATATGATTCAAGACAGCGCTTTAATTAAAGCCTAATGCTATGCAAGCTTTAGGCTTACATATAACCATCCAGCGGCAGGTAAGACAGCATTTTCAAGCCAAACCGCTTGACCGGGCTAATATTGGGTTCTTGTGTATACACCTTGATACCCGTGGGCGTTTTTTCTTCCCAGATAATATTGCCGCGTTCATTAAGACGTACCCGGTAGGCAATATTCATAATCGCGCTGTCCAGATCTTTGGAAACCTGTGTCGCCAGCGTTGGGCTATCGAGAATAACGCCAATTTCGGTATTTAAATTGGCCGAGCGTGGGTCAAAGTTAAATGAACCAATAAAAGCCTGCTGGTTGTCGAATGCCATCATTTTGGCATGCAAACTGGCGTCGCTGCTATCACCAATACCACTGCTCTGTGGATTTGGCGTGTCATCAGCCAAGGCACTTAAATGATTCTTTTTAGCCTTTCGCTTGCCATTGGGTTTGGACTGAGGCAGGAATTCATACAGCTCAATGCCATTTTCCAGCAGTTCCTTACGCCGTTTGGCATAAAACGCATGCACTACACCCACGTCATTGGCAGCATACGAGTTGGTGAGCACCCGTACCCGTACACCCTGGCGTTTCAGGTTAATCAGTGATTCAGTGCCCGTATCGGCAGGCACAAAATAGGCTGAAATAATATCCAGCTGCTTTTGTGGCTTGCCCACCAGATTCTGTAGCTGGAAGGTCAGGTGTTCGCTGCGTTTTGCATCTTTATTAATTTTTTCAGGTGAATCCTGCACCAGATGCACAGGCACCCACTGCATTTTTTCGTCACCGGACAGCCAGTTATCAAAATCGGCTTGTTCCCGTGTTAGGTTTAAATAGTTTTGTGCCGTACTGGTTGCTTTGTAATGTGCTAACTGGAAACGGAGTTGTTTTAAGTCAAGCTGGTGATCTTTGGCCTTAATCATCTGGCTAACCGGATAGGCCATTGGGTAGTTCCAGTAGTCGTCAAATGACTTGGCAACTTCGGGCACCACTTGACCCACCATCATCACATCAATATCGGAAAACTGAAAACTCTCACCAGCATCATAATACTGGTTGCTGATATTGCGTCCGCCGACCAGCGCGACCTGAGTGTCAGCAATAAATGTCTTGTTGTGCATGCGATGGTTATTGCGGCTAAAGTCCAGTAAATAATTCAGCATGCGCCATTTGCGGTACACAAACGGGTTAAACAGGCGAACTTCCACATTCGGATGCTGATCAATTGCAAGTAGGCTGGCATCCAGATCGCCGGTATTATTGTCATCCAGCAGCAGACGTACTTTGACGCCACGATCTGCCGCACGCAGCAGGCCTTCCAGTGCCAGTGCGCCAACCTTATCGTTGTGCCAGATGTAATATTGCAGATCCAGACTTTTTTGCGCTTTTTCAATCAGCATTAAACGTGCAGCAATGGCATCAATCGGATCAATCAGCAAGTGATAGCCGGTTAACCCCTCATGCGCTGACTTACGGGTTTCAAACAGCTGGCCAAGCTGGGTATTACCAGTATCAGAAATGTAATAACTGGGCTTGACCGGCATCCGTTCCGGCAGGCTGGAGCAGGCATACAGCAGAAAACCTAAGCAAAAAATGAACGCAAGCTTGAGCCACTGGGAGAGAAAGCCTGAGGTCGTCTGGCGCTCCATGCGGAATATCCTATTCTTCAAGAAAATAATGGGTTAGTGAGTAAAAATCAGGGACACACAATCATTAAACTGGTTGCGAAATGCTTACATAGTATAAGCACTGCTTGACTAAAATAAATGAATAAATGTGTGCTGCTAGAATAGAAATGAACAGGCTGTAATTCAATGGGTTTTGTGTTTACGTAACGCCATTTGGACAGAATTGAATTACCACCTGATACTGCCCCATAGCCTGGGGTTTTCAACCAGTGGAGAAATAATGACTGACCCTGCTTCAGTACAGATTATTTTTAATGGCATTTTTCTGCTTCTGGCAGTATATGCTGTAATCCGTGCGATTCATGGCTGCCGTCATTCCCTGACTGTTTCGCCATTCAAGACCTTTATTTTATTATTTGTCTATTACGGGTTGTACCTGACCTTGCCATTTTTCTCATGGACGCTCTGGCAGTGGTCAACTGGTGTGCAGGATGCATGGCAAGCGGTACCGATGTTACTGCTGTCGGTTTTTTTAATTTATGCACGCTTTGTGGAGCCACAGATTCTGGTTGTCCGTCGCACCCCGGTACACTTGCATGATTCACCACCCTTGCAGGACCCCTTAAGGGTAGCCTTGCTGGCCGATATTCATGTGGGCCTGTTTTCCGGGCGCGCCCGTCAGTTAAGGCGCATTGTCAATCTGGTGAATCAGGAACAACCGGACTTTATCGTGATTTCCGGGGACTGGACTTATGAACCCAGTGACCAACTGATTAAAGACCTAAAAATTCTATCCGGTTTTAACGCACCGGCTTATTCAGTGCCGGGTAATCATGATGAGCAAATTCCGGGGCCACCTATTCAGCAGGTGCTCAAGGAAGGGCTTGAAGCTGCCAATATTATTCCCATTGAAGGGAAAATTATAGAAATGAATGAAATTCGCCTGATTGGGGTAGGGGATTTATGGGCGGGCAAGGCAGACATGCAAGCCATGCCCGCATTGCCACAGGATAAACCCTGGCTCATTCTGGCGCATAACCCGGATACGGTGGCGCAAGTACCAGATTTACCCTATCGCCCCTTGATGCTGTCAGGTCATACACATGGTGGACAACTAGAGTTACCGTGGCTTACGGATTATGTGCTAAGCCGGGTATCTTTGCTGGGCTTTAAAAAGGGCTTGTATCAGGTTAAAAATGCACAGGTGTTTGTCACAGTTGGCACTGGGCTGGTGGGCATGCCTTTACGGTTTAGAACGCCGCCTACCATTGATATTTTGCATGTGCATTAACAGGTTTAGTGGGTCAACCAGTTCTGATCAGTTCAGATAAATCACCTGATTACGGCCTGCTGCCTTGGCCTCATAGAGCGCTTGATCAGCATCGGACACAAGTTGGTTGGGCGTTTTATGCTGATTAAGCTGAGCTACCCCAACACTGACTGTCACCTGACGTGCTTCCCACCGGTGGTCAGCTACTTGTTCACGGATGCGATGGGCAATGGGCAGGGCATCATCCATTGGTGTGTCCGGTAAAATAATCACAAATTCCTCACCGCCATAACGACAAGCCAGATCTGTTGTGCGCACTGCCTGCTGTAAAATAGCGCCAACCTGTGCCAATACATGATCACCGGTTTGATGACCAAAATCATCGTTAAAGCGCTTGAAATGATCCACATCAATTAGCATGACCGTAAGCGGATGCTCATAACGGGTAGCACGTTGCCATTCCATTTTCAGGCGTTGTTCAAAGGCACGCCGGTTGGCAAGGCCAGTTAAGCTGTCGGTCAGGCTTAAGGCTTCCAGTTCTTCCATGAGCTTCTTAAGTTCCTGTGTGCGCCGCTCCACTTTTTTCTCAAGGTTAATGTTATTAAGTTCCAGCGCATGCTGTGCACGCTGGCGCAGTAGCTCCTGACCATGCTGGGCACGGGCCTGCCAGATAATCAGGCAGGATGACAGAAACAGGGTCAGGAAAATCAGCATGGAAACTTCAAACTGGTTGTTGTACCAGTGCATCAGGTTGCCCTGACGGCAAAGCCAGCCAATGGTAATAAACACCAGAATCAGGGTGGGCAGCAGCCAGCGGACCATTTTGCTGCCCAGTGTTTGTCCAACGAACAGGCGCATAAAGCCGCGTTCGGCATGAATGAATATCAGCGCCACACTCAGCTCAATGAAGGCAATGGCCGACAAGGGTGACAAAGGCACATAAAAACCAAAGCGGTACAGCTCACGTACCCCATAGGCATAACCAATCAATACCATGATGGCAGTCAGGATGACCGGGATGGTAATAATACGGGCCAGGTTTAAGATGTGATAATTACGGAAGGTGAGTAAAAAAATACTTAGGCCATTTAAAATAAAATTAATGGCCGACAGCGGTGACATCCGGTTTGAAAATAGCTGATTGTCAGGATCATTCTGAACCAGCTGATTTTGAACCAGTAATGAATCTACATAAGGCAGATCAGTGCCGCTAATATACTGGTAAGCCGTAATCAGCCCCATGCTAATCAAGATAAGCGACAGGATACGCTGAACCATCATGGCCAGCGGACGCCGGGTTAAGAATAGTACAAGTGCAATACTAGACAGAATAAAGCAGAATGCCGAGTTGGCCTTCATGGAAATGCCGGACGGGAATAACCAAGCCAGTATGCGGCTTTCACATAGCCAGCCATATAACACCAGTATTGAGGGTAAACAAATCAGCAGCACTGTAATTTTAAGCAGGAAAATGCGCTCATCAATGTAGTGCAGATTAGGTTGCTGATGGGAAAGTTTAACCAATATTTCCTCGTCCTTTTATGAGGGCACTAGCCACTCTGTTTTAATCTAAACCAGTACCCATACGCTGGTTGTAAGTTTTAGCATCACGCCTGCAGTTAGAAGCCAGTTTCGCATTTAAGCTTAGCTGACTTCATTAAAAACTACATGAAAAAACCGACGATTAGCGCTGTGTTTAATTGTCCAATTGCTGATTTTTTGTTTCCTGCGTCACCAATACTGCCAGCAGGGTAATTAGCGCAGCTGCGGCCAGATAATAACCTACTGCGCCAAGACCATACTGTTTACCCAGCCACGTTGCAATTGAAGGTGCAAGTGAAGCTCCAAAAATTCCAGCAAGGTTGAAGGTTAAAGATGCGCCGGTATAGCGGACATTGGTTGGGAATAATTCAGATAAAATAGTACCCAGAGGCCCATAAGTGAGTCCCATCAGGGCTAAACCAATACACAAAAAGCCCAGCACACCTGCATCGGTGCCGCTGTTGAGCAGGGGAGCCATAAACAGGCCAAACACAGCAATGGCCAGTGAAATAATGCCTAAAGTAATTTTACGGCCATGACGGTCTGCCAGCAGTGCAGAAACCGGAATGCAGGCTGCAAAAAACAAAATCGCAATCATCTGCAACACCAGAAAATGCTCGCGGCTATAACCCAGGCTGGTTGTTCCCCAGCTTAGGGCAAAAACAGTCACCAGATAAAACAGCACAAAGGTGGCCAGCGCAATGCAAGTGCCTAAAAATAGCATTTTGCCATGATGCTTAAATACGGTGAGCATGGGAACTTTAACCTGTTCATGCTTGTCCAGTGTGGCCTGGAACACCGGTGTTTCGTGAATTTTTAGGCGCACAAACAGCCCGACCAGCACCAGCACACTACTGGCAATAAAAGGCAGGCGCCAGCCCCAAGCAAACAGGTCTGCTTCGCTCAGGAATTCACCCAGTAGCAGAAAAGAGCCGCTAGCCATTAAAAAACCAATCGGCGCGCCCAGTTGTGGAAACATGCCATACCATGCCCGCTTGC
This sequence comes from Alkanindiges illinoisensis, assembly GCF_004377485.1. GTDB lineage: Bacteria > Pseudomonadota > Gammaproteobacteria > Pseudomonadales > Moraxellaceae > Alkanindiges > Alkanindiges illinoisensis_A. The sequence goes on from NZ_SNTY01000006.1 coordinate 60,828, forward strand.
CGGGCGGGGCATTTTCGGTCGCCAGCAATACCGCACCACCCCATTCACCGCCCAGCCCCAGCCCCTGTCCAAAGCGGCATAGCGCCAGCAACAAAGGGGCAAGCACGCCAACCTGTGCATAACTGGGTAACAACCCAATAGCAACAGTTGAGAGTCCCATGGTGAGTAAGGCAGCAACCAGCGTTGCTTTGCGGCCAATCCGGTCACCAAAATGTCCAAACAGGGCAGAACCAATTGGCCTTGCAAAAAAGGCAATCGCAAAGGTCATAAAAGATTGTAAGCGGGCCAGATCAGGATCATTACCCGGAAAAAACAGGACTGGAAATACCAGCACTGCAGCAGTAGCAAAAATATAAAAATCAAAGAATTCAATCGTGGTGCCGATCAGGCTGGCAAACAGCACCGTTGCTTTTGAGTTGGTTTTGGCAGGCGCTGCCACAGCAACATTACTCATCATCTATCCCGGTTGTGCAGTAAAGTATTTTTTAATTCAGGAAATGATAGGAGTTCATTAGTCTGACTAAAAAAGACACAATTTATTAAGCGGTTAATATTGCCACCAGCCGGATTGTGATACCAGTGTTTGATACTGTTTTTTATAAAACTCGTATTTTTAACAAGCTTGTGTCATTCAGTAAGTTTATGGCAAAAAAATATATAACCTGAGTTATGTGTAAAATTATGATCTGAGAGGGTTTAGTAGATTGCTGCTAAGGATCAGCATTATAAAAATGCGCTGCTGTAAAAATTACTTTAAAAACTTGGTGAATGCTTAAAATATATTTATTGGTTAGGATAAAACATAAGTGTAAATTGCCCAGCAATGACAGGCAGCGCCCACTAGCACAAATAAATGCCAGATGGCATGGGTATAGGGATATTTTTTGGCTGCATAAAAAATCGTTCCCAGCGTATAGCTTACACCGCCTGCAACCAGCCAGAAAAATCCCGCCGGGGGTAATGCATGATAAATATCTGGCAAGACAAACACGGCAAGCCAGCCCATTACCAGATACGCAGTCAGGGAAACTTTGGGAAACTGGTGAATAAAAAACAGCTTAAAAATAATACCAAGGCCTGCCATGCCCCATAAAATCCACAGCAGCAGTTCAGCTTTAAAACCCTCAAGGCTAATCATTAAAAATGGGGTATAGGTGCCCGCAATCAGCAGGTAAATCGCACTGTGATCCAGTTGTTTTAAAAAGGTACGCGCTTTGGGCGATTGAATGCTGTGATAGAGGGTAGAGGCCAAAAATAGCACCACCATGCTAATGCTATAAATTACCAGTCCGGTGCTTTGGGCATTGCTTAAGCTGCCGAGGCCTTTTTTGAGTAAAAAAATACCAGCAATGAGCGCCAGTACAGCACCCAGCGCATGTGTTAGGGCATTGATGCGTTCTTCTTGGCTGTTATAGGGCATCATGGGACTGGATGAATTCATGCTAATACACACCTGTTTTGAATCACATTAACATAAATTTAAGGGCATTTTTAGCACTCATCAGTGGGATGTTTTATCATATCTGTTTTCGTTATTGTAAAACTGGATATTGCCATGTCTGACCAGCCACTGCCTCTATCTTCATCGGACAGCGTTCAGCAGTTACAACATATTATCAGCAGTGGTTTTGCGGCGGGTCAACTGGAAAAAATCAGTTTAAGCAAATATAAGGGCAATGAAACCGGTCTGGAAAAAATCCAGATTCGCACAGTTTATTTAAAAGACCAGCCGATGCTGAGCTTGGTTTATCGTTACCAGACCCGTGATATCACCAAAAACTATACTTTGAGCGATGCACTGGCCGAAATTATCCGGCAACTGGATGCAGGCTTTAAGCAGGTCAATGTCAAAACGACCAGCACTGAATATCAGCTCATGATCAGCAAAAAAGGTAAACCGCTGCTTACGCAACAGGCAAGTTTGCAGTCTGGACAAAATGACATGCCACCTCAAAATAGCCCTCAACCCGGCACACTGCATAACCGTGCCAAACAGCGCTATGTGGAGCAATCACGGCCATTCCTGCAACAGTTAGGTGTGACAGATCAGCAGGGCCAGATTATTCCGGCCATGTCACGCAAATGGAAACAAATTAACAAGTTTGTAGAAATTTTTGCCAATGCCGTGGCGCAGACCCAGCTGGAACAGCACGAATCTATTTCGGTAGTAGATTTTGGTTCAGGCAAGGGCTATCTCACCTTTGCTGTGCATGATTTTATTGTGCAGCAACTGCATAAAACCGCAGAGGTCACCGGAGTAGAGCTACGTGATGAGCTGGTGCAGTTTTGTAATCGGGTGGCTGATACGGTTGATGCACAGGGAATGACATTTTATCAGGGTGATGTGCGCAGTTTTAATCCGGGGTCTGGCTCAAGCGAAGCACCGCTTTGCCCAGACGCAAGACGAGAATCCAGTTCGAGTAAGGTGGATGTCATGATAGCCCTGCATGCCTGCGATATTGCGACGGATTATGCCCTGCATACCGGGATTCGGCTGAATGCGTCGGTTATCATGTGCGCGCCATGTTGTCATAAGGAAATTCGTCCGCAACTTAAAATGCCGGGCCTGCTACAGCCCATGCTGCAATATGGTGTGCATCTGGGCCAGCAGGCTGAAATGCTGACTGATAGCATGCGTGCATTATTGCTGGAAGCCAACGGTTATGAAACCAAGGTTTTTGAGTTTGTGGCGCTGGAACATACCAGAAAAAACAAGATGATTTTGGCCAAAAAAAAACAGCAGAGTGCCAAAAAGCAGGCTGATATCCTGCAAAAAGTACAGGCGCTTAAGCAGTTTTATGGGATTGAAAAACAAAGTCTGGAAGAGTTGCTGGGCGAAAATAACGGTTGAAGTAAATGATCAAAAGCACGCTGGGTATGGCGTGCTTTTGGATGAATGCTGCTAAATTGAATTAACGTCCTATATAGACTATTCCACCATTTAGGGTAATGGCTGGAGGTGGTGGATTATCACTGCCATGGTTAGATGGGCTGGAATTGGTGAGAACAGTATTATTAAATTTTACACCAAATCCATTTGGCTCTACCTGAATTCCTTTACAGGGTGAATTAGCCTCACCACACTGATAGTCAAGTATAATTAAGCGCGTTAAGCTACTGGCGCTAGAATCAAGTAATACCGTATTAAGTTGAACAGACTTTACTTTTTTATCTTTAATCGTTGCCTTAATGTCCTGACTTTCCAGTGTGATGGTATTGTGATTAATCAGACTCACTTTAAAGTCATTGGGAATATTGCTGCGGTTAAAATAGGAGTTATCTGAATACCAAGGGTTATTCTGATCTGCGCTTGGTGAGTTTGATGGTATAGGATGAAGAGTTAATACTTGTTGTGGCTTTAATGCCTCTACTGAGGCACTAATCATGAGTGACGCTGGTTTAGGTTCATTACCAAAACTGGAAAAATTGTATAATGTCGCTAGCAAGGTAAACTGACTGGCTGACGTTAAATCTTTAAAGCTTAAGTTTTGCGTATCCGCCGGTTCAGCATCTAAAAAGTAGTGACTATGATCTATATACTGGCTGTAAAGGCCATTATTATTCTTGCTAAAGGATAGATTAATATCATTATTGGTTAAAACAGAAATACCCTGGTTAAATATTCTGGAGCCAATAATTTGCTCCGGAGTATTAACCGCAGCGATAACCTGATGGGTTTTGCCATCTATAACCACCGAGCCGTGACTTGTTTGAGGAATATCTTGCAATGTTTGCGGTGCAATAGAGAGCCTACCTTTAAGCTTTCCATTAAGGATGAGTAAGTTTTCAGATAGATCATTGGATTTAAACGTTGATTGGGTAAAATTGATGTCTACCGTACCGTAAGTAGGGTCATAATTCACTGTTGAACCAGCACATTGATTATTGAGGGAAGAATCTTCTTGCTCACAAGTAAATGTTTGGTCAGTATTAGCGGAATTTATACTGGTTTTAATTAATGTAAATGCCGTTGCTTGTTTTAATAGCGGGTTATATTCAATTTCAAGGTTAAATCTATTGTCATTTTCACCCAGCGTAAAGCGCATCAATTGATTTAATCGAGGGTACCGTATGGCACCATGTTCCGTCTCGGTTGCAAGTGTATTTGCCAGCTCAGTGATGACGCTATAAGCAAGTCCATTGTCTTTTTCATTCGTTGATTTAGTCGGAATGTCATATTTTTTTGAGCCATTCGTTGTCTTTTCCTCAATCGTTAAAGTGCTACTAAAGCTAGACTGAAAGGGCTGAGGCTTAATTTCCGGGCTTGTAGTTTCATTAGGAGCATTCGTGCTGCTACCGCCACCACAAGCACTAAGCAATAGGGAACTGGCCGCCAATATAAGACAGCCCGCATAATTTTTATGAGGAAGCATTACATTCTCAAATATGTTGTTAAGTTTAAAACGCAGATTTTAATGAGCGATAAATTATCATGATTTATCGCATTTGTATTTAAAAGAAGGGATTGAATCACTAAAAACAAGAAAAACTAAATTCGTCTCTTTACACGACTTAATGCGTGGCAAAGTAAAAGAAAACCATGAATAAGATCACGACAAGAACACTAATATAAAGATATTTAAGCGGAAATATATCATCACCAGAAGTTGGTTTAACCGGTTGTTGTGACATTGCAAAATCTCACGTAGGTAGTGGCAGGTTTTAAGTATAAAGTTGTGCAGGAATAAAAAACAGCATCAGTTGGCTCTTAAAAAAGCAGTACAGAAAAAAGGCGCACATGGCGCCTTTTTCATCAACTATCAGAGTGATTCTTACTTGAACAGTTCACCTTTCTGGGCTTTGTCACTCAGCAGTTGTGGAACCGCAAAGCGCTCGCCGTATTTGGCTTCAAGTTCCTGTGCGCGTTTAACCGCCTTATCCAGACCGTACTGATTCAGGAACTGGATGGCACCACCAGTCCATGGCGCAAATCCAATACCAAAGATAGACCCGACATTGGCATCAACCACAGATTCCAATACGCCTTCCTGCATACAGCGCACTGTGTCCAGCGCCTGTACAAACAGGATACGGTCAATCATTTCCTGTTCAGTAATATCATTGGTTTTTTGCCATTTAGACAAGCCATCCCACAGGTGTTTTTTGCCGCCCTGTGGATATTCATAAAAACCAGCACCAGCTGCTTTGCCCTTGCGGTTTTCAGAATGAATCATCCATTCAACCAGTTCTTCCACTGGGGATTCCGGCAGGTTTTTCCCTTCAGCTTGCAGGGCCTTGCGGGTTTCCTTGGTGATGTGTTCCGTCAGGCTTAAGCTCACTTCATCCTGAATGGCCAGTGGGCCAACTGGCATACCGGCTTTTAGGGCTGCTATTTCAACTTTAGCGGGATGAACACCTTCAGTCACCAGACGCATGCCTTCCTGAATAAAAGTGCCAAACACACGGCTGGTAAAGAAACCACGGCTGTCGTTGACGACAATCGGCGTTTTGGCAATTTGCTGGACAAAGTCATAGGCACGCGCCAGTGTTTCAGCGCTGGTGTTTTTGCCTTTGATGATTTCAACCAGTTGCATTTTATCAACCGGGCTAAAGAAATGCAGGCCAATGAAATGGCTTTCGTCACGGCTGGCTTTGGCCAGTTCGGTAATGGGCAGGGTAGAGGTGTTGGACGCAAAAATGCCATCTGCAACCAGATGCTGCTCTGCTTCCTGTGTGACCTTGGCCTTAAGTTCCTGATTTTCAAAGACAGCTTCAATGATCAAGTCACAACCAGCCAGGTCATTATAGTCAGCAGAGGCCGTGATCAGGCTCAAAATCTGGTCTTTTTTCTCAGGTGTCATGCGGCCACGAGAAACGCGCTTTTCCAGCAGTTTCTGGCTGTAGCTTTTGCCTTTGTCGGCAGCTTCCTGTGATACATCTTTAAGTACCACTTGAATGCCCTTAATGGCACAGGAGTAGGCAATGCCGCTGCCCATCATACCAGCGCCCAATACCGCTACTTTTTTGGCTTGCCAAGGTGCAATACCCTGTGGGCGACTGCCACCAGCCTTGATGGAATTGAGGCCAAACCAGAAGGTGCCAATCATGTTTTTGGCAACTTGTCCGGTAGTGAGCTTGTTGAAGTAACGTGTTTCAATGCGTAGAGCAGTGTCTACATCTACCTGAGCACCTTCAACCGCTGCACTCATAATGGCTTCTGGCGCTGGATAGCAGCCCTTGGTTTTGTCACGCAGCATGGCAGGGGCGATGGCCAAGACCTGAGCTACGGCTGGTGTACGTGGATCGCCCCCGGGAATCTTGTAACCTTTCACATCAAAGGGCTGTTGTGACTTCGGTGTCGCTTTGATCCAGGCGCGTGCCTTGTCCAGCACTTCTTCCATGCTGTCGGCGGTGTCATGCACCAAACCTAAAGAAACGGCAGTTTTCACGTCAAACTGCTTGCCTTCCATCAGAAATGGAAATGCATTTTGCAGGCCCAGAAAACGCACCATACGCACAATACCACCGCCACCCGGCAGCAGGCCCAAAGTCACTTCAGGCAAACCAAACTTGGTTTTTGGATCATTTAGGGCAATACGGCGATGGGTTGCCAGCGCAATTTCCCAGCCGCCACCTAACGCCGTACCATTCAGGGCCGCAACTACTGGTTTGCCCAGTGTTTCGATGGTACGCATGTGTTTTTTCAGTTCTTCAATCTGCTGAAAGAATTCAGTCGCATTTTCAGGTTTAACCTGAATCAGTTCATTCAGGTCGCCGCCAGCAAAGAACGTCTTCTTGGCAGAGGTAATAATTACACCGGCCAGATCGGTCTCTGCTTTTAGTTTCTCTGCCACTTCTTTAAGGCTGCTGCGAAACTCGGCATTCATGGTGTTGGCAGATTGACCGGTAGAGTCAAGCGTTAGGGTAACAATGTTGTCCTGGTCTTTTTGATATTTAATCGCGCTCATTATTTAACTCCTTAACCTTTTCCCTTAAACCCGCTCAATAATGGTTGCAATGCCCATACCACCACCCACACACAGGGTCGCCAGACCACGTTTTTTGTCCTGACGTTCCAGTTCATCCAGCAGTGTACCCAGAATCATGGCACCAGTTGCGCCCAGTGGATGACCCATGGCAATGGCACCACCATTCACGTTTACTTTTTCCGCAGGCACATTTAATTCATTGATAAAACGCATCACAACGGCTGCAAAGGCTTCATTCACTTCAAACAGGTCAATGTCATCAATGGTCAGGCCAGCTTTTTCCAGTGCCTTGCGCGCAGCAGGTGCTGGGCCAGTCAGCATGATGGTAGGATCAGTACCCACCAGTGCTGTAGCCACAATTTTGGCACGCGGTTTTAAGTTGTATTCCTGAGCGGCTCTTGAAGAGCCAATCAGTACCAGTGCTGCACCATCAACGATACCTGAGGAGTTACCGGCATGATGCACATGATTAACTTTTTGGGCTTCTGGATACTTTTGCAGGGCAACCGCATCAAAACCCATATTGCCCATCATTTCAAAGCTGGGGCTTAGGCGTTGCAGGCTTTCTGCTGTTGTGCCTTCACGGATAAATTCATCTTTCTCCAGAATGGTAACGCCAGCAGCATCTTTAACCGGAACAATGGATTTATCAAAACGGCCTTCTTTTTGTGCCTGTGCAGCCTTGGCTTGCGAATTAGCAGCAAATTCATCAACATCAGAGCGCGTGTAGCCATCCAGTGTAGCAATCAGGTCAGCGCCAACGCCTTGCGGTACAAAGCCGGCTTTCAGGTTGGTTTCCGGGTCCAGTGCCCACGGGCCGCCATCGGAACCCATGGCAATACGTGACATGGATTCAACGCCACCTGCCACAACCAAATCTTCCCAGCCGGAACGCACTTTCATGGCAGCAAGGTTGACCGCTTCCAGACCAGATGCACAAAAACGGTTAATCTGCACGCCAGACACGTTATCAGACCAGCCCGCTGCAATGGCCGCAGTTTTGGCAATATCGCCACCCTGATCTGCAATTGGCGTCACACAGCCCAGCACCACGTCTTCAACTTTACTGGTATCCAGATGGTTACGTTGTTCCAGCGCATGCATCAGGGTGGTTAATAAAGTAATGGGTTTAACTTCATGCAGGCTGCCATCTTTTTTTCCTTTACCACGAGGGGTGCGAATGGCATCAAAAATATAGGCTTCGCTCATTGCCATGTCCTTAATCAGTGATTTAACAATGGCAATGAGTGTAGTAGGTTGCGCCAATTGGGCAATGACAAGAAGTGCCAATTATTCTGGCGAGAATGGTTAGCATTAAACCTGCCACAACTATAAACATTCGCATCCTTGACACAAAAAATAGCAAAACAGTTGTAGTAGAACGACTTGTACAGAAGTAATAGAAAGCGTATAAATTTTAGAAACTTAAATTTGATAAATCGCCGATCGTCTAAAAAAACGCATTCACAGTAAAGACTAAAGGTTAAGTACGCACGATCAGGCTAAAAGTCTAGGGAAGGGCGCATGAAAAAGGGAATATTACTCGTTTGGATTGACCAGCACCGGCAGATGGTGCAACGGGTGACACTGCCTTTGGTTGTTGTGCTCATGATTTGCATTACTATCCTGTTTAGCCATACCGGGGGGGTAAAACTGGGCTATTCGCATGCCATGTATATACCCATATTATTGGCTGGTTTTGTGTTTGGCTATCGCGGCGGTATTCTGGCTGGCTTGGTTGCAGGTTTCATGCTAGGGCCGTATATGCCGCATGACCTGATTGGTGGTGATTCGCAGAGTGCCGGTAACTGGACATTCAGGCTCACTGTTTTTACCCTGATCGGTTTTCTGGCAGGCCTGACCAGTGATAGTGCACGTGCCTATCAGGAACGACTAAAATGGTTATTGCGACATAATAGTCTAACCAACTTACCCAATCGGCATGCACTGATTAAAAGGCTGGAGCATTATGATGTTACTGGTGATGAAGCACGTAATTTTTTGCTGGTGGTAGTGTGCTGTGAAAATGAAATTGAACTCAAGTCGGCTTTTGGTTCAAGTGTGGTGGAGCAAACCATTTTGCAACTGGCAGCGCGTTTTTCCAGCTTATGTAGTAATGTAGAAATTTTTCACACCGAGGTAAGCCAGATTTCCTTATTATTTCGCCTAAATTATAAGGAAATTGATCCACTGTTAGCCAGTTTATTTGAAGATTCTCGTGAGCCTATACTTTACAATAATATTAAAATTCATATTGATACACGGATTGGTTACTTTATTTTTAATCATGCTGATGAACTGCCGGAGGATTGTGTCAATATGGCAGAAGCTGCACTGATTTTTGCAAAGCAAACCTCCCGTGACATGGTGGCGTATAATCCGGCTATCAAGACTGCAACTGAAGAAAATATCAGCCTGCTGGGACAGCTCAGACATGCGTTAAAGATGGGACAATTGGCGCTGCATTATCAGCCCAAGGTACAAATTGACACGGGAAAGATTTATGGCGCAGAGGCACTGATTCGCTGGGAGCACCCGAGCCGTGGCATGATTCCACCCGTCAAGTTTATACCGCGTGCTGAGCAAAGCACTCTGATTGATGTGATCACCGAATTTGTGCTGGAACAGGCAATTCAGCAGCTTGCAGCATGGCAAAAAGCCGGAATTGATGTGTCGATTTCAGTCAATATTTCTACCCGCAATCTGCTACAGCCGGGTTTTACCGATTTAGTGGTGCGCTTGCTCAACCAGTATGATTTACCAGGTGAGTTACTTGAACTGGAAATTACCGAAGGCTCATTGATGGTGGATGTTGAACATACCATTGACGAGCTTAAACGCCTGACTCAGCTAAAAATTGTAATTTCCATTGATGACTTTGGCACGGGTTATTCATCGCTGCAATACCTGCATCAGTTGCCCATTTCTGTGCTTAAAATTGACCAGTCGTTTGTACGCCGACTACCTGAAGACCAGGGCGCTATTTATATCATGGAAGCAGCCGTCATGCTGGCGCATAATCTGGGATTACAGGCCATTGCAGAAGGGGTAGAAAACAAGCAAATTTACCAGTTTCTGGCCACGCTGGGCTGTGACATGGCGCAGGGATACCTGATTGCCAAGCCATTGCCCGCAGAAAAATTTGCAGAATGGTATAGCCAACATGCAGGCGTTTATCATCATTCCGACAGCACTTCTTAACTGTTCAATATGAATACAACCACGTCTTAAAGCTCAGGGAACCGGCGGCCATAAGGCAGACTGGTTGGGCTGACTGGAAATAATGGCAGTGCCGTAAGCCAATACCTCTACCATACCCCCTTGTTCGCCAATTTCAGTGGTCACTAGCCGTAGCGCCAGAATTTCCGAAGCACCCATTTTCTGGGCCTGTTGCTTGAGTCGTACAATGGCTTCACGTCGCGCACGATCCAGCAGGCTTTCATACGTGGTGAGCGGCCCACCAAAAAAGTTGTGAATCTGCGACCACACCCATTTAAAATAATCATGTGAAATCACCACGCTGGCAGTAACCAGTTGGCCGGGCTGCTGGCGCGTTTCAAAGCGGCGACTACCCAGCCGGATATAACTTAGGGTAGCCTCAGCCGCCAATAGCTCCTGCAAATGCTTGTGTTCAGCGCGACGGCCAAAATACCAGCCAATGCAAAACAGGCAAATAAAAATCACCAGCTTGATTAAAAATTCCATGCCATTAACCTGTTATCAGTGATTAAGAGTTCGGAAATGGTGGCATGTGTTCAGGTTCGGCAATGACGGCGGTGCCATAGACAAATAGCTCGGCGGCGCCCTGTGCAATGCTGGAGGTCGAAAACCGGATACCAACGATGGCATTGGCACCGAGCAGGCGCGCTTTTTCTGTCATACGGCTAATGGCTTCCTGCCGTGATTCTTCCAGCAGTTCGGTATAGGCGGTAAGCTCGCCGCCCACAATGTTTTTCAGGCCCGCCAGAATATCGCGGCCAGCATGCTTGCTGCGAACCGTACTGCCATAAACCACATCCAGTTGTTTGATGATACGATGGCCGGGCAGGCTTTCCAGATTACTTAATAGCAGGTTTGAGGACATAGTGGTTTGTGGGGTATCAACACTGAAGGTGAAGTGAGTGTGCCAAAAAAATAGCTACTCTGCAAAGACCATATCAGCATTAATCTCCCTGTAATTAACTATATATGACATGGCGAGATGAATGCAGGCTGCTCATAGTCAGAGAATAATTTAACCACTACGCCTGTAAAGGTTGCGCGGCAATAAATGCTTGTGCTTCGGCAGCTTGCGGCTGGTAATAGCGCTGGCAAATGGCCTGATAGCGGTTCACTTCCTGCTGCCACTGCTGCTCATTCCACAGTAAAACCTGCTGACATAGGGGCTTAAGCTGTGGCAACAGGCTCATCCCGGCATCAGGTAATAAGTTGCCAGCCCGCAAACGCCTAAGCATCAAATCATCCAGATGCTGCACCATTTCATGCTGTAAAATCCAGCGCACCTGTTGCTCCAGTTCTGCTCCAGTGGCAATACCAGCCAGCGGTTGATCCAATGTCTTTGGCGTATCCAGCTGATGGTTAAAGCAGCGGCCTGTTTTGCCTTTTAACAGGGATTTATGGGTTGCCGCATCAATCATGCCAGCCGCTGCCAAGGCATCCAGCGCAATTTGCCGAAAAGTGGTAAGTTTGCCGCCAGACACAGAAATAATGCCATTGGACTGCCAGACCAGATGCGTGCGTCGTTCCTTTGACGGGTCGCGCCCGGCACCGGAGGCAATGATGGGCCGCACACCAGCCATGGTGGAATGAATATCGCTGCGCTCAAGATCAGCCCCCGGAAATTCATGATTTACCAGCTTTAACAGGTAATCCACTTCCTGCTCGGTGCAAAATGCTTCTTCATCAATATCAAAGCGGTGATCAAGATCGGTTGTGCCAATACAGGTTTCGCCTTTCCAAGGATAGACAAACACGTAGCGCTTGTCATCGGGATGCAGCAGGGTCAAGCAGCTATCAATCGGCAAGCGATCTTTGGCCACAAACAAGTGACTGCCGCGTTGCGGGCGAATACGCGGGGCAGTACCGGATAACTGGTCAGCCCATAGGCCTGTCGCATTAAACACATGCTTGGCCCTAATATGATGGAGAGGTTGATTCCCATGCTTTTGATGGAAAGCAGTAGTGTCGCTAACCTGTAGCAACATACTGCCATCTTCCTGCTGTGCAATGTTAGTTACCTTACTGTAATTACGCGCTGTACCGCCTTCAAGGCATCCTTCCTGAAGCACACGGATGACTAGCCGGCTATCGTCCGTCAATGCATCGGTATAGCGTAAGGCACCCTTAAGCTGTTTCCCATTTAAAGCAGGAAACAGGGTTTTAACCGCATCTGCTTCCAGCCACTCATGATCCTTGATGCTGGCCAGCGCATCATAGGCAATCATCACCATTTGCATGGACAGGCGACCCGGAAACTGGCCTTTGCGAATGGGGAAAAAATACGACATGCGCACCACCAGATCCGGCAATTCCTTGAGCAGGCGCTCACGTTCCTCTAACGAGTGATGGGTGAGTGAAATATCGCCCTGAGCAATATAGCGCAAGCCACCATGTACCATTTTGGAGGAGCGGCTTGAAGTACCCCATGAAAAGTCCTGTTGTTCCAGCAATAAAACCTTAAGACCACGTCGTGCGCTTTCCAGAAAAATACCTGCCCCGGTAATGCCACCGCCAATCACCACCACATCCCAGTGCGTATTGCTCAGCGTCTGCAAGTTAACCTGTTGCCCAAGCATCATTTATTCCTTCTGTTTCTTTATGATTATGTTTAGGGCGTTTAATCATTGCCCTGAAAATCCCTATATATAGAGGTTGCATTATTTGCAATTATGCCCAAGACCCATAGAGGGAGTTTGACAATACATACCGGCTATTGACCAACTATGCCAGAAAACCTGTCAATTATGTAAATTTTTTAGCGTAATGTTTTTAACAAAGACAATTGGCCGTTTTTTAATTTATTTGGCTCAAGCATATTAATTTTTATTTCTTCATCAAAATTTAATAAAACTAGCTTTAACTGTCTACATTCTGATGTGAAAACCATTAATCAATTTTACAGGTAACCTAGTAAATTTATTATTAAGCTAAGCTAAATATTAAATTGAAGTAAAATTACATAAGAATACATTTGTTCACTGAAATGTTTATTAAAAAGACAAATGGTTGTTTGTGTTAGATGTTTTTATTGCTTAAAGAAAATATTTTAAGTAGATTTGTTTCGCCTAAAACTTATTAAAATGTTATAGCAAAGTTTTACTTAATAAGTTTTATTAAGATCAGGATGGGATTGCTTAAGCGTGGTGTCATAACACTACGGCTAAAAAATGCTAGTTAATAATATGGATGTTCTTCTAAGTAATCGCCATTTATTACTAAAAGTATGCTGGCTAATTTGGTTATAAATCAGGGGCATGTGAAAATGACATTTCCAGTATTACCCTTAAAAATTGTTTGCCGCAATTGTGATTACAATACGGTGCTTTATCCGACCCAAGGGAAGTATGATTTTCCGGTTTGTCGTCGCTGTCAGCAGGATGCCTGGAAATACCGCCATGCAAACTTTACCGACAAACTAAAAAAACCCGGGGCATGGCTTCAGAGCCGCTGGATGCATCCGCAACATTAATATGATTTGTCCATCTGCTGCCTAAACACATTATCAATGGCATAGCTGCGGGCAATAAAAAACGGGACAATGCGTCCCGTTTTTTATGGTCTGTCATTAATACATTACATCAACACCCATTAAGGAGCTGTGGATGTTGTGCTAGCCAATGGGGCAGCGGTTGGATTTGCAGGTGTTACTACGGCGCTATCTGCATTAGTATTGGTAGCTGAAAACGCCTGAATACCACCACCCAGTACTTTATACAGATTGATCTGGCTGTTCAGATTAGCCTGCTGCAAAGACAATAAGGCCTGCTGTGCGGCATACTGGCTACGCTGGGCATCCAGTACTGTCAGATAGTTGTCAATACCTGCCCTAAAGCGTGCATTTGACAAGCGATAGTTGGTATTGGTGGCTTCTACCAAACGGGTTTGCGCACTCAAGCGATCATTGATGGTGGCGCGGGTAGCCAGCACATCCTTGACTTCACGAAATGCGGTTTGAATGGATTTTTCATAATTGTTCAGTGCAATGTCCTGATCCACTTCGGCAATCCTGACATTGGCGCGACGGGTGCCCGCATCAAAAATTGGCAAGTCCAGTTGCGGGCCAATACTCCAGACAAATGAACCACTCTTGAACAAATCAGACAAATCCGTACTGGCCAGACCCGCAGAACCGGTCAGGCTAATGCTGGGATACAAGCGTGCCCGTGCTGCACCCAGATTACCGCCTGCTGCACGTAGCTGATACTCGGCATTGGTAATATCAGGCCGGTTTTGCAGCAAGTCACTCGGCAGGCCAGCACCCAATACTGTATTGCGGGTAATCTGGTCAATTTGTGTGGTTGGTAGCAGGTCTGCTGGGATTGGCTGACCAACCAGCAGCTCCAGCAGGTTGCGATCCTGTGCAATCTGGGTCTTGAAGGCAGCAACGTCATTACGCGCTGTTTCAACGCTGATCTGCGCCTGACGCACAGTAACTTCACTGTCTATACCCACTTCAAAGCGACGACTATTCAGGCGATAGGCTTCTTCCTGTGCTTTCAAGGTTTGCTCGGCCAATCGCAACTGCGCCATATCATAGGAAATAGCAGTCCATACCTGAGCAATCTGGCCAATCAGGCTAATTTGCGTGGCATCGCGCGCACTGCGAGTGGCCAGAAAGGTATCCAGTGCAGCATCACGCAAATTACGCACCCGTCCAAAGAAATCCAGCTCATAAGCCGTGACCCCAAGTCCCACAGAATAGGTGGTGTAGGGATCAGGTGCTTGTGTGGTTTCCTGTCGGGTCGCCGATGCGGAGGCATTGACAGTCGGCAGCAGGGCATTATCGCTAATGCGGTATTGCTGGCGTGCCCGTTCAATGTTTAGCACGGTAGTACGCAGGTCGCGGTTATTCGCCAGGCCCAGCGTAATGAGCTGATGCAGGCGACTATCACTGAAAAACTCTTGCCAGCCCTGCGATGCAATGGTGGGGCCATTGGCGCCTTCATAACCATCCGGTAGGTTCTGGTATACCGTGGGTACAGCAACCGATGAACCTGGCTCAGGCCCACGCAGATTCTGACAACCTGCAATTGCCAGAGCCAGCGCACCAAGCGCCAGTCCCCGACCATAAGTTGACCCTGTTAAACGCATGCTTAAGGCTCCTGAGTCTGATCAGTAATACGATGATCTTCTGGTGTAAGCGTTTTGCCCTTAAACAGGCTGCGCACCCAGAAATAGAAAATGGGAATAAAGAAGATACCAAGGAATGTGGCTGAAATCACGCCACCCAGCACACCTGTACCTACCGCGTTCTGGCTACCCGCACCCGCACCATTACTGAGTACCAGTGGCACCACACCCAGACCAAAGGCCAGCGAGGTCATGATAATTGGCCGCAAACGCAGGCGGACGGCTTCCAGAATGGCACTAACCAGACCTTGGCCTTTTTCACGCAGTTCTTCAGCAAATTCAATAATCAGAATCGCATTCTTGGCCGAAAGACCAATCACCGCCAGCATCGCCACCTGAAAGTAAATATCATTATTCAGGTTTTCAAAGCGGGTAAACAGCACTGCGCCCAGAATCCCCAGGGGCACTACCAGCATCACCGCAAAAGGCACAGACCAGCTTTCGTACAGTGCAGCCAGACACAGGAACACCACAATAATTGCCAGTGCATACAATAATGGCGCCTGTTTGCCAGAGGTTTGTTCTTCAAGGGACAGGCCTGTCCACTCATAACCTACGCCTGGGGGCAACTTGGCAATCATTTCCTGCATGGCTGCCATGGCTTCCCCGGTACTTAAGCCCGGTGCCGCATTGCCCTGAATGTTGAGCGATGGTGAGCCATTGTAGCGTTCCAGACGCGGTGAACCGTAGGTCCAGCGACCTGTAGCAAAGGATGAAAACGGTACCATGTCGCCATTGCTGTTACGGACATACCACTTGTTCAGGTCATCAGGATTCATGCGTGAGTTGGCTTCACCTTGCAGGTAAACCCGTTTTACGCGGCCACGGTCAATGAAGTCATTAACATAGCTGCCACCCCAGGCAGTAGTTAATACACTGTTGATGGTTGCAACGCTAACGCCCTGTGCACCAGCTTTGGCATAGTCAATATCGACCTTATACTGTGGTGTGTCTTCCTGCCCGTTAGGACGGACTCCCACCACGGCCTTGCTTTGGCTGGCCATACCCAGCAGCATGTTACGGGCTTCCATCAGCCTGTCATGGCCAATGCCGCCAATATCCTTGAGCTGCAGGTCAAAGCCACCGGCAATACCCAGTTCAATCACCGCAGGCGGCGTAAAGGCAAATGCCATGGCATCCTTAAACTGCGAGAATGCACCCATGGCGCGGCCTGCAATGGCTTTGGCTTTTTGCTCATCAGCCTGACGCTCATCCCAGTCTTTTAAGCGCACAAAGGCAATCCCTGAGTTCTGGCCTGTTCCGCTAAAGCTAAAACCAGCAACTGTAAAGACACCCTGAACCAGATCTTTTTCATTATTCAAAAAGTAGTTCTGGACATGCTCAAGTGACTTGAGAGTGCGTTCCTGTGTTGCGCCAGCTGGCAGCTGCACCATGGAAATAATAATGCCCTGATCTTCTTCCGGCAGAAAAGCCGAAGGCAGGCGCATAAACACCATAGCCAGCAAACCAATCACAGCTATGTAGACCAGACCCAACCATACACTGCGCTTGAGTAGAAAACCCACCCCATTTTGGTAGCGATGACTGGCCTTGTTAAACGTGCGGTTAAACCAGCCAAAAAAGCCGGAACGTTCCTGATGGTCTGCATCGGCACGTTTAAGAATGGTAGCACACAGGGCAGGCGTTAAAATCAGTGCCACAATCACTGACAGCACCATCGAGGTGACCAGCGTGACTGAGAACTGACGGTAAATTACCCCGGTTGAGCCACCAAAAAAGGCCATTGGAATAAATACCGCAGACAATACGGTTGTAATCCCGATCAATGCGCCGGTAATCTGATCCATTGAGCGACGGGTAGCTTCACGCGGCCCTAGCTTTTCCTCGCTCATGATCCGTTCAACGTTTTCCACCACCACAATGGCGTCATCCACCAGCAGGCCAATCGCCAGTACCATACCAAACATGGTCAGGGTATTGATGGAAAAGCCCAGCAGGTTAATGATGGCAAACGTCCCTAGAATGACCACCGGTACGGCAATGGTTGGAATGATGGTGGCACGCCAGCTTTGCAGGAACAGGAACATCACCAAGAAAACCAGAATGATGGCTTCGATCAGCGTTTTAACCACTTCCTCAATTGATAGCTTCACAAACGGGGTCGTGTCGTACGGCACCACCACGTCCAGACCTGCCGGGAAAGAGGCTTTGAGTTCATTCACACGCTGATTAACCGCTTCAGCCGTATTTAACGCATTGGCACCGGCTGCCAGACGAATCGCCAGACCACCCGCAGGTTTACCATTATAAAATGAGCTAATGTTGTAATCCTGACTGCCCAGCTCAACCCGTGCCACGTCTTTTAGCAGCACCTGTGCACCATCAGGCATGGTTTTGAGCAGGATATTGCGGAACTCATCAGGAGTTTGCAAACGGCTTTGCGCTGTTACTGTGGCATTTAAGGCCTGACCTTGTACCGCTGGCAAACCGCCCAGCTGACCTGCTGATACCTGTGCGTTTTGTGCCTGAATGGCTGTACTGATGTCCGAAGGCATCAACTGATAGCTCATCAGTTTGGCAGGGTCCATCCAGATGCGCATGGCATACTGTGCACCAAACACGGTAACTTCACCGACACCTTCCACACGGCTAAGCTGGTCAACCACGTTGGATACCATATAGTCGCTGATATCATTTTTGGTCATTGAACCATCTTTTGATATAAAGCCCAGTACCATCATAAAGTTACGGGCAGACTTGTTGACCGTAACGCCCTGACGCTGTACTTCCTGTGGCAACAGCGCCATGGCAGACTGTAGCTTGTTTTGTACCTGTACTTGCGCCGTGTCCGGATCTGTTCCTGCCATAAAGCTCAAGGAAACCGATACCGCACCATCGGATGAGCTGGTGGACGTCATGTAGTTCAGACCATCCAGCCCTTTCATTTGCTGTTCAATAATCTGGGTAACCGAGTCTTCAACCGTTTTTGCAGACGCCCCGGGATAAAACGCATTAATTGCGATGTTGGGCGGTGCAATACTGGGATATTGTGATACTGGCATGCTGAAAATGGACAGCACCCCTGCCAGCATCATAATAATGGCGATAACCCATGCAAAAATGGGTCTATCAATAAAAAAACGAGACATGAATCATCGCTCCTTAAGATTGAGCAGATGTACCAGCGCCTTGTCCAGCTTTCTGGGCTGGCTGACTGGTATTGTTGGTTTGGCCAGCAGATGCTGCACCCTGTGGACTGGAACCTGCCAGCACTGTTTTTACCTTGGCACCCGGTTTTACTTTCAAAATGCCTTCATAAATTACACGGTCACCGTCATTAACGCCACTGGTTACAATCCATTTATCACCTTGTGTGCCTGCAGTCTGAACATCCTTTAGCTGGACTTCACCCTGAGGACTAACCACATAAATAGTGGCCTGTCCTTGCGGAGTACGCATTACAGACTGCTGGGGAATCAGGTAGGCATTGTTGTTTACACCCTGTACCAGCTTGGCAGTCACATACATGCCCGGCAAGAGCAGGTGAGACGGGTTGGCAAAAATTGCGCGCAAGGTCACGGCACCACTGCTGGGATCAACACTCACGCCGGAAAACGCCAGACGGCCTTCAACAGGGTAGGTGCTGCCATCTTCAAGGGTTAGCTTGACACGGGCGCTGCTATCAGCACCGGACAGCTGCCCCTGATTCATTTGCTGGCGTAAACGCAACAGGTCGGCACTAGACTGGCTAATGTCCACGTAAATCGGATCAAGCTGCTGTACCGTGACCATCGGGTCAGCCTGTCCGGCGGTCACTAGCGCACCAGCAGTTACATTGGAGCGGCTGGTCTGGCCGGAAATTGGCGCACGTACTGTGGCATATCCCAGACTGATATTGGCATTTTCCAGTGTGGCACGGCTGGCAGCTACATCGGCCTGAGCCAGTGCTACCTGTGCGGCAACATCATCGTATTCCTGCTTACTGATGGCATTGGTGCCTACCAGTTGTCTATAGCGGTTTTCCTTCACCTTCAGCGCATTCAGGTTGGCAATCTGGCGATTCAGTGCAGCACGGGCATTGCTCACCGTAGCCTGATAGGTATTGGCATCAATGGAATACAGCGGCTGGCCTTCCCGAACATAACTGCCTTCCACAAACAGGCGTTTTTGTATGATCCCGCTCACCTGTGGACGTACTTCGGAAATCTGGTAGGCGGCTGTACGGCCAGCCAGATCAACCGTTTGTTCTACGGCCTGTTTTTGTGCCACCACCACAGTGACTTCAGGAGGCGGCATTTGCTGCGCTCCT
The DNA here is from genome assembly GCF_004377485.1 of Alkanindiges illinoisensis. Lineage (GTDB taxonomy): Bacteria > Pseudomonadota > Gammaproteobacteria > Pseudomonadales > Moraxellaceae > Alkanindiges > Alkanindiges illinoisensis_A. The sequence continues at coordinate 80,376 of NZ_SNTY01000006.1, forward strand.
GCTGCCGCTGCACCACCGCCTGTTTGTTCTTTTTTATTACAGCCAGTGAGCGCAACGCTGGCAGCTAACGTCGAGTACACCGCCACACGCGCCCATTGTTTTGCTAACAACATAATTACACCTCATGATTGCCAGCAGAATTGCTGGCGCGATGTTGAAAATGATCTGGTTGAAAAGGATCAAACCGGAAAAAATTAAAATGAATAAACAACCAGCAGAGCAAACCTGACCAGGCAATGCCAAGGCTCCAGCCTGCCAGTACATCGGTTGGAAAGTGTGCCCCCAGATAAAGACGGGATAGCCCCATCGCCATACTCCATACTGCACCAAAGAACAGTACTACTGCTCGCCACGGTGTATTAAAGGCCATAACCCCTAATATTGCGGCCAGTGTCATGGCATATAAACTGTGATTGCTGGGAAAGGAATCCCCGTAAAAAGGTGCAATTTGTTCCCAGACTGCCGGACGCAAACGGGAAAAGCCAGCTTTACAAAGCCAGCCCATACTAACAGCACCACCAAATGCAACCCATGCAAACCAGCTGAAATCTGTACGGTTTTTGCAAAAGGCAACTAGACTGATCAGCAACGTGATGATGATCATGGCAGGCATACCGCCCAGATAAGCCAGCAGCAGCGCCAGTTGATCAAGCATGGGGTTATGCCATGTATGAACGTGCCATAACAGGCCAGTTTCCCACTGTGTTAATGCGGGGTACTGGACAGCAATTGCCGAAAGGATAAACAGTATGCCAGCCAAAACTACAACCATAAATAATCTGGCCGATGCAGCATGCCCTAAATTTTTACCCAATGTTATTTTCACTGTGCTTACCGTTAAGCATAAAAATAATTATTCATCATCTAAGCAGTAAAATTGTACCAGCCAGTACACTTTAATCAAGTCTATTTTTTAAAAATAACTTAAATAATTAAAAAATAATAAGTAACCAGTTATTTTTTAATTATAAAATCGGCCTGCACTGTAAGAAAGTTATCCTGAAATGCAGTTTTCAAAAGTGAGATGAAGATTTATCTTCAAGTGAAGTTATGGTCTTTTCTTCTTTAGGCGGCCAGAAAAAATCGGAAGGCCGGGTCATAAAATGGGTGAGTAGCAGACGTAACAGCGGACGCCATTGCTCATATTTCACCTGACGCGCGCGCAGGGCAACAAACAGGGCCAAGCCAAAACTCACCAGCAGGTTGGTTAAGCCAATCAGCATAACCCCCAGAAATGACACCACCACCAAACCAATATCCGGCATGCCATTGACACACATCAGACCCTGAATAAAGTTGGCAGACGAAAAGGCAATATGGCGAATATCAATGGGCAACCCCAAAATAAAGCCAATGGTGCCAACACTGCCCAGCATGATACCAAACCAGAAATTACCGGCCAGTGCGCCCAGGTTGCATTCAATATATCCGGCCACCCGATCCAGCCGCTCAGCCCCCAGCCACTGATTAAGTTTAGGGTGTTGGCGCATCCGTGGCCCAATTTTGCGATAAACCGCAAGGTTGTCGTAATAGCCTGCAATCAGCCCAGACAAAAACAGGCACACGCCAGCAATGGCAGCATGCGGAATAGCCAATGAGGTAAACGGATTAATATTATGCAGCAGGTATTCAGCCTTTTGCGGGGAGAGCAACGGCTGCCCCGTGCTCATCTGCCAGAACGAGGTAATAATAAAGGCGGTGGGCATGGCAATTGAAATATTGCCCAAAATGGCCACAAACTGGGTGCGCATGATGTTGACCGTCAGTTCTGCCAGCTCCGCCATTTGCGCGGCGCGGTTGCCAATATTTTGCTGAACAGTAGCTGCCAGTGCTGCAGCTGTCATGGCTGGCTGTTTGGTCGCAACAGTAAAATGCAGGATATGAATCAGCATAAACCCCAGCGAGTAGTTCATGCTGTAAATAAATGCCTGACTTAACGGCGCCAGTGTTAGCCGGCCTGCCAGAATCTTCAGAGTAGACATGGTGGCAATAATCATGCCGGCACCGGCTGCCGAACGGTACATGTCCACAAAGCCCTGTTTGTCGGTACTGACATAATGTCCGCCAGTACGACTGGCATTTTCTGTTACCTGCCGGGCCAGCAACTCGGTATTGGCAGACACCAGCCCACGAATACTGGTGGCATCCAGTTGGGTTTTGCTCAGTTGGCGTAGCAGGGCAATCAGCGAGTCCTGTACCTGAATCGCATCATCCAGTAATAAATAAAACAGCAATTCAATGCGGGTCAGACATTGATCCATTTTAAGTAAAATATTGGTCAGGCTTAGGCTTACCCCACTGCGCCGCGTACCACGTTTGATACGGCTCAGTACATCACTACATTGGTCCAGCATCACCAATGCCTGTTTTTCATCAGGGAGTATTGGCGGCCAGCGCAGGTTTTCTTCTGAGGTATATTCGCGATAGCGCTGGATAAAATCCAGAATTTCACGGTTTTGAATTAAAAAAGGTGATTCATATTCATTCAGGTCGGGATAGGCATGGGCAAATTCAGGATCAAGGCTTAAAGCCGTAATCCGGTACGAAATCACCATCATGGCATTCAGTACCTGTTCGCGTGCCTGTACCCGCAAGTCAATTCGTCCATATGGCTGGATAATCAGGGTCATCAGCTCCTGCCAGCAGGCCAGATCAATATGATCCAGCCATACCGGGTCATAGCGGTGACAGAAAACCTGGCGGAATAAGTCGCTTAACTGGGACTGGTCACGCAGCGGTGGCAGAAAATGATTGCCAATCCGCCGAGTGAGTTCACTAAAAAAGCTTTCATTGCCCAGCAGTGTACTGTCCGCATACAGGCTAATCTGCTGGTAATTGGCCAGCGTTAACATAATATAGTCATGCAATATGGTGGCATGATGCGGCTTGGTAATTAATAGCTCAATCAGCTCGCCCAGCCGATCCTGAATTTCTTCTTCATCATAGGCATCTTTTGGGCGCAGGCGTGCTACCAGTTCAACCAGCGTTTCCGGTGTGGCTTGGGTAAAATCTCCTTGTTTTAACTGTGCCTCCATGCTCTCAAACAGATCATGAAATTGAATATGCATAACAGACATGGTTCCGGAATAAAAAAATATAACGCATCAATGGTTTTAACTAATACGGGTCAGGGCTAAACGGGCAAGATTCTCCAGTGCCTGCCGATAAATTGAATCAGGCAGACTGCCCAGCGCAGCAACGGCATTATGCGTCTCCTCCGTTGCACGCTTACGACAATAATCCAGCGCACCAGAATCCTGCACAATGCGGATAATTCGGTCCAGCGATTCTACGCCACCGGTTTGTATGGTTGTTTTTAATAATTGTTGTTCATCAGGTGTTGCATTCATCAGGGCAGCGATCAGCGGCAGGGTCGGTTTGCCTTCCATTAAATCATCACCGATGTTCTTGCCCAGTATGTCTGCATCGGATGTATAGTCCAGAATGTCATCCACTATCTGAAAGGCATTACCAAAATGCCCAGCATAGGCTTTTAGTGCCGCACGGTGCTGCGGCTGACCCGCCAGAATTGCAGCACCTTCAGTCGCCAGTTCAAACAGGCGTGAAGTCTTGCCATGAATAATTTTCAGGTAAGTGGCTTCATCGGTATCCGGGTTATGCTGGTACTGTAACTGCAACACCTCACCTTCGGCAATTTCACAGGTACCGGATGAAAATTCCTGCAATAAGGTAAAGTCTTTTAAGCTCACCAGCAGGTCAAATGCACGCGCAATCAGGTAGTCACCCACCAGTACCGCCGTTGCATTATTCCAGGTGGCATTGGCGGTTGGACGACCACGGCGCAGGCCGGATTCATCTACTACATCATCATGCACCAGCGTGGCGGTATGCAGCATTTCAATAATGGCTGCCAGTCGCAAACTGGCCTCTTTATTCACATTGTTATCCACATTGCTACAGGCACGCGCCGCCAGCAGACACATCAGGGGACGCATGCGCTTGCCACCAGCTTCCACCACGTAGCGACTAACCGACATCACCAGAGGCACCTTGGAATTAATGCCAGTTTGAATAAAATGATCCATTGCAGCAAAGTCGCTAGCGACAGGGGCAAGAATATCCTGTTTGAAATCAACCATGTGTTTTAAAAACCCTAAAAATGCATTGTATTTTATAAGCTGCTAAATACTGTTATACCCAAAAACGCTGCAAAAAACCAAGCGGTCAGGCTGTCACCTGCCTAAAGTCCTAACCCTCAAGCAACTGCTATATGCAGGTTATGCTAACCAGACAAAAACACAACTTCCAGTATTATATTCAACAGTTTATTTTTAATTAAGGTAATAAAACCAAAGCCTAAGCAGCAATATGGTTAAAAGCCCACAAAAGACCTTGTCAAAGCCCAAGCCTTTGCCTAAAATACGTCCCCTTGCAAGTACCCCCAGTGGCGTTCGTTTTAAGATCGATAAAATCCGTTATCGGCACGACGACACGGGCATGATGGAGTACATTCATGTACGCAGTAATTCAAAGCGGCGGCAAGCAGCATCGTGTTGTTATTGGCGAAACGCTAAAAGTTGAACTGTTAAAAGCTGAAACTGGCTCAACCCTTACATTTGATGATGTACTGATGGTTGTAAATGGCGACAGCATTCAAATTGGTGCACCAGTAGTTGCTGGCGCTACCGTAACCGCAGAAGTGCTTGGTCATGGTCGTCACGACAAAATTCGCATCGTTAAAATGCGTCGTCGTAAACACTACCGTAAGCAGCAAGGTCACCGTCAATGGTTTACCGAGCTGAAAATTACCGGTATCGACGGCTAATCATACGAGGAGTATAAGACATGGCTCACAAGAAAGCTGGTGGATCCACACGTAACGGTCGTGATTCCAATCCAAAGATGCTGGGTGTTAAAGTTTACGGCGGTCAAACTGTTGTTGCTGGTAACATCATCGTGCGTCAACGTGGTACAGAATTCCATCCAGGTGCAAACGTAGGTCTTGGTCGTGACCATACCCTGTTTGCAACTGCTGATGGTGTAGTTAAGTTTGAAGTTAAAGGCGCTTTTGGCCGTCGCTACGTGACTGTAGTGTAATATTTCACTGTCTACACAGATAAAAAGCCCGCTACTCTAGCGGGTTTTTTATTATTCAGCATTAAAATTTCTCTGTGGTAAATAAACAAATCCAATAATGTGGATAAGGTATTACAAAATATTTCATAAATAAGCTGCATTTTATTCAACATTCGAAAAACATTGACATTTTTACCATTCAATACACAGTTGTAACCTAGAATATTCACAGTTTAATTGGCATATTTACTGTTGTTGAATCAATACATTGCTTTAAGGGTATCTTATGAAAACGATTAAAAATACGTTACTTACCACACTATTGACCACCAGTGTATTCTTCACGCCTGCTGTTATTTTCAGTGCCTATGCAGCGCCTGCCCAGAATAGTAATCAGATTAGTGAAAGTGCAGCTACAGCCAGTTTGAACCAGTACCTGTCACGTCTTGGCAGTATGCAGGCCAGTTTTGTGCAAACCACGCAAGCAAGTGGCAAAGCACCCGCACGACCAATGGCCAATCAGGGCCTTAAAAGCACCCACTTGAACCAGAAATTTGTTGGCACCATGCAGGTAAAGCGGCCTGGCCAGTTTCGATGGGAAACCACCAGTCCTGCCAAACAACTCATTGTGACCAGTGGCAAAACAGTCTGGATTTATGATCCTGATCTTGAGCAGGCTGTACGCCAGAATCTGGATGAGCAGGTGGGCAATACGCCAGCACTGCTATTGTCCGGGCAGCCCGGCACCATTATGAAATCATTCCGGGTAACCCAGCCTAATGCAAGCGAGCCTTATTTTGTGCTGTATCCAAAAAGTGAGGATGGCGTGTTTGAAAGCCTCGGAATTCGTTTTACTAATAACGCACCAGCTCAGATGATTTTAAAAGATTCCTTGGGTCAGCAAACCACCATTAACTTTAATAATGTCAAATTAAACCCGGCACTGAGCAATAATGCATTTAATTTTACGCCGCCGAAAGGTACCGATATTATTGATCAGTAAATTGTTTTAGATAAAAAGAAGCCTGCTTTAAACAGCAGGCTTTTTTATAGGCAACGCGGATAGTGAAACAACTGGTTCTATAAATTTTAAAATATATTCAATAGACTTCTTTCATAAGTTGTACCAACTCGCCTTCGACAGGCTCAGGCAGCGTTGGTTGAGCTTGTCAAAACCAGACTTTCGCAAAAGATCTAATATCCTAGACAATTAAAACAGGGAGATTCATCAATGAAAAATAGTATGGATTATCACTTTTATATTAATTATACAATTCAGCAGGAAGGCTTACAGGAGGCCGCAATTAAAGAAATCTGTCGCATTCATGACTTATCAATAGCAGAGTTCCTCAATGAATTTTCAAGGACTGTGGCTTTAGATTATTATTTAAAAAAACGTGATTATGAGGATTGCGACATTGCTATGAATGGTATTTTTGCATGCTTAATAGACTTTAGCCTATCCCATGATATGTTAGAACCTGCTTATTCAATTTTTCTTGCATTTGATGATGGTGAGTATCGTCGCTCCAAAGATGCTGTTTCAGTTGATCCTGGTGAAAAATATACATGGCCGCAAATTATAAATATTTTAAAAGAATACCAAGTGATATAGCAATAAAAGCAGAATATTTCACCTTTCATGACTCGCTATTAAAGCTAGGCAATAGACTATATTTTCAATTGTCTAGCCTTTACACTATCGGCAATCTCTTTTTGCTGTTATCCATGAATCATGATTGATCCCAAATTATTAAGAAACAATATTGATGTCGTTAATGCTGCACTAGCCAAACGTGGCGTTCAACTGGATATTGCCGAGTGGAATGCGCTGGAAAGTCACCGCAAAACTATCCAGCAAAAAACCGAAAACCTGCAAGCTGAACGCAATCAGGGTGCCAAGCAGGTTGGACAGATTAAAAAATCAGGTGGCGATGCTTCTGAATTAATGGCACGCATGCAGGCAGTGGGCGAAGAAATGAAAGCTGCCGAGGCTGAACTGGCCAGCTTGCAGCAAGACATTGAACAAAAAGCCTTAAATATTCCAAATCTTCCGCATGAATCTGTACCGGAAGGCAAGGATGAAAGCGATAACGTCGAAGTGCTGCGCTGGGGGACGCCACGTCAGTTTGACTTTGAGATTAAGGATCATACCGATATTGGCGAAATGATGGGTGGACTTGAATTTGAAACTGCCACTAAGCTCACCGGTTCCCGCTTTAGTGTATTAAAAGGTCCGCTGGCACGTCTACAACGGGCAGTGACCCAGTTTATGCTGGACTTACACACCACTGAACATGGTTATACCGAAGCGTATGTACCTTTTCTGGTCAATAGCGACAGTTTGCGTGGTACAGGTCAGTTACCCAAATTTGAAGAAGACCTGTTTAAACTGCAAGGTGAAAAAGAATTTTATCTAATTCCCACTGCAGAAGTGCCTGTCACCAATTTTGTGCGTGATGAAATCATTGATGCAGACCGTTTGCCCTTAAAGTATGCAGCACATACCCCGTGTTTTCGTAGTGAGGCTGGTTCCTATGGCCGTGATACCCGTGGCCTGATTCGTCAGCATCAGTTTGAAAAGGTCGAAATGGTGCAGATTGTCAAGCCAGAGCACTCTTTTGATGCATTAGAAGAACTGACTGCCCATGCAGAGCGCGTTTTACAATTGCTTGAGCTGCCTTACCGGAAAATTTTGCTGTGTGGTGGCGACATGGGCTTTGGGGCAACCAAAACTTATGATCTGGAAGTGTGGATTCCTAGCCAGAATACCTACCGTGAAATCTCCAGTTGCTCCAATATGGGTGATTTTCAGGCACGTCGCATGAGTGCACGCTATCGTAGTGGTGAGAAAAAGACAGAGTTGGTACATACTTTGAATGGTTCTGGTCTTGCGGTAGGACGTACGCTGCTCGCCATTATGGAAAACTATCAGCAGGCCGATGGCAGTATTGCTGTGCCTAAAGTCTTGCAACCTTATATGGGTGGCTTACAACGTATTGACTAACCGCTTATCAATTGACCTTTTAGTGCCAACCCGATAGTGAGTGCGTCATGGATTTATTGCCAATTACCTTAAAGCTTTCCCGGCAGCGCTGTTTAATTGTCGGAGGTGGCAATATTGCATGGCGCAAGGCACAACTGCTGGCTGATGCCGATGCCTGCATTGATGTATTGGCACCAACTATTGAGCCACAGCTACAGGCACTGGTTGAAAAAACCAACGGCCAATATTTGCCTGCTGCCTATTCACAACAGCTTGAGTTGAATCACTATCGTCTGGTGATTGCGGCCACCAATGATGCTACGGTTAATGCTCAGGTATTTGCTGACTGCGAAGCTAAAAATATTCTGGTGAATTCGGTTGATGACCCGCCACATTGCCGGTTTATGATGCCAGCGATTATTGACCGCTCACCCTTACTGATTTCCATTGCAACTGGGGGCGCATCACCAGTGTTGGCACGTCAGCTGCGCACGCAAATTGAAGGCATTTTGCCTGCGCGTCTGGGTGATCTGGTGGCTTTCTCAGGGCAATGGCGTCCAGCAGTTAAACAAAAAATTGCCAATCCCGACCAACGCCGGGTGTTCTGGGAAAAGCTGTATACCAGTCCGGTGGCTGAGCAGGTACTGGCTGGTAATATAAAGCAGGCCAGCGCTGCCATGCCTGAATTTATGGAAAGCTGGCAAGAGCCACACGGTGAGGTTTATTTGATTGGTGCCGGGCCAGGTGATCCAGATTTACTCACGTTCAAGGCATTGCGGCTGATGCAGCAAGCTGATGTGATCGTCTATGACCGTCTGGTATCCGAACCCATTCTGAATTTATGTCGCCGTGATGCAGACCGGATTTATGTGGGCAAGGCCCGCTCTAATCATGCGGTGCAGCAAGAAGGCATCAATGCATTGCTGGTGCGTCTGGCGCAGGAGGGCAAACGGGTCTGCCGTCTTAAAGGCGGTGATCCGTTTATTTTTGGCCGTGGTGGTGAAGAAATTGAAGAGCTATTCGCTGCCAAGGTCAAGTTTCAGGTGGTACCCGGTATTACGGCAGCATCGGGCTGTTCCGCCTACGCAGGTATTCCACTAACCCATCGGGATTATGCGCAAAGCGTTCGTTTTCTGACTGGCCATTTAAAGGAAGGTTCACCTGAACTGCCCTGGAATGAACTGGTGTATGAAAACCAGACACTGGTACTGTATATGGGCTTGGTCGGTCTGGAAAAAATCTGCCAGCAACTCATTGCACATGGCCAGCGCCCGGATATGCCCGTTGCTTTGGTGTCCAAAGGGACAACACCAGAACAAACTGTAGTGGTTGGTACGCTGGCTGACATTGCATCCAAGGTAGAGGGCAGTGGCATTGCCGCGCCAACATTAACCATTATTGGTGAGGTGGTAAAGCTCAGGGATAAGTTAAAGTGGATGTAAGCAGCCTAAATATTAATATCAATTTAATATAGAGAATAAAGGCTGGGCATATTGTCTAGCCTGCCTTTAGCAGTAACTTTAATAATTATAAAAAGTAGATCTATAAAATTAATTTTAGTGATCTAAAACAGAAATTCAAAAAATATCTTGATGTGTCTTGAGATAAAAAATAAATTCTTTTATTTAACTGATAATTATCGTTATTAAAGAAAAAATAATAGAACTAAAGTTTTATAGCTGAAACACCACACAAACTTCACACAATAAACTGTCTATTATCATCAACCCAACATAATAATTTTTAATGATCAGCATACTAAATGCTCAACTGAACAGGAGAAGATCATGAGATTAAATACCATTGACTGGATAGCCTACGCTTTAACGATTATTGGTGGCTTAAACTGGGGATTGGTTGGGGCGTTCAACTTTGATTTGGTGGCTGCAATTTTCGGTGAAATGAGTTTATTGTCACGTATTGTTTATATTCTTGTTGGTATCTCAGCAATTTACCTGATTTACACAGGTACCAAATTGCGTACACACCATGATGTAGCGCATTAAGCGAATCAAGCCATTTAGTTTTAGACTGTCAAAATTGCCAGTAAAATAATGGCTGAGAAGGACTGATTTTATTAAACCGAAATCAGTCCTTTTCATATTTTTTATAGACGGGTTTTAAGGAGAACAATCACTAAGTTATTTGGGTTTTTTATATTATCGGTTTATATCAGCGGCTCGCTGACTTGTGTGACCAGCAGCTGATCAATCTTGTAATGGTCAATATCAACAACCTCAAATTTATAGCCGTCATACTCAACAAAATCGGTTCGCTTGGGAATTTTGCGTAGCATAAACATAATAAAACCCGCAGCGGTTTCATAATTGCCTTCTTCAGGAAGTACATCCAGATCCAGTGCCCGCTTTAAGTCTTCAATCGGGGTGCCGCCATCAATCAGCCACGAATGATCATCGCGTTTGACCACCTGTTGTTCATCCTGCATCGGGCTCACCCAGTCGCCCATCACCGTACTCATCACATCGCTTAAGGTAATCAGGCCAACCACCAGCGCATATTCATTAATCACCACTGCCAGCTTTTCCTTAGTGGAGCGGAAACGATCCAGCAGTTCAGATAAAGTCAGCGTATCCGGAATGGTCAGTACACTGCGAATGGTGGTTTCATTGAGTTGTAATAACGATTGGTTATTTAAAATACGGATCAAAATATCCTTGGTATCTATGTAGCCAATCACATGGTCAATATCTTCATTACAGACCAGAAACTTGGAGTGCGGATAAATGGCAATTTTCTTGCGAATGCTGTCTTCACTTTCCTTAATGGAAAAAAATACCACATTCTCACGTGTAGTCATGGAGGAGGGGACAGTGCGCGATTCCAGTTCAAACACATTTTCAATAAAGTGATGTTCCTGCTGCTGTAATACACCGGCTTGTGCGCCAGCATCCACAATGGCGGAAATATCGTCAAAGGTCAGGTTGTCGTCCCGGGTCATATTGACCTTGAACAGCCGGAACAGGATATTGGCCAGCATATTGATAAAAAACGCCAGCGGCTTGCAGATTTTGATAAACACATTAATAGGGTTAATCACAGCCAGTGCTACCCGTTCTGGGGCAATCATGGCCAGCCTTTTTGGAATCAGGTCGGCAAATAGTACAAAAATTGAAGTAACGAACACAAAAGACAGCGTAAAGCCAATGGTCTGGGTAAATGGTCCACGATAAACCAGCCCAACCAGTTCTACAAAATAAGGCCGAAACGCCGACTCACCCAGAATACCGCCCAGAATAGCAACTGCATTTAAACCAATCTGGGTTGTTGCAAAAAAATTTCCCGGCTGTTCCTGCAAGGCCAACACTTTTATGGCATTGTGATCGCCACTTTCAGCCAGCAGTTTTAGTTTGAGTTTTCGGGCAGCCGCAAAAGCAATCTCGGAGATTGATAAAAATGCTGATGCCATCACCAGCACAGCAATCACAGTAAAATTTTGCAATAAGCTCACGACGACACCTGATTATTATCGACCTGATCATTAGTGCTAAGGGGTAATAAAAACCGTCTAACACTTTGATTCAGCTTACCCTATCATATCTTAAAGGCCCGGGTGCTTGTATATTCCAATATTTGTAGTGTTTTGTGCCTTAAAATCCAGCTTTTTAGCGGCAAATAGGCTACATTCAATCTGACATTCCACAAGAAAAATTTTGTCAAAAACTAATTAAGGGCGATGTATGTAATGCCACTGTTAAACCAAAAGCAGGCCTTGATTGCCAGTTATATTATTATGGGAACTGGCTTGTTGCTGCTTATTCCACTGCATCTGTTGTCCTGATTTATTGCCGGTTTTCTAGTCTATGAAATGGTCAACGCGCTCACGCCATATTTTGAAAAATTTATTTATGGACGGCGAGCCAGACTGGCGGTAGTGGCCATGTTAAGCCTGATCGTCATGGCTTTCTTGATTGTCAGTGTGGGTAGTCTGATTGGTTTTATCATTCAGGATGTACGTGGCGCAGCAGCATTGAGTCACCGGATCACTTTGGTGCTTCAGGATCTGCAAACCCAGCTTGCGGTTTATTTGCCGGGTTACCTGCCCAACAGCGTGGAAGAGCTGAAAAACCAGATCATGCAATGGGTGCAGCGTAATATTGGCTTACTGCAATATACGGGCAAGTATGTGTTGCATGCTTTTATTACCATGCTGATTGGCATGGTGCTGGGTGCCATTGTGTCATTACATCATGTGATGCCACGTGAGGAACCACCATTATTTAAAACTGAACTCATCAACCGGATTACGACACTGGCCAATGCCTTTCGCAATATTGTATTTGCCCAGCTTAAAATCTCAACCATCAACACCATCTTGTCAGGGTTGTTCATTCTGGTATTACTGCCAATTTTTGGCCTGCATCTGCCTTTTGCCAAAACACTGGTCATCCTAACCTTTGTTCTAGGCTTATTACCTGTGGTTGGAAATCTGGTGTCCAATACGCTAGTGTTTATTGCTGGCCTGACCGTTTCATTATCAGTGGCTGTAATTACCCTGATTTACCTGATTCTAATTCACAAGTTTGAATACTTTTTAAATGCCAAAATTGTTGGTGCTAAAATCAGGGCCAATTCATGGGAAGTACTGATTGCCATGCTGGTATTTCAGGGCGCATTTGGGGTTGCAGGATTGGTAGCCGCTCCAATCTATTATGCCTATCTTAAAAGTGAGCTTGAACAGGCCAGGCTGATTTAAGTTTTTTTAAATTTTTGAATAAGCAGTTCCATTATTAAAAAAGGGCAGAAAAAATCTGCCCGAATTTTTTAAAACCAAAAAACCTCAGGGTTCAAGCCGTGGCTGCAAGGCCAGCATTTCACGTTGTTCCTCATCAATAATTTGCCGAGCCACAAACATAATCAGTTGGCGCAACCAGCGATGCGCCGGGTGATGATGTAATAGCGGACACCATGCCATTTTTAGCTCAAATTCCGGAATATAAAATGGCGGTTCCTTAATCACCAGATTCAGGTTTTCAGCCTGTAACCGGGCAATCCGGGTTGGTAAGGTAGCAATCAAGTCAACATTAGACGCCAGCAGGGCAGGCATTTGGTAATGCCGAGTAAACACACTAATCTTGCGCTTCTGGCCAATTCGTTCCAGTGCCTGATCAATCCAGCCCAGACCGCCAGACTTCTCCGGATTAACACCAAACCCAACGCCCATCCCGGTTTTGGATACCCAGATATGCTGTGCTTCCAGATAGCTTTTCAGGCTTAAATGATCAACTGCTGGATGATTAGCACTCAGCAAACAGCTAAAACTGTCGCGCCATACCAGCACCTGATGAAAGCTTTGTGGAATTTCATTAAACCGGTTAATGGCCAGATCAACCTTGCCCTGTTCCATGTCACGATACGACACATCACTGGGCGTCAAAAAGTCCAGTACCACATTCGGGGCTTCACTGCGCATTGCTTTAACCAGCTTAGGCACCAGTGTAGCTTCAGCATAATCCGAGGTCATAATCCGAAATACCCGCGAACTGCTAAATGGCCTGAACTCAGTACGTGGTTCCAGAATCATCGACAGATCAGACAGTGCATCACGGATACGGGGCTGCAATTCCAGCGCCCGTTCGGTTGGTGTCATTCCTTCAGATGAGCGAATCAAGAGGGGATCATTAAACAGCGTGCGCAAGCGACGTAAAATGTTACTCATGGCTGGCTGAGTAACACCAAGCTGTTCAGCCGCACGCGTTACATTTTTTTCCCTAAGTAAAACATCGAGATAGATTAATAAATTTAAATCGACGCGCTCAAGATTCATAAAATAAATACCGAAGATTAAAATGATAAATTAGCTAAATTATGGCATAAAAAGTAGACTCAGCCCATCAGTAAAGCACTATATTTATCTGTTTTTTAGAATAGGGCTTTATTACTTCCAACATTCAAGACAGGAAAATGTCATGGGAACCTATCAATCAGCTCTAGAGCACGTTCGTGGCGTTAAAGCCAAACTAGGCGGTACTTGGAATGCGATTCGTCCAGAAGACGCTGCGCGCATGATCGTTCAAAACCGTTTCCGTACTGGTTTGGATATTGCCAAGTATACAGCTGCTATTCTACGTCAGGACATGGCTGAATACGATGCTGACAGCAGCAAATATACCCAGTCTCTGGGCTGCTGGCATGGTTTTATTGCGCAACAGAAAATGATTGCCAATAAAAAATACTTTGGTACTACTTCCAAACGTTACATCTACCTGTCTGGCTGGATGGTAGCTGCCCTGCGCTCTGAATTTGGTCCTCTGCCTGACCAGTCTATGCACGAAAAAACTTCTGTGCCAGCGCTGATCGAAGAAATCTATACGTTCCTGCGTCAAGCTGATGCCAAAGAGCTGAACGACCTGTTCCGCGCCCTGCAAAAAGCTGAGGCTGCTGGTGACAGCGCTAAAGTTAAAGAACTGGAAAGCCAGATCGACAACTTTGAAACTCATGTTGTGCCCATCATTGCCGACATCGACGCTGGTTTTGGTAACGAAGAAGCAACTTACCTGCTGACCAAGAAAATGATCGAAGCTGGTGCTGCTGCTATCCAGATCGAAAACCAGGTTTCTGATGCCAAGCAATGTGGTCACCAAGCTGGTAAAGTAACTGTTCCTCATGAAGACTTCCTGGCCAAGATCAATGCAGTTCGCTATGCATTTCTGGAACTGGGTATTGATGACGGCGTTATCGTTGCCCGTACTGACTCTGAAGGTGCTGACCTGACCCAGAAAATCCCTGTTTCTAAAGAAAAAGGTGACCTGGCTTCTCAATACATTAGCTACCTGGACACTCAGGAAATCGACATCTCTGAAGCTCAGGACGACGAAATCCTGATCAAGCGTGATGGCAAGCTGCATCGCCCAACTCGTCTGGCTTCTGGCCTGTACCAGTTCCGTGAAGGCACCCAGATTGACCGTGTTGTTCTGGACTGTGTAACTAGCCTGCAAAACGGCGCTGACATGCTGTGGATCGAAACTCCAACGCCAAACGTTGCTGAAATCGCTCACATGGTTAACCGTGTTAAAGAAATCGTTCCAAATGCCAAGCTGGTTTACAACAACAGCCCATCATTCAACTGGACACTGAACTTCCGTCAACAGGCTTATGACCGCTTTGTTGCTGAAGGCAAAGACGTATCTGCTTATGATCGCGCTAAACTAATGAGCGCTGATTATGATACAACTGAGCTGGCTCAGGTTGCTGACGAAATGATCCGTACATTCCAGGCTGATGCTGCTCGTGAAGCTGGTGTATTCCATCACCTGATCACTCTGCCAACTTACCATACTGCTGCGCTGTCTACTCATGAGCTGGCAAAAGGTTACTTTGGTGAAGAAGGTATGCTGGCTTATGTAGCTGGTGTTCAGCGTAAAGAAATCCGCGGCGGTATTGCTTGTGTTAAACACCAGGCAATGGCTGGTTCTGACATCGGTGATGATCACAAAGAAATCTTCGCTGGT
This sequence comes from Alkanindiges illinoisensis, assembly GCF_004377485.1. Lineage (GTDB taxonomy): Bacteria > Pseudomonadota > Gammaproteobacteria > Pseudomonadales > Moraxellaceae > Alkanindiges > Alkanindiges illinoisensis_A. Next base: position 95,868 of record NZ_SNTY01000006.1, read on the forward strand.
GACAATGCACTGAAAGCCGGTGATGACAGCAAAAACACCATGAACCAGTTCGCTGCTCATTAAGACGCGAATCAAGTTCACTAAAAAGCCCTGCTCGTAAGAGTAGGGCTTTTTTATCTATCAAAGATAAAAAAGTTATCAAAACCACTTGCAAAAAACTACAAATACGATAATATAGATTTCCCCAAGCAATGAAGCATTTAAAGAAAATTAAAACGAATAATTTTCTGAAAATAAATCTAAATTTGGGATTGACAAAGAGCGAATATGATATAGAATACGCGCTCTGATTTAGACAACACTGACGAGGTGTTGTGAATTTACCAAGAGATTGGTGGATTGATTCATTAAAAGATTGTAAAGAACAACTTGTGTG
>NZ_SNTY01000007.1 GCF_004377485.1 Alkanindiges illinoisensis
CCAACGTAAAAGAAAGTATGGCTCTATTGAGACTCGTGGTCAGCTGACTAACCGCAAAAGCATTCACGACAGACCTGCTGAGATTGAGCAGCGCTCTCGCTTCGGTGATCTGGAAATAGATACGATTGTTGGCAAGAATCACCAACAATCCCTGGTTTCAATTGTAGACCGGAAGACAGGTTATCTTTGGCTAAAAAAGTGTAGCACGCGAAAGGCTGAGGAAATTTGCCAAGCCACGATCAGATTATTGGAACCCATCAAAGCACAGCTCAAGACGATTACCGCGGACAATGGTAAGGAGTTCAGCCTGCATGAGTATGCTGCTCAGGAATTAGAGGTCGACTGGTATTTCGCTGATCCTTATAGCGCCTGGCAGCGAGGCACGAATGAACATACAAATGGATTGATCAGACAATATGTTACAAAAGGCAGTGACTTGAATGACTATACGGATGCATATATTGCAGAAATCACTCAACGATTGAACCATCGTCCAAGAAAAAGACTCGGATTTAAAAGTCCGAGTCAGGTATTATTCCAAGAACATGGTGTTGCACTTCAAATGCTAATCTAAGTCCGATAAAAACAAAAAGCGCTAAACCAGACCTTTGCCCAGTTTAACGCCATGCAGATTAGTAGACTAATTAACGGCCCAGAATTTCACGGGCAACGATTTCTTTCATGATCTCGTTGGTGCCGCCGTAAATGCGCTGAATACGAGCATCTACATAGAAACGTGAAATTGGATATTCAGTCATATAACCATAGCCACCAAACAATTGCAGCAGGTTATCGGCAACTTTGCACTGCATGTCAGTGGTATAGGCTTTTGCAGCCGCAGCGGTAGGTACATCCAGCTGTCCTGCCATGTATTGCTCAATACACTGGTTCACAAATGCCTGAGTGGCCTGTGCTTCGATCTTGGCTTGTGCCAATACAAAGCGGGTATTCTGGAATTTGGCAATCGGCTGACCAAATGCCTGACGCTCATTCACATATTGCAGCGTTACGTCAATCGCACCCAGAATAGAACCCAGCGCAGTAACGGCAATACCCAGACGCTCACGTGGCAGTTCTTGCATCATGTAGGCAAAGCCCTGACCGGCATTACCCAGCAACTGATTGGCAGGTACTTTTACGTTGTCATAGAACAGCTCAGAGGTGTCCTGTGAGTGCAGGCCGATCTTGTCTAGGTTAGTGCCTTTCTTGAAACCTTCCAGATGCGTGTCTACCAGCAATAGGGATACACCCTTGGCGCGCGCAGCCGGATCAGTTTTGGCCGCAATAATCACTAAGTCAGCATGTTGACCGTTAGAAATAAAGGTTTTGGAACCATTGAGCACATAATGGTCACCCTGCAAAATGGCACTACTGCGCAGCGATTGCAGATCAGAACCAGCACCTGGCTCGGTCATGCCAATCGCGCCAACCACTTCACCGGACACCATTTTTGGAATCCACTGCTGTTTTTGCTCTTCGTTGGCAATGTGCAAAATATAAGGCGCAACAATCTCAGAGTGTACGGAAATGGCGGTAGACAGTGAGCCATAACCAGCACGCGCCGCTTCTTCAACCAGCATCAGGGAATAATTGGTTGGTACACCATAACCACCGTATTCTTCCGGCATGTCGACACACAGAAAACCATTTTCACCCAACTGATTCCAGACGGAGCGTGGCATGATGCCTTCTTTTTCCCATTGCTCATAATGAGGCTTGATGTTTTCAGCCAGAAAGCGGCGGAAATTGTCGCGAAACAATTCTAAATCAGCATCATGTGCCAACATAAAAAATTCCTTTCAAAATTGATCTAAAAACAACGGCAGTGATTATGCCATTATACAGGACAGTTTTTGCAGTATTAATACTGATTAATACCAAAACAATTGAACACTTTGGTGCAATACCATCAAGCCATTGTGGCGCGCATTTTGCTATTCTTCTGGCCAGTATCACTTCAGCTTATAAGATATTAAATCATGACGACTTCCCGCCCCCGTCCCCAAGCCAATATTTATAAGGATAATGAACATCCGTTTGCCCAGTATGTACGTATTTTGGGTAAAGGAAAACGTGGTAGTCGCTCGCTCACCTATGAGGAAGCGCTGCACGCTTTTGGCATGATTCTGGATGATGAAGTAGAAGATGTGCAGCTTGGTGCATTCTTAATGCTGCTACGGGTTAAGGAAGAATCGGTCGATGAACTGGCTGGTTTTGTACAGGCCACTAAAGACCGGATTCAACTTCCAGCGCTGCAAATAGATCTGGACTGGTCAAGCTATGCAGGCAAGCGCAAGCATTATCCGTGGTTTTTGCTAGCTGCCTTAACACTGGCTAAACATGGCTATCGGATTTTTGTGCACGGTGCAGCAGGTCACACCATTAACCGCCTGTACACTGAAGATGTGCTGCCAAAACTGGGCCATGAGATTTGCCACAATAGTCAGCAGGTAGAACAGGCACTCTTACAACATAATTTTGCCTACATGCCGCTGGCCGCATTCTCACCAAAACTGGGCGATATTATTGAAATGCGCAACCTGATGGGCCTGCGTTCACCCGTGCATACACTTGCCCGCCTGATTAATCCTTTAAATGCCCCGGTTACCCTGCAAGCCATTTTTCATCCGGCTTATCGTGCCTCACATCAGCAGGCAGCCCTGCGACTGGGTTATCAGAACACCGCCGTGATTAAAGGTGAAGGTGGTGAGTTTGAACGTAATCCGGATGCGCGCACGCTGGTGGTCGGTATTCAAAATAGCACGGGTTATGAGCTGGAATGGCCAATGCTCAATCCTGCCCGCTCTGATGCTGAGGAAGCTTTCGACCTTGATCATTTTATTGCTGTCTGGCAAGGCACGGCTGAACATGCTTATGGTTATCAGGCCATTACTGGCACGCTGGCGCTGGCACTTTATAGCCTGCAAAAGGCAGATTCGATTGAAGACGCATTGAATCTTGCCCAGCAACTATGGCAACAACGTCATGAAAAATAACCTATTAGTAAATAAGCTAATCTCTCATTTTTTAGTGTTGTGTTAGGTATACAAGCACAGTGCTTTGTTTGAAGTGCTGTTAAAATTGGTTAACTATCAGCATATTAGATTTTAAAAGCTCTACACTGCTGGCACATCCTTTCCAAGAGATTGCCAGCATGACCCAAAGCAAAAAAGTCCTGATTGTGGTAACTAACACCGAAGAATTTGAAAAAGTTGGTTATAGAACTGGCTTATGGCTTAGTGAACTTACTCACTTTTGGGATGTTTTGGAAAAAGCTGGCTTGTCCATGGATATTGCCAGTCCAGCAGGTGGTTATGTGCCCATCGACCCGGAAAGCCTGTTAATGCCCGAACTCATTCAAATGACAGGTTTAAAAGATGCTGTTAATAAGCGCTATGAAGACCGGGCTTTTATGGACCAGCTTAAAAACACGCGAAGTGTGGCTGATGTTGATGTGGATCAATATGATGCCATTTATCTAACGGGCGGTCATGGCGTGATGTTTGACTTTGCCAACAATGAACCCCTTGGCCAACTGATTGCCGAGTTTTATGAAAATAATAAAATCGTTTCTGCGGTTTGCCACGGGCCTTGTGGCTTGCTGAATGTAAAACTCTCCAACGGAAATTATTTAATTAAAGATAAAAAACTCACGGGTTTTTCATGGAGGGAAGAACAGTTGGCCAAACGGGACCATGCTGTGCCATTTAGCCTGCAAGATGAACTGACTCAGCGCGGTGCTTACTATGAAAAAGCACTGATTCCCTTTACTGAAAATGTGGTAGAAGACGGCTTGCTCATTACGGGGCAAAACCCTAAAAGTGCGCATGCGGTAGGTCAGGCAGTCCTTAGCAGGTTAGATAGCTAATGTATTAATTCATCAGTAGATCTCACTGTTTAAAAATACAAACTCTTGGCAAATAATTAGAGCAATTACTCTATTTATTTGCTAATTTATTTTTTGCCTATCAATTTTAAAGCTACAAATATGACCAATTCTAAAATTTACTCTAAAAAAGCTCGGCAAAAAGATTTAAACAAGCTGTTAACTTCTGAAATTCTAGGCAAGCAATTATTAAGGTTGCAGCACGGTTGAGTACCAATGCAAATCAGCGTAAAAAGTGGCAGGTGCTGACTGCACTCGAAACCCAGACCAAAGATTATTTTTTGGATTATTTAACACAAATGGACTCTGGTATACCGCTAACATCGTGGTTTTAATCATCTATAAAAAAAACGCCTGATACCATCAGACGTTTTTTTATAACTACAGCCTAATCATCCAGCGCTTTAACCTAAACGGCTATCTTTTAGCATGACAACCTTGCTGCTCAGTTTCATCAGGCTTTCACGCAATACATTGGTTAATACTGGCGCAAGCTCACTGCTTAGCTGGGCAGCTTGCAAACCAAGCTTTTCACCAAGTGTTGGCTTCTTGCGTGAATGCAGGACATATACATCATGCTTGGGCAGCAAGGACAGCAAATAAGCATCCGAGGTTTCAAGTTTATCCACCAGATTCAGCTTTAGTGCATCTTCACCATACCAGTGCTCACCTGTGGCAACTTCAGATACATTCAGCTTGGGGCGATATTTTTCAACAAAGTGCTTAAACAGCGCATGGGTTTGCTGCAATTCGGATTCGAACTTGGCACGGTCTTCATCGGTATTTTCACCAAATACAGTCACTGTGCGCTTGTATTCACCTGCCGTATACACATCAAAATCAATATTATGCTGCTTCAACAATTTGTGAAAGTTGGGCATCTGGGCAACCACACCAATAGAACCCACCACAGCAAAAGGCGCTGCAATAATTTCATGCGCCAGACAGGCCATCATATAGCCACCGCTGGCTGCAACCTTGTCCACACAAATGGTGAGATTAAATCCGGCATCCCGCAGGCGCGCCAGTTGTGCTGCTGCAAGACCATAGCCATGCACCAGTCCACCTGGACTTTCAAGACGCAAAATAACCCGGTCACGGCCTGCCTTGGCAGTAGATAAAATCATTGTGATTTCTTCACGCAAATGCTCAACGCTACTGGCCTGAATATCACCTTTAAAGTCCAGTACAAAAATACGCTGATTGTCTTTTTTACGCTGTTTCTGGTCACGCTCAATACGCTTTTTCAGCTCACGCTGCTCGCTCCAGCCCATCAGGGATTCTGCCAGTTTGAGCTGCTGATCTTCCAGCTTGCCATTCAAGTGGGTAATCTGCATTTCCGATGGCAATTTGGGAATATGAAATAGCATAAATGTTCTCTGAATTTTTTGAAAAATAACTTTAATAACATAGGGGTCGCTGGCCTGAATTTCAACTGGCATTTTGCAGCATGAAAATGTTCTGACAGGCCCTTTAGGGAAACATGTCCATTAAATGGCAGCTTGTATCCGTTTTTACATTCTCAATGCTTTTTACCCGTAAATAGTTTTTACCGTCCCTTTCCTTATAAGCACCAATAACAGTGGCCTGAATTTTATGACCTTCACTTTCGGCAGTCTGAAGCTGTTTATTATAGTGTTGGATAAACTGTTGCACGGCATGATCATGACTTTCTATCAGCATGTACTGATTTTGCCCCAGATCACAACGGTTAAGCTGCAATTGCGGCACAGGTTGCTTAGCACCTTGATCAGGGTTTGCCTGTACAGGCACAATGAGTTGTAAAGTACCAGTAAAAAAGTCATAGGCAAGATCACTCTCGCCTTCCTGACTATTATGTTCAATTATAAGTTCTTGAGAATTAATTTCTTGTGCATAACCAGCTGGTGCAGTGAGCATGAAAATGCTAATCAGGCTGCCCTTTAACACTGAGTACAAGATTGAGTGCAAGTAAGTTTTCATTGATTGGGATAATGATCAAAAAATAAGTAAATAGGACTGACCAGCAATAAATCGAATAAACTTTCTAAAAATAAACAGGCCAATTAATTAGCCTGTTAATACTGTTTTATAACTACTATTTTATAATAGCCCAGCTTTATACCAGACGCAGTGGGCGTTCTTCATCGGGATTATTATCAGATGAATCATGGCTGTGTGAATCACAACTTTCATCTTTTTTCTTGCTACCGCGGTCAATATAGCCAGTGCGCTGCTCTTCCGGTAAATGTTTGTGTTCCCAGGCTACCACAGCCTGCATACAGGTTTCCCGCTGTTCCGGTGTTAGCAGACGCCCATCTGGCCATTTGCCTATTTCAATTGCTGTCTTAAACCGTTCTACAATTTCTGGTGTTAATGCAGCCAGTACTTGATCAATATTCATGTGTCATTTCTCTTAAAAGCCAGTTTTCCAAAAAGTATGCTGACAGCAAACTTAATCCTCATGGAATTTATCAAAATCCTGGTTCCAGCCCAGCTTGGTACGGCAGGCTGCATAAAAGTCATAGCCGGGTGGATGGAGCAGACTTAGTTTGAAGGGATGTTTGCGAATATGCAACCAGTCACCAATTTGCAGGGAGACACTGGTTTGACCATCAGCACTCACCATCGGCAAAACCCGGTTATCACGAATATAAATCTTGATTTCGCTTTCCCCGCCTACCACGATCGGCCGGCTGGACAAGGTATGTGGATGCATGGGCACAATCACCACGGCATCCATGGTGGGATACATAATTGGGCCACCCGCAGACAATGCATAGGCCGTAGAGCCAGTAGGCGTTGAGATAATCAGCCCGTCACTATGTTGACGATAGACATAATGACCATCAATGCTTAGCTCAAAGTCAATCATGTGTACCGATTTACCAGCGTGCAGCACAATATCGTTCAAGGCAATGGCTTCATATTTCACCTGAGTGCCTGACCGCACTTCCAGCTGAAGCAAAAACCGGCGGTCAATGTGATAATGACCTGCTAAAACCTGATCAAGTTTAAACAACACCTCATGCGGTGAAATATCGGTTAAAAAACCCAGTCGACCACGGTTGATACCAATCACCGGCGTTTTATAACGCACCAAATCGCGTGCCGCATGCAGTAGTGAGCCATCGCCCCCGACGACAATCACCAGATCACAAGCTTCACCCAGCAAAGCGCGTGAAACTATTTGTACTGCTTCCATTGGCACGAGTGTAGCTGTTTCCTCATCAAAGATGGGATGCAAGCCTTTAGCAATCAAATGCTCATACAACAGGCACAAGGTATCGACGACAGCTGCTTTTCCAGTACGTCCGACCAGGCCAACATTGCGAAAGTCACTACGAGAACCGCCACGAAAACTGATGGATTGTTTATCCTTCACCCGCTAATACTCCGCCAAACCTGCAAATCCATCATAACATTAAAATAAAATCTGTCTTAAAAACCAGACTGGTTTTTGCTGGTTTTTAGCATTTGCTGTTTAGACATTGTACAACCCTAAAAAAATTACGTTTGTATAAAAATCTCAATAAAAAAAACCGCCCTGATTTAGAGCGGTCTTTTTAATGTTTAAAACTTACTGTGCAGCTTTTAGCTGTAGGCGTGCAGCATGCAGCAATGGCTCAGTGTAGCCACTTGGCTGTACTGTTCCCTTGAAAATAAGATCGCTGGCAGCCTGAAAAGCAATGCTATCAGCAAAGTTTGGCGCCATTGGCTTATAGAATGGATCATTGGCATTTTGCTGGTCAACAATCACAGCCATACGCTCCAGCACTTCCTGTACCTGCTCTTTGCTCACAATATTGTGACGCAGCCAGTTGGCAACATGCTGGCTGGAAATACGCAGGGTTGCACGATCTTCCATCAGGCCAACGTTGTTGATATCGGGTACTTTGGAACAACCAACCCCCAGATCAACCCAGCGAACCACATAACCCAGAATACCCTGACAGTTATTTTCCAGTTCGTTAGTCAGCTCGTCCTGAGACCAGTTGGTATCAGCAGCCAAAGGCGGGGTTAACAGGTCTTCCAGTGAAGCTGCTGGCTGGGACTTCAGTTCATCCTGACGTGCTTTGACGTTAATTTCATGGTAGTGCAGCGCATGCAAAGCCGCACCAGTTGGTGATGGAACCCATGCACAGGACGCACCCGCTTTAGGATGCGCCGTTTTAGTGGCCAGCATGTCTTTCATCATGTCTGGTTTTGGCCACATGCCTTTACCAATCTGGGCTTTGCCCTGCAGACCACAGGCTAGACCAATCGCCACGTTACGGTTTTCGTAAGCCGCCAGCCATTTCTGGGTTTTGACTTCTTCCTTACGCACAACCGGGCCAGCTTCCATAGACGTATGGATTTCGTCACCAGTACGATCCATAAAGCCCGTATTAATAAAGATCGTGCGGTCAGCCGCAGCACGGATACACTCTTTTAAGTTAACTGAAGTGCGGCGCTCTTCATCCATGATCCCGATTTTCAGGGATTTCGGTGGCAGGCCAACCGCTTGTTCAGCACGCTCAAACAGCTCAACTGCAAATTTCACTTCTTCTGGGCCATGCATTTTTGGCTTAACAATATACATGGAACCGGTGCGTGAATTACGCAGCGTGTTGGTACCTTTGATGTCATGGATAGTCAGCAGTGAAGTCACCAGCGCATCCATGATGCCCTCAAAGACTTCTTCACCATCTACAAGGATGGCTGGGTTAGTCATCAAATGGCCCACATTACGCAACAGCATGAGTGAACGGCCATGCAGCTTTAACTCGCCACCGTTTAAATCCTTGAATGTCAGATCAGAATTCATTTGACGGGTAACGGTTTTGCCGCCTTTCTGGAAAGACTCTTGCAGGTCACCTTTAATCAGGCCCAGCCAGTTGCGGTAGCCTTCTACTTTTTCTTCTGCGTCAACAGCAGCAACCGAATCTTCAAGATCCTGAATGGTGGTTACGGCTGCTTCAACCAGCAGGTCTTTTACGCCAGCAGCATCAGTCTGGCCAATTGGGCTAGTGGCATCAATTTGAATAACAACATGCAGGCCATTATTTTTCAGCAAGACTTCGTTAGGCTGAGCAGTATCACCATTATAACCTACCAATTGGTCGGTATTTTTCAGGCTTGTTGTGCTGCCATCTTTCAGGCTCACAACCAGCTTGTTGCCATCAATTGCATATTTGGTGGCGTCGCTATGTGAGCCATTTTCCAATGCAAAGGTCTTGTCGAGGAAATTTTTAGCAAATGCAATCACCTGATTACCACGAACCGGATTATAGCCTTTGCCTTTTTCAGCGCCGTCAGCTTCAGAAATCACATCGGTGCCATACAAGGCATCGTACAGTGAACCCCAGCGTGCATTGGCCGCATTTAATGCATAACGGGCATTGCGTACAGGTACAACCAACTGGGCACCTGCCAGAGTTGCAATTTCTTCATCAACATTTTCAGTAGTAATTTGAAAGTCTTCGCCTTCCGGCACGATATAACCAATTTCACGCAGGAAAGCCTGATAGGCGGTTTTGTCAAAGCCAGGATTATTGCGATGCCATTCATCAATTTGAGCTTGAAGTTCTTCACGCTTGGCCAGTAATTCTTTATTTTTTGGTGTTAGATCACTAACGACCTGCTCAAAGTTTTTCCAGTAGGTTGCGCTGTCGACGCCTGTACCCGCCAAGGCTTCGTTTTCAATAAAATCGTACAATTCTTTGGCAATGCTTAAGTTGCCTTGTTGAATACGTGCAGTCATTGTCTATCCTAATGCGCTACTAAAATTAAGAAAGGCGACATTATACTGTTTTGTCAGCCACTTTGCATGAATCTATAGTCTTAAAGTGTTTCATTGTTTCAAAGGGAAAAAGTAAGCGTTTTAAAATTAAGAATTATTTAATAGGTTTAAAAATTACACTAGGATATTAAACTAGGCATATAACTCTAAATATAAAAAAAAGCAGGCCTTAAAACCTGCTTTTGTCTTACGATAGCAAATTAACGCTGAGCAATAGGCGTTACACTGCGCAGTTCTGGGCCAGTATATTCTGCACTTGGGCGAATAATACGGTTATCGGCACGCTGTTCCATCACATGGGCAGCCCAGCCAGTCAGACGGCTCATCACAAAAATTGGTGTGAACAGCTTGGTAGGAATCCCCATGAAGTGATAAGCCGACGCATGGAAAAAGTCTGCATTACAGAACAGTTTTTTCTCGCGCCACATCACTTCTTCACAGCGCACAGACACTGGATACAGTACGGTATCGCCTACATCAGCCGCCAGTTTTTCTGACCATTGCTTGATAATGCCATTACGTGGATCGTTGTCCTTATAGATGGCATGACCAAAGCCCATGATCTTGTCTTTGCGTGCCAGCATGGCCATCATTTCGCTTTCGGCATGATCAGGATCAGTGAATTTTTCAATCATGTCCATCGCGGCTTCGTTGGCGCCACCATGCAATGGGCCACGCAGGGAGCCAATCGCGCCAGTCACGCAGGAATGCATGTCAGACAGGGTTGACGCACACACACGCGCAGTGAATGTAGAGGCATTGAACTCATGCTCTGCGTACAAAATCAGCGATACATTCATTACCTTGGCATGTAATTCATTCGGCTTCTCGCCTTTTAACAAATGCAGGAAATGCGCGCCGATGGAATCATCATCGGTGTTTTCATCAATACGCACGCCGTCATGGCTAAAGCGATACCAATAGGTAATGATGGACGGGAATGCAGCCAGCAGGCGGTCAGCCACGTCCTGCTGCTGATCAAATGATTGTTCTGTTTCAAGGTTACCCAGCATCGAGCAGCCAGTACGCATCACATCCATGGGATGAGAATCGGCAGGAATGCGTTCCAGCACGTCTTTTAATGCCTGAGGCAGGCTACGCAGGCCTTTTAACTTGGCCTTGTAGGCAGCCAGTTGTTCAGCATTCGGCAGTTCACCAAAGAAAATCAGGTAAGCAACTTCTTCAAACTCACAATGTTCCGCAAGGTCTTTGACATCGTAACCGCGATAGGTTAAACCCGCGCCAGATTTTCCTACAGTAGACAGTGCTGTTTTACCCGCTACCTGACCACGCAGCCCCGCACCAGACAATACTTTACCTTCTGCCATTGTTATTTCTCCTGTTTAAAGAGTTGATCTAATTTGTCTTCAAAAGAATGATAGTTCAGGAACTCGTACAGCTCGCTGCGCTTTTGCATGTTGTCCAGTACATTGACCTGCGTGCCTTCCTTGCGAATGGCCTGCATGACTTCCAGTGCCGCTTTTTGCATGGCACGGGTGGCAGATAGCGGATACAGCACCATGCCAATACCTTGCTCACCCAATTCATCCACGGTGTAATACGGGGTTGTACCAAATTCGGTAATATTAGCCAGAACCGGAACACCAACAGCATCAACCACTTTGCGGTACATGGTAATGTCAGTCATGGCTTCGGCAAAAATGGCATCAGCGCCCGCTTCTACGCAAGCACAGGCACGGTCAATCACACCCTGCAAGCCTTCCTGTTGCAGCGCATCGGTGCGGGCCATCAGTACAAAATCGGGATCAGTTTTGGCATCAGCTGCCGCTTTAATGCGATCAACCATTTCTGCCTGAGTCACGATTTCCTTGTTAGGACGGTGACCACAGCGTTTTTGTGCGACCTGATCTTCAATATGCACGGCAGCAGCACCAGCACGAATCATTTCCTTAATGGTACGGGAAATATTGAATGCACCACCCCAGCCAGTATCAATATCCACCAGCAACGGGGTATCAACCTGACTGGTAATACGGCGCACATCGGTCAGTACGTCATCCAGACTGGTCATGCCAAGGTCTGGCAAGCCGTAAGAGTAGTTGGCAACACCGGCACCGGACAGGTAAATGGCCTTATAGCCGACTTGCGTTGCCATCATGGCGGCATAGGCATTCACCGTACCGAGGATTTGTAATGGTTTTTCTACAGCGAGCGCATCGCGGAAACGACGGCCTGCGGAATTTGACTGACTCATAAAAATATCCATTAGCGTTGCAACGTGATAATGGTTGCCGAGTATATAAAGCTTTAACCAAGCTTGCACCGTTAAATTGAATAAAAACTCTAATTTAACGGCGCAATCATGATGTTTTCTGCCAATTCTAGTGAACCGCCATGTTATCTACAGAACTATTGCTGGGTTTCTTCACAAAAAAGACAATAAAGGCCGTGGCAAACATGAGTGCAGCCAGCATTTTTAGGATGTCGTTAAAGGTTAAGGTCAGTGCTTGCAAATGCATTTGTCGACTCAGCATGGTAATCGCCAGTTGTTCCGCCTGATCGCCAGCCATCGTCTGATACTTGGCGGTTAATTGCGCCACATAATCCACCACTTCAGGACGTGATGGAATCAGGTAGCTGCTTAGGCCAGTGACATGCACTGCCATGCGCTGGTCAATCAGCGTGTTAATAATAGCCAGACCAATTGCCCCGCCAATATTACGGGTCAGGTTGTATACGCCGCTAGCACTTTTGATCTTATTAAGCGGCAAGGTCGACATCGCCAGTTGCGACATAATAATCAGGCCCATCATCATGCCAATGCCGCGCAACACCTGTGGCCAAAAAAACTCTCCAAAATCGCTTTGGGTAGTCAGATTGGCGTTTAGCGCAACGCCCAGTGCTGCAATTGAAAGGCCTGCAAAAATCACCTTGCGCGCATCAAACTTGGACATCACCGAACCCACAAAAGGCGCAAACAGGAACATGGTAATGCCCATCACCAGCATGATATGGCCAATCTGGCTACTGTTCATGCCACGAACCTGACCCAGAAATACCGGAACGATATACACCATGCCATACAGCGCCATGCCCAATACAAAGGTCATCATGGAACTTAAGCTGAAATTACGGTTATTGAAAACACTAAGATCAACAATTGGCTGGCGCACTGTCAGGCAGCGGTAGAAAAAAATAATTGCCGAAAGCAAACAGGCAATGGCGGTATATAAAATCGCATGGTCGGAAAACCAGTCATTCCGTGGGCCTTCATCCAGCACAAACTCAAGCCCACCCAGAAAAATAGCCATACTGGCCAGTCCCAGCCAGTCAATCTGGGCAAACAATTCCGGATTGGGTTTATCCAGATCCTGCGCTGAATACACAAATGAGGCAATCAGCAGCCCCGGCATGATATTGATGAAAAACATCCAGTGCCACGAAAAATGCGTGGTGAGCCAGCCGCCCAGTGTCGGGCCAATAGCCGGGCCAAGTGTACTCACCATTCCTACCACAACCATGGGCAAGGCTTGTTTTTCCTTGGGGAACAATACAAATAGCGCTGCCATGGTGGTGGGAATCATGCCACCGCCCAGAAAACCCTGAAAGGCGCGAAATACCAGCATGGATTCCAGATTCCATGAGAAACCGCACATTAAAGAAGCCAGCGAAAAACCCAGTGCTGAAATGGTAAAATACACTCGGGTCGACAACAAATTGGACAGCAAGGCTGACAGTGGAATGGCAATAACTTCGGCAATCAGGTAAATGGTTTGTACCCATGCAACTTCACTCTGACTTGCCCCAAGGCCTGCCTGAATTTCATTGATTGAACTGGCTACAATCTGAATATCCAGAATTGCCATAAAGTTGCCAAAGACCATGGCACCAAACATGGCCCATGCCGCAGCAGGACTAATTTTCATACTCAATTCCAGTGCTGACCACTATTTTTAAAAACAACAACTTTAACCACAATAGCAACTGCCCAAATAAACATGATCTGGACAGTTTTACTATTGGTTTAAAACACCCAAAAGCAGTGGCAATGTAATGACAAAATCATGCCATCGAATTTAAGTAATGATTTATTAGGATGATTAGGTCCGCAAATCAACTTTCACTGTGGCTGACAAACCCGGACGCAATACCGGATCAGCTGCTTTGCGATCCAAAAGGATTTTTACCGGCACACGCTGGACAACCTTGTTAAAGTTACCAGTAGCATTTTCAGGTGGCATCAGGGAAAATTCGGCACCGGAAGCTGGTGAAAAGCTATCAATATGCCCGGTAAACTCATGATCAGGATAGGCATCCAGTTCTACTGTTACTTTCTGGCCAACATGCATATCAGTAATCTGGGTTTCCTTGAAGTTGGCTTCTACAAAGGTTTTTTCCAGAGGTACAATGGCCAATAAGCGGGTTTGCGGATTAACCCGGCTACCCAGACGCACCGCCAGATCACCAATGGTGCCAGAAACCGGGGCAACGACCTGAGCAGATGAGGCATCTACGCCAATCAGGTTAACATTGGCCTTGGCACTGTTCACATCTGCCACCAATTGCTCACGGCTGGCTTGGATGCTGCCAAACTGGGCTTTGGCACCTCCAATACCTGCTTCTGCACGTTTAACTTGCGCCTGTGCGGCCTGATATTGCGCTTGCGCGGATTGATATTGTGCCTGTGCCGATTGATATTGCGCCTGTACCGATTCAACACGCTGGTTTGTAGTCACCCCTTCCCGTAATAAGGCATTATAACGCGCTGCATCTTTTTGTGTTCTTGCTACTTCGGCCTGTGCCTGATTCACGCCAGCCTGTGCCTGCTTGAGTCCAGCATATGCCTGATCAAGTCCAGCCTGCGCTTCCAGAATTACCGCGTTCTGACTGGCTGCATTTTGCTGCTGCACACTAAGAGCGGCTTCTTTAAGCTGGGTGATTGCCTGTGCCTGCTCATAACGTGCCTGTGTATCACGGTCGTCCAGTTTCATTAGAACCTGACCGGCTTTGACTTCCTGGTTATTTTTGACGTTTAGCTGGGTAATTTCGCCAGCAACACGTGGACTAACCCAGGTAACATCAGCCTTTAGATAGGCGTTATCAGTGGATTCATAAAACCGGTAAACCAGAAAATAATAAATGATCCCCAGTACGGCAAGGACTAAAAAAATTGCTAAAATAATCTTGGGTAAACGCTTTCTCTTATTGATTGCAGAAGCATCCTGAGTCTGTGCATCCGCATGAGATGACACGCTTTCCTCTGTCATATTGCTCTGGGCATGATGAACAGCATCAGGCGATTGAACATTTGTGGCATTGGCCGACATTTTATGCTCCTTGCGCAGCATCAAGGTGAATGATATTGTACTGTACCGAACAGTACATTTTGCTGGCAAGAGCAGTTTGCACTTTTTTTGCGTGGAATCTACCAGGGCGGTTAATTTTCTATGGGTTTTTTCGATGAGTAACGTGCAAGACACGCCGCAGTCAGGCTGTACCGCGGCCCTGACCCGTCGTGGCATTGAGCGACGGGCGTCATTGTTGCAGGCAGCCAATACACTTTTTCTGGAAAAAGGCTTTAATGCCGTTAGCCTTGACGATATTGTACAGTTTTGTGGTGGTTCAAAAGCAGCGATTTATCAGTATTTTGGCAATAAAAAAGGATTGCTGGCTGCCCTGTTTGAATATCGCTGCGAGAAGTTTTTTAAATCCAATCCACCACCGCAATGGCAACCTAGCCAGTCCCTGCATGAAATCATGCTGCTAACGGCCAAGTCTGTGTATATTGCCTTTACCGATGCGGACAATATTGCGTTTATGCGGCTGGTGGTTGAGGAGTCACAGCGTGATCCTGAACTGGCACAACTGGCATACGATTCCGGTCCACGGCGTGGCTTGCTCATTGTGGCCAATCTGCTGGAACGTGCCCATGCACAGGGCGAAATTGACTGCCCTCACCCTTATGAATCGGCGACACTATTCTTTGGCATGTTGCGACATGCCCAATGGCGCTTGCTGGTGGGCCTTTCTCCACTGGAAGACCATCTGGATGCTGATCATTACCTTAAATATCTGGTTGAACGTTTTTTAGCAGGACATCGTCTTTCATCATGAACCTTTCTTATTTTCGTGCGCCTGCCTTATCGGTTCGGGCTTCGGTTTTGTTATGCGCAATGATTACGACCCCTGTGGCAGTTTATGCCCAAACCTTACAGGAAAGTATTGCACTGGCCAAAAACTATCAGTCAGAGCGTCGTCTGGCCGGTTTACAGGTACAAGATCAGGCTGCCCAACTGGCACAAATCCGCGCTCAATATGGCTTTAAGCTCAGTGCCAATGCCGAAATTGGTGCAGGCTATATCACCACAGAAAAAAATGCACTGTTTCCTGAAGAAGGCAAACGCTTTCCACAAACTGTAGGCGTGCAGTTTAGTTATCCTTTATATACCGCTGGCCGTCAGCAACTGGCAGTTCAGGCAGCACAAACCGGCATTGAAGCTGCTGAAGCCAATGTCGGTTATGTCGATACACAGGCTGCACTGGCAGCGATTAGCTTACATGCGGCCATTACCCGTGATTTGGCACTTATTCAACTGGAACAGGACAATCAGCGTTCGCTGGATCAGGCTGCCCGTGATGCAAGCCTACGCTTAAAAGCAGGTGAAGTTACTAAAACCGATCTGGCACAGGCCAATGCGCGACAGGCACAGGGAGCTGCCAGTCAAAGCCGTGCTGAAGCCACATTATTGGTCGATCAATCACGCTATGTTCAGCTCACTGGCCAAAGTCCGCAAAACCTTGAGCCATTGCAACAGGTGCCCACAGTGCCCAGCTTAACTGAGGCACTCACCATGATTGAAAGTACTCCCTTGATTGAAAATGCACGCCTGCAATTAAAAGCAGCACAGCAACAATTGGCGCTGAGTCACCGGGAAAACTATCCCAGTATTCAACTGGCTGGCCGTGCAAATACTCAGGATGATAGCGACTTTTCAACCACTCGACTGGGCGCGTATGGTGTAAGTTTGCAAGCCAGCTTACCCATTCTGGATGGCGGCACACGAAAGGCAGAAGTGCAGCGCTCACAGGCACGGGTTGCTATGGCACAGGAACAGCTCGACAGTAACCGTCGCCAGCTCCAGCAGCGCCTGACTGAAAACTATGCCATGCTGCAAACCAGCCAGAATCAGTATCCGGCCCTAATCAAGGCACGCGATGCGGCACAACTGGCGCTACAAACCATTCGCCGTGAGCTGGAACTAGGCACACGTACCACCTATGACCTGCTCACTGCCGAGCAAACCCTGCTGGATGCCAATACCCAGCTCATTTTAAATCAGGAAGATCAGGCCTTAAATGCCTATCAGATTCTGGCTCAGCTTAATCGCCTGTAACCGACAATATGTAATGACAATTGCATTACTTTCTGAACGATGTTGAAAAAGATGAGCTGTTTTTTCTTTAAAACGCTTGTATAGAGTAATGCATTCGCTGCATCAAATCAGGATAGCCTTTGCAGGCTTGCCCCGCAATGGCTTATACTCGGGACAGTCTTACCTATTAAACAGATGACATTGGCTGTGAGCACCATTTAAGGTGCTCATTGTTTTTGCGGAGACATTATGGCCCTGCGGCATTTTTTAACCTTAACCGATCTTAGTAGTACAGAACTTAAAGCAATTATTGATCGTGCCATTGAACTCAAAGCCATGCAGCACAAAGGCGAAGTGTATCAGCCATTTGTCGGTAAAGTACTGGGCATGATTTTTGAGAAGTCCAGTACCCGTACCCGTGTTTCCTTTGAAGCAGGCATGATCCAGTTTGGTGGCGGTGCCATTTTTCTGTCACCACGCGATACTCAGCTGGGTCGTGGCGAACCCATTGAAGATTCTGCCCGGGTTATTTCCAGTATGCTGGATGTAGTCATGATCCGAACCTTTGCACATGCCACAGTAGAACGCTTTGCCCAGTACTCCAGAGTTCCAGTGATAAACGGTCTGACAGATACCCATCACCCTTGCCAGTTGCTGGCCGACCTGCAAACTTTCAAGGAACATCGTGGTGAAATTGCCGGTAAGACCGTATCCTGGATTGGTGATGGCAATAATATGTGCAACTCATACGTACATGCGGCGCATATGCTGGATTTTAAGCTACGTATTGCCACCCCGTATGGTTTTGAGCCGGAACCTGAGCTACTGGAAGAGTATGCACACTGTGTAGAGCTGGTAAAAAGTGCTGAGGAAGCTGCAGAAGGTTCTCACCTACTCACGACTGACGTCTGGGCCAGTATGGGACAGGAAAATGAGCAGAATACTCGCAAACGCCGGTTTGCACCTTTCCAGATTTCACCGCCATTAATGGATCTGGCCAGCCCGGATGCCCTGTTTATGCATTGCCTGCCTGCCCATCGTGGTGAGGAAATTTCAGAAGATATGCTGGATGATCCGCGTGCTGTAGTTTGGGATGAAGCAGAAAATCGCCTACATGCGCAAAAAGCACTGATTGAGTTTTTACTATTTGAATTGCAGAAAAAATAAAAATTCAGATGACTTAAATCAGGTGTTTTTTGCCAGACAATTCAGGGAACTTCGGTTCCCTTTTTTGCCTAAGCTTTTTTTTAAATACCAGCCCTTTCGCTTTTATCTGGTTCTTTAAGCCTATAGCATCACTCTGGTTAAAGTGCTTTACAAGTAGACCACCGCTACTTTTTTACTCCATTTTCTGCTTATTTTCCGCTTAAAACCCTTGTGAGTGATTTTCCCTTTACACGCTTTGCAGTTGCTCAACACACAATGACAGTTATTTACCGACACAGTTTTATGCCATGTTAAAACAGTAAAGTCGTTAATCTTAGTGAGGAACTCATCATGGCTCGTGGAGATAAATCAGCATATACCGACAAGCAAAAACGTCAGGCTGAACACATTGAGGACAGCGAAAAAAAACAGGGGCGCTCAACCGATGATGCCGAGCGCATTGCCTGGGCTACCGTAAACAAGCAAGATGGCGGTGGCAAGAAAAAGGCAGCCAGTAAGTCAGATTCCAAGACTACAAGCAGCAAGTCTGCTAGTACCAAATCTGAAAAACCCAAAACAGACTCTAAAGCCAAGTCAGATACTAAAGCTAAGCCAGCTTCTAAAACTGAGAGCAAAAAAGCTACCAGTAAGAAGTCTGATAGCAAAGCTGCGGATAGCAAGAAATCAGCCAGCTCCAAGTCCAGCAGTAAAAAAACTGACGATAAAAAAGCCTCTCGTAAAAAGGATAGTGCTAAAAAATCGACAGAAAAGAAATCAACCGATAAAAAAAGCAAATAACCTGCTTGTGTGTTGATTGATCATTAATAAAAAACCTGCCTGATAATAAGTTGTAACTATCAGCAGGTTTTTTATTAGATAGTGATCACTGGCTGTTAGTCACCTGTGGGTGATAAGCCAAAACCTTCCACATTCTCCATTTTTAGCAAGGCATGACTCAAGAGATTCAAGTTTTCTGCCTTCAGAGTACTCACCGTCATCTGGTAGCGAAATGAATCATCCTGATCCGCATGATAGCTCATGGCATTAACACTAAAGCCGTAATTTTTAAGCATAGTGCGCAGCTCAGTTTCATCCAGCACCTGATGCCGTGCAAAGCGTATCCAGTGGTGGGCATAAATCTGTGATGGCATCAATGATTCAATGCGGCGGAAAACTGAAAGGATTCCCACGGTCAGCACAGTTGCAATAATCGCTGGAAAGAAAAAACCAATTCCCATTAAAATTCCAATCGCTGCCGTAATCCAGATTGAAGCAGCCGTGGTCAAACCGCGTACACTCAGCCCCTCCTTGAAAATTACACCCGCTCCCAGAAAACCAATCCCCGTCATGATGCCTTGGGCAGTTCGGGTAGGATCAATACGGATCATATCGTGGGTAATACCGGGCATCCACTGGCTCTGGTATAGTGTCACCAGCATCAACAAACTCGAGGTAAGGCAAACCAGTGTATGGGTACGAAAACCCGCAGGCCGTCCATGAAAACTACGCTCAAGTCCAATAGCAGCGCCCGCCACCAATGCGCTAATCAAGTGCACCAGAATATTAATATATTCACTTTCATTCATTTGATTATGTTGCCTCCTGTCATCTGCTGGTAGCATAAACCACAATGAATTTTTAGTTTGTCTAAGAACTGCATATTATTTTCAACAATGGAGAAAAATCAATCGCAATGCAGTGCTGCCAGAGCTCTATGTTTTTACAAATGGTCATTAAAAATCTGCTTGAGTAAGCTATGATTAAATGTGATAAAATTGCTGCCCCTTTGCAAAGTCAAAGAAATTCAAGGTGACATATTGGGAGTGGAATAATTAAGCATAAATTCAATAATAGCTGGCTTAACTTTAAAAGGATTTAGTGACAGCTTTACTGGTTTTATAAAATCTATCCCTTACATTAAATGTCTTTATACCTATCTCACTTTCTTAACCAAAAGCTGGCGTTTTTTTGCCAGTTCGCCGAAAATACACGCAAAATAGCTCTTTTTCATCACAAGATAATTATAATTTTTTAGATAAATGGTCAAATTTGGCATTGCCAAAATTATTTTTTTTGCGTATCTTGCTGCGAAGTAACGCGAATATTTCATTTTTTGTAGCGAACTGGCAAAGTTGAAAGAAATATTAAGCACAGCCGTGTAAATGTTTCAAACTGCAGTTTAAAAAATTATATTGCTTACTTTTCAATGATATGAGTCACTTGATTGCCCTATCCTGCACAGTGATGTAATACGGTAAACTTGGAGCAGCCTCACAATGCCCTTGACGGATATTCTGGTTTTACATGGACCCAACTTAAACCTACTTGGGCAACGCGAACCAGAAATCTACGGTAGTACTACACTAGCCGATATTAATCAAAAACTTGTACAACAAGCGAATCAGGCTGGCTTTCAACTGGATAGTTTTCAAAGTAACTGGGAAGGCGCTTTGGTTGACCGTATTCAGCAGGCCTATGCGGAACACATCCGTTTTATCATTATTAATCCTGCAGCATTTACCCATACATCGGTTACACTGCGCGATGCCTTGCTCGGCGTGGCAATTCCCTTTATTGAAGTGCATTTATCCAATGTGCATGCCCGCGAAGCATTTCGTCATCATTCTTATTTATCGGATAAAGCTCAGGCTGTTATTTGCGGTTTGGGCGCTGATGGCTATTATTTTGCCTTAAGCCATGTCATTAACCGGCTTGATTCAGCTCAAGCTACAGTGTAGGCAGCTAACCTTGTACCTACCGCCTGTATGATACCAAATACAGGCAACCCATTAAATTTTTATTGCAACACAGTCTGGAACACGCCGCATGGACATCCGAAAAATCAAGAAGCTGATTGATCTTATGATTGAATCAGATTTGCAGGCGCTGGAAGTAAAAGAAGGCGATCAATCCATTTCTCTTACACGTCGTACGCCTGTAATTGCGGCAGCTGCCATGGCAACAATGCCTGAACCTGCTCCTCAGGTTCGTACCCAGCGTGGGGCCATTGAAACATCACCCATGGTAGGTGTGTTTTATGCGGCACCAAATCCTGGTGAGGCGCCTTTTGTAAAGGTTGGCCAAACCGTGCAGGCCGGTGACACGTTAGGCATTATTGAAGCCATGAAAATCATGAATCCAATTGAGGCAACGCATAGCGGTGTGATTGAAGAAATTCTGGTGAAGAATGCTGACGTGGTTCAGTATGGCCAGCCCCTTTTCCGGTTCCGTGCCTGAAATACAGACGCTGTCGCTGCTTTTGCAATGGAATGATCTTGGAATAACCAGTTATGCTACAAAAAATCCTTATCGCCAACCGTGGTGAAATTGCACTGCGTATTACCCGGGCCTGCAAGGCACTTGGGATCAAAACCGTTGGCGTATATTCCGATGCTGATAAGGATTTAATGCATTTGCGCTTTGTGGATGAAGCTGTCTGTATTGGTGCAGGTGCCAGTAGTGAAAGCTACCTGAATATTCCTGCATTAATTAGTGCGGCTGAGGTCACAGGAGCCGATGCCATTCATCCGGGCTACGGCTTTTTGTCCGAAAATGCAGAGTTTGCAGAGCTGGTTGAAAACTCGGGCTTTACTTTCATTGGCCCGCGCCCAGAACACATTCGCCTAATGGGGAACAAAGTTTCTGCCATTTTGGCTATGAAAAAAGCTGGTGTGCCTACTGTTCCAGGTTCTACCCGTGCGGTAACCACACATAATGCCTTGAATGAAGCCAAAAATATTGGTTTCCCCCTAATTGTAAAAGCAGCAGCAGGTGGTGGTGGTCGTGGCATGCGTATTGTTGAACGTGTAGACATGCTGCTGGAATCGGTTCAAGCTGCCCAGCGTGATGCGGAAATGTGGTTTGGTGACGATACGGTCTATATGGAGCGTTTCTTACAAAAGCCGCGTCATGTGGAAGTACAAGTGCTGGGTGATGGCATGGGCCGTGCGATTCACCTGTTTGACCGCGATTGTTCATTACAACGGCGTCACCAGAAAGTCATTGAGGAAGCGCCAGCACCTGACCTGCCGGAACAGGCGCGTGCCGATATTTTGCAAGCCTGCGTGAATGCCTGCGAGCTGATGCAGTATCGCGGTGCAGGCACCTTTGAATTTTTGTTTGAAGATGACCAGTTCTTTTTTATTGAAATGAATACCCGGGTTCAGGTGGAACATCCGGTCACTGAATGCATTACCGGCATTGATATTATTGAACAGCAAATCCGGATTGCAGCCGGGCTTGGGCTGGATATTACTCAGGATGATATCAAGATTTGCGGTCATGCGATTGAATGCCGTATCAATGCCGAAGACCCAAAAACCTTTATGCCTTCACCGGGTACTATCAAGTATTTTCATGCACCCGGGGGTGCTGGTATTCGCTTTGATTCACACATTTATAGCGGCTATAGCATTCCACCCTATTATGACTCCATGATTGGCAAGCTGATTGCCCACGCCAAAGACCGGCCTACTGCCCTGGCCCGCTTGCGTCAGGCACTGGATGAAACCATTATTGATGGCGTAAAAACCAACATTAGCCTGCACCGTAATGTCATTTTGTGTGACGCTGACTTTAACCGGCAGGCAATGGATATTCACTATCTGGAAAAAAATCTGCTCAAACGTCAGGAATACGCCGAAACATCTGCTTCGGCCTGATTCAAATATTAATTATCCAGCTTTTAATTTTAAAAATTTTACCGGCTTAAGTTTTAGGGCAATATGCGGCGTAGTGAAGCAAAGCACTGCGCACCATCCTGTGTGGTGCAGAACTCCATGCTTGACGGCCCAGTCCATTTGACATATTGCTGCTGGTCTTCACCACGCTGGTCTATCGCATTGCCTGAGCAATCTGTTTGCAAGTTATCATATTGAATACGTAATGCCAGTACAGGCGAACCTGGCTCGGCTACAGCAGGCACCTGATAGACATATTTGCCATAGGTCCACTCTGCGCCACTTTTTATAATTACATCGCCTTTTTCCATAAAATTATAGTATTCAATACACTGGGCGCCTGGAATTGTCATTGCCCATAAGCCTGTCACCTGAGGGCGGCTCACAATCACAATCTTGTTGTCCTGTTCGGGTCCTTCCACACTTTCAGATTGTTCTGGCACAGAGGTTGGTGCAGGTTGATTAGGCGAAGGTTGCACAGCCGGGGCTTGTGGTTCCACACTGGAATGTTCATGTAAGGGCGTATTGCTGCTAGCCGTTGCAGCAGTAACCTGTTCGGGCTGGGCAGACTGATCGGCTGCATGGGTGAATGAACAGCTTAAGAACAACCCAAAACCTAACGGTACAACCCATAAAGGTTTTAATAATGACGGCATACCTGTTGCTGATGTGGTTTTAAAAAAACTGGTTTTATGGCCTGATGGCAAGCGCGCCTTGCTGTTCATTTTGATGCTATTCATTAACAATTATCTTCTAAAATCAACTAAAAACCCTGCTTTTGATCGTGCAGGCGTTTTACTTAAAGGTCAAGTGCTGATTGCGTTTTCACAACATATCGGGGAGACAAAAAAAACAGACCCAGCAATACCACCAGTGTAGCCGCATAAAACATGGCACTGCCGCCATAAGCCTGCCAGTAATGCCCTGCAAGCAATGAACCTGATGCAACCCCCAAGCCCCACATGGTGCTATAAAAGGCCTGTGCACGCCCCTGTTGTGCTGGCAGGAAATTATTAAAAATAACCCGCATTGCAATCACGTGAAACAGGCCAAAACTAAAGGCATGCAGGCACTGGGCAATAATCTGGACACTCAAAAACTGCGGAAAACTGGCCACCAGTAGCCAGCGCAACGAAGTAAGAATGAGACATAAAGCAATCAGGTAATTCTGTTTAAAACGCGCCAGCAAATGACGGCTCTGGCTAAACATTACAATTTCAGCCACCACCCCCAATGACCATAACAGACCTGTTGTGCCTGTACTGTAGCCATAATCCTTTAAATAATTGGAATAAAAACTGTAAAACGGTGCATGGGATAAGAGCAGTAAAAATTCAATACTAAAAAAACGCCACACCTGCGGCTGCTTGAGTATCGGAAAAATAGAGCTGAGCTGTTTTTGCGCAGTTGGTGCCTGCTGTGGCTCATGAATCTGCCATGACCATGCCCATGTGAAGGCAGCAATCACCATCAACAGCATGGGCAAATAATGAATGCTGATCAGATCAAATACTTTGCCCAGTATGAAAACAGCGGCAATAAAACCCACAGATCCCCAACGCCGCACCTTGCCATACAGGCTTTCTCGTTGTGTGCCCAGCCAGAATAAGGTAACTGCTTCAAACTGTGCCAGAATCGCATTTTGAAAAAAGCTGAACACAAACATTAAAATAGCCAGATGACCCAAGGTATTGGGCAATAGGAAAATACTTAGCCAGATAATACATTCCATCAGGGTGGCCAGACGCACCCAGCGCATGCGTTTACCCGTGCGATCGGCCAGCCAGCCCCATGCAATTGGTGCAAAAATTCGCGTCAGTACTGTAATGGATGCCAATAGGCCGATTGTGACACGATTAAAGCCCTGATCCTCTAGATACAGGCTCCAGTACGGCATAAATGCGCCAACAACAGCATAATACAAAAAGTAAAAGCCGGAGATTTTATACAGGCCTGAAATTGGGGAGGTCATTATTGCTATCTATTAGAAATGTGATGCAAAAAGTGTAGTAAGGAAGCTCATATTGACGTAATACACTGACTATGGTTAAATCCCCGACAGTTTGAGATGAGCCTCAATGAGCTTGTTATCTATGCTCACGCATGGATTTAGAACAAGCGACTAAAAGCCCGTTCCGCAAGGTTCGGGCTTTTTTATGTCTTTAATACATGAAGCCAGTTTCGGCCCGCAAATTTTTTTAATAACCAATTGCAGCCAAAGGCGCAATCACGTCGGCATTTTGCGCACGATGACGCAGATAATGATCCATCAATACAATGGCCAGCATGGCTTCGGCAATCGGTGTTGCCCGCACGCCTACACATGGATCATGGCGGCCTTTGGTGATGACATCAGTTGCCTCACCTTGTAGATTAATGGTTTTACCGGGTGTGGTAATACTGGCAGTGGGTTTAAGTGCAATAGCCACCCGAATGGTTTGTCCGCTGGAAATGCCTCCTAAAATGCCACCCGAATGATTGGCAGTAAAGCCTTGTGGAGTCAGTTCATCACGCGATTCATGGCCAAACTGGCCCGCCACAGCAAAGCCATCGCCAATTTCCACACCTTTAACGGCATTAATGCTCATCATGGCATGGGCAATATCAGCATCCAGACGGTCAAATACCGGTTCGCCCAAGCCGACTGGTACATGTTCTGCCAGAATTTCAAGCCTAGCGCCACAACTGGTGCCATCACGGCGCAAGCTGGTCACTAATGCTTCAAAGCGTGGCACAGCATCAGCATCACCACAGAAAAACGGGTTATTGGGTACTTCGTTCCAGTCCAGCTTACTGGCAAATTCATTGCCAATCTGGTTGACATGACCACGAATCAGCATACCGAATTTTTCTTTCAGGTATTTTTTGGCAATTGCACCTGCCGCGACCCGCATGGCGGTTTCGCGCGCACTGGAACGGCCGCCTCCGCGATAATCCCGAAAACCGTATTTTTGAGTATAGGTATAATCGGCATGCCCCGGACGGAAGGTCTGCGCAATATTGCCATAATCCTTGGATTTCTGGTCGGTATTGCGAATCAATAAACCAATCGGTGTGCCTGTGGTTTTGCCTTCAAACACACCGGAAATAATTTCAACAATGTCTTCTTCCTTGCGCTGGGTCGCAAAGCTGGATGTGCCGGGTTTGCGGCGATCCAGATCAATTTGCAGATCAGCCTCACTAAGTTCCAGACCCGGTGGCACACCATCCACAATTGCCATCAAACCCGGCCCATGTGATTCACCACATGTGGTTACCCGGAACAATTGACCAATACTATTGCCTGCCATGGTTTATTGCTCCTGTTAACCCTGTAAAGCGTCTTTGAATTCTGCCTGATGCTGGCGGCATTCCTGCGCAGTGAGTGCAAACACACCAGCACCGCCACGATTAAAGTGCAGCCAGTGGAATTTGATTTTTGGGAATGCCTGACGCAATGCCCATTCACTATTGCCCACTTCAATCACCAGTAAGCCATTGTCGGTCAGGTAATCAGCGGCCTGTGCCAAGATATGACGTACCAGATCCAGTCCATCGCGGCCGGCAGCCAATGCCAGCTCAGGCTCATGCAGAAATTCCTGCGGCAGGTCTGCCATATCGGCAGCATCCACATAAGGTGGATTGCTGATAATCAGATCATACTGGCGCTGGGCCGGAATTTTTTCCAGCAAGTTGGATTCAATCAGGGAAACCTGATCTTCCTTGGTGTGATAGTCCACATTAATGGCCGCGACTTCCAGCGCATCACGGGAAATATCCACAGCATCCACTGTGGCATCCGGAAACGCATAGGCCAGTGCAATGGCAATACAGCCAGAACCGGTGCACAAATCCAGCATACGGGTGGGTTCAATCGGATGATCGGTATGCGGCAACTGGTTCACACCGCCCTGTGCATTGGCCAACCCATTGCTAAAGAACGGGTTAAACTGGTTTTCAATCAGCTCGGCAACCGGCGAGCGTGGAATGAGCACACGTTCATCCACATAATACGGCTGTCCGGCAAAATAGGATAAATTCAGCAAATAGCCCAGTGGAATACGCTGGTTAATGCGTTTTTCCAGCACCTCAATAATGCGCTGCTTTTCAGAAGGTAATAGCTTGGCATCCAGAATCTGCTCATCGGCAGACCATTCCATCGACAGGCTTTGCAAGACCATGGCGGCACTTTCAGCAAAAAAATCCTCTGTGCCCTGTCCCAGATGCACTTCATAGCTGCGCAAGGCAGTGACACCAAACCGGATAAAATCACGAATCGTCTGTAAATGCTGCACTGCCTCATTTAATGTTTCTTGTTCGATGGTTAAATTATCCACGCACGCGCCTCAACAACCGCAAAAAAAGAGCGCTATTTTAACCGTTTTTATACCTGTAGCCTATCCTTTTTGCTTTTACGGGTTTTTTTTCGCAAGCTGGTTAAAAGCACGACAGAATGATTTTGAGCAAACTGTAAAATCAGCTATACTTTGCGGCTTTTAAACCAGCCAAACCCTTGCCTGCTTTGAATGATTCAAAAGCATGGCGGCCACAGCCTGTGGTTTAAGCTGATAAACCAGTGTTAGGCATGATTGGTTTAATTAGTTCCGGGTTTTGACAGGCAATGATGGCTGGCAAATGTTTTCAGGTTAGATCAAACCATAAAATGATCTGGCTTTTTTCTGTGTGGTTATTGGTCTGGGAGCTGATTTGTGAGCCGTATGATGACATCCAACGAAATTCGTGAAGCGTTTTTGCGTTATTTTGAAACGCAAGGCCACACGCGTGTTGCGTCCAGTTCCCTGATTCCTGCCAATGACCCGACCCTGCTGTTTACCAATGCCGGCATGAACCAGTTCAAGGACTGCTTTTTAGGGCTGGATAAGCGTCATTATGTGCGGGCTACCTCAAGCCAGAAATGTGTTCGCGCTGGCGGCAAGCATAACGATCTGGATAACGTCGGCTACACGGCACGTCACCATACTTTCTTTGAAATGCTGGGCAATTTTTCCTTTGGCGATTATTTCAAACAGGACGCCATTCGTTTTGCATGGGAATTTTTAACCAGCGCCGAGTGGTTAGCTTTACCAACTGATCGTCTCTATGTCACGGTTTATGCCACGGATGACGAAGCCTTTGATATCTGGAACAAGGATATTGGCCTAAGTGCTGATCGAATCATTCGTATTGGTGACAATAAAGGCGCACCTTATGCCTCGGATAACTTCTGGGCCATGGGTGACACTGGGCCATGTGGGCCATGTACTGAAATTTTCTATGATCATGGCGCTGACATTGCAGGGGGCTTGCCGGGCACGCCTGAAGAAGACGGTGACCGCTTTATTGAAATCTGGAACAACGTGTTTATGCAGTTTAACCGCACGGCTGATGGCGTTTTGCATCCATTACCTGCGCCAAGCGTGGATACTGGTATGGGTCTGGAGCGTATTAGCGCGGTGATGCAGCATGTGCATTCCAATTATGAAATTGACCTGTTCCAGCATCTGATTAAATCTGCGGCACAAATTATTGGTATTGAAAATCAGAACCAGCCTTCGCTACGTGTATTGGCTGACCATGCCCGCTCCTGCTCGTTTTTAATTGCGGATGGTGTAATTCCCAGCAATGAAGGTCGTGGTTATGTCCTGCGCCGGATTATTCGCCGTGCGGTACGTCATGGCAACAAGCTGGGTGCAACAGGTAGCTTTTTCCACAAGATGGTACAACCTTTGATTGATGTGATGGGTGAAGCCTATCCTGAACTGGTTAATCGCCGTGAAGTGGTTGAAGCCACACTATTGAAAGAAGAAGAACAGTTTGCCCGCACACTGGAACAAGGTCTGCGTTTGCTGGAAACTGAACTGGCACAGCTACAGGGTAATACGATTGCGGGTAGCATGGTATTTAAGTTGTACGACACCTATGGCTTTCCGGTTGACCTGACGGCTGACATTGCCCGCGAGCGTAACCTGCAAATTGATGAAGCGGGTTTTGAAGCTGAAATGGCTCAACAACGCCAGCGCGCGCGTGATGCCGGCAAGTTCAATATTGATTACAACAGTATCGTTAAAGTTGATCAGGAATCAGTTTTCCATGGCTATGCTGGGACTGATGCTCAAGGCAATATCATTGCGCTATATAAAGATGGGCAAGCCGTTGATTCATTATCTGAAGGTGATGAAGGCCTGATTGTGCTGGATCAAACCCCGTTTTATGCCGAAAGCGGTGGTCAGGTTGGCGATACCGGCTTACTGACGGGCGAAAATGGTATTTTTGAAGTTCAGGATACCAAAAAATCAGGCTCAGCCATTGTGCATCAAGGCTTGGTGACCATGGGTAGCGTGAGCGTGTCCCAAGCGGTACAGGCAACCGTCAAGGCTGATATGCGCGCCGCAACTGCACGCAATCACTCGGCCACTCACCTGCTGCATGCTGCACTGCGTCAGGTACTGGGCACCCATGTGAGCCAGAAGGGTTCGCTGGTATCTGCATCCGTATTGCGTTTTGACTTTGCCAATGACCAGCCGGTAAGCTTTGCTCAATTACAGGAAATCGAGCGTCTGGTGAATGCCGAGGTGATTGCCAATACGCCAGTATCTACTGAAGAACTGGATATTGAATCCGCCAAAAACAAAGGCGCAATGATGCTGTTTGGTGAAAAATACGGTGACAAGGTGCGCGTGCTCAGTATGGGTAGCCAGAAAGATGACCGCCACTTTTCAATTGAGCTGTGTGGTGGCATTCACGTGAACCGCACCGGTGATATTGGCCTGTTTAAGATTATTTCTGAGGGTGGTATTGCCGCAGGTATTCGCCGGATTGAAGCCGTTACCGGTACTGCGGCACTGGCTGTGGTACAGCAGGCTGACCAGCAACTGGCACAAATCAGCAGCTTGATTAAGGCCCAGCGTGATCAGGTCTTTAGCCGTGTTGAAGCCATGGCCGAAAACAGCCGTTTACTTGAAAAACAGATTGAACGCCTAAACCAGAAACTGGCCAGCAGCCAAAGTGCCGAGCTGGTTGAACAAGCACAAGAAATTGCAGGGATCAAAACCCTGATTGCTGAGCTGGACAATATGGATGGCAAAACCCTGCGCAACCTGCTTGATAGCGTGAAATCACGCCTGTCTGATGGGGTGATTGTGCTGGCTGCCACCGATGGTGCTGGCAAAGTGAGCTTACTGGCGTCTGTCGCTAAAGAGTACACAGCGAAAGTAAAAGCAGGCGACATTATCAAGCACCTGACTGAACAACTGGGTGGTAAAGGTGGTGGCAAGCCTGATCTGGCGCAAGGCGGCGCGCCCATTGCACCCAACTATGCTGACGTTATGGGTAGCTTGCCGGACTGGCTGGCTACGCAATATACCCGTTGATTCCTTAGGGTTGGCAGTGATAACACCTGCCCAACCGTATTATTGATGAGCACCCATGTCTGGCAAAGCAATGACCCAGGCATGCGAATTTAAAAACAGATGGAATAATTATGGCTTTGATCGTACAAAAATATGGGGGTACCTCAATGGGTACACCCGAGCGCATTTTAAATGTAGCGCGTCGGGTAAAACGCTGGCATGATCACGGTCATCGTGTGGTGGTGGTGGTTTCTGCCATGAGCGGTGAAACCAACCGTCTGCTGGGTCTGGCAAAATCCATTTGTGATAATCCTGATCCGCGTGAGCTGGACCAGATGGTATCAACGGGTGAGCAAGTCACCATCGCGATGCTGGCTATGGCTTTAAGATCCATTGATGTGGATGCGTGCTCCTACACTGGGCGTCAGGTTGGCATTCTGACTGACAGCTCGTTTAACAAGGCACGTATTCAAAGCATTGATGCAGATTTAATGCATAAAGATTTAAACTCCGGCAAAGTACTGGTCGTTGCCGGTTTTCAGGGTGTTGATCCTGAAGGCCATACCACCACATTGGGCCGTGGCGGTTCTGATACCACAGGCGTTGCATTGGCAGCGGCATTAAAAGCTGACGAATGCCAGATTTATACCGATGTGGATGGTGTTTATACCACTGATCCACGCGTTGCGCCCAAAGCCAAAAAACTCGATCGCATTACCTTTGAGGAAATGCTGGAAATGGCCAGTCTGGGTTCAAAAGTCTTGCAAATCCGTTCTGTTGAATTTGCAGGCAAATATCAGGTGCCTTTGCGTGTACTGTCCAGTTTTGACAATGATACTGATGGCGCCTTTGACGAAGACTTTAAAAATAATGTTGGTACTTTAATCACCACCGAATCGGAACATACAATGGAACAGCCTATTATCTCTGGTATTGCCTTCAACCGTGACGAAGCAAAATTAACCATTCGCGGTGTACCTGATCAGCCGGGCGTTGCATCACGTATCCTGTCACCGATTGGTGATGCCAATATTGAAATTGACATGATTGTGCAAAACATTGCTGCTGATGGCACGACTGATTTCACGTTTACCGTTAATCGTACTGACTTCAAAAAGGCGTTAAACCTGCTAGAAACCATTGGCAAGGACATTGGTGCGGGTCAGGTCATTGGCGATGACAGCATTGTTAAAGTGTCCATTGTGGGTGTTGGCATGCGTTCTCATGCTGGTGTGGCCAGCAAGATGTTTACTGCTCTGGCCAAAGATGGCATTAATATCCAGATGATTTCGACCTCTGAGATCAAAATCTCTGTTGTGGTTGATGAAAAATATCTGGAGCTGGCGGTACGCAGCCTGCACACTGCCTTTGATCTTGATCGTGCCACTGGCGAAAGCAGTGCCCGTGCCTGAACCTGATTAGATCAGCGAATAAGCACAGAATATTTGCATAAAAGCATGCAGCAAAAGCAACTGTTTCATGTTAAATTGATCACAGTTGCTTGCAACGGCTGCAAAGTCATTCCATGTAAGATAAACGGAATACAACAGCCATTGTTTGTTTTACAAAAAAATGTAGATAGTGCTATTCGGAAAAATAACTTTAAGCGATACTGATTATATAAATCAGGTAGCTGGAAAGGTTGATACAAGGAGAAGAGAATGCTTATTCTGACCCGCCGCGTCGGGGAAACCCTGATGATTGGGGATGAAGTTAGCGTCACAGTGTTGGGCGTTAAAGGTAATCAGGTGCGTATTGGTGTTAATGCACCCAAAGAAGTGTCGGTACATCGCGAAGAGATTTACCAGCGTATTCAGCATGAGCGTGCCATGCATGAACATTTGCAGCATCTGGAACAGGATTACCAACCATCATTTGATGATGATAACTATAATCGCTAGGTGTTGATTCCAGTGATTAATCCTGATGTAAGCGTTTAGGTTTATATGCAGGTGTCTTATAAGCGGCTTAGGCCGCTTTTATTTTGTGCTCTGCCTGATTATAAATTCAAGCATCAGTGAAGCAGAATAATCAGTTTTAATGATAAAATACATTAATTTTTACACTTAGTTCTACTTTATAAAAAACAAAGCGCAACAAATTATTTCATTAAAAGTCCAATAAAAACAGTTGCATATTTATAATTTTCTTTAAAAATCTCTTTAAAATTTTCCCGGCAATAAAACTGCTAAAAAGCTTGGCTATTTTTCATGCTATACGATTGGCTCATGCATGATGGATTATGTCGCCCAGTCTCTATGACTGGGCACAATATGTTGTTAATACAATGTTAGCAATGATTATAGGTAAGGCTTGCACTAAGCAAACCTTAATGTTTTGTCGAAAATGGAGAGAAGGAATAAATGATGACAAGCAAACACTCCCACCAGCATCGGCGTGATGCCATTATTGGTATTGATCCGCTGTTAAATGCTTATTTTATGACTCTGGTTGAAAATGGCGAAGAAGTTGGCGATCCGCTACTATTTACCTTTCATGGTGAAGACGATAGTCCGTCTGCACAGGCGCAGGTAAAACGTATTGAATACTTCAAGGAGCTATGGCTGCATGAGACCCGAAGCTTTGATGATATGGCGCGTTTGTATGGCTCAGCACCAGCAGAACCGCAAGTGTAAATTGTTCACACACCCTATAGCCTGTTTTTTAAAAGCAGGCTATTTTTAGAATAAAGCTGCTTTCAATTAAACAGAAGTAGCTTCACAATATTTCTTTACTGGCCCATAGCTTCTACGATGCTCGGGCAAAATCCCATGTAATGCAATGGCTTCCAGATGTGCTTTAGTAGGGTAGCCTTTATGCTTTGCCAAACCATATTGCGGATACTGGCGGTCTAGCTCTTGTAATTGTCGGTCACGTGTGACCTTAGCCAGAATACTGGCAGCGCCAATATTTTGCTCCAAAGCATCCCCACCAACAATTGCCCGACAGGAAATACCCGTATCAGGGCATCTATTGCCATCAATAAGTGCAGTACTCGGCGTTATTCTTAATCCCTCAATGGCACGCTTCATGGCCAGCATGGTGGCCTGCAAAATATTGAACTGGTCAATTTCTTCATGGGTTGCTTCTGCAATACACCAGGCCAGCGCATGTTGCTGGATTTGTGCAAACAATAGCTCACGCTTTTTTTCCGACAGCTTTTTAGAGTCATTAAGCC
Source organism: Alkanindiges illinoisensis (assembly GCF_004377485.1). Taxonomy (GTDB): domain Bacteria; phylum Pseudomonadota; class Gammaproteobacteria; order Pseudomonadales; family Moraxellaceae; genus Alkanindiges; species Alkanindiges illinoisensis_A. Next base: position 33,313 of record NZ_SNTY01000007.1, read on the forward strand.
CGGCAATGGGCTGCTCAGGATTTAAAATGACTGCTGCCGTGACCACAGAACCAATTAAAGGCCCACGTCCTGCTTCATCAACACCGGCAACCAGCACGGAAGAATCTGGCAGGATTAGATTAGGGTTGATTTCAGAACGTGCCAGAATACGCGATGAATGATGATCCAGATTGGCCAGCAGCGGCATAATGATTCCTTAATAAGTTTCTTAAATACTGGCTAGTATGTTATGCCATCAATTTAAGCATATTATAAAACCAGTTCCATCTTGATCGCATTGGGAACTTCTATACCTGACCTTTTGCCTGAGAATTTTTTAGGCTGGCCTGCCCTTAACCCCATGCGTTCATATAAAGCCTGCGCACGTGGATTAGTGTGCGCTACATCCAGTGAAAAAATCTGGTAATGCTGCTGGCGAGCCCCGGCTATTTTATATTCCAGCATCGCTTTGCCAATGCCTTTGCCCTGTAAATCAGGTTCCACGCCAAAATTTGACAGGTAAAGCTCGCTCTTTTTAGGCTGCTGCATCACACTTTCAATATGGCGCAGGCGTAAAAGTATAGGCCATATATTGAGTGGACCATAAAAACGAATCATGTTTTTTAAGGTACCCAGTGTTAGCCTGGAATACACCTTGCCATCAAAAAAACAGCCTGTGGCAACGATCTTATTATCTACTAACGCTACAGTGACATTACGATAGCCACAAAAACCCTGCCCGGATTCAAACTCAAACTGAATAAAATCCTGTGCCCGGTGCTTTGCTGTTTTATAAATAAAATCATAAAGCTCAGGGCCAGCGCTATACATGAGTTCGGCACCATTGCCCTGCATTTGGGGAGTTGCTGTAGTAATCTTCATTTTGTTCTCAATTTTATTATTGCAAATTATTGAATAAAATCAGTCTTTAAAGCCTGATTACTGGTGATAGTTTTTCTATAGACTGTTTTATCATGTTTTATTTAATACGCCTAGTATTGCCAGCGCCGGATTAACAGCTTGTTGCCCTTGCAGTTGCTGATGAATAGCAACCAATGCGTCCTGCTGGGTTTTGCCTTGCGGCGTTTGTAATAACGCCTTGGCAGCCTGATAGACCTTGTCCGGCGTCGCATCGTACTGGATCAGCTCTGGCACCACTTCACGATTAGCCAGAATATTTGGCAATGATTTATACGGAATCCTGACCATAAAGCTGGCAATCAAATAAGTAAGCCAGTGCAGTTTGTATACCACCACCATAGGCCGGCCAAATAGCAGGCATTCCAGTGTGGCCGTTCCTGATGCCAGTAGCACCAGATCGCTGGCCGCCATCACATCACGTCCGATTTTACTGTTGCTTTCCTGCGCATGAATCACCTGTACAGCCTGGCTAAAGGATGCAGGATAACTGGCCAGAATCTGCTGGATTTGCTCAAAACGCGCCTGATTAATGGCAGGCACCAAAAACCTGAGTGCTGGCTTGCTTTGCAAGAGCTTAAAAGCGCCATCAAACAACACCGGAGCAAGTCGCGATACTTCACCAGAACGGCTTCCCGGTAGAATACCAACTATAGTTTGCGCTGGATCAAGCCCTAATTGTTGCCTGGCCGGTGCAAGATCATGTTGCACGGGAATTTCCTGTGCCAGTGGATGACCAACAAATACCGCTGGAACCTGATGCTTTAAATAAAAATCCACCTCAAACGGAAACAGGCACAGCACCAGATCAACCGCCGCACGAATACCATGCACACGTCCCTGCCGCCACGCCCATACCGATGGACTGACATACTGTACAGTTTTAATGCCTAATGGCTTGAGCTGACTGGACAAACGCAGGTTAAAATCAGGGGCATCAATCCCTACAAAAATATCCACCGGACTGTCTTTCCAGCGCGCCACCAGATCATCCCGAATAGCAAACAGCTCCTTTAACCTCCCCATGACTTCCACCAGCCCCATAACAGCGAGCCGTTCCATGGGATAGATACTGTGAAAACCCTCTGCAATCATTTGTGGGCCGCCAATCCCTTCAAAGGTTGCATCGATTTCCTGTGCTTTAAAAGCTCTAATCAATGCCACACCTAATGTATCGCCAGATACCTCACCCACCACAATACCAATACGTAAAGGCTTGCCAGACAATTGATGCTGCATGGCCTGCTCTCCCGTTGAAGTCATGGTTTTCTGATCTTGGCTATTGTATGGATTGGAAATAATATGGGGCGTGGTCACTTAGTACGACTAACCTGAACCTGTAATGGCGGCAGTGTAGCATTAATTATTTGTTTTTTTAAAAGTCCGGGGATTTTAAAAGTCCAAGGTTTTTAAAATTCTAGTGATGAAAAAGCTATCCAGCCCTTGGATACACAATATGGCTGAACAGCAAGTATAGAACCATTAGAAATTTAGAAAGATACAAAAATAGCTATCAATCCAGCGCAATAGCTTTGAACTTTGCTACTGTTTTACTGCTTAACGACGGTCATTACGCCAGTCGTCATGGTTATCATAGTCGTCATCATGATCATGCCTACGATCCCAGCGCGACCTGTCGCCATCACCGTTGCGATTCCAGTTGCGATCCGAATTTCTACGATCATCATTGCGATCATTGTTCCAGCCTTTTTTATCCCAGCCATCATGACGGTGATAACCGTTAGAATGATTATCAATGGGTGTAACAGCACAGCCACCCAGTGTTAATACCAGAATGCCGGTTGCTGTCGCAATGAGATAGCGCTGCATTGGATTTTGCATGGCGTTTTCCTCAAAAAAAATATTATGCGCTTAGTGTGGCAGATTTATTGGCTGGTTCTTGAAGGCTTGGTTGGCATTTGTTCCTATTCAAGCTGCGATTCAGTAATTTTTAGTTAGCTTTTTAATAGCACTCTAGCAGAAAAGTTTAATAAAACTTGCCATAAAAAAAGCGCCCTGACGGACGCTGATTTAAGATAAATAAGGATTCTATTAACTGACTTTTTTCACAATAATTGAGCCAATCGAATAACCGGCACCAAAAGAACAAATCACCCCTAAATCACCATCCTGCAAGTCTTTGGAATGCTTGTGAAAGGCAATAATAGAACCGGCTGAACTGGTGTTGGCATATTCATCCAGAATAATCGGCGCACGTTCACGTTCGGCATCCTTGCCCAGCATCATCTTTAAAATAAACTGGTTCATGTTTTCATTGGCCTGATGCAACCAGTAGCGTTTTACATCTTCAACGGTTAAACCCAGCTTGCCCAGATGTTCAGTGATGGTTTTGGCAACCAGTGGTGAAACTTCGCGGTACACCTTTTGGCCATTTTGCACAAACAGCTTGTCTGGTTTCCCAACACCGGACTCATCACCACGATTCAAGAAGCCAAAATTGTTGCGGATATTATTGGAAAACTGGGTGAGTAACTGTGTGCCCAATACCTCAAAACCGGGTTTGTTCTCAGTTTCTTCAACCACAATGGCAGTGGCTACATCACCAAAAATAAAGTGGCTACTGTAATCAGTCCAGTTTAAATGGCCAGAAGTAATTTCAGCATTTACCACCAGAACGCGCTTGGCAGAACCCGCTTTAATCGCATCAACCGCCTGTTGCAAACCAAAAGTGGCCGCACTACAAGCCACATTCATATCAAAGGCATAACCACGGGTCATTCCCAGCGCTGCCTGAATTTCAATGGCAACAGCCGGATAGGCACGCTGCATATTTGAACATGCCAGAATAACGGCATCAATGTCATCGGGGGTTAAACCGGCATTGGCAATCGCCTCACGTGCTGCTGCCGTGCCCATTTCTGCCTGAATTGACCATTCTTCATTGGAACGCTCTGGAATAATGGGAGCCATGCGCTTGGGGTCAAGTACCCCTTCTTTATTCACCACATAGCGTGATTTGATGCCAGATACTTTTTCAATAAAGGGCGCAGATGAACCACGCTTGGCTGTTAGAGTACCCGCCTCAATGGCCGCCGCATTTTCCTGATTGTAGTGTTCAACATGCGCATTCAGGCTAGTCACCAGTTCTTCATTGCTGATTGAATCTGGTGGGGTGTACAGCCCGGTTCCTGTAATACGAATGCTCATGAATCACTCCTGTCATTTATTATGGTGCTGCTTACATTGCATCCCATAGTAAATGAATATTTCAAATTTGGCTTTAAAAAATTAGCCTAAAATTATTAGCCTAAAATCAATGCTGGAAAGCAGCGATAGTGTCTACCCATCGCTTGCGCTTGTCCAGTAGCGAAAAGGCTAAGGTACCGACTTCTTTGAGCCCGAATTTAACCTGTAATGTCCAGCCATGCTTTTTCCAGCCGTTTTACCGATACCGGGACTTTAGTTTTCATCGGCTGGGCAAACAAGGACACCCGCCACTCTTCCATTAGCCAGCGGAACTCCTGAAATGCACTGCTTTCCATGGCTTTATGTGCGTCATACTTGAGCAGGCGCTCCATATAGGGATCAATTTGTGCAACCGCTTCGGTATCACGCTTCAGGTTATTGGGCAAGCGTTCCAGACGTATATTCAGGGCCTTTAAATAGCGCGGATATTCCTGCCAGGCTTGTACATCGACCTGATACACAAAATTTGCCAGTTGCAGTCCATCCAGCTGGTCTTCAATATCATCCAGATTACGACCAAAAATATCAGCATCAATGGTCAGCATCTGGCGGCGGATGGTTTGCCACAAGGTAAAAATTTCAGTGAGGTTTGTCAGCACCTTTTGCCCCTGAGTTAAAAACTGCGCCTTAGCAGCACTAAGTTTATGCAAAAAGGTGCCCTGATCAAGCGCCAGCCCTTCAAAAGACACGTCCAGCGTGGCATAAATCAGCATGTCTTCCAGCTGGGTTTTATCGCCCAAAGGTGCAAACGCCAGAATTAACGATTTGGGCAACTGCTTTTTGAGTTGTCGGCTCAAATCACCCAACTGCAAACTGGCCAGACGCAGCAAACCCTGCCGATGATGCCGTTTGGCCTCGTTTTCATCATTATAGGTATGAATCACGACGCCTTGCTGGTTTTGCTTTTTAGGATCATCAGTTTGCTTTGAGTTGGCGCTTACCGGAACCAGTGCATGATATTGATTGACCAGCAAACCCGTCACTTTCTTCTGGGTTTGAAACTCGAAGCTGGCTGGAAACTCCAGTAACTCACCTTGCTGTTGCTTGACCGGTTGATGAGTGGCAACACGACACCTTGCCTGTAATTCCTCAAGGTCACGTCCCTGTGCAATGACACGTTTTTTGTCATCAATGACCTGAATCATTGGGCGCAAATAATTGGGCACGCTATTGAGATCAAAATCCTTGGCCTGAATTTGCTCACCGCGTAGCAAAAAGGCCAATTGCTCCATCAGGCTGTTGCCTTTTTGTGGATCAAGCTGGGTAAGCAGTTTTTTGGCCGTATCAGGAATAGGCACAAACAAACGACGCTTGTCTTTTGGCAGTGATTTTAACAAAGCTTCCACCAAAGGTTGCCGCCAGCCGGGCACGCTCCATGACAATGCATTGCCATCGACTTGCGGTAAAGCCTGAATAGGAATGCTAACCGTTGCGCCATCGTCTTCACGGCTGGGGTCAAATACATAACGGGTTGCCAGACGTAAAGCGCCAACTTGCCAGTAATCCGGAAATTGCTGAGTGGTCGGTGCTGAATCAAGGAGGACATCCTCTTCAGTTAAAAACAGGATACGTGAATTCTTGGCTTCAACTTCGGCGCGCCAGTCCTCAAAGGCACGACGGCTGGCAATATGCGAAGGCACCCGACCTGCATAAAACTGGTACAGGGTTTCCTCATCCACCAGCAAATCACGGCGGCGCAACTTATCCTCAATACGTTCGACTTCTTCAATTTTTTGCAGGTTGTGCTTTAAAAATGGCGGCGCTATGCCCAGCTCACCAGTCACCAATGCATCACGCAAGAAAATTTCATGCGCTTCTATGAGATTTACTTTTTCATACTGTACTGGCTGCTTGGGCTGAACAATCAAGCCAAACAGGGAAATTTGCGCATAAGCATTTACGGTGCCGGATTTCTTTGACCAGTGTGGTTCAAAATAGTGATACTTGAGCAAATCACGGGCGGCCAGCAAAATCCATTCCGGCTCAATCTTGGCCAGTGTGCGCAAATACACCTGTGACGTTTCCACCATTTCAAACGCCATTAGCCATGCAGCGCCCTGCTTATGCAAGGTACTGGCCGGAAAAATCCGCGCTTTTTGCTGACGCACAGCCTGATAAATATTTTTTTCATCGGTTTTTTGCGCAATAAAGGACAATAGGCCGGTGAGCAATGCTTTATGCAGGTTTTCATAGCTGGCGGGCTGATCCTTACCATTTGGACGGTCAAAAGACAATTTAAGTTGCTCGGCCAGCTCCACCAATTGTTGATGCGTTTGCCGCCACTCACGCAAGCGTAACCAGCTTAAAAAATGCTGTTTGGCAAAGCTGCGTCTCTGATTTTCCGTTAATTGGCCTTTTTGCGCTGCAATGGTGTTCCAAAGCTTGATATAAAACAGGAAATCAGAATCCGGCTCTTTAAACAAGGCATGTTTCTGGTCAGCCTGTGTTTGTTTGTCGGCTGGCCGCTCGCGCGGATCTTGCACTGCCAGCGCACTCACCACAATCAGGGCTTCATTCAATACTCCAAAATGCGCACCACCCAGAATCATACGAGCCAGCCGCGGGTCAATCGGCATTTTTGCCATCATTTGACCAATTTTGGTGAGCTTACTGCCCTGTTTTTTCTCATTACCTTTTTCAGATAGCGCGCCCAGTTCAACCAGCAGCTTTTTACCATCATTGACCAAGCGATGATCAGGTGGCTCAATAAAATTAAAGTTGTCCAGATCACCCAGACCTAGACTTTCCATTTGTAAAATTACCGATGCCAGATTGGTGCGCTTGATTTCCGGTTCTGTAAATTCTGGGCGGCCTAAAAAATCCTCTTCACTATAAAGGCGAATACAAACACCGGGCGCAATACGGCCACAGCGTCCTTTACGCTGATTGGCAGCGGCCTGACTAATGGCTTCAATCGGTAAACGTTGCACGCGCGAGCGATACGAATAGCGTGAAATCCGGGCAAAACCGCTATCAATCACATAACGGATATTTGGAACAGTCAGTGCCGTTTCTGCCACGTTGGTGGCAATAATAATGCGACGACCTTTACCGGATGGATTAAAAATCTTTTGTTGTTCGCTTAATGCCAGACGTGCATACAGTGGCAAAATTTCGGTGTGTTTGGGGCCAAACTTATACAAGATTTCCTGTAGGTCACGGATTTCCTGCTCGGTACTGGCAAACACCAGAATATCAGCATGCTCTGGATGGCCTTTATTAATCGCATCCTGATAGCATTCTTCTACAGCGGCTACTACAGCACGCGGTAGATTTTCTTCCACATCATCAAAGGCATCATCTTCACTGCCCGCCACTGCAAGCTCAGATACTGGACGATAACGCACTTCTACCGGATAACTACGCCCTTCCACTTCAAATATGGGGGCGCCTTGACCAGAAGCATTAGCGAAATACTGGCTAAAGCGGTTTACGTCTAATGTAGCGGAAGTGACAATAACCTTTAAATCAGGGCGCTTGGGCAAAATCTGGCGAATATAGCCCAGCAAGAAATCAATGTTTAACGAGCGTTCATGCGCTTCATCAATAATAATGGTGTCATATTTATTTAAGAAACGGTCATTGCCGAGTTCGGCCAGCAAAATCCCGTCAGTCATCAGGCGAATGAAGGCGTTGTTATCACCGGTTTCATTAAAACGGACCTTAAAGCCCACGGATTTGCCCAGTGGCTCACCCAGCTCCTCGGCAATACGCTGTGACACACTACGGGCCGCCAGACGACGTGGCTGGGTATGGCCAATAATTCCGGTTAAACCACGACCCGCCAGCATGGCAATTTTCGGTAATTGTGTGGTTTTACCAGAGCCGGTTTCACCTGCCACAATGATGACCTGATGATCTTTAATAGCCTGAATTAGCCGTTCAGCATTTTGCGAAACCGGCAGGTCTTCATTGAGCTTAATATCCGGCAAGCGTTCAACACGTGCCTGCACTGCTTGTTGGGATTTTTCAAAAAGTTGCTGATAATCCTGCTCATCCTTAAATTTGCCCTGCTTTAGGCGTGACAATTTATAGCGGTCACGCGCCATGACAAGGTGATCAGGTTGCCCAAATTGTTCAGCTACAGACATAATTTTTCCTAAAACAGCAGTTTCATTCGTGCCGCAAACCAGAGTCTGGGTATTGTAGCGATTGCACTAATTTAATGCCTAGAATTTATTTCGACCTAAAATAACAAATGCTTAAACCGAGTTTTACAAACTTCCCAAGCTATTATCTTAATGCATGGAATTATGAGTATTTGGAGAATATATATATGATCTACTTACCAAATTTCAATTCATTTACTTATTAATTAAAATGTAAAATCTATATTAATTATTAGCATCAATAAATTCTGTTAATGCCTCGCTAATTTTCTCAATCACATCCTGTTTTTTCATCATACCTGTATAGTAAAACTCAGCTTCATCTGTAAGCCAGCTTAGTAACTCATATAAAGCTGTATCTTCAGAAAGTAGATCTAAAATTAAATATGCACTTTGAATCAATAAATCAAAAGTTAACTGTGCTGTCTTAAAGCATTGGGTTATATCAGGAATCAATGCCAATAATTCATCATATTGAATAGGAAAATTAATGATATCTAAATCGCTTTCGTAATGAGGATATTCTCCAAATGATAAATCAAGAAGCCAACTTGGTGGTGTTGAAATATAATTCAATCTCTCATCCACCTTAACAATTAACTCTTCTTTAGAGAGTAAACCGACACTTTCCTGAATTAATAAAGAACGTATTTCAGCTTTTAATGCCATTAGAAGTCGCTGCCTTTCTTAAATAAACATCAGCGCCAGCCGCACGTCGTTATAGCCCATTTCATTATTCAAGGCATCCACTAACGACCTTAGCCGAATACTGCCATCTTCATTAAAGCTTTCCGGCAGATTTTGTTTTTTTACCTGTTTCACAGCACGGCTCACGGCCTGCAACACTTCTTTTTGTGGCTTAATCCGCTCAAAATTCAGTTCACCAACATTTTCTGTTTCTGTAACGTTCGTTTCTTTGCTATTGGATTTACTGCCGCCGGATTTAGTGTTGGCCTGCTCATATAACTTGGCCAGGTGATTAATCACCGTGGCAATGGTTAGACTACGCGCCAAGGCAATTTCTTCAATATCCAGACCTTTTTCATACAGTTCGCGGGTTTGCTCCAGCGTGCTGGCCGAAATACCTGTTCCAGCCTTTTGCTTCAGTCGTTTTTCATAACGGGCAATGTCCTTAGGATTGGTCGTACCGCCGCATTTTTTAATAAAATCGTCGTGCACCAGCGTGGTATCGCGATCCTGCCAGATGCTTTCTGCCTCGGCCGATAACTGCTGAAAACGCTGGTCCGCTTTCATCGCCAGACTGTCCAGTTCCAGCGCCTTTTGATTAAAGCCCAGTAAACGCAAGCCTTCCAGTGATTTTAGCCGTGATAAGGCCACATAGCCTTGCCCTTTTTCAAAAGTCTGGCTCAAGTCAATTTCGGCAGCTTCCAATGTCATGCCCTGGCTTTTATGCACGGTAATCGCCCATGCATGTCGCAATGGAATTTGCTTGAAGCTGGCAATCGCCTTACCTTGTTCATTATTAATCGACCACTCGGCAGGCGACACCACCATCTTTGTGCCATCACGCAGTTTGACTTCAGGCAGTTCGCCAAATTCATCATCTTTACTAAAACCAATCACCTCACCCAGACTGCCATTAATATAACCTTCTTCAAAGTTATTCTTCACAAACATGACTTTGGCGCCTTTTTTAAGCATTAAGTCTTGTGGCGCGCGCACTGAACTGGTCAGAGTCATCACCAGTTTTTCATTGCCATCAGTTTGCGCGTGAAAATGATGTGCCTTGCCTTTTAGCCCATCCAGATGCTGTTCATTAATTTGGTCGACATCCACGTTATGGGTGAACAAGCGAGTAATATCACTGTCTAATGCCTGCTGCTGCGTACTTTGCAAGGTTTTAATACTGTGCTGGCTAATCTGTCCCAGACGGATTTCATTTAAAATAATATTAAGCTGATTATCCTGCTGGCGGTGCTGCTCGCTTAAATAGCAAATACTAAACCCTGCTTCCAGCCATGCTGCGGACATGAAGGCAAACTTTTCACGATTGCTTTCACCGGATTTACCCACAGGCGGTAACTGAAAAAAGTCACCTGCAACAATAACCTGCATGCCGCCAAATGGCTCATCGGTATCCTTGATATATTTTAAAACCTGATTGACCAGATCCAGTTGTCGCGCATGCAGCATTGAAATTTCATCAATAATTAGTACCTGTGCCTTTTCAATATGGTCGCGCAGATATTTACGGTCTTTTAAATTTTTTAAATCATGATCCGTCAGCACATCCTTGATGCCAATGCCCGACCAGGTGTGAATGGTCATGCCATTCATGTGGGTAGCGGCAATTCCTGTGGAAGCCGTGACAGCAACAGGCACTTTGCGGGCTTTTAAATATTCAATGTACTGATTAAGCGTGTAGGTTTTGCCTGCCCCGGCAGAACCCGTCAGGAATACATTTTTGCCGGATTTTAAAATATTAAGTGCGGTGGATTGCTTCATAAAAAAATGTGCTGCATGGAAAGATTTGCTGCATGAAATAGACGTTGTAACGTCAAGAAGAAAGTATTTTCAGGTTTGATATTTTAGCAGCTTTTTTCCTGTGCTGCCTTTTTAAAGCATTTGATGGCAAGAAAACGCGACAAGGACTGGCGCGTTTTGGTTGCCTAGAATTTAAGCCATACTCTCAACTTAACTCTCATTAGATAGCGCAGCAATATAAAACCTTGCAAAGAAGGCGGACACTACGTAATTCCGAAAGGTCTCTTTATGGCAGAGTCTTAAAGGAGTACTTTAAGTCTGCTTTATCCTTACCACTCAAGCGTAGCTCTCGTCTTACGGCGCGGCATGAGAAACAAAATAAGGATGGCTTTTTTTTGTTCCGCAAGGTTAATCGTTGCTACTTCGCGCAGAAAATCACAGATTTTCTCTTACACTTAGAAATCATTCTTTCATTTACATCTCGGGCGTAGCCCTCGAACTTACAGCGCGGCAACGATTCTCAATCGTTGCTACTTCGCGCTTCAGGAATTAGGACATCGATGCCTTTTTCCTTATACAACTGCTGGATTTGCTTTAAATCCTGCTCCAGATTTGTCGGCACAATACGGGCAAAAATTCCACCATGCTTGGTGGCTGGATTGGCATACATCAGCACAATGGGGACATTTGCTTTTTTGGCAATATGCCAGAATCCAGTCCGAATGGGTTTGCGGCTTTCACCATTTTTTGCACGGGTAGCTTCAGGCGCAATAACCAGCGTAAATTGGTCGCGGTTGGCAAACTCCTGTGCCATCTGGCTGACAATATCCTTGGAGGCCTGACGATCGACAGGAATGCCCCCCAGTGCTTCCAATACAGGCTTTAACGGACCTTTAAATAGCTCTTTCTTGATGAGTGTATGCACTTTTAGGCCCACAATCTGAAACAAGGCCAGCGATAAAATTGCATCGCGGTTTGAGGTATGCTCAAAGCCAATGACGACCTGCTTATCAGACAGCACTGACACATCATTCTGATATGTCCAGCCATAGAGTTTAAACGTTGCTTTGCCAAGTTGTTTGAGCATGGGATTTACGACACCTAACATCAGATGAACCAAAAAAGATTAAAGCAGAAAAGCCAGAACCAGAAATCAGTCCAGAAAAATCAAAAAATAACGCCGCCCAAAACCAGTTTGAGCGACGGCAATTTAGCATTGTTACTGTTTAAAAAGCATTAGCCATTTGTATTGACTTCAAGCTGCAAACCTGACTGCTTTGCCAACTGGGTAAAGTTGGGAAAACTGGTGGCGACAGTTTCAGTGCCATGAATCGTAATCGGTTGGCTGGCGCGCAAACCAGCAATTGCAAAACTCATGGCAATCCGGTGATCATGGTGGCTTTCAATCACGCCACCGCCAAATACGGGTTGCCATTCATTGGCTTTGCCCTTGCCTTCAATAATGATGCCGTCTGGCGTTGGCGTACAATCAATGCCCAGTGTTTTTAGGCCATCAGCCATCACCTGAATCCGGTCAGATTCCTTAACCCGCAGCTCTGCTGCACCAGTCAGCACAGTTTGGCCTTCCGCACAGGCTGCGGCAATAAAAATAGCTGGGAATTCATCAATCGCCAGTGGCACCTGATCTTCAGGAATATGAATGCCTTTTAAGGTATTGGCACGAATACGGATATCGGCCACTGGCTCACCGCCTGCCATTTTTTCATTGGACAGACTAATGTCTGCGCCCATTTGTTTAAGAATTTCAATCACACCAGTCCGGGTTGGATTAATGCCAACCTGCTCCAGCGTAACATCAGAACCCTGAGCAATCGCAGCGCCCACCATAAAGAAAGCCGCTGAGGAAATATCTGCAGGCACCTGAATATGCGTGCCAGTAAGCGTGCCGCCACCCGTTAGGCTGATGGTATTACCTTCAGTTTTTACCTCATAGCCAAAGGCACGCAACATACGCTCGCTATGGTCACGGGTGGGTTCCGGCTCAGTGACCGATGTAGTGCCCTGTGCCCATAAGCCAGCCAGTAAAATACCGGATTTCACCTGTGCTGATGCCATCGGTAAGTCATAGTGAATGCCTTGCAACTGCTGATTACCGCTAATACTTACTGGCGGTGTACCACGCTCACCAGTCGTCTGGATTTTGGCACCCATCAGACGCAGGGGCTTGGCAATGCGTTCCATAGGACGCTTGGACAGGGATGGGTCACCAGTCATCACACTATCAAATTTCTGGGCCGATAAAATGCCAGACAGCAGACGCATGCTGGTGCCGGAATTACCCATATAAAGCGCACCCGCTGGCTCTTTTAAGCCATGCAGGCCAACACCATGAATAGTCACTTCACCATTTTTTGGGCCTTCAATATTGACGCCCATATCACGGAAAGCTTGCAGGGTAGCCAGCGCGTCTTCACCTTCTAAAAATCCAGTCACGTGCGTGGTGCCAGTGGCCAGTGCGCCCAGCATAATGGAGCGATGCGATACCGATTTATCACCAGCAACCGTAAAAGTACCAGTTAATTTTCCACCCGCCTGAATAATAAATTGTTCGGTCACGTTGCTGTTCCTGTCCAGATTTTGACGATGATTTTGCATGCTTTTTTGCATGTAAGGAGTTTTTGCCAGCATATGGCTAAAGTGCTGGCGTGCAGCCTGGGCACGTCCTAGCAAACCAATGAGTTGCTCAGAATTTTCCTGCTCGATGAGTTTTTTTAGCTGGGTGAGCTGTTGTTCAAACGCATCAATGGCCTTGAGCACCGATACTTTATTGGCTAGAAAAATGTCATGCCACATCTGCGGGTCGCTGGCGGCAATCCGGCTAAAGTCACGCAATCCACCTGCTGCATAGCGAAAAATATCCAGATTATTGCGGCTGGCAGCCAATTGCTCAATCAGATTAAATGCCAGCAAATGGGGTAAATGGCTGGTTTGCGCCAGAATTTCATCATGCTCGGCCACGCTCATACAAATGACTTCGGCTTGCGTAGCCTGCCATAATGTAATGAGCTTTTTAACCGCTTGCGGATTGCTGCTGGGTAACGGCGTTAGAATCACCTTGTGATGTGCAAACAGGTCTGCCCGACCTGCATGTACTCCGGTATGCTCACTGCCTGCAATCGGATGCCCAGGCACAAATCCAGTCGGCAAATTTTCACCAAATACAGCCTTGGCAGCATCCACCACATTGCATTTGGTACTGCCCACATCACTAATAATGGCATCCGGTTTGAGCACGGGCTGAATCGCTTGTAGCACTTTTTCAGTTGCACGTACCGGCAGGGCCAGCATAATCAGATCAGCGTCGCGGACAGCATCTTGCGGACTGGTAAACCCGGCATCAATCAGGCCTAAATCCTGAGCATCTTGTAAGGTTTGGAGTGAGCGTGTACTGGCCACCACGGTTTTGGCCAGTTTTTTATCCCAAATGACCCTACACAGGCTGGAGCCAATTAATCCAAGACCAATAAAAGCAACTTTGTTAAATAAAAAGGCAGGCTCATCATTGCTACCCTGCTCAACAGGCTTGTGCATCAGGCAGCCTCAGTGGCTGGAATTTCAGCCAGAACCTGCGCTAATGCATCCAGAAAGCGTGCATTTTCCTCAGGCAATCCAATTGACACCCGAATATGACGCGGCATGGCATAACCACCACCCACTGGACGCACAATCACGCCTTTTTTAAGTAGCGCAGCAAATACCTGCCCGCCATCACGTTGCACGTCAACGGCAATAAAATTGGCGCGTGATGCAATCCAGTGTAAGCCCAGCCTGGCAAATCCCTGCTCCAGTTGCGCCATCCCCTGCTTGTTCAGCTCACGGCTTTGCTCGATAAAATCAGTATCTTTTAATGCTGCAACGGCCGCAGCCAAGGCAAATGAGCTGACATTAAACGGCTGGCGTACCCGGTTGAGCAGATTTGTGACTTCGCTACTTGCCAATCCAAAGCCCACGCGTAAGGACGCCAATCCAAAGGCCTTGGACAGGGTGCGGCTAATCAACAGGTTGGGATACTGCGCCAGAAATTTCAGACTGTTAAAGTTTTCCGGGAAATATTCCACATAGGCTTCATCCAGCACCACCAGCACCTTTGCTGGGATTTGCTGCATAAACTGGCTAAATTCGCCCTCTTCAAACCATGTGCCGGTTGGATTATTGGGATTGGCAATAAAAATAACCCGGGTTTTGTCCGTTACAGCATTGGCCATGGCTGCCAGATCATGCCCAAAGTTTTTTGCAGGCACTTCTACACCAATAGCACCCACGGCTTGCGTTGCCAGTGCATACACTGCAAAAGCATGCTGGCTATAAATCACTTCATCCTGTGCTGCAACAAAAGTACGCGCCACCAGTTCCAGAATATCGTTAGAACCATTGCCCAGCGTAATCTGGTTCATCTCAACGGCAAACTGCTGGCTAATTTGCTGCTTGAGCGCAAAGCCATTGCCATCCGGATAACGGCCCACTTCCTCAATTGCCTGCTGAATGGCCGCTTTAGCTTTTGGCGAACACCCGAGCGGGTTTTCATTACTGGCCAGCTTGATCACATCATCCAGACCCAGCTCGCGTTTTAATTCATCAATAGGCTTGCCCGGCTGATACGGCGCAATGCGGCAAATACCGTCATTGGCCGGTGGAATTAAAAAGCTGGACTGGGTAGACATGGCACGCTCTCTTGCAAAACAGGTTAAACCAGTAAATCAAAAATCACTAACGGTCAAAACTGACCCATTAACAATGCATAAATGAAAAATAAAACTAAAGCACAGCCTTGGGATAAGAACCCAGCACGCGCACTTCCTTCACCAATGGGCGGATTTCTTCCAGTGCAGCAGCCACATTGCTGTCAGATACATGACCATTTAAATCAATAAAGAACACATAGGCCCATTTTTCAGGCAAGGCCGGACGGGTTTCAATGCTGGTCAGGCTAATATTATGCTTAGCAAACGGCGCCAGAATTTCAATTAAGGCACCGGCACGGTCATGTGCTGCAACCAGTAACGAAGTTTTATCCTGTCCGCTGGCGGCAATGGCTTCACGGCCAATAATTAAAAAGCGCGTGGTATTGCTAGGATTATCTTCAATATTTTTGTGCAGCACAGTAAGGTTATAAAGCTCGGCAGCCGTTTCCCCAGCAATGGCAGCTGAGTGCCATTCACTGCGAATACGCTTGGCGGCTTCACCATTACTGGTGAGGGCAACCCGCTCGGCAGCCGGATAATGGGCATCCAGCCACTTGCGGCATTGCGCCAGCGTTTGCTGATGTGCATAAATCTTGGTGATGCTGTCCTGCTTGGTGGTTGGCGATACCAGAAACTGGTGATGAATCCGTAGCTCGACTTCACCAATCACATGCAGGTGGGAACCAATAAAACAATCCAGCGTATGATTGACCACACCTTCAGACGAGTTTTCAACCGGCACCACGCCATAATGCGCACTGCCAGACTCTACTTCACGGAACACTTCATCAATGGTAGCCAGTGGTCGAACCACTGCCTGATGGCCAAAATGCTTGAGCGCTGCCGCATGGGTAAATGTCCCTTCCGGCCCCAAAAAGGCAATGGTTTGCGGGGCTTCAAGAGCCAGACAGGCCGACATGATTTCACGAAAAATTCGCGCTACAGTTTCATTTTCCAGCGGGCCTTCGTTGCGCGCCATCACATTGCGCAACACCTGGGCTTCCCGTTCAGGACGATAAAAGACTGGATTTGAATCGGTTGCAAACTTGGCTTTTGCCACGCCTTCGGCAAGCCGGGCACGCTGGTTTAAAAGCTGGTGAATTTGCTGATCAACCTGATCAATATCCTGTCGTAACTGGTCTAGCGAAGGGCTTAACCCTGAGTTTTGCCAGTCATTATCATCCGTTGTTGCCATGGTATTTTTTGCTCTTGCCACATTGTATCAAGCGCCAAAGTATACACGGTTTATCACAGATAGTTGATAAAGAGTTGCATTACAGGCCAAGGTCTTATAAAAATCACTCAGTCCCATATCCGGTTGAAAGGCCTTATAATGTCATCTATCCCCAATTCAGGTTTTGATCCAGCCAAACCGCAACCCGGCACCCCTAGCCAGCGTGTAAAAAACAACAGACGCTGGATAATTCTGGCAGCGCTGCTCGTAACAGCCCTGATTATTATTTTGCTTGTGGTTTTTTCGAAAAAGAATAAAAACACGTTAGAAACGGCCAATACTTCACAAACTCATAGCACTCAAAATGGCCAACCGCAATCTGCGCTCACCGTGACGGTAACCCAGCCAGAAAACAGGAACTGGGAAAAAACGCTCGAAGCTAACGGCAATATTGCAGCCTGGCAGGAAGTGGTAATTGGTAGTGAGCTGTCCGGTTTGCGTATTACCCAAGTCAATGTAAATGTGGGTGATGTGGTCAAGCGCGGTCAGTTACTGGCGCAAATTAACGCGGACACCATTCAGGCCGAACTGGCACAGTCAAAAGCAACAATTGCGGAAGCGCAAGCCGTGCTGAATGACGCAATTGCCGATGCACGGCGCATTCAAGCGCTGAAAAATACGGGTGCTATTTCAGCACAGGAAGCCGCACAATACTTAACCACGCAGCAAACTGCACAGGCCCGGCTGGATCTGGCACGCGCACAAATTGAATCCAGCAATATCCGTCTTGCCCAGACCCGAGTTGTAGCTCCAGATGATGGCGTGATTTCTGGCCGTACCGCAACAGTTGGCTCGCTGGCACAGGCTGGACAGGAATTATTCCGTATGATTCGTGATAACCGGCTGGAATGGCGCGCTGAGGTCACTACCTCGGAACTGTACCGCTTAAAACCCAGCATGAAAGTCAGTATGATTTCGGCTGATCCAAACCAGCCACCCATTAGCGGTACAGTGCGCATGATTGCACCCACTATTAACAATGATACCCGCTACGGGCTGGTGTATGTGGACTTGCCACGCAGCAATGCCTTGCGTATGGGCATGTTTGTTAAGGGTACTTTCCAGTTGGGCGCACAACAAGCAGTGACCCTGCCACAAAGCAGCCTGTTATTGCGCGATGGTTTTGCCTATGTGTTTATTCTGGACAGCCAAAACCGCGTGCATCAGCAAAAAATTGAAACTGGCCGTCGCGTGGGTGACCGTGTGGAAGTGATGGGATTACCAGCCAATGTCCGGGTGGTGGCGAGTGGCACCGCATTTCTGACTGACGGCGATACGGTAAAAGTGGCAGCAGCCATTCCGCAGACGCCGTTAAACCGCCAGTTTGCCGCAGGGGATGATTGATGAATTTTTCCGCATGGTCTATTCGCAACCCGATTCCCAGTATTTTGCTGTTTATCATGCTGGGCTTAACCGGTTTGCTGTGTTTTCACTGGATGAAAATTCAGCAGTTTCCAGACATTGAACTGCCCATGATTACCGTGACGGCCGCATTGCCGGGCGCGGCACCGCCACAACTGGAAACCGAAGTGGCGCGCAAGATTGAAAATTCAATTGCCACCATACAAAGCTTGAAAAACCAGTACACCACCATTCAGGATGGCATGGTCACAGTAACTGCCGAATTTCGTCTTGAAAAACCGTTGCAGGAAGCACTGGACGATGTGCGCAATGCGGTGTCGCAAGTGCGTAGTGACCTACCTGCGGATGTGCGTGATCCGATTGTCAGCAAGATTAACCTTTCAGGCTCGCCTATTTTAACTTATACCGTGCAATCGCCCCGTATGGATGAGGAAACCTTATCCTGGTTTGTGGATTACGACATTACCCGCAGCATGCTCAAAGTGCCGGGTGTGGGTGCAGTAGCCCGTGTGGGCGGGGTCACCCGGCAGGTCAATGTTGAGCTTGACCCCACCCGCCTTCTCGCGCTGAATGCCTCGGCTGCGGATATTTCACGCCAGTTGCGGCAGGTGCAGCAGGAAGCATCGGGTGGCCAAACCAAAATTGGCAGCAATGAGCAGTCCATTCGCACCATTGCAACTGTCAAAAGTGCACAGGACATTGCCCAAATGGAAATTCCATTAAGCGATGGACGACGCATCCGGCTGGCCGATGTGGCTACAGTGCGCGATGGTATTGCCGAACGCCGCTCGGCTGCCCTGCTGAATGGCCAGCCTGTGGTGGGCTTTGAAATTACCCGCAGCAAGGGCGCCAGTGAAGTTGATGTTGAACAAGGCGTTAAGGCTGCACTTGAAAAACTTAAAGCCGAACATCCAGACCTGAAAATCACGCAGGCCTTTAACTTTGTTAAGCCGGTACAGGATAACTACGAAGGCTCCATGTCACTACTGTATGAAGGGGCGATTCTGGCCATTTTGGTGGTTTGGCTGTTCCTGCGTGACTGGCGGGCTACCCTGATTGCTGCCACCGCACTGCCCTTGTCGATTTTGCCTGCCATGATTGGTATGTATTACCTTGGCTTTACCTTAAATACCGTCACCCTACTGGCGCTTTCCCTGGTAGTAGGGATTCTGGTGGATGATGCCATTGTTGAAATTGAAAATATTATCCGTCACCTGCGCATGGGCAAAACGCCTTATGAAGCTGCCATGGAAGCTGCCGATGAAATTGGCCTTGCAGTCATTGCTACTACCTTTACCTTAATTGCCGTGTTCCTGCCTACAGCCTTTATGAGCGGTGTGGCCGGCAAATTTTTTGTACAATTTGGCTGGACGGCAGCACTGGCAATTTTTGCGTCGCTAATTGTGGCGCGCTTGCTTACGCCAATGATGTCGGCTTATTTGCTTAAACCCTGGGTAAAGAAAGATCAAGATGCTGTACAAGACCTGCCTGCACTGTTGGATCATCCCGCACAAGGTGATCCAGTGCATCTGGGCAATAATGGGCATCAGGATAGTACCAATAATGGTTATGTGATGCGGCATTATTTGCGTACCGTAGCATGGTGCATTCATCATCGAAAAACCACACTGGCTGCAGCCATTTTGTTTTTTATTGGTTCTATCATGCTGATTCCGCTATTGCCCACTGGTTTTATTCCAGCAGCCGATACCGGCCAAACCCAGGTTCAGCTGGAACTGGTGCCCGGTTCGGAGTTTTCTGAAACACTGGCAGCGGCAGAATATGCACGCAACCTGATTAGGGACAATCCGCAAATCCGCAGCATTTACACCACCATTGGTGGCGGTGCAGCCGGTTCTGACCCGTTTTCACCCAGCACTGCCGAAGCACGTAAAGCCACGCTCACCATTCAGACCAGCGAACGCAATGAGCGCGATGTGAGTCTGCAAGCCATTGAAAAAGACCTGCGCGAACGCTTGAGCGTGTTGCCGGGCATGCGAATTCAGGTGGGGTTGGCAGGTGCCAACAGTAAATACCAGCTTGCGCTGTCTGGTGACGATCCGGATACCTTAATGAGTACGGCCCGCACGCTGGAACGCCAGTTGCGTACCATTCCCGGCCTTGGCAGCATTACTTCCAGTACGGCACTGATTCGCCCCGAAGTGGTGATCCGGCCCGATTTTGCCAAAGCCGCCGATCTGGGGGTAACTTCCGCAGCCATTGCGGAAACCCTGCGTGTGGCCACCGCCGGGGACTTTGATCAGAATCTGGCCAAGCTAAACCTGTCGCAGCGCCAGATTCCCATTGTCATCAAGCTGCCGGTTTCTGCCCGGCAGGATATTAATTTGCTGAGTCGTCTGGTGGTGAATGGCAGTCGCGGGCCAGTGATGCTGGGTAGTATTGCAGACATTAATCTGGAAAGCGGCCCATCCCAGATTGAACGGCGTAACCGCTTGCGTAATATCAATTTTAATATTGAACTCAATGACCAGCAGCTTGGCGAAGTTGCCGCCAAAATTGACCAGTTGCCGATTCTGAAAAATCTGCCGCCTTCTGTTAGCCGTGCGGATGTGGGTGATGCCGAAGTCATGGCAGAACTGTTTTCCAGTTTTGGCCTGGCCATGCTGACTGGCGTACTATGCATTTATGTGGTGCTGGTGCTGCTGTTTAAGGATTTCTTACAGCCTATTACCATCTTGATGGCGCTGCCGCTATCGCTAGGTGGTGCTTTTGTGTTACTGCTATTGACCAAAAGTAGCTTTTCCATGCCCAGCTTGATTGGCCTGATTATGCTGATGGGCATTGCCTGTAAAAACTCGATTCTGCTGGTGGATTACGCCATTCTGGCCCGCAAGGAACAAGGCATGTCACGCTTCAATGCGTTGCTGGATGCCTGTCACAAGCGCGCCCGTCCGATCATCATGACCACCATTGCCATGGGCGCTGGCATGTTGCCTATTGCATTGGGCATTGGTACTGATCCCAGCTTTCGCTCACCAATGGCCATCGCGGTAATTGGTGGCCTGATTACCAGTACGTTTTTATCCTTGCTGGTGATTCCGGTGGTGTATACCTTAATTGATGACCTGCATCGGCTCATGTACCGTCTAAGAGGAAAACCCAAACCTGTAACCAACCCATAGCCAGACGTCAGGGCTTAATCATCAAGCCGTCCCGTTTACCAGGCCTCAGACTGTTGAGGATTGCACAAAGCTGGACGGCTTTTTATTGAAAGTTTTTCTTAAGGCATGGAGGATTTCTGCATTATTTTTAAGCAACTACTAGACCAGTGGCATGTTTACAATCGCATCTAGCATTGATTGATTCAATATTCTGAAGATTGGCGCGTGTTTAACCGGGTTTAACTGCTAAATAGTACGCGATTGTTTGTGGATACGTAAAAAAGCCTATACTGACTTAAACTGCATTTGTTACATTCAGTATGAACCGATAAGCCATTCAATATAAGTCCATTGATGCATGGCCCCCTTTTATTTGTCACACAGGCTAACAACTTAAAATGAATAACTTACTTGCTACGCCAGCTTCTGGCCCGGATCAGATCAGCAGCGCCCCGGTCAACCATTCACAGCCCGGTAATGCACTACAACAACTGTGCCAGCTCACCACCGTTGTGGCTGATACCGGCGATTTAAATGCCATTAAACAATTTCGGCCATTGGATGCCACCACCAATCCATCACTAATTACTGCTGCGGCAAGCCTGCCAGAAAATACGCACCTGATTGAAGCGGCCTTTGAACAGGCTCGCCAAGAAGGCCTTGATGGTGAGCCGCTGCTCAATCGCACCATTGATATTTTAACGGTCAAGCTGGGGATTGAAATTTTAAAGCTGATTGATGGCCGTGTATCAACCGAAGTAGATCCCAATTTTTCCTTTAATACTGAAGCTACCATTAGCCGCGCTCTTGAACTGATCAAGCTGTATGAAACGGAAGGCATTAATAAAGACCGGGTGCTGATCAAGATTGCCGCAACCTGGCAGGGCATTCAGGCTGCAAAATACCTGGAGGAACAGGGCATTCATTGTAACCTGACCCTGATTTTCAATTTGCATCAGGCATCTGCCTGTGCTGATGCAAAAGTCACTCTGATTTCGCCGTTTGTAGGCCGCATTCTGGACTGGTACAAGAAAAAGGAAAACCGTGATGCCTACCCGATTGAACAAGACCCCGGTGTTAATTCGGTTAAACAGATTTACAACTACTACAAGCAGCATGGCTTAAAAACACAGGTGATGGGTGCCAGCTTTAGAAGTAGTGAACAGGTACTGGCACTGGCAGGCTGTGATTTACTCACCATTGCGCCGTCTATCCTGCAGGAACTCCAGCAGCGCCATGAACAAGTTCAGCCCCAGCTGTCTGAAGCACTGGCCCAACAAGCTGAACCGGTCGATTATGTAGAACTGGATGAAGGGCGTTTTGAAGAATTTTTAAACCGTGATGAAATGGCCTATGCACTGTTACAGGCTGGTATTGATGGCTTTATCAAGGCACGCGACCAGCTCTCTCACCAGTTGCGCGAAAGTTTTGGCATTGGTGACATCAAGCCTTGATTTGCTCAAGCCAGACCATAAAAAAAGACGCTCATTGACAGCGTCTTTTTTTGTACAGCCATTGGATAATGGTTAAAACCAGATTTTATAGCCGCCTTATTCTTCCACCAACAGTGGCATCACATCCATGCCGTAGTCCCGTACCACCACGCTACCAGCCATTTTGTCATGCCAGCCCTGCTTTTTGCCATCAAAGGCAATCCAGATAAATCCCAGGCCCAGCACAATGGTTGATGCAAAATAACCCAGATAACGAATGACAGACTGGTTTAGTGTAAGGGGTTGACCGGTTTTTTCATCCAGCACTTTAAGCGAAAATAAAATCTTTCCCGGCGTTGCCTGCATTTTCAGCCAAAACCAGATGGTGGCCACAATTGGAAACAGCCACGAAATAATCACCTCACCCAAACCCAGAAATTCACCACTTTGTGCCGCTTGCCAGTATGTGTCAAAGCCATAATATATAATCAGCAACGGAATGGTAATGAGCACCATCAATAGCGTATCAACCAGTGATGCCCCAAGTCTTATCCAGAACCCTGCATATTCATAACGCCCAGTCATCATTGTTTTCCTGTATTTGTCCCTGTTGAGCCTGACAAAATTATGCGATGATTGCGCCTTGTTTTGAAACAGATATTTGTTATTTGATGCCTTATTTTTCCCTGTTCAAGGATGTTTCCCTATCTGCACTGGTGGCCGGATTTGTGACGGTACTGGTGGGTTTTACCAGCTCAGCCGTACTGGTGTTTCAGGCCGCGCAAGGTTTTGCAGCCACCCCGGAGCAAATGGGATCATGGCTATGGGCTCTGGGGGTGGGCATTGGTGTTTCCGGCATGTTGCTATCGCTATATTATAAAATTCCAGTAGCGACGGCATGGTCTACGCCGGGGGCTGCCATTTTAATTGCCGGGGCCAATGGATTTAATATTCATCAGGCCGTGGGCGCTTTTTTGCTTGCAGGCATTTTCGTTGCCATTGCAGGCTTTACCGGCTGGTTTGAACGTGCCTTAAAACACATTCCGGTGAGCCTTGCCGCTGCCATGCTTGCAGGTATTTTGCTGCAATTTGGCTTAAATGTATTTACAGCACTGCAAGATAATTCGATGCTGGTGTTGTCCATGCTACTGGTTTATCTGTTGGCCAAGCGCCTGATGCCACGCTATGCCATTTTACTGGCGCTATTGGCAGGTCTGGTCATTAGCCTGATGCAGGGTGAGCTGCACAGTACCCAGGTTTCTTTACGACTCACCCAGCCTGTCTGGATTTCACCACAATGGTCAATGCAGTCCATCATTAGTCTGGCGTTGCCCCTGTTTGTAGTGACCATGGCATCACAAAACCTGCCTGGCATTGCTATGATTCAGGCGGCTGGTTACCGCTCACCCACCTCATCGGTGGTAGGCTGGACAGGGACCACCACTACCCTGCTGGCACCATTTGGGGCATTTGCCATTAATCTGGCGGCCATTAGCGCTGCCATTTCATTAGGCCCAGAAGCCCATGCCAATCCAGCCAGACGCTATGTGGCTGCAGTATCTGCCGGTTTTTTCTACCTGCTGATTGGGCTATTTGGCGCCACAGTGACCACGCTGTTCATGGCCTTTCCAAAAGCACTGGTGCTGGCCATTGCCGGGCTTGCGTTATTTGGAACTATTGCTTCCAGCCTGTCCAGTGCACTGTCTGTAGAGCGTGAACGTGAAGCTGCGCTAGTTACTTTTCTGGTCACCGCTTCTGGTCTGACACTGGCAGGCATTGGTTCAGCGTTCTGGGGTTTGGTGGCTGGTATTGTTAGCCTGTTAATCTTAAATACAGGCAAGCGTTAAAGCATTCATAGGTTTTATTGAAAAAATAACATAGGGCTTTTAACGGTCAGGCTGCCTTCTAACCAGATTGGTTTGTATCATCTCTGGTGGATGAAAATGTATTTAGCCAGATTGTTTTTCTACCAAGAACACCTGCCGGAACAGAATGCATAACGCATAAAAAATACCAATGGCCAGCGTGGCATAGCCAATATTTCCCCATAAGGGAAACAGTAAAATTAGTAAAACCGTCAGAGGATGCCAGAGTTTGCGCCAGCCGTGATCTGTTTGCAGGTCATGAATTAACCACACTACCAAACTATAAATACTTAACGGAATAGCAATTGCATACTCAGCCTGCTGGTTGCTGATTTTTGCATGGCCAGTAATCACCTCGACGCCGACGGCAAGACCCGCCCCAATTGCTGCAATACTCAAGAAAATAAAAAAATGGCCATAGCCCCAGTAAAATGCTTTTTTTGAGCTAGTCAGTACCTCAGGAGCCTCACGGTCAAAATAGCTCCACCAGATGCTAAACATCATGATCATGCCACCAATCATCAGGCAAATTAGCGGCCTATCTACATTAATTTTGGGGTCAGCAATGGCCGTGTGAATGGCCGTAAACGAAGCCATGATGGTTTCACCCAATACAATAATGGTTAACAGGCCATAACGCTCGGCAATATGCTCGGCGTGCCAGGTGGTGGCATTGGCTTTTTCAGCCCAGATCGGCACGCACAGCTCCATTAATGCCAGTGCCACAAACTCAAGCTGGGTAAACGTGACCAGTTTGAACTGATAAAAAATCCAGCCAATTTGCACCAGCACAATACCCTTGGCATAGCGAAATGCTGTTTTACGATGCTTGGGATCGGAAAAACCAGCACGCAGCCACTGGATTACGAGTCCAAAACGCATGATCAGGTAGCCCAGTACACAAACTGAAAAATCATGCTTAGTGAATACCTGATTCACCCCGGCAGCCAGCACCAGTGAACCAATCATTTGCATAAAGGTAATCATTCGGTAGGCAATGTCATCATTGTCATAGGCCGAGGCAAACCAGGTAAAATTCATCCAAGCCCACCAGATGGTAAAAAACACCATAAAATATAAGGGCAGGACTTCTGAAAAATGATGCTCACTTAAGCCATGGTGCAACTGGCTACTGGCAATTGAAACCGCAACCACAAACACCAGATCAAACAGCAGCTCCAGTGGTGTCGCCCCGCGATCCTGCTCAGAAGGCTGCCGGGGACGCATTGCTTTTAGCCAGGCATGTGATGTTTTCTCAATTTCAACTTCATAGTCCTGCTGGCTATGGCTATTATTCGACATAAATAATCTTCAATTCTTTAATTTATGCCTTTGAAGATAAACTGGACACTATTTCAGATGTCGTTGAATTCTTGTAGTAATATGAAAAGTTGCTGTATAAAAAAGCTTATGCCGAAACATAAGCTTTTAATAAATTTAGCACTCAGGTTATTTAAATCAAAACCCTAACCTGCCTTAAGCACATTATTTAAGGTTTCACACACGCTGGTTGAGTTCACCTCACCTTTAAGCCCTTGCAGGATATTTTTAGCTTCGCTGCGTAAGGGTTCCTTTAAGGTATACCAGCGGCTCAGGAACTGTAAAATCCGCGAACCCAGCACTGGATTTTGCTGATCCAGCCGTTTGGCAATTTCGGTATAAAACTGCATGCCTTCAGTGGTCCAGACCAATACAGGATTACCTGAAAAATTACCTGTCACTGAACGAATACGGTTTGGTGTACCCCAGTCAAACTCAGGATGCTCCATCAGCTCGCGTGCTACTTGCACACTCCCTTGCGGGTTACCAGCCTGCACCGCAAACCATTGATCCAGTGCCAGGTCTTCATGTTTAAAACGCTTGTAAAAATCATCCAGCTTATCCTGTGCGTTGTTTGCCTTATTCCATACCAGATGGCGTAATGCGCCCAGACGCTCGGTCATGCACACCGCATTGTCATACTGCTCGCTTGCCCAGTCCAGCGCACCTTCAACACCAGCACGAATGGCAAAACCCAGTACCATATTGCGATAGGCACGCTTGCCCATTTCCACACTATTATCTTTAAATTCCACAATCGGCAGTGACTGATAAGCGTCCGCCCAGTAGTCTTTTAATCTGTCTGCCAGTGCATTTAGAACAGCATCACGTTTTTGATGCACGACAGCCGGGTCATACTCCTGATCAATGCGGCTAGCCAGATAATTCTCTGAAGGAATATCCAGTAAACGGGTGGCCAGTAGCGCATCGTCTTTGGCCACTTGCGGCAGCGCTTTGGCAATGGCGTTCAGGTAAACAGCGGGGTTATGATCCTGCAATAAAACCCGCTCCAGCAGCATCTGCGCTGCTTGCCACTGGTTAAATCCATTGGTTTCATGCTCCAGCAGGAATGCCAGATCTTCATCACTATAATCAAAATCCAGCAATACGGGCGCAGAAAAATTACGCAACAGTGACACTACGGGTTCTGCATTCACCTGCTCAAACACAACGGTCTGTTCTGCCTGATCCAGCACAAAGATGCCATCTTTAATGTTGTTTTCAGCCACTTCACTTTGTTTAAGCACGGTACTGTTTAAGGTTAGCTGCTCGCCAGTTTCCTTATCAAACAGTGCAACGCCAACAGGAATTGGCAATGGCTGCGGTTCCGGATAATTATGACGTTTTGCTGTACTCTGACTCAGGGTTAAAGTATAGGTTTTAGCATCGGCATCGTAACTGCCCCTGCCTTTGACACAAGGGGTGCCCGGCTGGCTATACCACGGCAGGAAATTGCGCAGATCCACACCCGAGCCATCACTTAAGCTGTCTACCAAATCCTCAACAGTAACCGCTTGTCCATCGTGGCGACGGAAATATTCATCAGTGCCCTGACGGAACTTTTCTGGCCCCAGCAGATTGGCCATCATGCGGGCAATTTCCGCACCCTTGTCATACACCGTAGCCGTATAAAAATTATTAATTTCCACAAAATGATCAGGACGCGGCGGATGTGACAGTGGCCCGGCGTCTTCTGCAAACTGTACCGATTTCAGACTGGACACATCATCAATGCGCTGTACGGCTGGAGATTGCAGGGTGGTCGAAAAACTCTGGTCACGAAATACGGTAAAGCCTTCTTTTAAGCACAACTGGAACCAGTCCCGACAAGTAATCCGGTTGCCAGTCCAGTTATGAAAATATTCATGGGCAATGGTAGATTTCACATAAAACATGGCTGGGTCGGTAGTCACTTCTGGATCAGCCAGCACACACACAGTATTGAAAATATTCAGTCCCTTGTTTTCCATCGCGCCCATGTTGAACTGGCTTACCGCCACAATCATGTAATTATCCAGATCATAGGGACGGCCATACACGTCTTCATCCCATTTCATGGAATCCTTAAGCGCCTGCATGGCCACATGACACTTAGGTAAATCCTGTGCCAGCGCATAAATTTCCAGCGAAACATGACGCCCTTCCATTGTGGTAAAGCTGTCTTTTAAAACCGCCAGATCACCAATTACTGCTGCAAACAGATAGCTTGGTTTTTTGGTCGGATCATGCCAGACGGCAAAATGACGGTTGTCGCTTAACTCACCTTTTTCCACCAGATTGCCATTGGCCAGCAAGGTTGGGTATTTTTTATCAGCTTCAATACGGGTGGTAAACACCGTTAGGATGTCCGGACGATCAGGGAAAAAGGTAATCTTGCGGAAGCCTTCCGGTTCGTTCTGGGTCACAAACAGATTGCCTGCCTGATATAGTCCTTCCAGTTGCGTATTGCTTTCTGGATGAATCTTAACGCTAATTGCAAATTCTGCCTGATCTGGCGCATTTTTAATAATGAGCTGTTCAGGATCAATCTCATAATCCTGAGGCGTTAAGGCATTGCCATTGAGACTAATGTTCAATAGTTCCAGATCACGACCACACAAGATCAAGTCACCGCTAGTTAAACGCTGCATCACCAGTTTACTATGCACCAGTGTATGATCATCAAAAACCTGAATGGATAAATCAATGCTCAGCACCTCGAAACTTGGCGGAGTGTAATCCTTCAGGTAAATGGTTTGATGGCTGTTTTCATTTAGCTCTGGATTAACTGCAATATTCATTTAAAAATCCTTATTTGGCATTTTACCAATGGAAAATATGGGAAAAATATAGCGCCACTGGTCTTGTTTGTAGAGGGTATAAACCGATACTTGAGGTTAAGTTTTGTGAATACAATCAAGGTCGCTGTTCTTTAGCCCAAATTATGAACATACGCCTTCAGGTTACCTGTTTCTAATAACATCTACGTGTTTTAAGTTACCCAAAACCGCCCCTAGTCATCAGTAGAATTTGCTTATCTTTGCACCACGCTCCCTGCACTATTGATAAATTACATAAGCATACGCGGTTTTGCAAAACCCCTCTGGTGCCCATGCTTAAATGGCTTATCGTTATACAGTAACTACTCATTGTTGATTCAATTTAAGGCTGGGCTTCAGTCATGACAACTTCTAGCGACTCTTTTTCTGCTGTGCATCCTACCGCAGCATCAGGCTTTGAAACAGGCGCACCAGTTTATCGACAGGGTCGTCCTGATTATCCCGTACAAACTCAGGCATGGCTGGCAGATACGCTTGGCATTGATGCCAGCAGCACTGTTATTGATCTGGGATCGGGTACAGGTAAATTTTTACCCCAGCTTTTGTCCTTAACGACTCAGATTCATGCCGTAGAACCTTCACCTGGCATGCTGGAACAATTGCGCCAGCAGTTTCCACAGGTCAATGCCCATCAGGCTTCTGCAGCCAGTCTTCCATTTGAGGACCACAGTATTGATGCGGTGATTTGTGCCCAATCCTTTCACTGGTTTGCCAACCAGCAATCACTGGATGAAATTGCACGCGTGCTTAAGCCCAACGGCAAGCTTGGACTCATCTGGAACAGTCGCGATGATTCAGTGGACTGGGTTGCGCGTATGGTGCAACTGATTAATACCTATGAAAATGACACGCCGCGCCATCAATCCGGTGAGTGGAAAAAAGTGCTGGAAGATTCTATTTTTCGCATGAAAGACCAGACCATTTTTCATCATGAGCATCAGGGCAGTATTCAGGATGTGATCATTAACCGGGCACTTTCTACCAGTTTTATTGCCCAACTGGATGAAAACCAGCAGCATCATTTTCTGGATGAACTAAAAATCCTGCTTTTTCCGGATATTAAACTGGACGACAAAGAAGCAATCATTCGCGTGCCCTATCGCACTCATGCCTACGCCTTTGAAAAAATGCCTCAGGATTAATACCCAAAAATATTTTCAGGATGAAAAAATCTAAATAAAGCGATCCAGCACATAGGTTTTAAACCAGCCGGGTACTTGAGCTGATTTTATTTCCAGTTCCTTGCCCTCGGTAATTTCAGCAATAAAGCTATGCTGTTCCACCAAGCCAGTTTTATCCAGCACCGCAAGCCTGTCAAAAACCGCTGAGTTGTCAAATATATAGGCACGATTGCTGTAGTTGATAGCATCTATCAGGTGATGCAGGGTTTTATAATAACGGGAACGGATTTTATCTTCCGGCACTGGATGCCCACCAGTTTGGACGCGGTAATTAACACGCGAAATATTAATTTCTGGGTCAGCCGTCGCCACAAAATACAGATAGGTACGATAACCTAGCGCTTGTGCCCGTGCCAGAAAACGCACCTTGTCTTTGGACGACATCACGGTTTCAAAGGTAAAAGACGCCTGATGCTTAAGGCATTGAAGGCGCAAGAATTCCACCAGCACCGAGGCAAAATAAGAATTAAACTGAATCTGGCTAAAATCAAGCGCGGTGTGATGACTAATTTTAATCAGGGGAATTACTGCGGTTAGTCCGGCACTGGCCAGAAAATCAGACTGCGTAAAATGGGCAATCAACTCACGGGCCTGTATGTCAAACGGATAATCCGCCAGTTCAAAAATAGGGTTTTGCCTGATTTGTTTTTCGATGTCGTCAGCATTTAAGTAAATGCCTAAAAGTTTTGGGTGCAGGACTTCCTTGATGACGGTACTTTTTCCTCAACCATTTGGCCCGGCAAACATACGCAATCGCGGAATCATGGCGTTCATGTACTTATTCAGACACGGCTAAATTTTTGCCCAATCGTAAAATGCAGCGGTTGTTCAATTTCTTTCACCAGTGATTCATGGCCGTAGGCATCAATTTCTACCAGTTGACCCTGGCGGGCAATCATTACGCGGCTACCACGCGCCAATGCAGCCTGCTGGGCTTTTTTTAGTGCTTCGCGGGCATGCTGCGGAATTTCTTCTTCAAAATGACGCAGCTCTTTTTCAGTGATCTGACTCATTCAGGTACTCTCCACTTGTACAGTGATGTAGCGTGCAATCAAACATCAACTGGCTTATTTAACACAGTCAACAAGTCCAGCCGCCTTTACTATAGCACAAAAATACAGCACGAATTTCTGGCGGTGTTTAGGCAGCTAATCAACACTTTTAACCCGATGAATATCAGCCAACTGGAATATTGGTTACCGGATAGCGTAACTGGCTTTTGGTTGGAACGGCAATAAAATATGCCAGTGTCAGTGGCCCGAGTCGGCCGGTATACATCATACAGGTGAGTAAAAACTTGCTGACATCACCGAGTTCGGGCGTAATCCCGCGCGACAAACCTACAGTGCACACTGCTGACACCACCTCAAAGGCAATATCAATAAAACTTTTTTTGTGCTCCAGAGCAGCCAGTAAAAAGATGCCCATAAAAATAATCATCATGGTAATGACGGTCAGCGCCAGGGCCTTCATGACAGTTTGCTGGCTAATGCTACGCTTTAAAATACGTACTTCTTCCTGCCGACGCAAAAAGGTATAGGTTGAAAACAGCAGCACCACAAAAGTTCCCAGCTTGATGCCACCTGCTGTGCTTAGCGAACCACCCCCAATAAACATCAGCAATAGCATGAGCACTGTGGTGGCATCATTAAGCTCATGAATGGGCAATGTATTAAAACCGGACGAACGCGGTACCGTGGCCTGAAACCATGCGGTGAGCATCTGGTCGCTGGTGCTGAGCTGTGCCAGTGTGGCGGGGTTACGGGCTTCGAGTAGCCATACCAGCAAAAATGCCACCACATTGATGATCAGTGTAGCAATCAGCACAATTCTGGTATTGGGTGACAACAAGTTCCACTTTCTGTGCTGGCGCACATCCATGAGTACCACAAAGCCAATCCCACCAATAATAAACAGGCCGCTAATGATAAAATTAATGGCTGTATGATGGGCAAAACTCATTAGGCTATCGGGAAACAGGGCAAAACCGGCATTATTAAAAGCTGAAATACAGTGAAAAAATGCCAGATATGCCGATTGTCCCCAGCCAAACTGGCCTTGCCATGCCAGCGTCAGCAATACAAAACCAATTAGCTCAAAAAAAAGGCTGTAAATAACCACTGCCCGCGCCACTTGCCCTACTCTGGCCAGACTGGTTTGCCCTAGGGCTTCCTGTGCCAGCAACTGATGCCCCAACCCCATCTTTGAGCGAAGGCCTAATGCAGCCACTACAGCAAAGGTCATAAAGCCAAGGCCACCCAGCTGGATCAGGATTGCAACAATGAGCTGGCCCGCCAGATTAAAACTACTGCCAATATCAATGGCGCTGAGACCAGTAATAGTCACTGCCGAGCTGGCAGTAAACCATGCATCCATCCATGAAATGGAATGATGGCTCACAAAAGGCAACTTAAGCAGTAGAGTACCAATAATAATCAGACTCAAGAAGCCAACCGCTAAAACCATGGGAGGGCTTAAATCAATGGTAAAGCGGTTAAATACTTTCAAACCTGTGCCATGCCTCTTATGAATGTCGCCTGTTTTAGATTATGTGCAAATTTATGGTTGCGCATGGTTTTTCCAGCTCGCCAGCCATGGTTCCTGAGCCTAGCCTGTCAAAGCACACCAACCCGCTTTTAACCTCTTCCCTAAGCCTGCTGATCTAGCTCGACAAGCTCAGGGACGATCATTGAGCGTATCGACATAGCCTAAGGCAAGATCATCAAAAGAAGTCTAATTAGTCATTTTCAAATTTGCGGGCCAGCCGGTTAAGCTCATTAATATGCCCTTCCAGTACCATAATATCGTTCTGCATCAGCATGAGTCCTGCATCCACATCCTTGATAATCTTGCCCTGCCGCTTGATCATCAACAGTCGCACGGGTGCATACGCTGCCATTAACTGGGCTGCATTCACCTGATGCAACTGGCTTTTTATCTCAACCGATACGATAAAATGCTGGTCTCCCAGCGACATGTACTGGTCTACCATTGGATAATTCAGTGCCTGTGCCACCCGGATACCCATTTGCTCCTCAGGGTGAATAATGCGGGTTACTTGCAAATGGGACAAAATCATATGGTGCGCATCGGTTTTAGCCTTCACTAGAATCTGTTTGACCCCAAGATTTTTTAAATGCACCACACACAAAATACTGGCTTCAATATCTTCACCAATGGCCACCACCACGGCATCACAGTTCTGGATATTCAACTCTTTGAGCACCTGCTCATCAGTTGCATCTGCAATCGCAGCAAAAGTAATCACAGATGCCATGCGGTTAACATGCTTGGCCTCCCTGTCAATCCCAATTACTTCATGCTTCAGGCGCATCAGCTCGCGCGCGGTTGATCCACCAAAACTACCCAGTCCAATAATTGCAAATTGCGCCATGTGCCTGTTTTAATCCTTGTTTTAAGAGCTATTGTAATGAATCAAGCTAAAAACGAACCACCAGTTCATAGCCACTAAACTTGCGAATATTTAACACGCCAGTATCCAGCAGCAGATATTGTCCCTTAATGCCATTTAATCGCCCTTTAATCAGTGGCGTTTTATCAAAATTATGTGTACTCACTTTAACAGGATATTTTTCTACCGGATAAATAAACTCACGCACCACCTCATCCTGCAATAATGCGACCTGTTCAGGATAAGCATGCTGGAGTTTTTGCAAATCCATTTCATAACGGTTAAAAATATCATCACGAATTTGCAGCAGGTTTAATGGTTCAGCCTCACCTTTTAACAGCTTGCGCCAGTCGGTTTTATCCGACATATGCTGCGCCAGCAAGACTTCCACCACCCCAGATAAAAAACGGCTCTGGGTTTGAAAAATAGGAATGGCCTGCGTTGCGCCCTGATCGAGCCAGCGAGTTGGCATCTGGTTATGCCGGGTAATGCCTACTTTTAGTCCACTGGAATTGGCCAAATACACGATATGCGCGTTAAAACAGACTTTTTCTGCCCAGTCTGGCTCACGGCAAGTGCCTAAATGATGATGACAGGTTTCTGGCTTCATCATGCACATATCACAGGAGGCTTTAGTGCTAAAGCATTTATAGCAATGACCCTGTGCAAATGATTTGCTAGTTTTGGCACCACAGGACACGCAGTTAATTTTACCCGTCCACTGTAACTCTACCGAATTACCCACCAGTTGCGTAAAGGGCGATTCAAATGGGTTTAAAACCAGATTATACTCAACCGCTGCTGCCATCGCGCCAGTGCTGGTCGGTAATGCCTGACCCAGCTTGGCCCGCATTTTATGGCAAATACCCTGATATTCCATCGATACACACTTCTGTTGATTTTAGTTAAGGATAAGCCGTGACTGACTGGCCAATCGATATTTTGCCGTTAATTGATCGTCTGGCACAGGAAAAACCTATTGCCCAGGGATTACTGGTGGGTGATTTACTGTTAGGTAACTGTCTACCGGACAGTCAGCAGACCACATCACACTGGCCCGGCACATGGCAATCCATTGCATTACATGAACTGACAACGCTGGCATTTACCCAGCGCTATGATCTCGCGGTCATTGCCCTTTATCACAGTTATTATGAAGGCAATTTAGCTGCAAACAACCCTGTGCCGCCCATAAATCAGCCAGATAGTATCATCGGCAGTAAAAACCAGCAGTTACTGGTGCAAGGTATTACCCGCTTGCGTGACCTGCTGGCGCGTCGTGTACTGGTGCTGGCTAGCCCTGAGTTTGGTGCAACGTTGCATGCGCTGGGCTTTAGCCAGATTGAGCAACTCTCACAAAATCTGGTGATCTGGCAGTTTAATATTTTGTCCTATAAGCAGGTGCCAGACTGGCTGAACTCCAAATACTGGGCCAACCCGGAAAACTGGAATAAATACCGCTGGTAAAAACTTTATAGAAATTCTGCAAAAAACTAATTGAATGTTGCGCTGGTAAATTTTGCACTTGTGTTGCAATTGCAATTCCCGAGCAAATTGTGCCTATGCTAAACTTGCCAGCATGTTTACAGTTTTTATTTTTCCAATTAAATCAGCTTAAACCCAAAAACGCATTTGCGCTTTTAAGTATTGCTTGTCGAAATTTCAGGAGCTCAACCATGGCTGGACATTCCAAATGGGCCAACATTAAACACCGCAAGGCACGTGTCGATGCCTCACGCGGCAAACTGTTTACCAAGTACATTCGTGAACTGGTGAGCGCTGCCAAGCAAGGCGATCCTGATCCAGCCAAAAACCCGCGTCTGCGTGCGGTGGTAGAAAAAGCCCTGTCAGTGAATATGACCCGTGACACCATTAACCGTGCCATTCAGCGTGGCAACGGTAATGAAGAATCGGATAACCTCAAAGAAATCACCTATGAAGGTTATGGCGTTGGCGGTGTGGCCGTGCTGGTTGAAACCATGACCGACAATATCAACCGCACTGTACCGGACGTGCGTCACTGCTTTACCAAAACTGGCGGCAATCTGGGCACATCCGGCTCAGTGGCTTACCTGTTTACCAAGCGTGGTGAAATCCGTTTTGATGATATAGCGCTGGAAGACAAAATTATGGAAGTGGCGCTGGAAGCTGGCGCTGAAGACATTGATGTAAGTGACGATGGAATTCTGGTCATTACCACACCAGAAAGCTTTGGTGATGTACAGGATGCCTTAACGAACGCAGGGTTAAAGTCTGACAATGCCGAAGTGACCATGCATCCATCCACACAAGCTGATATTAATGACCCTGACATGGCCAAGCAGATTATCAAGATGATTGATATGCTGGAAGAACTGGATGACGTGCAAAACGTCTATACAAACGCCAATATTTCTGATGAAGCGATGGCTGCACTGGATGCATAGCATCAAACATTAGTCATAACAAAAGCGTAGCTTCACTGGTTTAAGTAGGCCGCGCTTTTTTATCGTTATCGTTTGAAGTAAATCAATTTGTATCTTCATCGACTGGATCAGCCATTGCCCACATTTCAACTTCTGTACTGTTTTCAATCAGGTTTATGGCTGCTTCAAAATCACAATGCGGTTGAATATTCACTACAAAAAATGTTCTGCCATTGCCCTCATAACCACAATTGACTGCTTTAAGTCGATCCAATAGCTGCCTTGCCTCATCCGAATCCTGAATCGAATTTTTCAAGAAAATGCGAACAGTTCGGTGGCCTGATTTTTCAATGACTCGGGTAAAATAAGGCCGTGGATCGTCTTCATATTCTGTTGAAGGCTTGGCCTCAAAAATATCATCATAGGATAGGCCATAAAAAAAGAATGGAAAATTTTTAAGTTGATACTGATCATTTCCCAGATCCAGCGCCCATGGAGATTCTGTATCTACCTCATCACTATCTTCATATTCCTGTACCAGCACTACCTTAATCAGTTTATCCTGTACTACAGCCTTGTTCATCTGATTTAATCCATTTTTATCATAGTTAGCTAATTTATAGCTTATCAGCTTAATTTTATTTAAAACAATGCATTAATTAATAATTGTCTACACTACGTTGAAAAATCAGGTTGTAGCATGATGACAGCAGCACCTAATGTAATAATTAGCGCGCCTGTAATATCCCATGTTGTTAGATTGACGCGGTCTACCAGAAATAACCAGCCAAATGCCACTACAATATAAACCCCGCCATAAGCCGCATACACTCGACCCGCCGCAGCTGGATGCAAGCTTAATAACCAGACAAAAGCCATTAAGCTCAGTATTGCCGGAATGAGTAAATAAACAGACTTGTTTTGCTTAATCACCAGATAAGGCAAATAGCAGCCTATAATTTCTGCCAGCGCAGTCAGGATATATAAACCAAAAGTTTTTAAAATCAGCATGCAGTTTTGCTACCCATAAAAATTAACATATAAAAAAGCCAGCATAGTGCTGGCTTTTTTACCGGACAGGATTAGGCAGGTTCAGCAGTCTGGTCTTCCACTTCCAGTATCAAGCCAGTTTCACCATCTTTTTTATCACCCACTGACACATGGACAAAACCACCATTTTCAGCCAGTGAACCAAACAGGATCATTTCAGCCAGTGGTTTTTTCAGCTCATCCTGAATCAGGCGCTGCATTGGACGCGCTCCCATGTACTGGTCGTAACCGCGCTCGCCCAGCCATTTTCTGGCATCATCATCCACCTCAAGCACCACTTTCTTGTCATCAAGCTGCGCCTGAAGTTCAATCAGGAACTTGTCAACCACAGAGTCGATAATGCTTGCTGGCAATGGTTTAAACTGAATAATACCATCCAGACGGTTACGGAATTCTGGCGAGAATGCCCGCTTCATGGCTTCCTTGTTGTCATTACTATGATCCTGCAGGGTAAAGCCAATGCTGGCACGGGCAATACTTTCTGCACCAATATTGGTGGTCATTACCAGAATCACATGACGAAAGTCACTCTTACGGCCGTTGTTATCAGTCAACGTGCCATGATCCATCACCTGCAACAGGATATTAAACACATCGGGATGGGCTTTTTCAATTTCATCCAGTAGCAATACACAATACGGTTGCTTGTTAATTGCATCGGTAAGCAAACCACCCTGATCAAAACCCACATATCCCGGCGGTGCACCAATCAGGCGTGATACGGTATGCCGTTCCATATATTCAGACATGTCAAAGCGAACCAGTTCAATACCCAGTAAGCGCGCCAGCTGACGGGTGACTTCGGTTTTGCCCACACCCGTTGGGCCAGCAAACATGAAGCAGCCAACTGGTTTTTCTGGCGCTTTTAAACCAGCACGCGACAGCTTGATAGCGGACGCCAGTGTACTGATGGCTTCGTCCTGTCCAAATACCACCCGTTTCAAGTCACGCTCTAGATGCTCAAGCGTGCTCTTGTCATCCTTGGATACAGTCTTGGGCGGAATACGGGCAATGCGCGCCACAATATCTTCAATTTCCGGTACGGCAATCACCTTGTCGCTATCAACCAATAGACGCTGACGGGCACCTGCTTCATCAATCACATCAATGGCTTTATCCGGCAAGAAACGCTCATGAATATGCTTGGCTGAAAGTTCAGCTGCTGAAGTCAGGGCTGCATCAGTGTAAGTTACGCCATGAAACTCTTCAAAGCGGCTACGCAAGCCATGCAGGATTTCAATAGTGTCCTGCACGCTCGGTTCATTCACATCAATTTTCTGGAAACGACGTGACAGCGCATGGTCTTTTTCAAACACAGAGCGATATTCGGTGTAGGTGGTTGAACCAATGCAACGCAGACTACCGTTGGCCAATGCAGGTTTGATGAGATTGGATGCATCCATGGTACTGCCCATGCTGGAACCCGCACCAATAATCATGTGAATTTCATCAATGAACAAAATGGCATTGGGCTTTTTCTTTAACGCCACCAGCAGTTGTTTGATGCGTTTTTCAAAATCCCCCCGGTACTTGGTGCCTGCAACCAGTGCACCAATATCAAGGCTGAAAATTTCTGCATCATGCAAAGGTTCAGGTGCTTTCTGGTTAACGATCAACCAGGCCAGCCCTTCTGCAATAGATGTTTTACCTACACCGGGATCACCTACCAGCAGCGGATTATTCTTGCGGCGCCGGCACAGAATCTGGGCAGTGCGCTCAATTTCCTTTTCACGGCCAATTAAGGGATCGGTGCGGCCTTTTTGCGCTTCCTTGTTCAGGTTAACCGCATAAAGCTCAAGGGGCCCCTGAGCGCGCTTAATGCCGCCCTCTTCACCATCTTCCTTGCCTTCATCATCAGACAATTCTTCTTCATTGATGTTCATTTCTTCATCTTTGCGCGTACCATGCGACAGGTACTGCGTAAGATCAAGACGGTTGATTTGCTGTTTTTTAAGTAAATAAACGGCAAAGCTGTCGCGTTCGGAATACATGGCGACCAGCACATCAGCACCTTCAACCGGGCGGTCACCACCACCGGAAGACTGCACGTGGAAAATAGCGCGTTGCAAAATACGATCAAAGCTTTCGGTGGGATGTGGGGCCTGATCATTATTTTCGCCAAGTTTTGGCGTGTGTTGCTCAACGTAATCTTCTAGCTCGCGTCTTAGGCTGGCAATGTCTGCACCACAGGCTTTCAGGGCGCTGACTGCTGAATCATTCTCCAGCAGCGATAGTAGCAGATGCTCTACCGTTAAAAACTCATGGCGTTTCTGGCGCGCCATGCTGACGGCCAGGCGTAACGATACTTCTAGATGACGACTGAGCATGTTGACCTCTATTCTGGTTGCGGCTCGATCTGGCAAAGTAAAGGATGGCCTTGCGAGCGCGCATAGTTGTTCACCTGCTGTGCCTTGGTCTCGGCAATATCACGGGGATAAATGCCTGCAACCCCTTTACCTCTATAATGCACAGTTAGCATTACCTCGGTAGCGCGGTCAAGATCAAGAGCAAAATAAAGTTGTAATATTTCTATTACAAACTCCATGGGGGTGTAGTCATCATTAAACAAGACCACAGCGTAAAAAGGAGGCTTTTTTAGCTGGGGTGGTGCAGTCATGACATCAAGGTTATCCTGCGCACCATCCAGATGCTGATCGTCATTTTCATCTACGGCTTTTACAATCAAATGCTGATGAACATTGACATTGGACTTCTGCTCACAGCTTGCCAAATGCCAGTCAACCAGTCCCTGCTGTAAAAATGCCTGCTTGCTATCACGCAGATTTTTGGCACGCAACTTGTCTTTGGCACTACGCAAAACGTCTCGCTGAGTTTTGCTGCGTGATGAGCGTCTGAACAGTTTTTGCGCATCCAGCATTCATTGAACCTCATATATACAGGTAAAGTTAAAATAACAGTGCCAAGTGCTGCCTAGTCGGTATTGGCTTCAGCTTGTGGAATTTCAGATAAAATGGCAGGCATATCCTTGACAGGCGCGCCGCGTTCCCAGGCATAGCGCTTGATGACCGGGCTGCCATTACCCTGCAACCTTACCTCAACAAACTCAGGGCTAAAACCAGAAGGCATGGTCCAGCGCCCAGTCAAGCGCTGAAAACTGTCAAATCCATAAGAATTATCAGCCATTGGCACCACCAGAATGTTGTTATCTCCACCGATCAGGCGAATCTGGGCTGTACCACTGGCTCTGCGTTTATTGGGCTGCAACTGCATTAAATCAAGCCGGTATTCATAAGCCCGGTCAGGTAAAGGCTTAATATCAATATTTTGTACCGTCAACGCCACGCCACCACGTAGGCGCAGGATTTCACGATAAATATCCCGTTGCTGTTCAGCCTGCTCACGCAAATCAGTTTCCTTGCGGTAGCTTTCCGTAATTTCCTTTAAATTGGTTAATCCAACATCACGTTCCTGAACGGTGGTGTTCAAGGTCTTGTTTAAGATGTTGATTTCCTGCTTTTGTTCCTGAACCACTTCGTTGAGCTGCTCGGCGTCCGCTGCAAAGCCAACCGCAGTAAGCCCTTGCTGGTGACCAACCGCGTAGCCAAGTAACAAGCTGCCGCCACCTACAATGACGCCACCCAGTACAATGGGTAAATTTGAATGGATAAACCGTTTAAAACCCGAAGGCGATTTGTGTTCCGCTGTTATAGGTTGCTCTACATCACTCATCTTGGGTTACTCAATAGTCCAGCAAAAACAGGGTTAAACAAAAATACAGCAGGCATTGAAGCGTGTTATGCACAACTGATCAATGCCTGTTTGTAAAAAAGATATTCCGGCAAACCAGAAAATCAATAACTATTCAAACACATAATGGCTTAGGATTTTTCTAAACCCATGTTAGGAAAGCCTTCTAATCAAGGCAATAAAGGCACAACTTCAAGCCCGGTAGTTTCGGCTAAGCCAAACATCAGGTTCATATTTTGTACAGCCTGACCAGATGCACCTTTTACAAGATTATCCTGCACAACCAGAATAACCAAGGTGTCACCGTTATTGGGGCGATACAGGGCAATACGCAATTGGTTGGCTCCTCGCACAGAGCGGGTTTCAGGCAAACTGCCAGCAGGCATCACGTCAACAAAAGACTCTGTGGCATAAGCTGATTCAAATAACGCTTGTAGATCAGCCTGCTTACCCTGCTCGGTGAGCTTTAGATACATGGTGGTAAACATGCCACGAATCATGGGCACCAGATGCGGCACAAAAATCATCTGGTCAAACCAGCCTTTCTGCTGACTGATAGCATCCAGCCCTTGCACAATTTCAGGATGATGACGATGGCCTTTGACCCCATAAGCCTTAAAATTATCTGATGATTCTGAAAACAATAAACTGGTTTCTGCTTTACGGCCTGCCCCTGAAACCCCGGATTTTGCATCCACAATCAGGGTATCAAACTGAACCAGTTGCTCCTGCGCTTTTAATAAAGGCAACAGCCCTAATTGCACCGTGGTGGGATAGCAACCAGGATTGCCAATAATTCGCGCCGTTTTTATCGCTTCACGATTGATTTCCGGCAAGCCATAAACCGACTCTTCCAGTAAATCAGGACAAGCATGTGGCATGCCATACCATTTTTCAAATTCTGTTGTATTTTTCAGGCGAAAATCTGCTGCCAGATCAATCACTTTTACGCCAGCATCCACCAAATCACGTGCCTGCTTCATGGCAACGCCATGCGGTGTGGCAAAAAAGACGACATCACACTGGTTTAGGACATCCTGATCCACATTGGAAAACTCAAGATCAGTCAGCCCACGCAGGCTGGGGAACATGGCATCCACACGCATACCAGCCTCAGTGCGGGAAGTGAGTGCCTTGATTTGTACATTCGGGTGGCGCAGTAAAATCCGAACGAGTTCAACACCTGTATAGCCTGTTCCACCTACAATACCAACCGAGATCATTCAATCACTCCACATGCAAATCTGATCGGCATATAGTATGACAGGAAGATTGTCCTGACAAAACCACCGATTGTTGTAGACGCAGGGCTTTTTTTGTTCTTAAATAGCGGCTAGGACAAAAGACACAATAACTTAGGAGCGCGTGGATGCCCTCGTTATCAAATCATACTTCTTTGGCAAAGCAGCATTTAGCAAAGTACCGTTTAACCAAGCTCACTCAGGCCATTATTTTGGGCCTTAGTTCCGCTTTATTATTTAGTGGCTGTGGTGGCGATTCGCCAACTACCCGAACCAGCAATGATGACACCACAACGCCTGAAACCACCTATAAGCTAACGGTAACTTCTCCAGTTAAGTTACATAATGCAGTTGTCACCATTATCGACTCTACCACTGGCAAGCAAATTGACCAAAAAACCATTAATGACGGTAGCGAAGTCAGTTTTGACATTAAAGAAGCTTTTGCCAAAGGTGGGCGCGTACTGGTTGCAGAGATTGCCGGTAAAGACAATAGTAGTACTTATTTTGATCCTGCTGTAGGTGACATGGCAAAACTGGACATGCCGCTACACAGCACATTTATCATGCTTCCTGTAGCCAGCAGCACTATTGTTGGTCCATTCACTGAAATTGCCTATCAGCGCCTTCTGGTTCGCGCCAACAACCTGAATGCCAGCAAGACTGATCTGGGGAAAATCAAAGCAGACGATCTGGTGCAGGCACTGGCATTCTCCAACCAGGAAGTTTCCAGCACTTTTCGCGTTAATCCAGTTGCACTAGTACCTGCAATTAGTAGCTTGGCCGATTTAAGCAAATTTATTATTGATACCAAAGATGTCATTAATCCGCCCAATACCATTTCCCAATATCTCAATATTTTTTTTGCCGCAGGCCACATTAAATTACAGCAAACAGAAAATCCTAACGATCCGACGCCTATGCTCACGTTTGCCAAACGGGCGGGTGCAGATATGCGCGATGGTAGTCTGGACGGCATGACATTGGCGGGTGACGGGGTAAATGGAACAGTTTTTCTGGAAAACCCAATTATTACCCAGCAAATTGTCAATACTGACCCTACCTTTAATAACCGCACCAATATTGCTGAACTAAAAGACGCTTTGGCCATTACCCAAAAAGCAGCACGTGAAAGCTATGCAGCACGCTTGGGCGGCGCTGAAGATGCTGCTCATAAAGACAAACTAGGTGGTGCCATGGCTGTACTGTTTGACTCTTTGTCCAATCCGGATGCGGCCGGACGTGATTACTTTGCCAAAGTAGATTTTGTAACAGGCCTACATCCTACTATTAATGAGGCTTTTTCCGTCCCCTCACCCCGTAGCTTTGGGGCAGGCAATTACAAGCATGCATTTGGTCTGGGCAGTATAAAACTTACCAAAGAGCCGCAGAAAATCAGAAATTCCAATTGTGAATTCGTTAGCTACAGTGATCCAGATGCTGAGGTCAAGGATCATGTTGCCAGAACGCAAAATATTGACTGTGAAATTGGTGCCAATGCAGATGGTGCTTTGGGTAACTACAATGTCATTGAAAACCTGATTGGTTTCTATACCACAGCCAATGATCAATGCAAACTGGACATTTATTTTAATGGTGATATTAAACTCACCAATGGCCAAAAAACCTTTAGCAGTAGTATCAACCGGGATCAGTCCGATTCCGTCATCCGACTGCAGCCTGATACACAGGATTATGTGCTTAACGTTGCCTCTGCCGAGCGTAACAAACCTGAAATCATGCAGCTTCGGATTACCAATCAAAATATCATTTCAGCAACAACTGGTATTTTAGATAGCCAAAATCCGTTTCCCAAGGAATTAAATCGCCCAGATATGGTTTGCACAGAATTTAAGCCTGTATTTAATAAGCCTTAAACATGCCACCATGCCGGTAGCTTAAAATGTTTAAGCTGTTGGCGGTGCTGCAAATAATTAGAATCCACTTTCAACATTTCCTGCCAGAATCTTGCTGAGTGATTAAGCTGTCTGGTATGACATAATTCATGTAGCAGGACATAATTCACCAGTTCTACTGGTAACAGTAATAAAGCTGCATTTAAGCTGATGGTTTTTTGGCTGGAACAACTACCCCAGCGGGTTTTGGCATGCCTGACCTGACAACCTTGATAAATAAAACTATGCTGTATTGCCAGTTGATCAAGTTGCTTTGGTAAAAAAGTACTGGCCTGCTGGCGAATCCAGGTTTTGATTGACCTTCCAGCATGATGCACATCTACACTCAACAGATTGTCTTGTATAATTAATTTCTGGCTATGCGTCGCCAACTCAGGTGAATGTGTGCCTGACGTTTTTATTAATTGAAGCTGATAACTTTTCTGTAATAAGGGTAGATTAAGTATCTCACCATGGACAGGTGCTAAATTGGCTGCTGTTCCTGCATAGTTAGTATTCCATGTTGTAGTTAGCCAGTTTTCTGATTCTTTTAAAAAAGCCTGAATTTTTTTCTCAGGTGTG
Organism: Alkanindiges illinoisensis; assembly: GCF_004377485.1. Taxonomy (GTDB): domain Bacteria; phylum Pseudomonadota; class Gammaproteobacteria; order Pseudomonadales; family Moraxellaceae; genus Alkanindiges; species Alkanindiges illinoisensis_A. The sequence continues at coordinate 77,303 of NZ_SNTY01000007.1, forward strand.
TTTGGCGGTACAGTCAAATACACCTGATGATGTTCAATACGCAGCTTTAGGCGGCGGGCATTATTGTTTACCCGCCGCTGAATATCAGGAATAGCCTGCACCTGGAATGACAAATATTTTTACTCAGGCTTAACGGTACGAACGCCCTGATCACTGGCAATCAAAGCCAGACTTGCGCCTCGTTGCGCAAAAATACCATTAGTCACGACGCCGGGAATATTGTTGATTAAGGTTTCCATTTCAATAGAATTTAGGATATTCAGGTTAAACACGTCCAGGATTACATTACCGTTATCAGTGACAACGCCTTGCCGGTATACAGGATCGCCGCCCAGTGCCACAATCTTGCGTGCCACGCTGGAACGCGCCATTGGAATCACTTCCACTGGAACCGGAAAGGCGCGGCCAAGCTGAGTCACCCATTTGGATTCATCCACAATACAAATAAATTCTTTGGCTACAGAAGCCACAATTTTTTCACGGGTTAGCGCAGCACCACCACCTTTAATCATGTGTAAATGGCGGTTAATTTCATCGGCCCCATCTACATAGGCATCCAGGCTAGCCACATGGTTCAACTCAATCACTTCAATACCGACCGCCTTAAGACGTTCTTCTGTCGCTTTGGAGCTGGCTACCGCGCCTTCAAGCTGAAGGGTAGGCAACATATCAATCAGGAAATTTACAGTACTGCCTGTGCCAACGCCTAGAATGCCGCCTTTAGGCAAATGTGCTACAGCAGCTTCTGCGACAGCACGTTTTTTTTGATCCTGAGCTGACAGTATTGCCATAATTCACTCTCTTTGGTTTAAAAAATCAATTTGTTGCCGCTAAACCTTGAAACACAGGCACTGCTGCAATACTCTGTTGGGTCTACATTATACAGGTGAAATCAGCATGCTCTCACGTTGGGTCAGACAAATTTTACAAGCCACTGTGTACGACGTGGCTATTGAAAGTCCACTTGACCTGGCTCCACGAATTTCTGAGCGCCTGAATAACAACATTCGCCTGAAACGCGAAGACCTGCAACCAGTTTTTTCCTTTAAGTTACGTGGTGCTTATAACCGCATTAGCCAGATGCCAAGCGATCAGTTAAAGCGTGGTGTAATTTGTGCTTCTGCGGGTAATCATGCGCAGGGGGTGGCTTATTCGGGCCAGAAAATGGGCATTGATACCATTATTGTGATGCCCAGCACTACGCCTGATATTAAGGTCAATGCCGTCAAGCGCTTAGGTGGTAATGTAGTCTTGCATGGTGACAGCTTTGATGTGGCCAACCAGTATGCCATGCAACGTGCCCAGCAAGAAGGTCTGGCGTATGTACCGCCTTATGATGATGAACTGGTGATTGCCGGACAAGGCACTATTGCCACCGAAATCCTAAAGCAGTGGCGACAGGTTGAGTATGTGTTTGTGGCTGTGGGTGGTGGTGGTTTGATTGCCGGAGTTGCAGCTTATCTGGGTGAAGTGGCGCCGCATGTTAAAGTGGTGGCTGTGGAATCTGATGAGTCAGCCTGCCTGAAACTGGCACTGCAATGTAACGAGCGCGCCAAGCTGCCGCAAGTGGGTCTGTTTGCTGATGGCACAGCCGTCGCTCAAATTGGTGCACTGCCCTTTGACGTTTTACGCCTACAAAAATCAGATGGTTCAGGCGCGATTATTGAGCCAGAAGTGGTGACGTGTTCCACCGATGAAATCTGCGCAGCCATTAAGGATGTATTTGAGGAAAACCGCACGATTGTAGAGCCATCCGGTGCACTGGCCTTAGCGGGTATCAAGAAATATATCGCTGAGCACGGTATTGAAAATAAAAATATGGTGGCCATTGTTTGTGGTGCCAATATGAACTTTGACCGCTTGCGCTATATTGCCGAACGCACTGAAATTGGTGAAAAACGTGAAGCCATTTTTGCGGTGACTATTCCAGAAGAAAAAGGGGCTTATCTGGATTTTTGCCGTGCGCTAAAAGGTCGAGCCATTACCGAATTTAACTATCGTTATCAGGCTGCATCAGGGCAGGAAAATGGCACAGCGCATATTTTTGTAGGTATTGGCCTTAAAAATGGTGCGGTTGAGCATCAGGCTATTTTAAAAGATTTACAGGGTTATCAGGTGACTGACTTAACCGACGATGAAGTGGCCAAGCTACATATCCGTTACCTGATTGGTGGCCATGCAGGTCTGGATGACGAACATTTGTTTCGGGTGGAATTTCCAGAGCGACCCGGTGCACTGCTAACTTTCCTTGAGCGACTTGGCCAGCAGTTTAATATTTCCCTATTCCATTATCGAAATCATGGCGCTGCAGAAGGCCGTGTGCTAATGGGCTTGCAACTGGGCAACCATCAGCCGCATGAATTAACGGCTATGCTGGATGCCATTGGGTATCCTTATGAGGAAATTACAACCAATACAGGTTATCAGCTGTTTTTAAAGTAATTAATTCAAGATTATTTGATTTAGAAAAGCGCATGTTTTTTAGCATTCATGCGCTTTTTTATTGGCTTAAACCTTAGTACCAATTAAGCAGTGACACACCAAAGCCAACATAAGTTGCTTTGTGATTATAATCAATCAGGCTTTCACCATAGCCATCAAAGACCTGCACATAACCGCGCAGGCTTCCATTAATGGGAAATGCCCAGTCAAGCTGCACAGCACCGTGATTATCATTACCACCTTTTAAGCTATGGCGTAGCATGAGCGAAAATTCCTGTTCCTTATAGCGATAAAATGCTTGTAAATCACCACGGCCCATATAATCCTCAATATCCGGATTATCATCTTTGTGCGAATCACTGTCAGGAATGCGATACCAGGGTCTTAGCATTAAGGCAAAATTGTCACGCTCAAAGCCAACATTAACAATTGCCCTGTTCCAGCTGCGGGAAAATGGCAGTGCCCGACCATTGGACTGGTGGTTTAAACTAACCCCCAGCAGGCGTCCATTCAATCCAAGCAAATTATAATTGGTACCAAAAATCAGGCTGGCTTCTGGTTCATAATTGGTTTCGCGAAATGGCCGTGAATCGGCTGCATTATATAACTGCCAGCGCGATGACTGCGTGTAACCCAACCATAAGTCACCATAATCACCAAACACCCCTTCCATGGCTTTGGTCTTCAGGCTGAGCTGAAATTTCCCTTCAACCCGGCTAATATCTTCAGCTTCCTTTAACTGATTTTCAGGATTTGGGCTGGATGGTAAGTCATTAATATTACCCGTGATAAAGACCGGTAAAACATAACTGGGCTTATAGCTTTTCAGGTGGAAAGTACCCAATTTGGCAGCATGGCTCAGCTCCCAGCGGCGATCCAGCAAGGAAATGGTAGGATCATAAGGTGCTGCTGCCCTAAACCATTCGCGGGGATTAATTCCCTGTAAAAACGTCAGTGGTTTTGGCGCATCGCTGGCGATTGGCGTTGCAGCAGCTGCCTGATTTTCACTTTGAATTTTTTCAACCACGGCCTGTTGTGCTATAGGCGTTGCCGGACGCTTAAAAAATGCATCATAACAATCCAAACGCTCGGCATTACTTTCTAAAGTAATGCAGCTTTCAGGCGTGGTCGGCTGATAGGCTGGCGTTACTTGTGCAATAGAAGCGGGCGCAGTGGGCAAACTCAGCACAGGTTCGGCATGAGCCATGCCGCTGAATGAAATCGCCAGTACGCTGTAAATCTTATTTTTGCTCAATTTAGAAACTTGAATGGATTTAAACATGAAAAACAGGCCATTATCGGATGGCCATAGCATAAACAGGCATTTGCAAAAAAGCACTAACCCTGAGATGAAAAAGCAAAGTCCTTTGTTCTAATCCATTCTGAATATGACAAAATTTTTATTGCAGTGCTAAAACAAATAAACCTTGCGAATTTTTACTTTCACAAGGTTCATTTAAGCTATTCAACCAGAAGGATTTGCTAGAAAGAATTCTCTAGACTTGTTCTACATTAAAGTTTAATTCTTGCAGTTCACCAGACTTGGCATAGGGTGCCACCACGGCACGAACCGGGGTTTTGGCCTGAATATACTGTCTGGCTACCCGTTTAAGGTCATCCAGTGTCACCTCCAGCAACTTGCTACGCATTTGCTGTCTAAACTCCGGCGTACGGCCATGCAGCATAGCATGACAGGCTGTAATTGCTTCGCCAGCCGGTGATCCCGGTTTATCCATACTGGCAATCAGGCCCATGATGGCTTCTTCCAGTTGATGCGGCTCCTGTTTTTCATTCAGCAGCCAGTCAATGCTGCCTGCAAAATCCTTAAAGGTTTCACTCAAACGCGGATCACGGTAACTATGGAACCGGAAAGCACAAGCATTGCCATCATAGCTTGCGCCACCACCATATGCACCGCCCTGCTCACGCAATGCCCGGTGCAGGAAGCCATTTTTCAGGTACGGGCCAAGCACCATCAAGGGACAGGCATCGGGATGATTGACCGGTACAGCCGGATACGCTGCGGCACAAAACTGGACATTGGCCTGAATTAGCCAGGCAAGATCGTTGTTTTCAACCGGATGATCCGCAACCTCCAGAGCTTTTGCTTCGTTAGACAATTCAATATTGCTTTGCTGCCAGACTTGCGCCAGTTGCTCACTTAAGTCAGCCATTTTTTCCTGTTCCGCAACCAGCAGGAATTGCTTGGGCAGGCTAAGTACCCGCTCATGCAACTGTTGCAAATCAGCAATCAGCTGATTTAACGCAACATCGTCCTGCTCAATGTTTTGCACCAGATTTTTAAGCCACACTAATGCAGGCAGGCCAGCATTGTAGTAATCCCGGCGGGCCAGCGCACTCATGTGCCGCGATGCGGTTTGCAACGCATAACTATGGCCAGCGCCAGACAGCCGCGACTGCCAGCGAGCCTTACGCTGTTGCAGTAGCTCTAAAATACGGTCTTTTTCATCAAAGCGTAGTTGCTCAAAGGCTGTTCTTAAGAGACCCAGCGCTTCAGTTTTCTCATTTAGCGCCTTGGTGGCCAATACCAGATAACTACTGGTTTTGTTACTATCCTGAATATCCGAACGGAAACTGGCGCCCAGATGCAGGCCACCACTCACCAGCGCCTGAGCCTGCTGAATATCCAGATAACTCATCTCACTGGCACCAAGCTCACCCACCAGCGAGGTATAAATTCCCAGCAATGGGGATTGCAGCACGTCATCAGGAATCTGGATGAGCACCTGTTGGTAATACAAGCCATTGGTTCCTGCTGCATACTGATAAAACGGTGCAGCCTGACCTGCCACATTTAGGCTGGTGGTTTGTCCTTTTACAATATGAAGCTCTGCCGGAATATCAGCCAGTCCGACTTTGGGTAACAAGGACAAGTCATCTTCCTGTGCCTGCCGAACTTCCAGCAATTTGGCCTGTTCAATTAATTGCTGGCGCTTGTCATCATCCAGTTGCTGGGCAACGGCATCCAGTCTCGCCTGCTCGGCTGCTTGGTCACGGGCACTTTTTTCCGGGTCAGGTTTTAAGGTCAGACGCACACGATGTGGATTATCAATCAGGTATTGCCGGATCAGTTGTGGCAGCCACGCTGGATCTTTTAGCTGTTCACGCAGTTCAGCCAGGTGCGGCTCAATTTGCCATACATCCAGCGGATCACCTCCATGAATAGCGCTACCCAAACCATTTAATAGCAGCGTCAGGCCATAAGGCATGCCGTCACCACTGATTTCACGCTGGTGCAGCTCAATCTGATGCAGCACCGCTTCAATCTGGTTGCTGTCAATTGGATTATTAACCATATCCTGAAGCACCTTGAAGATGCCAGCTTCCAGTTCCTCAGCCTTATCGGCCTCACTGCCCTGCAAGCCACAGAAAAAGGTCATTTCAAAATTACTGTCATCCAGTCCCATAATTGGCGATGTGGATTCACCCAGCCCACAGGTTTCCAGATATTGGCGCAGGGGTGATGCTGAATGCTCCATCAGCACGCCTTCTATCAGGCGCAAGGCCAAGCGGGTTTTAATATCTGTGCTGGGCGGTAGCAGCCATGCAAACTGAATGTAGGTTTTTTTGGCCAGTTCCTCACTATCGACTGCATAAACATCTTCAACCTTAACCGGCGCTGCCAGACGTCGTTCAGGCACCGATTTAAGCGTTTCACCTTGCCCAAAGTTTTTCAGTGCCTGCTCTTCAAAATGGGTTTGCAGTTCAACCGGGGCTAAATTGCCAAAGCTCATAAAAACCGCATTGGACGGATGATAATGCGACTTATAGAACTCAATGAGATCGTGATGCGACAAGTCAGGAATATCGGCTGGATTACCGCCAGAGTTGTAGTGATAGGTGGTTTCTGGATATAAATAATGCGCCAGCGTGTGATAAAGCTGGTCGGATGGCGAACTCATCGCGCCTTTCATTTCGTTAAAGACAATGCCTTTATATACTGGTTTATCATCTTCCAGCTCAATGCGGATACCTTCCTGCGCAAAGTCCAGCTCATTTAAATTGGCGAAAAATGCCGCATCCAGATATACCGACAACAGGTTATAAAAATCGGTCTTGTTCTGGGTAGCAAAGGGATAAGCCGTCCAGTCGGCTGCCGTAAAGGCATTCATAAAGGTATTGAGTGAACGGCGGATCATGGAAAAGAACGGATCACGCACCGGATATTTTTGCGAACCGCACAGCGCAGTGTGCTCCAGAATATGCGCTACCCCACGTGAATCCATGGGCTGGGTTCTAAATGCCACCAGAAATACGTTTTCATCATTATCGGCTGCCAGATGGTAGTGCAGCGCGCCGGTTGCCCGGTGACGGTACTGTAAAAATTCGGCCGACAGCGCAGGAATATAATGCTGGTTAATTAACTCAAACGCAGGATGAACCCGATTTTTATCAGTGATTGAAAACGCGGCTGTCATGCAAACTCCAATTTTTAACCTATCCGGCTTAATGGCAAAACCACTCCATGCAAGGCCAGATAATGGTAGAACGAATATTTTGTCAAGAATATCAGCTAATCCGCAATGATGCTGCATCCTGTACCGAATTGCCCAACCTGATTTATGAAATATCAGCAAAATTGCCATGAATAAAATCATTCATGCTAAAACAGGCCAGACATTAGTTTAAGTTAAGCTGAGGTGCAGAAATTTCAAGGCAAAAATATATTTATCCATCTAATTGCATGATAATCTTTGCCTCTTTAAACCACCTGTTACTATAGCTGGTTACTATAATCAGGTTAGGCAGCTTACTTAGTAAAATACGGGCTTAGTGAAATGCGGGCTCGGTAAAACACAGGAAAAAAGGAAATAACGCTTATGTCAGTTGATTTGTATGTTATTGGAAATGCGCTGGTTGACCTCGAATACAGTGTCGACGATCAGTTTTTACAACAGCATCAACTGCTCAAAGGCACCATGCAACTGGCTGAACAAACTGCCCAGCAGCAATTACTAGCCCACTTAAATCAGAATCATCATGCGCAGGAACAGGCCAGTGGTGGCTCGGCTGCCAACTCTACTGTGGCATTTACTGCAATGGGTGGATCAGCATTTTACGCCTGCCGTGTGGGCAACGATGATTTTGGCCGGTTTTACCTCAATGGTTTGAGACAGGCGAATGTGCAGACTTCCAGCAGTTCCATGAGTGAAGGCGAAACTGGCACTTGCGTGGTACTGGTAACGCCGGATAGTGAGCGTACCATGCAAACCTATCTGGGGATTACCGCCGAATTAAGTGCTGCGCAAATTGATTTTGAACCTTTAAAAACAGCCAAATATTTGTATATTGAAGGCTATCTGGCCACTAGTCCTACGGCACGCCTTGCGGTTAAACACGCCCGTGAAATTGCCAAGGACAGCAATATTGCAACGGCAATTACCCTGTCCGACCCCGCCATGGTGCAATATGCGCGTGAAGGTCTGGATGACCTGATCGCTGACGGGGTAGACATCCTGTTTTGTAATGAGCATGAAGCTCGCATGTATACTGGTACTGAGCAACTGGACGATACGGTGGCTGCTTTGCTGAACCTTGGCAATATTGTCATTATCACCCGTAGTGAACAGGGCGCCATCATTGCAACACGTTCTGGCAAACGCCTCACCATTGAAGCGGTGCCCTGTAATGCCATTGATACGTTAGGTGCTGGAGATGCCTTTGCTGGTGCATTTTTATATGGCATGAACAAAGGCTATACGCTAGAAAACTGTGGAAAGCTAGCTGCAGCTACCGCGTCTAAAGTGGTAAGCCAGTATGGGCCACGCTTATCCATTGAACAATATCAGGCTATTTTGCAAGCTGGTTCATTGACAGGCGATGTAGCTGCTATTTAATTTACGATGGGTTAATTTTCCCATCGTTAAGTGTTTTAAAGTTTTCGCAAAGGTGTGACCCATGCAACCCATCATGCAACGACTGTGTAATACTGAAGACATCCCGGAACGCGAAGCCCGCGGCTTTGATACCGATAAAGGCTCGATCTTTATTACCCAGCGTGATGGGGCATTTTATGCGTATCTTAATAATTGTCCACATCTGGGCACTGAGCTGGAATATCAGGAAAACCAGTTTCTGGATATGGACCGTGAATACATTATTTGTTCAACGCATGGGGCGCTATTTCAGGTTGAAGATGGAGCCTGCATTTTTGGCCCCTGTCAGGGCGATCATCTAACGCCAGTAGAAATCAGTGTTCATTCCGATGGTGGCATTTATCTGGTCGAATAAGGACATAATCCAGCTTTTATAAATTCCTCATGGGTCAACGATGGGGGATAAAGCTGGTAAATTTGGCGAGGACAGCCATGACAGGTTCAATCTTTTTTTCAGCACCCTTCCTGCTGTTTACCCTTGCACTAATCAGCATGCTGCTGCTGGCATTAAGTGAAACGCTGGGTACTTCACTAAAATTTAGCCCGTCTGCCTGGATTGAAGCCCGCCTGCCGCGTGTGGTGGTTTATATCCTTAAACGCCTTCATGCCAATCAGTTTCCTATTTTTATCCTGTCTATCCTGTTTTTGCTGAGCACTGGTGTATTTGGCTATTTGTTCCAGTTTATCTGCTATGCCATGACTGATGCCTTTGCGTCGGTCTGGCTGATTATTCTTCCAGTATTGCTGATCAGCCTGTTGTTTACTGCTTTTCTAAGTCACTGGCTGAGCCAGCTCATGTATAGTGACCGCACCATGCCGGTGATTGGCCAGCCTGAGCTACTGGGACGGATTGCCACCATTTGCCGTGGTGATGCCCGACCCGGCTTTAGTGCACAAGCGCGGGTGCGTGACCAGCATGGCCACCTGCATTATGTGGAAGTTGAACCGGAATTTGGTGAGCTGGAACTGCACAGCGAAGTGATTCTGGTATCCAAGCACAAACACTTATACATGGCCAAAACCTTGCCCAAGGATAATCATTTACTGGACCAATAAGCGTAACAGACTAATGACGATTCAATAAAAACTGGGATATAACGTTTAGCCAATGTCCAGCTCTAAAACGACAGGCGTATGATCGGATGGACGTTCCAGCTTGCGCGGCGCACGGTCAATCCAGCTGGCTTTTGCAGCGGGCACCAGTGCCGAACTAATTAAAATATGATCAATACGCAAGCCCAGATTGCGCCGAAAGGCCACCATGCGGTAATCCCACCAGCTATAGAGTTTTTCAGGCTGCTCAAACAGGCGAAAACTGTCATGCAGGCCAAGTGCTTGCAGTTGCCGAAACGCGACCCGTTCAGGTTCACTCACCAGCACACTACCCTGCCATCGCTCCGGGTCATAAACATCGCGGTCTTCGGGCGCAATATTGTAATCACCCAGTAAGGCCAGCTTGGGATATTGCTTTAACTGCTGCTCAAGGTATGCGGTAAGTGCTTGTAACCATTGAAGCTTGTATAGATATTTGTCCGAACCCACGCTTTGCCCATTGGGAATATAAACACAGATTATCCGGATACCACAAATGGTTGCCGCTACTACCCGCTTTTGGATGTCTTCCAGATTGGGAATATCAAACTGCACCTCTTCAATAGGATGCTTGCTGATAATAGCAACGCCATTATAGGTTTTTTGCCCCAGATGCACCGCCTGATAACCAATATTGGTAAATTCATCGTAGGGAAATTTGTGGTCTTCAATCTTGGTTTCCTGCACGCATAACACATCCACCGCTTCGGCGTTAAGCCACTCCAAAACCTGTGGCGCGCGGACATTCAGTGAATTGACATTCCATGTGGCAATTTTCATGGTTAGGCAGTAATCGTAAGAAAAAAGATAGAAATATCATAGACTGCCTGAGCAATACAGGCTGTACAATTCCTGTGTTCCATTTAACGTTTAAATAAAAATTATTTGATTTAAAATGATAAAACGATTGAATAAATAGGCATTTTATTCAGGATCAAAATAATAACGCTTAATCTCATTGGAATGCAGGAAAGCTGGAATCAGGCCGGTTAAGGCAGCACGGATGTCCGCCCGTTCATTGATGAGCTGATGCGAACCTTCTTCCAGAATGAGCAAGGTTTGCAGGCGGAATTTCTTGCGGATAAATTCAAGGTTGTAACGCCAGTCTACGGTTTCATCCTTGGCGCCCTGTGCCACCCAAACCGGAATCCGGCAGGGCGGCAACTGCTCAATTCTTACCATCCATTTGGCCAGCGCCAGAATCCACTCAAGGCTCATCACCCGTGGTTGCAAAGGGTCTGTTAGTCGCACAAAGCGTAAAAATTCAGGGTTGTGGTTGTTGCGCCTGAAGTTGCGCGGCACGTTGCGCTTGATTTTTTTGATCAGGGTTAGGCCAACGCTGTTGTGCCACCACGCACTTTTGGCGGGCCGTACCAGCGGCGACAATAGCAATGCGCGGTCAATCATGGGCGAACGACGCTGAGATGCTGCTGTTAAGGTGTGGTCAATCCAGATGGCTCCACCAGTACTTTGCCCAATGCCCAGCCATGGTTTTGGCAACTGGTCACTATGCGGTGCAGCCCACTCGCCAATCCCGGACAATATGCCTTGATATACCGCAAATTCCTGAATACTGGCCACAGGCCCTTCTGTTAAACCATGTCCCGGCAAATCATAGGTAATGACGCTAAAACCCTGCTCAATAATTTCCTCAATAATCGGCTGGTAAATGCCGCTATGCTCCAGATAGCCATGGATCAGCCAGACTGTGCCATGAATCTGCTGCCTGGGCTGAAATACCTGAATATGGGTTTTATGCTGAGCCACATTTAAGTAACCCTGCCAGTGCAAGGCGTCAATCTTGTTTAGGCCGTACAGGGTTTGATAGCCTTCGAGCACCGGATTTAGCATCATTGGCTCGCTGATACTTAATAACGGCAGCGCATCCGGGGTACTTTCACGATCCGGCAAGGGCAACTGGGTTGCACGCAGTACCGCAGGCGTCTGAAAAGGATACGGTTTATTCATCAGGGCACCTCACGGCAGTTGGTTTCACCAAACCATAAATCACGGATACTGGCAATGGCTTCATAGGTTGCCCGGCGGCTATGCATCAGGTTGCTTTTGCTGGGCTTCCATCGGGTTGGTGCATTTGGTAATGGTGCTACGACAGGAATGGTATCAATGCCATTCATGGCAAACAGGCGTCTGGCACGCGGCATATGGTAGGCATCCGTAATCAGTTCAACACGCGGGGCACCACCTTTTTTTTGCAGTAACAGGGCACTAAAGCGTGTGTTTTCACAGGTGTTCATGCTACGGTTTTCCAGCAAACGAGCGTCCACCTGATGCACCTTAAGCCAGTTTTGCATATAGGGCGCTTCTACACCACTTAGCAAGATAGGCAATGGATTATGCTGCTTCTGGCGCACTGCTTTCTCAAGACGCATGCGGGTATAGGCATTGACTACAATATTATGCATGGCATCACGACCTAATCCACCGCCTAGTACCACAATCACATGCGCCTGATTTTTAGTTAATTTTTTTGCTGTATTCTGTTTTGCTGCTTTATTACTGCCAACATGGTTGCTAGCTGTATTTGGAGACTGTTTTTGCACCTGACTGCTATCTTGTAAATAATCGTCCTGCAATTTGGCCAGTGTTTCTGCCAGACTGGGGACATTCTGTGCTTTATCTGTATTGTCATCTGCACTCTCACTTGTTGTGCCATTGGCAGAATCCTCAGACTGCTGATCTTTTTGTGCGGCTTCCTGCTTATCAAATTCCTTTAATAACTGTTGCGCCTGCTGCTCAGCAATTTGCTGCTGCTGTTGTTGCCATTCTGGTGAGCCCGGTTCAGGCTGATCCACTTCCTCAATACGGCCATCGCCTTTCTGGCTGGCCGCAGCCACCTGATTGACCGTTACCGGGATTTTGTTCAGACCCCACAGAATAGCGCGCGCATAAAATGGGCTCATAACAAATAGCACAACGGCAACCACCAACAATGCAAGGGCTGCCAGCCGCTTTATTGTTCGTTTAGGCCACGATACTGCTGTTGTCATAGTTCCTCATTTTATCATTATTAACGTTTAAAAGTTAACCAGAACCGGTTCCTGCTCGAGCCGGATTGAAAATTTCTGGAATACCGAATCCTGAACGGCTTTACTTACCTGCTGCACATCAGCCAGCGAAGCAATATCCCGGTTGACCAGTACCAGCGCCTGCTTTTCATACATTCCTACACTACCAATACTCTTGCCCTTCCAGCCAGCCTGATCAATCAGCCAGCCTGCTGCCACCTTGACCTGCCCATTGGGCTGCGGGTAAGAACCTAACAAGGGATAATGATGTTTTAACTGTTCATAGTGGGCAATATCAATGACCGGATTCTTAAAAAAACTGCCCACATTTGCAATCTTTTTAGGATCTGGCAATTTGGCCTGACGAATCTGGATAATGACTTTTGCTACCGATTCCGGGGTTGGATGTAACCCGGCCTGTTCACGTACATCGCCATAATTTAGCGCAAGATGGGGCTGCTTGCTTAAGCAAAACACTACCCGGCTAATGATCCAGTCACCTGGCTGTTGCTTGAAAATACTATCACGGTAGCCAAACTGGCACTGCGCTGGCTGCAGGATATGCCAGCGCCTTGTTGGCAGATGCCATGCTTTAATGTGATGAATATACTGGCTGACTTCCACCCCATAAGCACCAATATTTTGAATGGGTGACGCCCCCACATATCCCGGAATCAGTGACAGATTTTCGAGCCCGTACCAGCCCTGAGCCAGCGCATATTGCACAAACGGATGCCATTCCTCACCCGCCATGACCTCAACCAGTACCTGCTGTGGGTTCTCGGCAATAACCCGGATGCCGCGCAGCAAAGGCCGGATCACCAGCGCATCTATAAACTCGGACAGCAGAACATTGCTACCACCTGATAAAACAAAAATCGGCAACCGCTTTGCAGTGACTGATTGCAAAATAGCCAGCAAGTCATCTTCTGTGGTTACACTGGCCAGATACCGTGCTGTGCTGTTTAGGCTTAAAGTATTAAACGGTTTTAGACTGGCGTTTTGTTCACACTGCAACATTCGGGATACTCAATTCAAAAAAACCAATTCAAAAAAACTAGGGCGTGTCCTCATTTGGCTTTACACCAAATCAACATGCAAGCAATGTAAATCATAGACTGATAATTTCGTGCAAGCTTATCAAATCGGGTTGCAATAGCACGGAAATGTTTTAGTCTCGCAAAA